>NZ_JBCEVZ010000051.1:0-33647 GCF_038448715.1 Hymenobacter segetis | reverse complement strand
AGGCTTTCACCATCGGCGCATCCAAATACATCGCCAAAACCAAAGCCGGCTGGCTCGACCTCGGCCTCACCGGCACCCTCAACACCTATAATAAGGAGAACACCGCCCTGCTCGCCGCCTACGGCCGGAACCCGCTTTCCTTCGAAGTGTACCTGCGCTTCATCGCCCCGCGCATGAGCATGCACATGGGCCACGGCGGGATGAAGCACGGAGGGATGCCGGGCATGAAGATGTAAAGTTGATAACCGCTTAGTTGCTGAACGCAGCGCCAGTAATCGGGCGCTGCGTTTTTCTTTTTATCCCAGCCAATGCACCACTAGCAAGCGCCGTTTATATTTACCCTCCAGAATACGGTGATGGATTGCCACCGCGAACCGCCGGAGCCCCGCGCCCCGCGCTGATGATTCCTACGAAACGGCGCAGCCCCGACGGCCGCGTCGCATAGCTCATCCTGCCGTTCGCCCCAATGCTGCCACCCTTCTCCCTCGCCCGACTGCGGGCTACATCTCTTACCTCGGCACTATTATTCCTGCTGCGCTGGCTGCTGATTTGCGGCCTAATTGGCGCGCTGGCCGGCACCGCTTCGGCTGGCTTTCTGGTGTCGCTCGACTGGGTCACGCGCTGGCGCGAAGCCCACCCCTGGGTGCTGGCGCTGCTGCCGGCGGCGGGCCTGCTCATCGGCATGGCCTACCAGTATTTCGGCGACCGGGCGGTGCGCGGCAATAATTTGATTCTTGATGAAATCCACCGCCCCAGCCAGCGCCTGCCGCTGCGCATGGTGCCGCTGGTGCTGGGCGGCACGCTGGTTACGCACCTGTTTGGGGGCTCGGCGGGCCGCGAGGGCACGGCCGTGCAAATGGCCGCCGCCCTCGCCGACCAGCTCCCCCGCTGGCTCCGCCTGCGCCCGCGCGACCGCCGCCTGCTGCTCATCGCGGGGATGAGCGCGGGGTTTGCCTCGGTGTTCGGCACGCCGCTGGCTGGGGCCGTATTCGGGCTCGAAGTCTTTCTGCTGGGCTCCATTCGGTACGATGCCGTGCTGCCCAGCTTTTTGGCCGCCGTTTTTACTGATTTCGTAACGCGGGCGTGGGGCGTAGGCCATACCCATTACCCCGCGCTGGATGGGCTGCCCCTCACGCCGCTGTTGCTAGGCTGCACGCTGCTGGCGGGCGCACTGTTCGGGCTCACGGCCCGGGCATTTGCTACCCTCACGCACGGCATTGGCCGGGTTTTCAGTCGCGTCAGCTACCCGCCGTTGCGGCCGGTGCTGGGCGGCGTGCTGGTAGCGGGCCTGCTATGGCTGGCCGGGCCTATTCGCTTCGGCGGGCTGGGCATCCCGGTCATTGTCGAAGCTTTTCAGCACCCGCTCGCTCCCACGGATTTCGCCTGGAAGCTGGCCCTCACGGCTCTCACGCTGGGCTGCGGCTTCAAGGGAGGCGAGGTCACGCCGCTGTTTTTCATCGGGGCGGCGCTGGGCAGCGCGCTGGCGCTGGTGCTGCCGCTGCCGGTGGCGCTGCTGGCGGCTATTGGCTTTGTGGGCGTGTTTGCGGGCGCGGCTAACACGCCCCTCGCCTGTCTGCTGATGGGGCTGGAATTGTTCGGGGCCAGTGCGGGTGTGTACCTGGCGCTGGCCTGCGTGGTGGCGTATCTGTTCTCGGGCCACACCGGCATCTACGGGGCGCAAGTGGTGGGCCAGGCCAAGCATTTGCGCGATGGCCGGCACCAGGGCCGGCCGCTGCGCGAGCTGCCCTAGCGGGGCCTACAGCAGAATATCAAACGTGAGGGCGGGCATCACGAGTAGCTTCCGGTGTGCAACGCGCATCTCGTCGGCTTGGTAGTCGGCCACGAATCCATTGGCAAATAATACATTGATACCCGCCCGAAAATCATTACTGAAACGCAGGTTCAAGCCCATGCCGCCGCCCACGTTGAAGTCCGTTAGGGTGCCTTTATTGCCATTGGAGCCCAGGTCCCAGTGATACAGCGAATAAACGCCCCCAATGCCCAGCATCGGCTCCAGACGCGGGTTTTTCAAGGGAATGTAATAAGTGAGTAGACCGATGCCCCCGGCACTGAATTCGTTCTGCCGATGCGAATCGAACACCTGCGTGGCCACCAGCCGCCCGCCAAAATGCGGCCCGAAACGGCCCTCCGCCTGCACCCCCAACACTTTCGGGTTGCCCAAAATGCCCAGGGCCACGGTGTATTTTCGATAAACGGTGGGCTTGATGGGAGCCTCCTGCGCCGCCAGGCGCGAGACAGTCAACGAGCACAGGAAGAAGGGTAGCAGTTTTTGCATACTGGTAATGATTAGCACCTGCGAAACTACTGCCTCGAACCCCACAAATGGAGTACGATAAAAAACTTCCTTGCCCAGGCAACCCTTCCCGCCCTTTCCGCATCTGCCGCCATAACTCACCATCCTTTCTGCTCCCGTGCCCACCCTTACCGTGACGACCGAAGCCGACCTCATCGCTGCTTGTGTGCGGGGCGAGCACCGGGCCCAGCGCCAGCTCTACGACCAGCTGGCCGGGCTGATGCTCACCGTGTGCCGCCGCTACCTCAAGCGCCGCGAAGATGCCGAAGAAGCTCTGATTCTGGGCTTTGCCAAGATGTTCCGGGCGCTGCCCAACTACCGGTTCGAAGGCAGTTTCGAGGGCTGGGTGCGCCGCATCATGGTGAACGAAGCCCTGATGCAGCTGCGCCAGCGCGAGATGATGACCGTGTCGTTTGAAGACTTTGCCCAGCCCGAAAACCTGGCCACCACCGCCGCCACCGCCGACACCCAACTCCAGGCCGAAGACCTAATGAACCTGTTGGCCACCCTGCCCACCGGCTACCGCACCGTCTTCAACCTCTACGCCCTGGAAGGCTACGGCCACCAGGAAATTGCCGAGCTGCTGGGCATCAGCGAAGGCACCAGTAAATCGCAGTTGAGCAAGGCCCGCGCCATGCTCCAGCGGCGCGTTCAGTTTTCCGCCATCTCGGCGAATTAGCCCCTATCCCTATGCTTCCCGAAGATAATATCGACGATTTATTCCGCCGCCAGCTCGACGGCCACGCCACGCCGCCCGGCGACGACCTCTGGGCGCGCCTGCAAGCCAGCGCCCCCCAGCCCGAGTCCCACGAACCGCGCCTCGACGAGCTATTCCAGAAACGCCTCGCCGCCCACGCCACGCCCCCGCGCCGGGAGCTCTGGGAGCGCCTCGAAGACGAGCACCTGCGCCCCCGCCAGCGCCGCGCCGCCGCATGGTGGCCCATGGCAATGGCGGCCGCCGTGCTCATCCTGCTGCTGGCCGGCGGGGCCGGCCTGTGGCTGGGGTTCCCGGCCAAAAATATGGGCGGCAATGAAGTGGCCGTGCAAAAAGGCAAGGGCGCGAACACCGCTACCACGAAACCGGCAATAGTTGTTACTGCCCCGATTACGAAGCCTGCGATAGTTGCTGCTGTGCCCAATGCAACGGCTGCTCCCGCAACAACTACCCCGGCAACTGCCGCACCGATTTCTGAAGAAGCAGTGGCCGCTACGAATGCTCCTGCAACTACTAAAAACCCGGTTTCTACTTCTATTCAAAAAAATACTACGGCTCAGGCAACCCGCTCCCTGGCCCTCGCATCTACCGCATCAAAGGCCAGTAAGTTGGCCGAGCGGCCTTCGCCGCGCCACCCGCTGGGAAGCAACCGGCAGCCGGACGCGGCCGCCCCTTCGCCCACCCTCGTGGCCCGCACGACAACGCCCGCCCCGGCCCATACCCCCGCTGCTGACGAGCAACGGCCGGCCCCGGTACTCGCTGCCAACCTGCCCACCCCAGCGCCCGCGACGGTAATCGACCCCGCCCGCCTGGTGCCCGCCCCCGAGCTTATCACGGTGGACGTGCGCAACGGCGAAGCCCCTGCCCGCCCCGCCCGCCCGGTGGCCTCGGCCCTGGCCGCCAACCCCGAACCAGCCGAGCGCCGGCGGCTGGGCGGCCGCCTCCTTCACATGGGTGGCCAGCTGGTGCGGGGCGAGCGGGTGAACCTGGCCGAAGTCACGGGCCTGCCCGAAAACGTGACCATCCAAGCCACCGTGGCCGGCCACCGGGTCACGAAATCCATTCAATTGTAATTCACCCTCTTCTCGTTAGAAACCATGCAACGCGCTTTTCTCCCCTTCTTTCTGCTGATGACCACGCTGGGCGGGCTGAACGCGGCCCGCGCCACGGCCCTCCGGCCCGCCGCTACTGTTAAGGACACCATCGTAGTGCGCCTGCCCAACAAAGCCACCCTGACCCTGACCGTGCGCAACGCCGCCCAGCTGCGCGACATGAAAAACTACCACCTCGACTCACTCACCTCGCGGCTGGCCACCTACATCAACCAGGCCGAAGCCGCCGCTAAAACCGGCACTACCGACCAGGTAACGATGCGCTTCTACCCCGACAAGGACCAGCCCGGCCAGAACCTGCCCGAGGAAATCCGCGTCACGGCCCACAAGCCCGGCACCAGCGACAAAAGCAACAACAAGGTTCAGGTATTTCTCAACAATAAGTTCGGCATCACGACCACTAAGGACGAGGACGGCAAAAACACCTTCAGCATCGGCACCGATGGCGAGGTGAAGGCCAAGTCCCGGGCCGACTCGCTGAAACGGGAACAGCGCCGCCACAGAGCCACCGTGGAGCTGGGCTTCGATATCGGCCTGACCACGCTGGTGAACTCGACGTCGACAGCCGCCCTGAAAGTGCCTTCGCTCAATAACTGGCGCTCCACGTACCTCAATTTCGGCCTCTACTACGTGCAGCCGCTGCACTACACCAAGAAGTCGAAAGTGGCCATCACCATCGGCCCCGAATTCAGCGGCAACTACATGCGCCTGACCGGCAACGAGCAGTGGGCGCAGAACAACAACCTCACGTTCGTGGAAACGGCCCCCGACACCAAACAGATTCAGGAGGCCACCCTCTACGTCGGCACCCTCAACCTGCCCGTGATGCTGCGTATGAAGCTGCGCAACAAATATGACAAGCGCACGCTTTCGGCCGGCATTGGCGGCTTCGGCGGTACCCGGCTCACCAGCAACATCAACACCGAATACCGGTTGGCCGGCTCCGACTACAATAGCAAGGATAGAGTCACCGGCACCCTCAACCTCAACCCCTGGACGTACGGGGTGCAGGGCGAAATCGGCTTCCACGCCCTGCAGCTTTTCGCCAAGTACAACATGAATGAGTTGTTCAAAGACGGCCAGGGACCCAAAACGCATCTGCTCACCGTCGGCCTGAACGTTTTGGGCTTCTAAAACAACAAGCTGCCCCCGGCCGGACTTAAGCCTTGACAAAAGCAGAACGTCATGCTGAGCTTGTCGAAGCATCTCTACCGCGTAAGTAATTCATTTACTCTTGCGGTAGAGATGCTTCGACTTCGCTCAGCATGACGTTCTTTATTTGGACCTGTCTGGGGCTGCTTGAAGGCCGAAAACCCCTACTGATTCCGAAAGAAATTATCCAATAAAATAGCCGCCGAAATAGCTACGTTCAGGCTTTCGGCCTGGCCACCGGCCC
This sequence comes from Hymenobacter segetis, assembly GCF_038448715.1. GTDB lineage: Bacteria > Bacteroidota > Bacteroidia > Cytophagales > Hymenobacteraceae > Hymenobacter > Hymenobacter segetis. The sequence continues at coordinate 28,110 of NZ_JBCEVZ010000051.1, read as the reverse complement.
CGCGCGGAATGTGCAGCCGCCGCGTGAGGGCCGCCCCCACAGCGGGTGTGAGGCCGTGCGATTCAGAGCCCATCACGAGCACGCCGGCGGGGCGCAGGGTGAGGTGGTGCACGTTGTCGCCCTCCAAATCGGCCCCGAATATGCCCACGGTGGGGGCCAGCGTGGGCAGCCACTCGGCAAGGTCACGCTCCCAGACGCGCACCCGGGCGAAGGCCCCCATACTGGCGGCCACGGTTTTGGGGGCGTAGGCATCGGCGCAGCCGGGGCTGAGCACCACGCCGGGCAGGCCGTACCAGTCGGCCAGGCGCAGCAGCGTGCCGAGGTTGCCGGGGTCGCGCACTTCGTCGAGGACAAGCAACAAAGCCGATTCAGGCAGCGTTAGCGGCAGCGGGGTTTCGGCGGGCAGGCGCACCACGGCCAGGGCAGTGGTGTTGGTGGCCAGCGTGCCGAGCTGGGTGAGCTCGGTTTCGGTGGCGGCGCTGAGCGGCAGCCGGCCGGGCAGGCTGGCCCGGTTTTCGTCGATGAATTCGGCCGTGCCCAGCATGTGTTCGACTTCCAGGTCGGAACTTAGCAGCTCCAACACGCTTTTGCCCCCCTCTACCAGGAACGCCCCGTGGCGGTGCCGGTACTTCTTCTGGTGCAGCGACTGCACGTATTTGCCAAGTGCTTTTGAAACCATTACTCGTTACTTATTTGCCAAAACTACGGCCTGCGCACCGGCTCGGGCCGCTGCTCGCGCTGCTGGGGCTGGCGGCGTGTTCGCCATTCAGCCTGCTGCGGCCCAACCAACGCCTGCTCAGCCGCGTCGAAATCAAGGGCATCGAGCAGGCCGACAAAGAACGCCTCACCGCGCTGGCCCAGCAAAAGACCAACACCAAGCTGCCGCCCAAGCTGGCCATCTACCACCTGGGCTTCAACTTGTACGATTCGGTGCGTATCAAAAACAAGCTGCGCAACATCGAGACGACCTACGCCGCCAAGATAAAAGCCGCTGGCACCGACTCGGCCGAGTTGGGCAAGCTGCTCGACCAGCGCGAGCGCAAGGTGAAGCGCAAGCAGCTAGCCCTCGACAAAGGCAACGCCATCATGCGCCTGGGCGAAGCGCCGGTTATTTACGACACGGCCCTCACCAAGAAATCGGTGGAGCAGATGACGACCTTTCTACGGTCGCAGGGCTTTTTCCGGGCGCGGGTAACGGCTACCGACACGGCCCGCTTCCGGCGCGGCATTGTGTTCCGGGCCCTGCAAGCCGTGGGCTCGATTATCCCAAGCAAGCCCGATTCGTTGGACGCGGCCAAGCAGTACCGCCGCGTGACGGTGACCTATAACATCAAGGAAGGCCAGCCGTTTCTTTACCGCCTGCAATCCCCCAGCATTCCCGATTCGGCCGTGGCCGCCGTGGTGCGCCAGGGCCAGCCGGCCACGCTGCTGCACGAAAACGACCGCTACAACGAGGACCTGATTGGCCAGGAGCGCATCCGCCTCGAAACCCTCATCAAAAACGCGGGCTACTTCGATTTCCGCCAGCAGTACATCACCCTCGAAGCCGACACGAGCTACGAAAAATTTACGGTACGGCTACGCACGTTCATCGCCAACCCCGGGCCGGGCCAGGGCCACCGGTTGTACACGCTGCGCCAGGTCCGTTTTATCACCGATGCCGGCGTGGGCCGCACCCTGCGCAGCGCCACCGGCGACACCCTACGGCGGGCCGGCACGGCCGGCGCCCTGCGCGCCCGCCCCAGCCTGGGCGTGCGCACGGATACGGTGGTCACGGACTCGGTGCGCTTTGCCGCTTACGAGCAGAAATTCAGCACCGGCCTGCTGGCCAATAAGGTGCTGGTGCGCCCCGAGCAGCACTACAGCCTGACCAATACCCTTCAAACCCAGCGCCAGCTGGCCGACCTTGACATGTTCCGGTTCAATACCGTGAACTACCGCAAGGTGCCCGACCCGCCCACCGCCGACAGCGCCGGCCGCACGCCCAGCACCGGCCAGCTGGTGGCCGTCATCAACGCCTCGCCCGCGCCCAAATTCTCCCAGACCGTGGAGGTGGGCGCTACCTACGTGGCCTACCTGCCGGGGCCATTTCTGAACTACCGCCTGAAAACCCGCAACCCCTTCGGCGGAGCCGAGGTGCTGGAATTTGGCGTGCGGGCCGGCTTCGAGGGCCAGCTCACCCGCGTGGCCAGCGACAACACGACGGACAACGTGTACACCACGCAGCTGGGGGCCACGGCGGCGCTGGTGCTGCCGCAGTTTCTGGTGCCCTTCCGCACCAACTATTTCCTGACGCGCTACAACCCCAAAACCCGCTTCTCGCTCTCCGAAACGTATGTGAAGCGCCCGGAATACATCCGGTCCAACTTCGAGTTTGCCTGGGATTATATCTGGCAGCGCTCGCCGTTTCACCAGTACGTGTTTTCGCCGGTGGTCATCACGCTGGTGAATACGCCCTTCACCAGCGACTCGTTCAACGTGCGCCTCCGGCGCTTGCAGCTCACGGAAGGGTCCTCGCTGTACCGCTCGTTCAGCAAGCAGGTCGAGCCGAGCTTCAGCTTCACGTCGCTGTATAACTCCAACGATTTCAACGAAACCCGCGACGCCTATTACCTGCGGCTGTTTGGCGAAATCGGCGGCCTCACGCGCGGCTTCTACCGCAAAGGGCTCTACGAAAGCACCGGCCTGAGCGTGTATGACTTTGCCCGCATCAGCGTCGATTACCGGCGCTACTACCACCTCACGCCCCAAACGTATTTCGTGTGGCGCCTCAACGGTGGTGCGGTGCACGCCCTCACCCGTACCGACGACCCCACCACGACCGAAAGCGACCCGCAGTACATCGTGCCCTACGACAAGTCGTTTTTTGCCGGCGGCTCCACCAGCCTGCGGGCCTGGCAGCCGCGCCGCCTGGGGCCGGGCGGTTTCACGCCCACGCGCATAAGCGGTGGCCAAATAGTGCGCGACTACCTCACCGAGCAGCCCGGCGAGCTGCTGCTGGAAGGCAGCGCCGAGTACCGTTTCCCGATTTACGGCTTCTTCAAAGGCGCGCTGTTCACCGATTTCGGCAACGTGTGGGGCTTGCAGGAAAAGAAAGACCCCAAAACCGGCGAATACCTCCGTCCCAACGCGCAGTTTCAGCTCAACACCTTCTACCGGCAAATTGCCGTGGGCTCGGGCTTCGGCCTGCGCTTCGATTTCACGTTCCTGATTCTGCGCCTCGACATCGCCACCAAAATCTACGACCCCACCGCGCCCACAAGTGCCGACAAATGGGCCTTGCGCAACTTCGACACCAGCGCCAACCCCATTTCCTTCAATCTGGGCATCGGGTATCCATTTTAAACGCAATAACAAAGCAAAAAAAAGCCCTTCATGTTGACGCATGAAGGGCTTTACTATGTTAATTAACGCTAATACCCCAGCAGCTCGCCCAGTGCCACGGCCACTTTGGCCGCGCTCGGTAGCATCTGCTTTTCCAGCTCCACATTCAGGGCGATGGCCGGCAAATTAGCCGCGCCCAATGTGAATACCGGCGCATCCAGCGCCGTGAAGCAGTGGCGCTGAATGCGTCCGGCCAGGCTTTCGGCAAAGCTGTTCATGAGCGGCTCTTCGGTGAGCACCAGCACCTTGCCGTGGCGGCGGGTGGCGGCCGTCACCGCATCAAAATCAATCGGGTTGAGGGTGCGCAGGTCGAGGATTTCGATTTGGCCGGGGAAGTCGCGGCTGGCGGCTTTGGCCCAGTGCACGCCCATGCCGTAAGTCACAACGAGGGCAGTTTCTCCTTGACGCAGCTGCTCCGCATCGGCGGCCTGGGCAATGGCAGCCACGCCCAGCGGGATGACGTAGCCCGCCGCCGGCTCCACGGTTTTGGCTTCTTCGGTGCCGGGCACTTTGCTCCAGTACAGGCCTTTGTGTTCCAGCATCACCACCGGGTTGGGGTCGAGGAAGGCGGCCCGCATTAGCCCCTTCATATCAGCCGCATTACTGGGGTACACCACTTTAATGCCCCGAATGGTGAGCAGCGTGCTCTCGATGGAGCCCGAATGGTACGGCCCGCCCCCGCCATACGCCCCAATCGGCACCCGGATGAGGGCCGGAATCGGGAATTTGCCCATGGTGAGGTAGCATGATTTCGAGAGTTCCTCCACCAGCTGGTTCAGCGCCGGCCAGATGTAGTCGGCAAACTGAATTTCGACAATGGGCCGCGCCCCCACCGCCGCCATGCCCGCCGTGCTACCCACAATGTAAGCCTCCTGAATAGGCGTATTGAACACGCGGGCATCGCCGTACTTTTTGGCCAGCAGCGCGGCCTCGCGAAACACACCGCCCAGCTCGCCGCCCACGTCCTGCCCGTAGAACAGGGCCTCGGGGAATTCCTGGAGAATATCGTCCACCGCGTGCAGGGCGGCGTCCACCATCAGGGCCTTTTCAGCTCCGGCGGGGCTGCGCTCGCCGGCTTCTTCGGTGATGGCGGGCGGGGCAAATTCGTGGTCGGCGAAGGTGGCCGGGTCGGGGTTGGGCGCGGCCAGGGCTTCGGCCCAGTCGGCGCGCACGGTGGCGCGGGCCTCGGCCTGCAGGGCAGCCAGGGCGGCTTCATCCACGCCCAACGCCAGCAGGCGCTGATGCAGGCGCGGCAGCGGGTCCTGTTCCTGATGCGCGGCCAGGTCGGAGCGGTACCACTCGCGGCGCACGCCGCTGGTGTGGTGGCCCAGCAGCGGACATTTGGCGTGCACCAGCACCGGCCCGCGCCGGGCGCGTACGTGCGCAAACGCTTCGGCCAAGCCGGTGTGCGACGACTCAAAATCGGCCCCATCCACCTGCATCCGGCGCAGGCCGGGGAAACCGGCCGCAAACTCGTAGGCATTCATGGCCCGCATCTCGCGGCCCGTGGCCGAGATACCCCAGTCATTGTCCTGCACCAGGTACACGATGGGCAGCTGGTGCAGAATGGCCATTTGTAGCGCCTCCGCCACCTCGCCCTCCGTCATGGCCCCGTCCCCGATGGAGCACAGCACCAACGGTTTCTCCGCCAGCCAGCCCGCCGATTTATTCAGCGACTCAATCGCCAGCCCCTGCTTTTCAAAATAGCTGATGGCGTGCGCCATGCCCGTGGCCGGAATGGCCTGCATGCCAGTGGCCGAGCTTTGGTGCGGAATAACCGGGATGCCCGCCCGCCGCAGCGAGGGGTGCGAATAATACGTGCGCCCTCCGCTGAACGGGTCATCGCCCTTGGCCAGCAGCTGGAGCATGAGCTCATACGGGCGCAGGCCCATGCCTAGTAGCATCGCGTCGTCGCGGTAGTAGGGCGCGGCGTAGTCGTTGCCATTCATCAGGAAAGCGGCGGCCAGCTGCACGGCCTCGTGGCCGCGGGCGGTGGCGTGCACGTAGCGCGAGGCGGTAGCCTTTTCTTCTTCGTAGAGGGCGGCCATTTCGGCGGCCGTGTGCATTAGGCGGTAGGTGCGGCGCAGCAGGTTGGCATCGGGCGCGGGCGCGGCGGTGGCGGGCGCGGTAAAGGCCTCGGCGGCGGCGGCCGCTGCGGCGGCTACGCGGGGGTTGGCGAAGTCAGTGGTATCGGGAGCGGCGGGAGCAGCAAAATCGGACATCGGGGGCTGGGCGGGGTGAGACTGCAAAAGTACGCCCCGCGCCCTCGTCCGTATCTTTGCGCCGGCAACAGTTGGCCGCGAACCGGGCATCATTGGAAACAAACCACTCCCGGTTCACCATCAACTACTCACCGTCAACTGCCAACTCCCCGCATGTCCTCTCCCACCATCCGTCCCGAAATTGAAGCCTGGCTGGCTGATTTTCAGCTTCGCCTCTGCCAGCAGCTCGAAGCCGCCGACGGCGGCCCCACTGCCTTCCTCACCGATGCCTGGCAGCGCGAAGGCGGCGGGGGCGGCCGTTCCAAAGTGCTGGAACACGGCGCTATCCTCGAAAAAGGTGGGGTTGGTTTTTCGGCCGTGTGGGGCTCCATGAGCGAGGCCGCCGCCCGCCAGCTGCACATGCCCGACCCTCATTTCTACGCCACCGGCGTGAGTGTGGTGCTGCATCCGCGCAGCCCGCGCGTGCCCATCATCCACATGAACGTGCGGTATTTCGAGGCCGGCAACGGCGAAGCCTGGTTCGGCGGCGGCATCGATTTGACCCCGATTTACGTGGACGAGCCCCAGGCCCGCCGCTTCCACGCGCAGCTGAAAGCCGTGTGCGACCGCCACAATCCGGCCTACTACCCCAAGTTCACGCGCTGGGCCGATGACTATTTCTACCTCCCGCACCGCCTGGAAACGCGCGGCGTGGGCGGCATTTTCTACGATAGACTGACTGTGGGCAAGGACGGCACCGCCGAAGAATTATTCGCCTTCATGCGCGACGTGGCCGAGCTGTTCGGCCCGTTTTACACCCAGCTCATGGCCGAAAACCACGCCCTGCCCTTCACCGAGCGCGAAGAAGCCTGGCAAAGCCAGCGCCGCGCCCGCTACGCCGAGTTCAACTTGGCCTTCGACCGCGGCACCCGCTTCGGCCTCGAAACCGGCGGCCGCACCGAGTCCATTCTCATGAGCCTGCCCCCGCGCACCGGCTGGGCCTACAACCCCGCCCCGCCCGCCCCCGGCACCCCGGAGGCCAGCACCCTGGCCTGGCTCCGCAAGGGCGTAGATTGGCTGGCCGATGCTTGAGGCCATCAAACAGCTTGACCGGCAATTACTGCTAGCCATCAACCACGCCCACAGCCCGCTGCTGGATGCGGTGATGGTTTTTGCCTCGAACCGCCTGGTTTGGTTTCCGGTCTACGCCGTGCTCATCGGCTGGCTGATATACCATTTCCGCTGGCGCGCGGCGCTGCTGCTGCCGCTGGTTATTGCCGCCGTGGGCTTGGCCGATAGCATTACCAGCCGGCTGTTCAAACCGTTTTTCGGGAGGCCCCGCCCCTGCCACGATGCCTCGCTGGACCACCTGCTGCACTTGCCCGATGGCTGCGGCGGGCAGTTCGGCTTCCTGTCATCACACGCCGCTAATTCCATGGCGCTGGCCGTTTTTTTGGCAATAATTCTACCTCCCGGGCGTTTTCGCGGCCTCAAAATCGGGGTATTTGCCTGGTTTGCGTTGTTATCCTACAGCCGCATGTATCTTGGCGCTCACTACCCCACCGACGTACTGGGCGGGGCCGCTGTGGGAGCCATCATGGGGTGGCTGGCAGCGGTGGCTTTCCGGCGCTGGGCTCCGCGCTGGTGGCCCGCCCAGGCGTAGCTTCCTTCTACTATGAGCCAGTTAAAACGGCACTTCCTTTTCCTGCTGTGCAGCACCCGCCGCTTGGGCAACAGCGAACAACTGGCCTACTGCGCCGCCCACCCGCTGCCCCCGGGTACCGAGCAGCAGTGGATGCACCTGCTTGATTTCCCGTTGCCCGATTTTGTCGATGTGCGGCACAGCGGCCCCTTTCAGCCGCCCATCGGCAACGCCCAGCACCTGCTCGAAGCCACCCTAAACGCCACCGATTTGGTGCTGGTGGCCCCACTCTACTGGTACAGCCTGCCGGCTCCGGCCAAGCTCTACCTCGACCATTGGAGCGCCTGGCTGCGCACCCCAAGTCTGAACTTCCGCGAGCGAATGCAGGGCAAAACCCTCTGGGCCATTACCGTGAGCAGCGGCGAGCGCACCGAAGCCCAGCCTTTGGAAGATTCCCTGACCCTAACGGCCAATTACCTGCAAATGCGCTGGGGCGGCATCCTCTTCGGCACGGGCTCGCGCCCCAATGACATTCAGCTTGATGCCCCGGCGCTGCTCCGAGCCAGGTCTTTTTTCGCCGTTTCCGAAGAAACAGTTCCGGCAGCTGAAATCTCCAGCGGTGAAGAAGCTAGTAGAATATTCAAATAGGGCGTTGTCATTCCGACGAAGAAGGAATCTGAAAACTGTAATTTGACAGTCTTAACCAGATTCCTCCTTCGTCGGAATGACAACGCCCTAACTAGGCAGCCAGCCTACCGGCCCAGCAGCTTCGCCACGTATTTGCCCACGATGTCGAACTCCAGGTTCACCGTTTCGCCGGCTTTCAACTGCTGAAAGCTGGTATGCTCATAGGTGTAAGGAATAATGGCCACCGTGAAGCCCGTATCGGTGCTCTCGAAACAGGTCAAACTAGTTCCATTCACGCAGATTGAGCCTTTTTCCACGGTGAGGCGGCCGGGGCCGGCCTCGTGCCCGAAGCGGAATAGCCAGGAGCCGTCCTGGTCGGTCACGCTCAGGCAGGTGGCCGTAGCATCGACGTGGCCCTGCACGATGTGGCCGTCGAAACGGCCGTTGGCGGCCAGGCAGCGCTCTAGGTTGACGTGGCGGCCGGGCTGCCACTGGCTCAGGTTGGTCACGCGCATGGTTTCATCAATGGCCGTGACTACGTGCGTGCCGGCCGCCGCATCCACGGCCACCACGGTCAGGCACACACCGTCGTGGGCCACGCTTTGGTCGATTTTCAGTTCGGCGGCAAAGGGCGAAGCCACGGTAAAATGACGGTTGCTGCCTTGGTCTTCAACGGCTACGATGGTGCCCAGGGCTTCAATAATTCCAGTAAACATGAATCGCGGATTTAAGCGGATTGGTCAGATTTCGCGGAGTCTGGCAAACCGAATAGCAGTTCTACCGTTTCCTGAACACAAAGAACGGCACCCTGCTGCCAGAGTGCCGTTGATGGAGTTATAAACCGCAAAGTCGGCGCGGAGGTTATTTGTCGCCTTTCTCGAAGGGCCGCCAGTCGAGCTCGCCGGGCAGGCCGCCGGTTTTCTTGCGCAGGAACACGGTCTGGTCGTCATCTTCCCGCTTGCCGAAGGTCACGTCGGCCCGGCACTCCAGGCAGCGCACCGAAGTGTACTTAAACTTGCCCTGGGCCACGCGGCTGGTCAGGTCCAGATTGTCGGACCCGCAGATGCCACAGGCGGCCACATCGGCAAAACTCAAACGCTCGTATTCGGCCACCGTTTCGTGAAAGTTATTGCCTTGCACGGTAAAGTGAAACTGGCGGCGCCCGATGCGCTTAGTCGTCATCATTTGCAACATTCTACTGCAGTAAAAGAAGGTTAATTAATGCTTTAAAATTACGAATTATCGACCTCAAAAACAAGCCGATACCCCGGAACAATCGAACAAAAAAAGGTGCCGCAAAGCACCTTTTTTTAGTAGCTGAGAACCTGCTTATTGCTGCACAAATTTTACCGTTCGCAAGGTGCTGCCAGCGCTTACCTCGCAGATATAATTGCCTTTGGCCAGCGGCCCGAGGCGGAGCGGAACCTCTTCGCCACCGGCAGCCGGCAGCTGCCGCTGCGCCACCACCGCGCCCCGGACATCCAGCACCCGCACCCGTAGCGGCTGGCCGCGCAAGGCGGCCGGGAGCACCAGCGTGAGCGGGCCATTGCCGGTCGGGTTGGGGTAGATGCTCAGGGCACCCGCAGCATTAGCCGCCGGCGAAACGGTGGCCAGCGGGGCGCTGGGGTGCAGAGCGTTGTAGGCCGTCACGAAATTCGGGATGCCATACCCCAGCGTATTGTCGGGAGTGGCGGCCTGGGTGGCGGTGCTGCGCAGGGCCACAATCACCTGCTGGGCCGTGAGCGTGGGGTTGGCCTGCCAGAAGCCGGCCGCCATGCCCGCGAGCACGGGACAGGCAAACGAGGTACCGTTGCCCCGAAAAGCACCGCCATTGGGCGAAATCACCGCCGTGGCCTGGCCCATAGCCGACAGCGTGGGCTTGATGCGACCATCGGCCGTGGGGCCGTAGGAGCTGAAAAAAGCGTGGTTGCCCAGCGAATCCACGGCCCCGACGGTCATGATGGAGTCGGCATCGGCGGGGGCCGAAATGTAGTGCCAGGCATGGTTGCCCTCGTTGCCGGCCGCGCTGACTACCAGCATGCCCACGCGGGCGGCCATAGTCGCGGCCCGCGAGCTGATGGCATTGCGACCGGTCATATCCGCGTAGATGTAGGACACGGACGGTACATCGAAATCAGTATAGCCCAGGGAGGAGCTGATGACATCAACGCCCACCGAATCAGCATATTCGGCGGCCGCCAGCCAGTTGGCTTCCTCAATGGGATGTTCCGAATACACATCTTCTGTGATGCACAGGTGGAACGTGGCCTTGGGCGCGGTGCCGATGAAGAACCCCGGCTGGTTGGCCGCCATCGTCGACAGGCAGTTGGTGCCGTGGTCGCTGCGGCCGTACACGCTGGTGCCGCCATCCACAAAGTTGCGGGTGCTGGCCAGGCGCTGCTCCAGAAACAGCGGCTGCAAGGCCGCAATCTGGTCGGCCCCGGGAAAGCCGGCGTCGAAAACGGCAATTTGCATGCCCTCGCCCCGGAAGCCGGCATCGTGCATGGCCAGGGCCCCAATCTGCTGGTCCTGGCGGTAGGCCGGGCCGTATTGGGCGCGCGTGGCCGTGGTCCGGGCAGCGGGCTCAGGCAGTTGCGTGGGCGCGGTAAAGGGCTTCGGCACGCGGGCGCTCCGGTTGAGGGTGCTGGCGCGGCTCACCTTGGGCAGGGCCATGATGCGGCCCAGCGTGAGGGAATCGCAGGAAACCACGGCCGCATTGAACCAACGGGACGTGTAGAGTACCTGCGGCCCGCCGCTCACGGCCCGAATCTGGGCCACGTAGGTGGGGTTCACGGGCAGGTCGCGCGGGAGCACGGCAATGCCCTGCCGGCTGCGCCGGGCCAGCGCCCGGGCCGACAGAAATGCCTGCGGCTGCGCCACCGAAAACGGCGTGCCGGCCTTATCCTGAAAATACACCAGATGCCGGCGCACGGTGCCCTGCGCCGAGGCCGGGGCGACCGCCAGGGCATTCAGCGCGCCAGCCACCAGGGCCAGGCTCACCCATTTGAACGTAGAAGGCACCATATGTTGCGGGAAACAGCGAGGGGGGAAACTCAGTAGCTAGTGGCTTAATTCACTTTGGATTCAATCAGCGTTTCGCGGCGCGAATAGCCAAAAGTGTACGACTTAGGCACGAAGACCACACTACCTGAAGAGTTGACATAGTAAAAGTTGGTAAAGCGCCGCTGGCGCCGCAATACCGGCCCTACCCCCTTCGCAAATACCTGCTGGTAGGTTTTCACATAATAAGCGTCATCCTCCTGCGCCGTGCCTTCGTTGGTGGTGGTCACGGTGGCCGGGTAGGCTTTGGTGATGCCGCCGGCGGTGGTGCTAAAGGGCTCCCCCACGCGGCGGTAGCGGCGGGTTTCGGCCGTCACCGTGTCTTCGGAGTTATTGCTGTAAGCGTTGAAATTCCACAGGCGGCCTTCGCGCACCGGGAAAATCAACTCCAACGTGCGCAGGTTATTGCGGTTGAGAATAACCGATTGCGCCGTGGGGCTCAAGGTAAAGATGCTGTCGTCGACCCAGGGGTCCGCAGGCGTCAGTCGCTTCGAGCGCACCAGTCGGTAAGCAGTTTTACCAGCCGCATCAGCGAATGAGCTGGTGATGGCTTCCCGGAACTGAAAAGAGGTGGCCGTGAGTACGCTGGGCGTTACCTGGCTGCCCTGGCCGTTGGCCCGGCTCCAAGAGGAATCCGCCACGGCATAAATCCAGTAGTTGCCCACGGCCACCGGGTAGTAGCTCAGGCCCGCATCGGGCAGGATTTCCACCGTGTTTTCTTTGCAGCCAGCAAAGCCAATTGCCAGCGCACCCGCTGCCAGGGCCAAGCTAATTCGGCGGGTAGTCGCCGGCAGATTCCAGGAAAAATTCATTCGTTGCATGAGTAGCGCAGCGGGTTATTTGGAAAGGAATTATTGCTCAGCCGTGGCTGTAGCGGCAAAAGGTAAGGGAAATTCGCCAATTACGTGGCGCTCAATCCAGCCGCCGCCCAGCACGTCGTTGCCGTCGTAGAATACGGCGGCTTGGCCGGGCGTGATGGCGTGCACGGGCTCTTCGAAATACACGCGGATTTTGCCGTCCACTTCTTCCAGAAACGCGGGCGAGCCGTCGTGGTTGTAGCGCACTTTCACCACGGCCGGCACCAAGCCACGGCCAGCCAGATTGGCCAGTTTGCCCATGTTCAGCTTGCCCACCACGGTGGCCGTGCTGGCCAGCTCTTCGTAGTTGCCGAGCACCACTTCATTGGTATCGGGGCGAATTTCGAGGACGAACGCGGGATAGCCTAAGGCCACGCCCAGCCCTTTGCGCTGCCCGATGGTGTAGAACGGATAGCCCTCGTGCTTGCCGATGACACGGCCGTTTTTGGTCACGAAATTGCCGCCGGCCACGCGCGCCTCCAGGCCCGGCACGCGGCGGCGTAGGAATCCCCGGTAGTCATTATCAGGGATAAAGCAGATTTCGTAGCTTTCGGGCTTGTTCACCAGCTCGGTGAAGCCGCGCCGGCGGGCTTCGTCATAAATCTCGGTTTTGCGCATGCCGCCCAGCGGGAACAGCGTGCGGCTCAGGCTCTCCTGGCTCACGCCCCAGAGGGCATAGCTTTGGTCCTTGTTTTCGTCGAGGCCTTTGCTCACCACGAAGCGTCCGGTTTCTTCATCCTTGCGAATGTTGGCGTAGTGACCCGTGGCAATGTACTGGCAGCCAAGCTGGTCGGCGCGGCGCAGCAGGGCATCCCACTTGATGTGCGTATTGCAGAGCACGCAGGGGTTGGGCGTGCGGCCGGCGAGGTATTCGTCGGTGAAATTATCAATCACGAAGTCGCCAAACTCGTCGCGGATATCAATGATATAGTGCGGGAAGCCGAGCTGCACGGCAATGTCGCGGGCATCGTTGATGCTGTCGAGCGAGCAGCAACCGGTTTCCTTTTTGGAGCCGCCGGCGCTGGCGTAGTCCCAGGTTTTCATGGTCATCCCGACCACTTCGTAGCCTTGTTCGTGCAGGAGCACGGCGGCTACACTGCTATCAATTCCGCCGCTCATGGCGACGAGGACTCTTCCTTTTACTTCGGTATTCATAGTGGGTTGCAATTCACCCGGAGCTTGAATGGTTCCGGCTGGCAACCGCAAAGGTAGCGTCTGTCATTGCGAGGAGGCACGACTGAGCAATCCGTGCTGTCAAAACCAGTCCCATTCTTCTACCAAAAAGCCCCGACACTGGATAGTACCGGGGCTTTTCACATCTCAGAGCTTAGCAAATTGCACAGGACGGATTGACGCCGCTTCATGCGCGGAATGTCGTGCCTCCTCGCAATTACAGGCGGCACTTACTTCCCCCGCCCTTCCACAATAATCTTCAACGTATAAAGTAGCACCCGAAAGTCCATAGCCAGACTCATGTTCTCAATGTAGAGAATGTCGAATTTGAGCCGTTCCACCATCTGGGCTACGGTTTCGGCATAGCCGTATTTCACCTGGCCCAGCGAGGTGAGGCCCGGCCGCACGCGGTGCAGGTGGCGGTAGTGGGGCGCGATTTTCACAATCTGGTCGATGAAAAACTGGCGCTCCGGGCGCGGGCCCACAATGCTCATGTCGCCTTTCAGCACGTTCCAGAACTGGGGCAGCTCATCGAGCCGCACCTTGCGCATAAAGCGGCCCCACTTGGTGATGCGCGGGTCGTGGTCGGAGCTCAGGGCCGGGCCCATTTTCTCGGCGTCGGTGAACATTGACCGAAACTTGATGATTCGGAACGGGTGGCCGTCGCGCCCGATGCGCTCCTGCCGGTAAAACACCGGGCCGGGCGACGACAATTTCACCATCACGGCCGTGAAGGCGTAGACCCAGCTGGCCAGCAGCAGGAACAGCGCCGAGCCCACCACGTCGATAATCCGCTTAAGCATCACCTGCCACACGGGCAGCAGGTCCTGCTTGATTTCGATGAGCGGCGTCCCGAATAAGTGGTTGACTTTCACCGAACCCAGCAGCATCTGATACAGGTCGGGCAGGATGCTCACGCGGGCCGGAGTGCCTTCCAGCAGGGCCAGAATGTCCTGGATGAGCAGGTGCTCGCTGGGCTCAATGGCGATAACCACCTGCTCAATTTTAAGGGCCCGCACCAGGGCCGGCAGGCGCTGGTAGGAGCCGCGCGCGGGCAGCTCGGCGGCCAGCGCCGGGTCGATGGTATCGCCCACGGGCGCGAACCCCACCATGCGCAGGCCCAGGTGCCGGCTGGTGCGCGACAGCTCATGAAAGGTATTCAACGCCAGTGTATTGGAGCCCACAAGCAGCGTGGGAAAGAAAATCCGCTGCTTGCGAATCTGGCGCTGCACGCTGCTCACGGCCACGGTGCGCAGCACGGCCGTGATGAAGAAATGCAGCAGATAGTACGCGGTAAACGTCTTATAGTAAGCCCGGTAGTTCACCACACCCTGGTCATCAAGCAGCAGGGTGAAGAAGATGACCACCGCGCCCAGCATGGCCACGCGCGCCAGCCGCAGGATTTCGCCGAGGCGCGACTTGCGGTAGATGTCGCGGTACTCGCCCACCAGCGCGTAGAGCACCGTCCAGAATATGGCGATGAATACGGCCGACCCGGTGAGGTCGAACAGCACGCCTTCGGTGAAGTGATAGCCGGTCAGCTCGTTGAGCAAATATTTGCGCACGAGGTAAAAGCACATCCAGGCAACCAGCGCCGCGCCGAAATCGGCGGCCACCAGCTTGATATATTGAAAGCGACGAATTAACTGCAAAACGGTGGGCGGGGTAGTATTTTCGCGGTCTGTGGGACGTACCGCTCCCGGCAAAGGTAGGGACAGCGGGTAGTTGTCCGGCGGCTTCTTTTTGGGCCGGCCAATGGGCCTCCATCGGTCCGCACCCGGCTTTTATTCATTTTAATTAAGCCCTTTATCATCTCACCGCTTCACGATACTTATCGCCATCAGGGACAACGGCGGGCGCTGGCCCGCGAGTTGCGGCGGCGCGGCATTCACGACGAGCGGGTGTTGCAGGCCATCGCCACCGTGCCGCGCCACCTCTTTTTTGCGCCCGCCTTCGAGGCCCACGCTTACCAGGACAAAGCCTTTCCCATCGGCGAGGGCCAGACGATTTCGCAGCCCTACACCGTGGCCTACCAGACCCAGCTGCTCGACCTGAAACCCACTGACCGGGTGCTGGAGGTGGGCACCGGCTCGGGCTACCAGTGCGCCGTACTGCTCCAGCTCACGCCCCACGTCGACAGCATCGAGTTCAACGAGGTGCTGTTTGCCCGCACCCGGCAGCTGCTGGCCACGCTGGGGGCCGGTGGGGCCGGGCTGTATTGCGGCGACGGCTCGGTGGGCCTGCCCGACCGCGCCCCGTTCGATGCCATCCTTGTTACGGCCGGCGCGCCGGGGCTGCCCCCCGCCCTGCTGCGCCAGCTGCGCGTGGGCGGCCGCCTGATAATACCCGTGGGGGGCAGCCACACCCAGCGCATGGTGCGCGTGACCCGCGAAGGCACCGAGGCCTTTGTGCGCGAAGAATTTGAAGACTTCCGGTTCGTACCGCTGCTCGGGGCCGGGGGCTGGCGCTCGTAGAATTCCGCTTCATTCTTTTCGCATTTTCTCAGGGGTAATTTGCCTGCGATTCCCCTCCTGCTGCCTTTTCCCCCCCCAGATGCAAGGCTGGCCAGGATAGTTTCCTCCCTCCCCTTTTCCCCGGCTTTTCCCACCCGCCCTCCTGCTTATGATAAAAATGTTACGGCCTTTTAAGGTCGGGCTTATCAGTGCGGCGTTTGCGCTCGGCAGCCTCGTGGCCACGGCGCAAACGCCGGCAGGCGTGGTACGGAAATACCCCGAGCACCAGACCGGCTACCGTTGTGCTTTCGACAGCGACCAGCAGGCGGCTTTTGCCCGGCAGCCGGGCGCGGCCGTGGGGGCCGTCCCGCTGCCGGCAGCGGGACGGCCCGGGTGTTTCCCAACCCGCTCACGGCCGAGTCAGTGGTGGAATTCACGCTGGCAACCTCCGGCCCGGTCGAGCAGCACCTGACCGACCTGCTGGGCCGCCCGGTGGGCCTGGCCGCGCCAGCTTGCAAACCCTGCCCCTGCCGCCGCACGGCAGCCGGAATCTATCTGGTTGAACTACGGACCGCCAATGGGCGTTCCGCCAGCAAAGTGGTGATTCCCTGATTTCAGCTTGCTTTTTCCCCCTTGGGATGGGTTTTATTCAGGGTTTTTTTGGTAAATTTGAAAGCCCTGCCATTGGAGCAAATCTTTTTGCGGACCCAGCCGCTTTTTTCTTCCCCCTCTTCTAATCAACCTAATTTTTCTCCTAATTTTTCCTCATGTTGAAAAAACTAATACCCACGGCGCTGACCCTGGCATTGGCCCTGACCGGCCTGAGTGCCAGCGCCCAAAACAAAAGTTTTAACCCCAGCAAAACCGACGAGCGCAGCCCCAACTGGTGCGGGGCCGTGGCCGAGCAGGAGCGATACTTCGCCGAGCATCCCGGTGCCCGCGAAGCCCAAAAGGCATACTACCAGCAATTGGAAGCCATGGCGGCCGCACAGAAGCGCAGCGGCAACTACAAAACGTCATACGTTACTGATGTTACTATTCCGGTGGTAGTGCACGTCATCCACTCTGGGGGTGTCGATAACATCAGCGACCGGCAGATTAATAGTGCCATCGACCAACTTAACATTGATTATCAGAAGCGAAATGCCGACACAACCAGCATTCTATCGCTTTTCCGGTCCCGGGCGGCGGCGGTAGGCTTTCAGTTTCGCCTTGCAAAAAAAGACCCCAATGGCAACTGCACCACGGGTATTACTCGTCATTACGCCCCCAGCCTAGTGAACGATGACCAGAGCGGTGCAGTGCAGTCTCTGGTTATCTGGGACCGGATGCGCTATCTCAACATTTGGATTGTTAGCACAATTGGTACGCCCACGCCCAGTGGCGGCACCATCTTGGGCTACTCAAACCTGCCCCAGAATTCTACGAGCACGCGCGACGGCTTTGTGGAGCGCCACGACTTTTTTGGCACCACGGGCACTAGCAACCCTGCACGCGGCACGGACCGCACCGGTACCCACGAAATAGGCCACTACTTTGGTCTGAGCCATACTTGGGGTCAAACCAACACCCCCGGCACGGGCGATTGCAGCGGTACCGACTACGTAGCAGACACCCCTCCCACCGATGGCACTTTCAGTTGCAACCTATCCTATTCGCCCTGCGGCCAAGTTGCCAACGTGCAAAATATTATGGACTATGCCTGCGAAGTAATGTTCACAGATGGCCAAAAGCAGCTCATGCGTAACGTACTGGCTACTTCGCCCGTGCGCACCGGCCTCTCTACCCCGGCCAACCTGATTGCCACGGGCACCAACGATGGCTATGTGGCTCCTGCCAACGGTTGCGCCCCGGTGATAGCCTTCGCCCCCGCCACGGGCTCAAGCACCAGCGTGTGCATCAACACGCCGGTGACGCTGAAGGACTACTCCTACAACTTCTCGTCGGGCGGCGGCTCGCTCACTTATTCGTGGTCGTTCCCCGGCGGCACGCCCGCCACGGCTACGGGTTCTACCGTTTCGGTGTCGTACGCGGCAGCAGGCTTCTATCCTGTCACCGAAACCGTGAGCAACACCGCAGGCACTAACAGCGTCTCGGTGACCAACTATATTCGGGTGGAAGGCCCGACGGGCGGCGAAACGGCCCCGTACACGGAGTCGTTTGAAAATGCCAGCTTCCCGAACCTATTCCCGGACCCCACGCTGCGCAATTACACCTCTTCGGGCTTCACCAGCGCCGGGATTGCAGCTCCGAACTACCGTTGGGCGCGGCAAACCACCCTGCCCGCCGCCGCCGGCACCGCCTATCTGATTGTTCAGGACCGGGTACTTCCAACGGGTGCCACCACGCAACTCATCACGCCCAACATAAACCTGGCCTCAGTGCCCCGTCCGGCCACGCTGAGCTTCTCGCGGGCTTTCGCTCTGCGCACAATTTCCAGCAACGAGCAGCTGCGCATTTCCTTCAGCAGTGATTGCGGCGTAACCTGGTCGACTCCTGCCGTGCTCAACGTGACGGACCTCACCACCCAGGGCCTCGTCCCCATCGACAACTTTGCTCCCACCAGCACCACCGACTGGCAGACCACCACGGTAGCCATTCCGGCCCAGTTCCAGGGCAGCGGCTTGTTCAAAGTGCGCTTCCAGATGGTGAACGGCACGTCGCAGGGCAACAACTTCTACTTCGACAACCTGCGCATTGCCGGCCCGCTGGCTACTAAAGCTGACGCCCTCGCCAGCCGCGGCATCAGCGTGTACCCCAACCCGATGACCAACGAAACGGCCGTGCACCTCAACCTGACGGCGGCCACCAACGTGCAGGTGAGCCTCACCGACATGCTGGGCCGCAACGTGGTGTCGCAGCCCGCTAAGATGTACGGTGCCGGCCAGCAGAGCGTGTCGCTGCAAAGCGCCGGCCACGCCCTCAAAGCCGGTGTGTACGTGGTGCGTATCTCGCTCGATGGCGAAACCTTCACCAGCAAGCTCAACGTGGAATAGTTTCACGTCCAGCATTCATTGCTGAATTGAAAAAGCCCCGTCCGATAATCGGACGGGGCTTTTTTTTCGACCTCAGGCCACCGCTGCCCTGGGGCCGTACCTTTGCAACAATATTTTCCGCCGCCCGCAGGCCGCTTTACTTTATCTCCATGCGCAAGCAAAAACCCGTCGCCGACTCGTTCGTCATCATGACCGAGCTGGTACTGCCCAACGACACCAACACCCTCAACAACCTCATGGGGGGCCGCATGATGCACCTCATGGACATTGCCGCCGCCATTGCGGCCCAGAAGCACTCCAACCGCATCGTGGTCACGGCCTCGGTTGATAACGTGTCGTTCCGCGACAGCATCCGCCTCGGCAACGTGGTGACGCTGCAGGCCCAAGTCACGCGGGCCTTTAGCTCCAGCATGGAAGTGCACATTGATGTGTGGGCCGAAGACATTCCCAGCGGCACCAAGCTCAAAACCAACGAGGCCTTCTTCACCTTCGTGGCCGTGGACCAGAGCGGCCGGCCCATCGACGTGCCTGAAGCAGTGCCCGAAACCGAAGCCGAAATCAGCCTCTACGAAGGGGCGCTGCGCCGCCGGCAATTGCGCCTCGTGCTGGCCGGCCGCATGCAGCCCGCCGAAGCCCAGGAGCTAAAGGCTTTGTTCGATTTGAAATAATCGGTATCATTACCCCGGTAAATCAGCCCGATTTTTCCCACTTCATCCGCCGCGCCATGTCTGCCGAAAAGCTGGCCTTTCTGCAAAACTTCTACACCGACGTGACGCTCTACGTGCCCGCCGAACCGGCGGCCGACGAGCCGGCCGCCGCGCCCCAGGCTCCCGTTGCGGTCCAGCCCGCGCCCGCACCACCGCCGGCCCCGAAACCGGAGCCAGCCGCGCCGCCCCGCGTCTCCAGCATGCCGCCAATGGCTTATAGCAAGCCTTCGGCGGGCTTGGAGCGGCTTACTTCGAGTGCGCTGCATCCGGTGGCAGCGGCGGGGCCGCCCGCGCCCGAGGCACCCCGCCCGGCGGCGACGACTCCCGTTGCGGAGGCCCCAACGGCCCCGGCCGTGCCACCGGTTATGCTCACGCCATTCACGGTGATGGGCGACAACGTGCAGGGGGTAATCCTGCTGTTCCGCCTGCCGTCGGAACAGTTTATGAAGGTGCACCGCAACGTGTTTCTCAACAAAATGCTCCAGGCCCTGAATCTGGTGATGGCCGACGTGCTGCTGGTCAATGTCGAATCAGAGCTGCCCGTGGCGCTGGCCAACCTGCGCCGGGAGCTGGCCGCCACGCGCATCGTGGCCTTCGGCAAAAACCTGCTCGACACCACCATCCGCAACACCCAGATTTATGAGCCGGTGCTGTTTCCCAACCTCGGCCTAGCCTACCTAGCTTCGGCTACCGTCGATTTGGTGGAGTATGACGTGAGCCTGAAAAAGCGCCTCTGGCCCGGCTTACAGCGCATGTTTCTGGGGTAAACCCGACTTCTTTTAGGCACAAAAAAAGCCCCGTCTGAAATCAGACGGGGCTTTTTTATTGCTGTTGGCGCAGTCTATTTCAGCACTTCGGCCAGCTTGGCGGCAAGGGCTTCGCCACGCAGGTTTTTGGCGATGATTTTCCCTTGAGGGTCCACCAGGAACGACTGCGGGATGGCTTTCACGCCGTAGGCGGCCCCGGCCACGCTTTGCCAGCCAGCCAGGTCCGACACGTGGTGCCAGGTGAGGCCATCGGCAGCAATGGCTTTTTCCCATTTGCCCTTCTCCTGGTCCAGCGACACGGAGTAGATGGTGAAGCCTTTGCCCTTGTTTTTGAATTGGTTGTAGGCCTGCACTACGTTGGGGTTTTCCTGGCGGCAGGGGCCGCACCAGCTCGCCCAGAAGTCAATCAGCACGTACTTGCCGCGCAGGCTGCTGAGGGCCAGCTTGGAGCCGTCGGGCTGCGGCAGGTTGATTTCGGGAGCCATCGCGCCCTGCACAGTGGCCCGCATGGGCTCCAGGCGGGCCGTCAGCTCCTTGGTGAAGGGCGAATTGGGGTTAGCCTTGCGCTGAATAGCGGCCAGGGAATCAGCAAACTGAAATTCCTCGTCGGGATTGATGAAAGCACCCGCCGCAAACCCGCTCACCACGGACGTGGCATTGCGCCGGATAAGCGCCTTCATTTTGGCCGTGTTGCGGCCCTGAATGGCGTAATACTCCTTTTCGATGGCCTTCATCTCCTCGGTTTTGCCGGCCTGGCCCGCCGCATTGTAGCGCTTGCCAATGGCTTCGAGCTGGCCCTTGCTTCCTTCCATCACCTGCGCCAGCTGGCGCA
This sequence comes from Hymenobacter segetis, assembly GCF_038448715.1. Lineage (GTDB taxonomy): Bacteria > Bacteroidota > Bacteroidia > Cytophagales > Hymenobacteraceae > Hymenobacter > Hymenobacter segetis. The sequence continues at coordinate 7,411 of NZ_JBCEVZ010000051.1, read as the reverse complement.
GGATTTCCGCTTCTTTGCTGCCTTTCACGCTGTAGGTGGCGGGCAGTTTTTGGGCATCCCCGTTCAGCTCTAAGTGGGTTTTGTTATCGAGCAGCAGCAGCACCTGGTTGGCTTCGTCCAATTTGAGCTGGTAGATGCCGGGGGCCACCGCCGCACCCTTGAGGGAGAATTTGCCGGCAGCATCGGTTTTGGCCGTGGCCTTCTCCACAAACTGGTTGGAATTGAGCTCCGAAAGGTGCAGCACCGTGCCGGTCGGGGCATTTTTCAGCTGGCCCGAAATCTCGTAGCCGTCGGCGGCGGCGGCATTCTGGCAGGCATTAGCCATGCCCAGCACGGTGGCGGCCAGAAAAACAGATTTTATCATGGGGTGAGGCATGTGCGTGAACTGGTGAATCAAAATGGCCAACGCGAGGCCGTTAGAGGTTTGTTCCGGGTCTCAGAAACCCGAACGGAATTTAGGAATGGTATTAATGAGAACGTCATGCTGAGCGCAGCCGAAGCATCTCTGCCGCAATAGTAAACCCATCGAATGGATTACTCGGTAGAGATGCTTCGACTGCGCTCAGCATGACGTTCTAGTCATTATTCTAGCTGACAAACTACCCGTCCAGCCCGGCGCGGAGCAGCTGGTTGGCCAGCTTGGGGTCGGCCTTGCCGCCGGTGAGCTTCATGAGTTCGCCCATGAACATGCCGGTAAGGGAATTTTTGCCGGCGCGGTACTCGGCTACTTTGGCGGGGTTAGCATCGAGCACCTGCTGCACGAGGCCGGCCAGCTCGCCGTTGTCGGCTTGCGTGAGCAGGCCCAGGCTTTCGGCCGCGCCGGTAGCGTTGGCGGTGGGGTGCTCCAGCAGGTGCGGAAACAACTGCTTACTGGCCACTGAATAGTTGATTTTGCCAGCGTCAATCAGGTCAATGATGCCGGCCAGCTGGGCGGCGTCAAGCGGGAAATCGGCCATGGTGAGGGCGCGCTCGTTGAGGTACGATTTCACGGGACCCATTACCCAGTTGGCCGCCGCTTTGGCGTTGGGCGTGAGGCGCGAGAGGTCGTCGAAAAACAGGGCCACTTCCTTCTGGTCGATGAGCACGGAGGCGTCGTAGTCGTTCAGGCCCAGCTCGCCCACGAAGCGCGAGTAGAGCTGCTGCGGCAGGGCCGGCAGCTCGGCGGCCACACGGTGCAGCCACTCGTCCGAAATCACCAGTGGCGGCAGGTCCGGCTCGGGGAAGTAGCGGTAGTCGTTGAGGGTTTCCTTGCTGCGCTGGCCGTTGGTGGTGCCGCTGGCAGCGTCGAAACCACGGGTTTCGCTGTCCACTTCCTCGCCGGCTTCGATGATGGCAATCTGCCGCTCGATTTCGTAGGCAATGGCGCGCTGCACGTTGCGGAAGGAGTTCATGTTCTTCACTTCCACCTTCATGCCGAACTGCTTGGCGTCCTTGAGCATCACCGAAATGTTGGCGTCGCAGCGCAGCGAGCCTTCCTCCATGTTACCGTCGCAGATGCCGAGGTACTCCACCAGCTTCTTGATTTCGGTGAGGTAGGCGTAGGCTTCGTCGCCGGTGCGGATGTCGGGCTCGCTCACGATTTCGATGAGCGGCACGCCGGCGCGGTTCAGGTCGACCAGGGTTTCGGTTTCGCCGGCCAGGTGCATCGATTTGCCGGCATCTTCCTCCATGTGAATGCGGGTGATGCCGATGCGCTTCAGCTCCTCGCCCACGCGCACTTCGAGGTGGCCGTCGTAGCAAATCGGGGTTTTGTCCTGGGTAATCTGGTAGCCCTTGGGTAGGTCGGGGTAAAAGTAGTTTTTGCGGGCAAACAGGTTGTCGCGCCGAATCTGGCAATTGGTGGCCAGGCCCATTTTCATGGCAAACTCCACGGCCGTGCGGTTCACCTTGGGCAAGGTGCCGGGGTGGCCGAGGGTGATGACCGACAGGTTGGTGTTGGGGGCAACGCCGTACTCGTTCTCATCGGAAGAGTACATCTTGCTGTGCGTGAGCAGCTGGGCGTGAACTTCCAGACCGATAACGGGCTGGTATTTGGCAAGGGTGGCTTCGTCCATATTCTGAAAAAACGCGGGGTCCTACTGGGTATTTAGCCTTAAAGGTAACGGGTAGGCAGAAGCCAGCCCGCATGATGGGTCCGCTGGCAGCCGTTTTTTGGCTTCGATGTGGTTGAATCGGCCAGTCCTAGAATGGTTGGCGGGGCTTAGCGGCGCATCCGGGGGCTGCCGTAGCCGCCATAATTCGGCTGGCGGGTGGGCGCTTCGAGGGTATAAAAAAGCGGCACCGTGAGGAAGCTGGTCATCACCTGCCCATCGCGCCGGCCGGGCACAAACTGGCGCTGGAGCTTGGTAACGGCCCGCAGCACGGCACTATTCAAAAAACCGGCCGTGGACTGCACCACGCGGGCGTTGGTGATGCGGCCGTCGGCGGCCACGGCCAGCTCTACGTCCACCTCGCGCCGCCAGCCATACTGCACCATATCGGGCAGGTGACGGGTGGCGCGGCGGGCGGCGGCCAGTTCCTGGCTGTTGAGGCGCACGGCCTTGTTGAGCTCCTTCAGCAGGCGCTCCTCGCCACCGGGGTACAGCGGCAGCTGCTCGTAGGCAAAATAGGGCACGGGGGAGCCGTTGGCGTCGTAGCAGATGCCCACGCCGCAGCGGCCATCCTGGCAATGCTCGCGCCGCTTGAGGGTACCGTCGGGGTAATAGGTGAGCAGGTCGCCGTGGCGCACGCCGCGCACGTAGTCTTCCTTGGTGCACATCTGGCCGTTCTCGTACCAGGTGGTGAGGCAGCCGTAGCGCACGCCCCGCGCCACGTTGAGGTACGGAATGTATTGCTTGAGCTTCCCCGACGGATAATACACCCGCGTAATACCGCTCAGGCTGTCGCGGAACGTGGTTTCGGCGCACAGCGCCGTGGTATCGGAGGCGGAAGAAGGCTGAAAATCGGGCGTAAAATAGCTGCTGATGGGATTGGGCGTAGCGGCCCGGGGCGCTTGCGCCCGGCCGGCCAACGGCCCCGCCAGCAAAAGCCCCAGATACAGTAACCGTGTTTTCACCAGACAAGAAAAAAGGGAGCTGAAGGCCCGGGAAACAGTCCCTCGCTCTCAACTCCCCGAAATTACGTACCGGCCGCCGAAACGGTGGCCCCAACTTACTTCAGCGGCTGCTGGAGCTGCTGCATGGCCATCATTTGCTGCAGGCTTTTGTTCATGCCTTCGTTCGAACCGTCGAGGAAGATGACGTTGCCCTGGCCTTGTTCGGCGAAATGCTTGATGGCCTCGGTCCACATTGAGAAATAGACCATCGCCGGGTCGAGGTTATTTTTGGTCATTTCCTCCACGGCGTGGGCCAGGCCCTTGGTCACTTCCTCGCGGAACAGCGCCACGCCCTGGCCGCGCAGCTGGGCCGCGATTTTCTCGGCCTCGGCCGCGATTTTGATGGCGTTGCCTTCGGCTTCGGCAGCCTTGGTTTTGGTGATGAGCAGGGCCTGGCCTTCGTTTTCGGCGGCGGCTTTGAGGTTGTTGCTGGCCACTACTTTGGCCATCGAGCGCATAATTTCCTCGTCGAAAGCAATGTCGTTGAGCTGCAAATCAATGAGGTGGTAGCCCCAGCTTTCGAGCGTAGCATCGAGTTGGTCCTTCACGTGGAGCACGATTTCGCCGCGCAGGCTCAGCACGGCCGCCTGCCGCTGCGTGGCCACAAAGGCCCGGATGCTGCCCTCCACGGTGCGCACCAGCGCCTGCATCAGGCTTTGCTCGTCCACAAACTTGAAGGCCACGTTTTTGATGGCTTCCTCGCTCTGGTCGAAGGCGGCGTAGACCAGCATGGCCTTGAAATTCACGTTGGCCTGGTCGACGGTGATGGCCTGGAAATTCAGCTCCAGCGAGCGGTTCTGAATGGAAATCCGCTTGTAGACCGCCTCAATGAATGGCAGCTTGAAGTTCAGTCCCGGCATCATGATGCGCCGGTATTTACCGAATACCGTGACCACCGCCACCGTGCCCTGCGGCACAATGACGTAGCACAGAAATAACGTGAGGCCAATGAGAATGAGCAGCGCGAGGGCAAAGGTGGACATGGCAGGAGCCAAAAAATGGTGAGTCGACGGTTCAAATGTAATAGTCGCAGCCAGTGTATCGCACTATGCGGCCGGGCATTACAGGACTTTCGCCGCCGTCCGTCAAATTTATCCGCGTCGGCCCATCTATTGGCGCAGAACTGCGCAGCGCCCTACTGCACCCTGAACGTGATAGGCACCGTGAACGACACTGCTACCGCCTGCCCGTCCTGCTGCCCCGGCGTGAAGGAGCGCAACTCGCGCACGGCCTGCAAGGCCGCCTGGTCGATGGACGGATATACCCCTTTCACAATCTTTATCTCGGCCACCTCCCCGCGCTTGGTCACCACAAACTTGACGAACACGCGCCCTTCGGCTTTGGCTTTAAGGGCATCGCGCGGGTATTTCACATTGTTGGAAATGGCCTGCACGATGGCCATAAAGCCGCCATCGCCCCGCGAATAGCGGGGCATGACTTCGTATTCAAAAAACGGCAGCAGTTGGCCTTCTGGTCCGTAGCATTCGCCGGTGCTCGTGCCGCTTTCGCCGTACTGGGCCCGCCGCTTTAATTGGCCGTTTTCGTAATAAAGACGCAGTTCGCCCAGCCGCTTGCCATGCGTGTACTCCTCACGCAAGCAGAGCTGTCCATTGGGCCACCAAGCTTCCGTAAGGCCGTCGAGGCGCTGGGTGCGCAGGTTTTCATAGTGGCTTTGGCGCAGCATCTGGCCGGCGAGGGTAAACTCGCGTACCACGCCGCGCACGCTGTCGGCGTATTCGATGTCGCGGCGGTAGCGGGCCCCGGTAGCGGTGGCAATTACGGCGTGCGTCGAGTCGAGCAGCTCGTGGCGAGTGGGTGGCACAGGTTGTTGCGCGGCGGCAGGAGCCGTTGCCAGGCTGGCCAGTATTGGCAGGGTGCTCCAAAACTTGGTCATGGGTGGTAGAAATTTAAGATTGGGAAAGTAGAAAATCAGCCTTAATACAGCACTGACAGCAATATCAGGAACGCCAAAGCGGCGGCTCCATTGCTTTGAGCCGCCGCTTTGGGCATTTGAATCAGTGGGGCTATTACAGTGCCGCCGTTACAGCCGATTCGGCCTTGGCAATAGCCGCCGCCAGCCCGGCCACGTTCTTGCCGCCGGCCGTGGCGAAGAACGGCTGTCCGCCGCCGCCGCCCTGGATTTCCTTAGCCAGCTCGCGCACCAGTGTGGTGGCGTTAAGCTTGCCGGCCTGGGCAATTTCGTCGGCCAGCATCACGGCCAGCTGCGGCTTGCCGTCTACCTCCGCGCCCAGCACCAGCACCAGGTTCGGCACGGCCTGGCGCAGGTTGAAGGCCAGGGTTTTCAGCGCGTCGGCGCTGCCGGCATGCACTTGGGCGGCCAGGAAATTCACGCCGTTCAGCTCCTTCACTTTGCCCACCAGCTGGTCTTTCTGCTGGTTGATATTCTGTTGCTCGAACTGCTCAATCTGCTTGCGCAGGCTGATGATTTCCTCGTTTTGCTTCTCGATGCTGGTGAGCAGGTGCTGGGGGTTACCCAGCGTCTCGCGCACCTGGTTCAGCAGGTCGAGCTGCTGGTCGACGTAGGCTTCGGCCCCAACACCCGTCACGGCTTCAATGCGGCGAACGCCGGCTCCCACGGCGCTTTCTCCCGTGATTTTGAGGTAGCCGATGGTGCCGGTATTGGGCACGTGCAGGCCGCCGCAAAGCTCCACCGAATAGTCGCGGTCGAAGGTGATGACGCGCACGAATTCGCCGTATTTTTCGCCAAACAAGGCCATGGCGCCCAGGGTTTTGGCCTCGGCAATGGGCACGTTGCGGCGCTCGTCGAGCGGGATTTGCTGGCGGATGCGGGCATTCACCAGCTGCTCAATTTCGCGCAGCTGGGCATCGGTCACTTTGGTGAAGTGCGAGAAGTCGAAGCGCAGCAGCTTCTCGTTCACGAGTGAGCCTTTCTGCTGCACGTGGCTGCCCAGCACCTCGCGCAGGGCGGCTTGCAGCAGGTGCGTGGCCGAGTGGTTCTGCCGAATCTGGGTGCGGCGGGCGGCGTCCGGGATGGTCAGGAAACTGGCCGTCAGGTCCTGCGGCAAGTCCAGCACGGTGTGCACGATGAGGTCGTTTTCCTTCTTCGTGTCAATCACGCGCACTTTGGAGAGCGGCGATTCCAGGTAGCCGGTGTCGCCCACCTGCCCGCCGCTTTCGGCATAGAAGGCGGTTTGGTCGAGCACCAGCTGGTACTCGGTTTTGCCCTTGGCCGTGGTCTTGCGGTAGCGCAGGATGTGCGCGGGGGCCTCGTCCAAATCGTAGCCCACGAAGGCCGGCTGCTCGTCCGAATCGGCCACCGTCACCCAGTCGCTCTGCTCGGTTTCCTGGGCGTTGCGGCTGCGGTTTTTCTGCTGCGCCAACTCCTTCTGGAAGCCTTCCTCGTCCACGGTCAGGCCCTTTTCGCGGGCGATGAGGGCCGTGAGGTCGAGCGGGAAGCCGAAGGTGTCGGACAGCTCAAACGCCGTTTTGCCATCAATCACGCCGCCGTTGGCGCGGGCGGTTTCTTCCAACGCATCGAGGCGGCGCAGGCCGGTTTCCAGCGTTTTCAGGAAGGCAATTTCCTCCTCCTCAATCACGCGCTGCACGAAAGCCGTCTGGGCTTTCAGCTCGGGGAAAATATTGCGCATCTGCTCAGCCAGCACGGGCACCAGCTTATACAGGAAGGGCTGTTTCTGATTGAGCGACGAGAAAGCGTAGCGCACGGCCCGGCGCAAAATGCGGCGAATGACGTAGCCGGCCTTCACGTTGCTGGGCAACTGGCCATCGGCAATGGTGAAGGCGATGGTGCGGATGTGGTCGGCAATGACGCGGATGGCGATGTCCGTTTTCTCGTTCTCCGTGGTGGGCTGGTCCGTCACCTTGGCGGGGGCGGTGCCGTGATACTCCACTCCTACTTCCTTGGCGATGAACTGGATGAGCGGCTGGAATACGTCGGTGTCGTAGTTCGACTTCACGCCCGACACAGCCATCATCAGGCGCTCGAAGCCCATGCCGGTGTCCACGCTCTGCTCGGGCAGCTTGATAAGCGACTTGTCAGCCAGGCGCTGGAATTCCATGAACACGTTGTTCCACACTTCCACCACCTGCGGGTGGTCGGCGTTCACCAGCTCGCGGCCGGGGGTAGCGGCGCGCTCCTCGTCGGAGCGCAGGTCGATGTGGATTTCGGTGCAGGGGCCGCAGGGACCGGTGTCGCCCATCTCCCAGAAGTTGTCCTTCTTGTTGCCGGGCAGAATGCGGTCGTCGGTGGTGTATTGGCGCCAGAGGTTCTGGGTTTCGGTGTCGGGGCCGGTGCCATCGGCTTTATCACCCTCGAAA
>NZ_JBCEVZ010000050.1:0-35074 GCF_038448715.1 Hymenobacter segetis | reverse complement strand
AGTCGGGGCGCTACCATCGTGCCCATCAGCGCCCACCCGGCGGTGGTGCGCGAACTGGAAGCCACGCTGTGCTGGATGGACGAGCGGCCCCTGCGCGCCGGCCGCAAGCTGCTGGTGCAGCACCACGCCGCCACCGTGAAAGCGGCAGTGACCACCATCCTGCAAAAAACCAACATCGAAACCTTCGAAAGCCAAGGCACCGATGAGGCCAAACTCAACGACATCGTGCGGGTGCGCCTGAAAACGGCCCTGCCCTTGGTAGCCGATGAGTACCGTCAGAACCGTGTCACGGGCGCTTTCATCCTGGTGGATGAGCAGACCGGGGCCACCCTTGCCGCTGGCCTCGTGGCTGCTACCGACCCGGAATATTTCACGGATGAAGTACCGGCCGCAGCGGCTTTTTCCATCTAGTATTTGACCAGTAATATGGCTAATTCCCCTCTCTTTTTACCCCGCCTGACGGTTGTCGGGGCCGGACCCGGCGACCCGGATTTGCTAACCCTGAAAGGTACCAAAGCGCTGGCGGCAGCTGATGTGGTGCTCTACGATGCGCTGGCAAATGACGCGTTGCTGGCGCACGTGCGGACCGGCGTTCCGCTGATTTTTGTGGGCAAGCGCAGTGGTTTCAAGGCTTACACGCAGGAAGGCATCAATGACCTGATTGTGCAGCAGGCCTACCGCCACGGCCACGTGGTGCGGCTGAAAGGCGGCGACCCATTCGTGTTTGGCCGGGGGCGCGAGGAAATGCTCTACGCCGAAGCCCACGGGCTGGCTACAGACTACGTGCCGGGCATCAGCAGTGCGGTGGCGGCGGCGGGCAGCGTGGGCATTCCGGCCACACACCGGGGCCTGAGCGAAGGCTTTCGGGTGCTGACGGCCACCACGGCCGACGAGCAGCTTTCAACCGCCTTGCTGGAAGCGGCCCAGACGCCCAGCGTTACCACGATTATCCTGATGGGCATGAGCCGGCTGGCGGAAATCGCGGCGCTTTTCGCCCGCTATGGCGGGGCTGAGGTGCCGGCTGCCATCATCCAGAATGGCACGCTGCCCAACGCCCGTGTGGTGGCCGGCACCGTGGCTGATATAGCGGAACGCGCCGGCAGTGCGGGCCTGGGCGCACCGGCCGTGATTGTACTGGGCGACGTGGTGCGACTGATGAAGCAGCCGGTAACAGCAGTTTCCGGGGTAGCAACCGAGCGGCAGCCAGCGCATCGGGCTTATGCGAAAGTGGCTTAGAAATCTAGCCAAGCGGCCTCCCTCCTTTTGAATTTCGAATTGATTATGCCCACGCTCCCCATCCTTCCGCCTCACCTCGACGAGGCACGCCTTCAGCAGCTTAGCGCCGGATTATCGGCGCAGCAGCTGGCGTGGCTGAGTGGTTATTTCTATGGTCAGGCCACCAGCGGCGGCGCGGCAGTTGCAGCTGTCGTGCCCGCCCCCGCCGGGGTGGCAGCCCCGGTGGAAAAGTTGGCTATCCTCTATGGTTCGCACACTGGCAATGGCAAGAAAGTGGCTCAGCAAGCGGCCGAGGCGGCTAAGCAGCGCGGCCTCGCTGCCGAGGTGCGCGACATGAATGACTACCCCACCCGGCAGCTAGCGCAGGAGCAAAATCTGCTCGTCATCGTGAGCACGCACGGCGAGGGCGAGCCACCGATTTCGGCCGAGGAATTGCACCAGTTTATCAGCGGCAGCCGCGCTCCGAAGCTGCCCAAATTACGCTTCGCCGTGCTGGCGCTGGGCGATACGAGCTACCTGCATTTCTGCCAGACGGGTAAGGATTTCGACCAATGTTTAGCTGACCTAGGCGGTACCCGCCTGCTGGACCGCGTGGATGCGGACGTGGACTATCAGGCAGCTGCCAGCCAGTGGATTGAGGCGGCCTTGGAGAAAATTGCGGGAGTCACAGTAACGGCCGCTGAATCTGGAGGCATTGCAGCGGCTTCGGTTGCTTCAGCTGTTTCCACTGCTCCATTCGACCATTCAATCATTCACCAATTCACCCGCGAAAACCCCTGGCCGGCGCGGGTGCTGGAAAGTATTCAGCTGAACGGGCGCGGCTCGGACAAGGAAACGTATCACATCGAGCTGAATTTAGCCGGCTCGGGCCTGCGCTTTGCGCCCGGCGATGCGCTGGCCGTGCGCCCCCGCAACCACGACCCGCTGGTGGAAGAAGTGCTCCGTGCCGCTCGTCTTTCCGACTCGGCCACGGTGCAATTGGGCGCCGAAAACCTGCCGCTGGCCGCCGCCCTGGCCAGCCGCCGCGAACTCACCGTGCTCACCCGCGACGTGCTGGAACGCTACGCCGCCCTGGCTCCCCATGCCGAGCTGCACGGCCTGCTAGCCGACACCAACCGCCTCCAGCCCTACCTCTACGGCCGCGACGTGGCTGATTTGCTCACCGATTTCCCAACCGACCAGCTCACCGCCCAAAATTTAGCCGACACGCTACGCCCGTTGCCCAGCCGCGCCTACTCCATCGCCAGCAGCCTGCTGGCTCACCCCGACGAGGTGCATCTCACCGTGGGCACGGTGCGCTACGAGGCCCACGGCCGCCGCAAGCACGGCGTATGCTCCTCCTTCCTGGCCGACCGCGTGGCGGTGGGTGACGAGGCCCGTGTGTTCGTGGAGCACAACGAGTATTTCAAGCTGCCGCAAAATTCCGGCACCGACATCATCATGATTGGGGCCGGCACGGGCATCGCGCCGTTCCGCGCCTTCGTGGAGGAGCGAGTGGAGCTGGGGGCCACTGGCCGCAGCTGGCTGCTGTTTGGCAACCCGCATTTCACCACCGATTTCCTGTACCAGGCCGAGTGGCAACAGCACCTTAAGCGCGGCGGGCTGGCCCGGCTCGACGTAGCCTTTTCGCGCGACCAAGCCGAGAAAGTCTACGTGCAGGACCGGTTGCTGGAGAATAGCCGCGAAGTATTTGGCTGGCTCGAAAACGGCGCGCAATTCTACGTCTGCGGCGATAAAACCCGACTGGGTGGCGCAGTACAAACGGCGCTGGCGCAGGTAGTGCAGAAGGAAGCGGGGCTGTCGGCTGAAGACGCGACGGCTTACGTGAAGAACCTGCGCAAGCAGCGCCGCTATTTGGAGGACGTGTATTAGTCTTCTGAAAATACCTAAAAACGTCATGCAGAGCGTAGCGAAGCATCTCGCGTGCCACGACTAACCAAGACGTTTTCACTATTGAATTGCTGCTGCACGCGAGATGCCTCGCTGCGCTCTGCATGACGTTCTGAATAGCCTTTAAACCACCTATGAAAACCTCTTCCGCCCCCAATTCTCCCTGTTGTTGTCGAATGCGCCTGCTTCCCCGCTTCTCATTCCCGACTTCAACTTTCCCCGTTTATGAAATCCTATTACCCCTCGTTTCTCCTTTTCCTCATCCTGTTTCTGGCTAGCATCAGCGCAGCTTTTGCTCAAACGCAGCTCATTGCCATCAGTGGCGTGGTGCATGAGAAGGGCACCAACGGGGCGCTGCCCGGCGTGAGTATCAGCGTGAAAGGGGCCAGCACCGGCACCCAGAGCGATGCCACCGGTAATTTCGTCCTCAAAGCCAAGCTCACTTATCCGTTCACACTCGTCTTCAATGCCCTGGGCCACGAGGCCGTGGAGCTGGAAATTCTGAGCAGTAGCCAGCCGCTGAACGTGACGCTCGAAGCCAAGGGCGTGCTTACTAATGAGGTCGTGGTTTCGGCCTCGCGGGTGGAGGAAAGCCGGCTGAAATCGCCGGTGGCCATTGAAAAGCTCGATATCCGCGCCATCAAGGAGACGCCCGCGCCCAGTTTTTACGACGCGCTGGAAAACGTGAAGGGCGTGCAGATGCTCACCAGCAGCCTCACCTTCAAAGTACCTAATACGCGGGGCTTCAACATCCCGAACAACTTCCGTTTCATGCAGCTGGTGGATGGCGTGGATATGCAGGCCGCTACGCTGGGTGTGCCGCTCGGCAACGCCATTGGCCCAACGGAACTAGACATTGCCAGCGTGGAGGTGACGCCCGGCGCGGCCTCGGCCCTCTACGGCATGAACGCCATCAACGGCATGGCCAACCTCACTACCAAAAGCCCCTTCACCTACCAGGGCCTGAGCGTGTACCAGAAAGTGGGTGTGAACCACGTGGGCAGCGCGGCCGACCGCAACCCCAGCGCCCTCACCGAAACGGCCATCCGCTACGCCCAGGCGCTGGGCAGCCGCTGGGCCTACAAGGTGAACGTAGACTATCTGCGCGGCACCGACTGGCTGGCCAACAACCAGACCGACCAGAACCCGCAGGGCCTGAGCACCTCCAACCCCGGCTTCACTGAACTGTCGGGCACTGCCAACCCAGCCGCCGACTTGTGGAACCGCTACGGCGACGACACCAACTCTTCGCTCACCGTGACCATCCCCTACCAAGGCAAAAACCAGGCGTTTACGGTGACGCGCACGGGCTATTACGAAAAGGACCTCGTGAACCCCATCGTGCGCAACATCAAGGCGGACGCCAGCCTGCACTACAAGCTGACGGATAAATTGGAGCTGAGCTACGGCTACCGCTTCGGGCTGATGGACGGGGTATTCCAGCGCGGCAACAAGATTCAGCTCGATGGCGTGACCGTGCAAAACCACAAGCTGGAGCTGAAGGGCGCGGACTTCGTAGTGCGCGCCTATGCCCTGCTCGAAAACACCGGCAACTCCTACAACCTCAACCCCCTGGCCCTGAACCTGGACCTGCAAAATGGTTCGAATACCGTGTGGGGCAATAAATTCAAGACCGCGCTGCAAAGCCAGCTGGCCGGCGGAACCGCCCTCGCGTCCGCCATGGCCGCCGCCCGCGCCGCCGCCGATGCTGGCCGCGCCGAGCCCGGCACGCCCGCTTTCGACGCCCTGAAAGCCCAAATCATGGCCACCAACAACTGGGACAGCGGCGTGAACGTGGCCGGCGCGCCCACGCCCGGCGGTGCGGCCCTCTCGCAGCACAGCCGCACCTACCACACCGAGGGCGTCTGGAACCTGGGCCAGCGCGTGAAATTCGTGGATTTGCTAGTGGGAGCCGATGCCCGCGTGTACCAGATTATCCCCGACGGCAACAATTTCGTCGATTTCAGCCTCCCGCTGGCCGACCGCAACCGGGCCGGCGGCGACTTCGTGTACTACAAGAAATACGGTGCCTTTGGCCAGGCCACCAAGCTGCTGCTCGATGACAAGCTGAAGCTGACCGGCTCGCTGCGCGTGGACTACAACCCCGAGTTCACCGCCAAAATCAACCCGCGTCTGGCCGCCGTGTACACCTTGGCCGAGAAGCATAACTTCCGCGCCTCGTATCAGAACGGCTGGCGCTTCCCCTCGTTGTTTGAGGCGCTGTCGTTCGTGAACAACGGCAACGTGCGCCGCGTGGGCGGCCTGGCCCGCGTGAACGAGGGCCTGAACTACCTGCAGAATTCCTATACCCGCACCAGCATCGACCAGTTCAACGCGGCCGTGAACGCCTACGTGGCCGCCAACGCCGGCAGCACCGCCGCCCAGGCCGGCCTGCTGCTCCAAAACCGCGCCCTGCTGCAAGTAGCCAACCTGCCCACCGAGCAGCCCGAGCAAATCAACGCCTACGAAGTGGGCTACCGCAGCGTGCTCCTCGACAACCGCCTGGCCATCGACGCTGACGCCTACTACAACATCTACTCCGGTTTCCTGGGCCAGGTGGAAGTGAGCGTGCCCAAAGATGCCAACGGCGCGCAAGTGGCCGTGGGCTCCGATGCCGCCGCCCTGGCCGCCCTGCGCGCCAACCGCGACGCCCGCCAGGACCGCTACCGCGTGTACACCAACTCGCGCCAGGACTACCACAGCTACGGCTCCACGCTGGGCCTCACCTACAACTTCTACCAGAAGTTCACCGTGGCCGGCAACGTGAACTACAACGCCCTGTCGAAAAACAGCCAGGCCGATGTGTTTGTGACCGGCTTCAACACTCCGAAATGGGCCACTAACGTGTCGGTCGGCAACCGCGAAATCGTGAAAAACTTCGGTTTCAACGTGAACTGGCGCTGGCAGGACTCCTTCTACTGGGAGAGCCCGCTTGCCAACGGCCAGGTGCCCGCCTACGCCACCCTCGATGCCCAGGTGAATCTGCGCGTGCCCACGCTGAAATCCACCGTGAAGCTCGGCGGCACCGACATTTTCAACAAACGCTATTTCCAATACGCCGCCGGCCCCACCATCGGGGCGCTGTACTACGTGAGCGTCGTTTTTGATGCTACGGTGCTCCATTAACTGTAGCGTGGACTCTGCGAGTCCGAGAACGAGCGCAGCGAGTACCAATGCCTGCGCTGGCTGATTTCAAACAATAACAAGAGCGGCCGATGATACTCGCTTCGCTCGTTCGCGGACTCGCAGAGTCCACGCTACATCCCCCAAAATCCCATGTCCGAAACCACCGCTCCGCAGAAACTCTCCGAAGTCGAGCACGTCAAAACTGCCAGCCGCTACTTGCGCGGCACCATCGTCGAGAGCCTGCGCAACCGCCTCACCGGCGCGCTGAACCACGACGACACCCACCTCATTAAGTTCCACGGCTCGTACCAGCAGACCGACCGCGACCTCGACTCCGAGCGTAAGCGCCAGAAGCTGGAGCCGCTGTTTTCCTTCATGATTCGGGTGCGGGTGCCGGGCGGCGTGGCCACCGCCGCCCAGTGGCAGCGCATGGATGCCCTGGCCGACGCCTACGGCAACGGCACGCTCAAGCTCACCACCCGCCAGACCTTCCAGCTGCACGGCGTGCTGAAGCGCGACCTGCGCCCCACCATCCAGGGCTTCAACGATGCCCTGCTGGACAGCATCGCGGGCTGCGGCGACGTGAACCGCAACGTGATGTGCAACGTGAACCCGCACGAGTCGCAGGTACACGCCGAGGTGCAGGCCGTGGCGGCTGAAATCAGCGCCCACCTCACGCCGCGCACTACCGCTTACCACGAAATCTGGCTCGATGGCGAGTTGCAAAACACCACCGAAGCCACCGACGACGCGGAGCCTATCTACGGCAAAACTTACCTGCCGCGCAAGTTCAAAATTGCCCTGGCGCTGCCGCCCTACAACGACTCGGACATCTTCTCGAACGACATCGGCCTCATCGCCATTGAGGAAAACGGCCGGCTGCTGGGCTTCAACGTGGCCGTGGGCGGCGGCCTGGGCATGACCTTCGGCCTGCCCGAAACCTACCCCCGCCTCGCCGACCTCATCGGCTTCGTGCCCACCGAAAACGTGGTGGATGTGTGCGAGAAAATCGTGACCATCCAGCGCGACTGGGGCAACCGCGAAAACCGCAAGCTCTCGCGCCTTAAATACACCATCGACCGCGCCGGGCTGCCCGCTTTCGTGGCCGAGCTGCACCAGCGCCTGGGCTACGAGTTGGCCGAAACCCGCTCCTACCAGTTCCACAGCTCCAGCGACGCCTTCGGCTGGACGATTGCCTCCAATGGCCTGGCGCACCTGGTTTTGTTTGTGGAAGGTGGGCGGGTGCTGGACCGGCCCGGCTACCGCCTCAAAACTGCCCTGCGCGAAATCAGTGCCTTCCATACCGGCGAATTCCGCCTCACCGGCAACCAGAACCTGATTCTGGCCAACATTGAGCCCGCCCACCGCACCCGCGTGCAAGCCATCCTCGAAAGCCACGGCGCGGCCCCCAAAGCCGAGCAGCTCACCGCCCTGCGCCGCAACGCGCTGGCCTGTGTGGCGCTGCCCACCTGCTCCCAGGCCTTCGCCGAAGCCGAGCGGTATTTGCCCCAATTACTGGATAAGCTCGATGCCGTCATTCGCGCCCACGGCTTGGCCGAAGCCGGAATTCTCATCCGGATGACGGGCTGCCCTAACGGTTGCGCCCGTCCCTACCTGGGCGAAATCGCCTTGGTAGGCAAAGCCCCCGGCCGCTACAACCTCTACCTCGGCGCCAACCACGCCGGCGAGCGCCTCAACAAGCTCTACCGCGAAATGCTGGACGAGGATGGCATCCTGCGCGAGCTCTCGCCCCTGCTGGCCGCCTACGCCGCCGAGCGCCGACTCAACGAGGGCTTCGGCGACTTTGTGGTGCGGACCGGTGTTGTGAAAGCCACTCAGCACGGGTTGGACTTTCACGCCTAATTCTATTATCTTTCTGAGCTATGGATTCCAATTTCCCTAATCCCGCAGGCCCGGCGGTGGCACCCCCGCCGCCGGATACTGCCTCACCAGCCAACAACCTGTTTCCCATCTTCCTGAAGCTGGAAAACATGCGCGTGCTGCTGGTGGGCGGCGGCAACGTGGGCCTGGAAAAACTAGGCGCAATTCTGCGCAACAGCCCCGCCACGGCCGTAACGGTGGTCGCGCCGCACATCCTGCCCGAGCTGCGCGAGCTGGCCGCTCGCCACCCCAAAGTGCAGCTGCTCCAGCGCCCCTACCAGGACCGCGACCTCGACGACAAAGACCTCCTGTTCCTGGCCACCGATGACGTGGCGCTACACCGCTACATCTGCGCGGCGGCGGCGGCCCGCCAGCTCCTCACCAACGTGGCCGACACGCCGGAGCTCTGCGACTTCTACCTCTCCTCGGTGCTGCAAAAGGGTGATTTGAAAATCGCCATTTCCACCAACGGCAAGTCGCCCACGGTGGGCAAGCGCCTGCGCGAGGTGCTGGCCGAAGTGCTGCCCGCCGAGCTGGCCTCGGTGCTGGGCCAGATGACCATCATCCGCAGCCGCCTGCAAGGCGACTTCGCCAAAAAAGTAAAGTCGCTGAACGCCGTGACCGCCGAGCTGGCTCACGGCCCGGCCTACGAAACGCCCGCCACCGCCTACTGGCGGCGCGTGGCCACGGCCTCGCTCATGACGTTTGCGGCGTTTATCGTCCTCAATATTCTCTCTTACTACTTCACCTGGCAGCAGGCCTGGGACGTGGCGCGCTCGTCGGGCACGTTCTACACGTTTGTGGCCGTGGGTTTCCTGGCCCAGATGGTGGACGGCATGCTGGGCATGGGCTACGGCGTGGTGTCGGCCATCAGCCTGATGTCGCTGGGGCTGAGCCCGGTTTCCGTGAGCGCCAGCATCCACACGGCCGAGGTGTTTGCCAGCGGCGCGTCGGGCTACAACCACTACCGGTTTGGCAACGTGAATAAGCGCCTATTTCGGGTGTTGCTGCTGCCGGGCATCGTGGGCTCGGTGAGCGGGGCGCTGCTGCTGGCGCATTTCGGCGAAACCTACGCCGGCTACATAAAGCCAATTTTGGCCGTGTACCTACTCATTCTGGGCGTGCGCATCATCGCCAAAGCCTTCCAGAAAGTGGCAAAAAAGCGCAAAAAGGTGAAAAACGCTGGCTGGCTGGCCGGGGCCGGGGGCTTCCTCGATTCCTTCGGCGGTGGCGGCTGGGGGCCGCTGGTCACCAGCACGCTCATTACCAACGGCCGCACGCCGCGCTACGTCATCGGCACGGTCAGTCTGGTCGAATTCTTCGTCACGTTTGCCAGCGCGTTCACGTTTTTCACCATCCTGGGCATTTCGCACTGGCAAATTGTGCTGGGGCTCATCGTGGGGGGCGTGGCCGCCGCGCCCATCGCCGCCAAGCTGGCCGGCCGCCTGCCCACCCGCTGGATGTTCGTGGGCGTGGGCCTGATGGTCATCGTCTGGAGCCTCTGGGCGCTGCGCAAGCTGCTGTAAAGCCGGGGCGAATTTCGGCTTTTACCTTTGACGCTTTCGCACCACCAATCCCTTTCCATGCGTCAGCGTTTCCTACCCATTTTATTCCTCACCACCCTGTTGGGGTGCAGCAAGTCCGACTCCAACCCGATTGCTGATTTCGGTGAGGGCGAAGGCATCACCTATCGCACCGGCTCAAACCTCCCAGCCGGCCCCAGCGACCCCACCGACTGGACCTCCGATGGCGAGTGGAACAAGCAGGAGCGCGCCCTTTTCACCGACCTCAACTTCGACCTGAATGGCCCCCAGCAGTCGGGCTTAGTAAGCGTCTCCCCCGCTTACCCAAACCCTTCGGCCGGGCAGGCCAACTGGTCTCTGAACGCCACGCGCCCCGCTGGCGGCAATGCCGCATCCTACTCCGTACGCGCCCTGTTGGTGAACCGTCAGTATAAAATCATGCGTCAGCTGGGGCCTACTGATTTCGTCAACGGCATTCAGTTTTCGATAGATTACATCGGCGCAGGTCTCAGTCCCAACGAGCTGTACCGGCTCTATTATGTGGTGTACAATGCCACCGGCCTCGTTTATAAAGGCCACGGTGATGTTCGCTACAACCGCTAGCCGTCTTTTTCTCCATACACAAAGAGGCCCCGCCGAATGCATCGGCGGGGCCTCTTTTATTACTCCAACGCAAGCTAAAGCTGCACTACACGTCGAAATTAATCCCCTCCACCAGCGGCAGTTCAGTGCTGTTTATGGCATTGGAATCTTCTTGTCCGCGCCAGTTGGATGTCTCTTCGCTGGCTCAAACAGCTCCAAAAAACCGATTCGCTACTGGCCAGCGACTGCAGCGGGCGCGGCGCTGTGCCAGGCACTCAGCTGCTCTAGGATGGGCAGTAGCGCCCGCCCGTATTCCGTGAGGGAGTATTCGACGCGGGGCGGTGCTTCGGCGAAAGCCTCACGGTGCACGATGCCATCTTCCTCCAGCTCCCGGAGCTGCTCGGTCAGCACCTTGCGCGAAATAAGCGACAGGCGCTGCGCTAGCTGCCCAAAACGGCGAGGCTGCGTCAGGTAGGAAATGATGATGAGTTTCCATTTCCCGCCCAGCACGCCCATGGTGCGGGTCATGGAACAGGCTGACGAACAAAAATTGGCGTCCCGCATGGCAAAATTTAATAGCGTTCAGAATCAGGGATAGTTACACAGAAGTAACCAGTTTGTAGGGGGAAATGATTGGCGTTGGTAAGAAAAAGTAACTGTCGATAGTTACTAAAATAAACCAACACAAAATAACTCATTTTCTCATGTCAACTTCTCAGAAATTAGCTGGTAAAATTGCCCTCGTTACGGGCGGAAACTCCGGTATCGGGCTGGCCACGGCCCAGCGCTTCATTGCCGAAGGCGCCTATGTATTCATCACCGGGCGGCGGCAAGCCGAGCTCGACGCGGCCGTACAACAGCTTGGTGATTCGGCCTTTGGCGTACAAAGCGACGTTAGTAACCTGGCCGACCTCGACCGATTATTCACTGTCATCAAAGAGCAAAAAGGCCGGCTCGATGTGGTGTTTGCCAATGCCGGCATCGCAGAGTTCGCGCCCGTCGAGGCCGTGACCGAGGCGCAGTACGACCGGCAGTTCGACATCAACGTGAAAGGCCTATTTTTCACGGTGCAGAAGGCGCTGCCGCTGCTCACCGACGGCTCGGCCATTGTGCTAATGGCCTCCATCGTGGGCTCAAAGGGCTTCGAAAGCAACAGCGTATACAGCGCCACCAAGGCCGCCATCCGCTCGCTGGCCCGCACCCTGACTTCTGACCTCAAGGCCCGCCGCATTCGGGTGAATGCCGTCAGCCCCGGGCCCATCGAAACGCCCGGCCTCAACAGCGTGCTTGATTCTCCCGAACAGGTGGCCGCGTTTAAAGCGCAAATGGTGACCACCGTGCCGCTGGGCCGCATCGGCGACGCCGATGAGATTGCCAAAGCCGTGGTGTTCCTGGCCTCCGATGACAGCAGCTTCGTGACCGGCGTCGAGCTATTCGTCGACGGCGGCATGGCGCAGGTATAATTGCGGCAACCCGTTTCTAAGCAAAAAAGCCTCATCCAGTAGTGGATGAGGCTTTTTTGCTTTATTTAAACCGAGGAATTACACGTCGAACTTGATGCCCTGCGCCAGCGGCAATTCCGTCGAATAGTTAATTGTATTCGTCTGACGGCGCATGTACACCTTCCAGGCATCGGAGCCGGATTCGCGGCCGCCGCCGGTTTCCTTCTCGCCGCCGAATGCGCCGCCGATTTCGGCTCCGCTCGTCCCAATGTTCACGTTGGCAATGCCGCAATCTGAGCCGCTGGCCGAGAGGAAAGCTTCGGCCTCGCGCATGTTCAGCGTGAAGATGCTGCTCGACAGGCCCTGACGCACGTCGTTTTGCAGCTCAATGGCCGTTTCCACGTCGCCGCTGTACTTGATGAGGTAGAGGATGGGCGCGAAAGTTTCTTCCTGCACCGTGTGGTAGTGGTTTTCTACTTCCACCAGGGCCGGAGTCACATAGTGGCCGCCGTTCAGCTCGGGGCGGGCTAGCACCTCGCCGCCGCTCAGCAGCGTGCCGCCTTCGGCCTGCACCGCTACCAACGCCTGCTCAAACATTTTCACCGCATCAGCATCAATCAGCGGCCCCACCAGCGTGCCCGTTTGCAGCGGGTGGCCGATGGGCAGTTTGGGATAAATGGCCAGCAGACGGCTTTTTACTTCCTCAAATACGCTGTCCTCGATAATCACGCGGCGCGTGCTGGTACAGCGCTGCCCGGCCGTGCCCACCGCCCCGAACACGATAGCCGGGATGGCAATTTTGAGGTCGGCGTTTTTGGTCACGATGATGGCGTTGTTGCCGCCCAATTCCAGCAGGGCGCGGCCCAGACGGGCACCCACCACTTCGCCCACCTTGCGGCCCATGCGGGTGCTGCCCGTGGCCGATACCAGCGGAATGCGCTTGTCAGCCGCCATCGCGGCCCCGATTTTCGCACCGCCGATAATCACGCTGAACACGCCTTCGGCAATATCATTCTCAGCCAGTACATCCTTGATGATGTGCTGCACGGCCACGGCCGTGAGGGGCGTTTTCTCCGAGGGCTTCCAGATGCTCACGTCGCCGCACACTGCCGCCAGCATGGCGTTCCAGCTCCACACGGCCACCGGGAAGTTGAAGGCCGAAATGATGCCCACGATGCCGAGTGGCTGGTACTGGTCGTACATCCGGTGCGCGGGGCGCTCCGAGTGCATGGTGAAGCCGTGCAGCTGCCGGCTCAAACCCACCGCGAAATCACAGATATCAATCATCTCCTGCACTTCACCCAGGCCTTCCTGGAGGATTTTGCCCATCTCGGCGCTCACCAGCTTGCCCAGCGGCTCCTTGAATTCGCGCAGCTTATTGCCAATCTGACGCACGATTTCGCCGCGCTTCGGCGCGGGCACTAAGCGCCAGGTTTTGAAAGCTTCCTGCGCGGCTTTTACCACGGTTTCGTAGTCATCAGCGGTAGCGAAAGCTACGCTGGCAATGCGGCGGCCATCGGCCGGCGCGTTGATGACGCGGCGGTCGGCGTTGGCGTCACCGCCCCAGGTGCGGCCGGTGCTGTAGGCGGCGTTATCGGCCTGCACGCCCAGTTGGCGCAGCACGTCCTGAATGCCGTGGGGGTCGTGGTGGGGGTGCGGTACCGTTACGTCGGGTGCGGTAGCTTCTTCGAGGGCCTGCTTCATGGGGGGATTGGGGGTGGGATGTTGCTGCGGCAAAGCTACGGTTTGCCGGGGAGTTGGCCGAGTCCGGCCCAAGTTGGCTTGGCCATTTCCCCAGAAACTGTCATTCCGACGCAGGAGGAATCTTGGTTCAACCATTGGAACGGCTTTTATCAGATTCCTCCTGCGTCGGAATGGCAACTCCTCATCGCCTCGACCGCTTTTTCACACCTTGCGCGGCTCCTGCGCCAGCAGGTGCAGGTTATTGAACACATCAAGACTGTCGCGGCGCATACCCCGCACTTCCTCGTCCGAAAGCTGCCGGATTTTGGTGTGGAAGTCCTTGTAATACACCATGAACACGGCCAGCTCCGTCACCCGATTCTCGTAAGGCACCATGTTTTCCAGCACCGCATCAAAGAAAACCGGGCTGTGCGTAGTCACGAAATACTGGTTGGTTTGCTGGGTAGCAATACGCTCGGCCAGCTGCGAAACATATAGCGGGTAGGAATGCGCCTCGGGCTCTTCCAGCAAAATCACGGTGTTGCGGTTCGATTCCATGACCGCCAGGTGGAAGCCGTAGCGCTGCAAGGTATCGCCGCTGCTCGAGTACGGGTAGGCAAAGCTCAGGCCGTCGAGCTCCTTCATCACCTCGAAGCGGTTGGTGTCGGGGCGCACGCGCAGGCGCAGGTTGTGGTCGGCGAAAAGGGTGGCGAATTCGTGGCGCAGGTCGGCACTGGCTTCCAGCACCTGCACCAGGTTGTTGCCGTGGGGCGGGCGCAGGGTGGCATCGGGGTAGCGGCGGTCGAGGTGGGCGTTGCGCTTGAAGCGGTAGGATTTTACGGCCCGGGGCTGCCACGCCGGGCGCGATGTGAGGTAATGCCCATCAGTGCCCGGCCGGTCGGTCAGCCCGTCGCGGTCGAACTCGGTGTAGATGAAGCCGGGCTCGGGCAGCGCGGTGGCGCTGGCTAGGTGGCTGTGCAGCCGGGCTAATAGTTGGGCATCGTCGGTGCTTCGGGTGCGGCCCCGGCCTTCCAGCATGGGCAGGCCCAGCTGGGCGCGCAGCAGTAGGTAGGCTGTTTGGCTGAACGCTCCGTACTGAAAACGCTTGCTGTCGCCCACGCCCATGCGGCCCAGAAGGCACACGTCGCGGTCGGTTTCTACCCGGATGGGGGCCGTCATCATACTGTCGTGAAACAGCTGCGCCGGCTTCTCATACCGAATGAAGCTGCGCATAAAGCGCTTCTTCTGCTCAAACGGAAAGCTCCCCAGCAGGCTCATGGCCTCCAGCACCGTCGACTTGCCCACATTGGGCTGCCCAATGATGAGGTTGACGCGTCGCGGGTGCAGCACAGCACTTCGAATCGACTTGAAGTTCTGAATATACAGAGTGTTGATTACGTTTTCCATTAATAAAGGGAAAGCTGGGCACACCGCAGAAGCACTTCTAAACGCTCAGTCCTTCGGCTCCCGGTTTGGGATAACAACTACGTTAGAAGCCGCCGACAAGGACTAACTCTGAAGTACTAAAAAGGCATTTTTTCTCATTATTTTCTCTGACCATCAATCTACTACCTTCTTTCTTACGAGGACATTTCACGTACCCCCGGCTTTTCTTACTGCGAAATAAAATTCATCCCAAAATGGGACCTCAATACTGCAAGCGGGTCGCTAACAAAAAAAGCCCCTGCCGATGCGGCAGGGGCTTTTCCATTATTCAACCACGGCAGGCTATTCCTGCCCGATGGGGTAGTACGCCTTGCGGCCGTCGGGGTACACGCCTTCCACCAGCGCGCCCGAGTTTTCGCGGGCCTGGTCGAGGTAGTTTTTCACATCGGCGGGCTTGGTCACCTGGTTCTTGTCGATGCGGGTGATGATGAAGCCATCGGCCATGCCCGTCTCGCGGAAGTTGCTGCCCTTGATGCCCGAGATTTTAGCGCCGCCCTCCAGGCCCAGCTTGGCCAGGTCGCGGGCCGGCACGGCGGCAATGGTCGCGCCTTCATACTTGATGGCGGCGGCAATCGCATCCTCACGCACGATGCCGGTGGTACCGGTAGCGTTGCGCAATATGGCTTCGGCCAGGCTGGCCGTACCGTTGCGCGTGTAGCTCACTTTAATCTTGTCGCCAGGGCGGAAGCGGGCCACCTGCTCCTGGAGCTGCGAGGACGTATTCACGGCCACGCCGTTGATTTGGGTGATGATGTCGTCTTTCTTCAGGCCGGCCTGGGCGGCGGCGCTGCCGGCCGTCAGGCCCTGCACATACACGCCGTTCAGGGTGTTCAGCTTCTTCTCCGAAGCCAGCTTGGCGTCCACTTCCTGGATTTGCACGCCGAGCAGGGCGCGCTGCACCACTTTGTATTTCAGCAGGTCGTCCACCACTTTGCTGGCCAGCGAGCTGGGAATGGCAAACGAGTAGCCTTCGTAGCTGCCCGTGTGCGAGGCAATAGCCGAGTTGATGCCAATCAGGTCACCGTTCAGGTTCACGAGGGCACCGCCCGAGTTGCCCGGGTTCACCACGGCATCAGTCTGGATGAACGACTCGATGCCCATGTTGTCCTTGCGGCGCAGGATGTCGATGTTCCGGCCTTTGGCCGAGATAATGCCAGCCGTCACGGTCGAGTTCAGGTTGAATGGGTTGCCCACGGCGAGCACCCACTGGCCCACTTTCACGTCGTCGGAGTTGCCGTATTTCACGAAGGGCAGGTTGTCGGCCTTCACTTTCAGCACGGCCAGGTCGGTGTTGGGGTCGGCCCCCACCAGCTCGGCTTCGAATTTGCGCTTGTCATCGAGCACCACCTCAATCTTGGAGGCTTTGTCGATAACGTGGTTGTTGGTCACGATGTAGCCGTTGGCGGCGATAATCACGCCCGAGCCCGAGCCCTGGCCGCCACCCTGGGGCTGCTGGCCATGAAACTGCTCCAACTGGTCGCCAAAGAACTGGCGCAGGAAGGGGTCCATCTGCTGCTGGCGCTGGTCGACGGACGGCGCGGCATATTCGGTCATGACGTGGACTACGGCCGGGGTTACGGCGGCCGCGGCAGCCACGAAGTTCAGGCCCTCGGGCACGGCATAGGGCGTGCTCCGCATCTCAGAGGTGTAACGCACCTGGGGGTCGGCGGCTACGGCCTGAGGTGCCACGGGGGCCGGCTCGAGCAGCTTGTATCCCCCCACGGCCACGCCGCCGCCGAGAATAGCGGAACCGAGCAGGCCGAGCATCATTTGTTTTGCTTGCATGGGTAAGGGAAATTTAGAAAAAGGTGAATAGGGTGAACTGGAGACCTAATTTAGCATCAGCCGAATGAAAACCGGATGAGTCCGGCTTAGTTATTTTTGGCATAACGCAGAAAGGATTCGCTTTCGCATTCAAAGGTTGCTTTCAGCAGAAAGCAGACCAAAACGAGCTTGTCAGCAGCCCAACGCTGGCGGCTGCAAAAAAGGCACCCCAAGAGGTGCCTTTTTTTACAAGCCAACCCGCGCTTAGCGGATTTCGATGTGCTGGGTGGTCACTTTTTCAGTGTCGAAGGGCAGCGTCACGCGCAGGATGCCGTCGGTCATTTCGGCGGCGATGGCCTTCACATTAACCGTTTTGGGCAGGCGGAAGGTGCGCGAGAAGTGGCCGTAGTTGGTTTCGACGCGGCGGAACTTAGGTGCGGCTGGGGCCTCGGGGGCAACCACGGCGGGCGTATTCTCGTCGGCGGGAGCGGCGGCTTCGGTAGCAGCAGCGGCAGCTTCTTTCGCAACCGTCACCGGGTTCGACCGGTTGCCGGATACAACGAGCTGGCCGTCGAGGAATTCGAGGTTAACGGTTTCTTTTTTTACGCCGGGCAGGGCCAGGTGCAGTTCAAAACCGGTGGCGGTTTCGAGGATGTCGGCAGCGGGCACGAAGGCGGGCGTGGGCTGCGTGGCGGCCGTTTGCGGCTCGCGAAGCATGTCGGCCAGCATGGCGCTCAGAGCGCGGCTGGGGCGGAGGGAAGGACGGTTGTTGTTATACAGCAGGGTTGCCATTGAAATATAGAATATTAGGGGAAGTGAAAGAATCACAGCCGGCTGGCGGCATACTTCCCTTCCTTAAATTCTATACCAATCGATTTACGAAGTATTTTTTGCGACAATTTGTCTTATTTTCAGAAAATCGGTAATTATCGAATGTTGGCGCTAGCTAATAAAATTCCTTCTGAACTCATTCAAGACATAATCAGCCCTAAAGTCAAGCCTGAAATTTTGTCATCAACTGAAGGTTGTCATCCTGCCGCAGCAGGAACCTGAGGAAACCTTCAGGCACATTTTCTCAGATTCCTCCTGCGTTCAGAATGACAGTTATGCCTTAGTGCTGCGTGGGCAGCTGCTGGCGGTTTCCAGAGTTCTGTTCCGGGATGATGGTGAAGCGCAAATCGAGCCCCAGCACCGGGGTCACGGCATTGAGCTTGCCGCCGGAGGTCTGGATTCCCAGCGAATTGTATTGCGGCAGCGTGACCAAATAATTGGTCTGGTACGCAAACCAGGGCGTAAAATCAAACAAACCGGCCACCCGGAAACCCACCTCGCCGCGCAGGCTGGTGAACTGGATGGTGCGTTCGTCAGGGTCAGTATCGGACTTGAGGAGGCGAACGTGGGTGGCTGCCTCGTAGCTCAGGCGGGGGCGCAGAGCGAAGCCGCCGGTGCCAATGGGCAGGAGCTTTTCGAGGTCGACGCGCAGGCGGGCGTTGGTCTGGCCCTTGGCTCCGGTGGCGCTGGGGAAGGTGCGCTCCAGGCTCAGGCGCTGGCCGAAGGTGAGTGGGCCGAGGGGGCTGCGGTGGCGCAGTAGCACCTCCGGTATCAGCACGTAGTCCTTTGTGCTGGCGGAGAAGTAGCCGAGAGTGCCGCCCAAACTCCAGTGCTCGCTCAGGAAATGCTCGTAGGCGAGGTTCACGCGCTGCTCGTCGAAGCCCAACACGCGCTTGGGCTCAGCCCCGAGCAGGTGGTTGTTGTCGGTGTTCTGCTGGCCGCGCACGGACAGGAGCAGGTAGTCGTTGCCGGGCAGGGCCAGCTCGGCCTGCACTTCGGGCCAGAGCTGTAGGCCGGAGGTGGAGCGGCGCGTTTGGGCGGCGGCGGGCCGGGCCAACAGGGCGGCTAAGAGCAGGATGTAGGGCAGAAATCGGTTCATAAAGGGAAAGTAGCGCGGACTTTTAGTCCGCGAATGGAATAATTTGGGCAGTTCACTCGCGGACTAAAAGTCCGCGCTACTGAGCTCCTTTATCGCTAGCCAGGCCATGAGGCCGGGGCCGGTGGCCAGCGCCTGCTCATCAATATCGAAGGTGGGCGTGTGCACGGAGGCGGCGAAGCGGCCATCGGCGTGGCGCGTGCCGAGGCGGTAGAAGCAGGCCGGCGCGGCCTGCGAGAAGTAGGCGAAGTCCTCGGCAGCCATCCACTGGTCGAGCTCCACCACGTTTTCGGGGCCGAGGTATTCTTCGGCGGCGGCCCGAACGCGGGCGGTGAGGGCGGGCTCGTTTTCCAGGTACGGGTAGCCGTGGCGGATTTCGAGCTCGCACACCGCGCCCATGCTTTCAGCCAGTCCTTCGCAGAGCTTGCGCAGGTGCTGGTGGGCTTCGGCGCGCCACTCCTCGTTGAGGGTGCGGAAGGTGCCTTCGATGTAGACTTCGTTGGGAATAACGTTGGTGGCACCGTTGGCGATGACCTTGCCGAAGCTCAGCACCGAGGGAATTTTGGGGTTGGCGCGGCGGCTCACAATCTGCTGGGCGGCCACAATGATGTGGGCGGCCACCAGCACGGGGTCGAGGTTCATTTCGGGCATGGCCCCGTGGCCGCCCTTGCCTTTGATGGTGAGGTAGAGCTCGTCGGTACTGGCCATGTAGCGGCCGGGGCGCAGGCCGATTTTGCCGGCCGGCAGGTGCGGGAATACGTGCTGCCCGAGCACATGGCCCACAGCCGGGTTTTCCAGCACGCCTTCCTTTATCATCAGTGAAGCGCCGCCGGGCAGCCGCTCCTCGCCGGGCTGAAACATCAGCTTCACGGTGCCTTTGAACTCGCCTTTCAGCTCATTCAGAATGCGGGCCGCGCCCAGCAGGGAGGCCGTGTGCACGTCGTGGCCGCAGGCGTGCATCACGCCGGGGTTGGTCGATTTGTAGGGTACGTCGCTGGTTTCGGTGATGGGCAGCGCGTCCATATCGGCTCGCAGGGCGATGGTGGGGCCGCCGGGCTGACCTTCGATGAGGGCCACCACGCCGGTGTTGGCAATGGGCTGCGGCTTGAGGCCCAGCTTCTCCAGCTCCCGCGTGACGAAGGCGGCGGTGTTCACTTCTTCAAACGAAAGCTCCGGGTGCGCGTGCAGGTGCTGGCGGATGGCGACGGTGTCGGCGGCGTGGGCGGCGGCGAGCTGCTGGATGCGGGGAATGAGAGGGGTCATGGGCGGTAGGCGTTGGGCGGTCAAACTCCCCTCCTTACCAAGGAGGGGATGTTCGAGCCAAAGGCTCGGACGGGGGTGGTTGTGGGCGTTGAACGACTCGCGAGGAAACAGCAGGCGGGGTCGTTCAACGATTCAACCACCCCAATTTCAGCTTCGCTGAAATATCCCCTCCTTGGTAAGGAGGGGAGTTTTTTGTTCTTTCTGCCCCTCCCCTACGGGTTCTTGTTTAGCACCACTTGGGTGGCTTCGAGCTCCAGCTTGGGGGTGAGGCCGCGCAGGCGGGCCATGGCGCGGGCCGCGTCGAGCTTGGTGAGGTAGTCGCCGATGTAGAGGCGGTAAACCGGCGATTTGAAGGTGATGTAGTCCGTCTCATCGGGGTAGCGGCCGATGACGGTGCGGCGGATGGCCATCACCTGGTCGCGCTCCAGGCCGAGGTACACCAGCAGGCGGTAGCCCTGGGCGTATTTTACGTTCTGGTTGGTGTAGGCCTGGTCGCGCAGGCGCTGCTCTACCTGGGGGTTGACGTGGTTGGTAGGCAGCACCGTGGTTTTGGCGGGTGCGGTGGCCAGGATGGGCGTGGCTTTGGGCGCGGCAAATACCGGGCGGTACTTCGTCACGTCCTCGGCGGGCATGGGCGCGGCGGTGGCGGCCTTTTTGAGCGTGGTATCGGCGGGGGCGCTGGCACGGGGGGCCTGCGGGGCCGCGCCGGCGCAGGCGGCCAGCCCGAAGAACAGGGAGGCGACGAGCATCTTAGGCAGCAGGCGATTCATCGGATTCAGCAATCAGGGCCAGGCTATTGGACGAGCCGATGCGGTCGGCGCCGGCGGCTACCAGGGCCAGCGCGGCTTCGCGGGTGCGGATGCCCCCGGCGGCTTTGATACGCACGGTATCGGGCAGGGAGCGGCGCATGAGCTCAATATCGGCCACCGACGCGCCCCGGCTGGCAAAGCCGGTGGAGGTTTTCACGAAATCGGCCTCGCCGCCCACGCACAGGCGGCAGGCCAGCTCAATCTCCTCGTCCGAGAGCAGGGCGGTTTCGATAATGACCTTGAGCAGGGCCTGGTTGACGTGGCAGAGGTCGGCCAAATCCAGGATTTCGGCTTGGATAGTGTCGGTCCGGCCCGATTTCAGGGCCGAGATGTTGATGACCATGTCCAGCTCCGCGGCCCCGTCATACAAGGCCACTTCGGCTTCCTTGAACTTCACGGCCGGCGTGGCATAGCCCAGCGGAAACCCGATGACGGTGCAAATGCCCACCGCCGTACCGGCCAGCCGCGCCGTGGCAAGGGCCACGTAGCAGGGCGGCACGCACACCGTGGCGAAGCCGTGGGCGGCGGCCTCCTCACAGAGTTGGATTATCTGCGCCTCGGTGCAGTCGGGGCGTAAGAGGGTGTGGTCAATTTGAGCGGCGAGGTTCATGGGGCAAAGGTACGGGGTTCTGCCCCCCTACTCCACCACCAGCCGCCGGGTTGCGGTACGGCCGCCCGCCACCAGCTGCACCACATACACTCCGGTGGGCAGGCCCACCAAATTCAGCTCGGCGCGCTGGCCGGGGGCCGGCAGGGGCACCACCTGCGTGCGCAGGGTGCGGCCCAGGGCATCGAGCACGCTGAGGCGGGCTTCGGCGGCGCCGGCCACGAGTGGCAGGCGAGCCGTGGCCGTGTGATGGGCCGGGTTGGGGTACACCACCAGGTCGTCGGTCGCCCGCAGGCTGGTGGTGGCGGCGGTGGCGGTGGGCACGGGGTCGTTCAGCGAGGCCAGGAAGGCGAGGCCGTTCCCGAGAGGCCCGGTCAGGGTGAAGGCGCTGAAGCGCGCGCCGGCTTGCACCTCGCCCGCCACGTACACGGTCGAGCCGTTCAGGGCCAGCGCGTAGGCATTGTCCGTACCGTCGGAGCGGGCCGACTGCACCCACTCGAAGCGGGCGGTGCTGCCCTGGTCGGTGATGCGGGTCACGAAAACATCGGTGTCGTAGCTGTTATTGATTATCTGGAGGGTGTAGGGGCCGAACTCCGACAAGCGGCTGCCGTTGGCCCCCGCCACGTACACCCCCGTGCTGTTGGCGGCCAGGGCGGTGCCGTATTCATCGGCATCGCCCCCGGCGCGCTGCGCCCACCCGAAGCTGCTGGTCGTGCCCGCATCGGCGAGCTTGGCCACGAATATATCGGTGCCGCCCGCTGCGGTAAGCGACAAGGCATCGAAGCGAATGGTGCCCCTGAAGGAACCCGCCAGGTACACGTTGGCCCCGCTCACGGCCACGCACGGGGTTTGGTTCGAAGCGCCGCCCTGGGTCTGGCGGGCCCAGATGAAATCGCCGGTGGAGCCGGCATCGGTCAACTTGGCCACAAAGTAGGTGGCGAAGCCCCCCGCCAGCACCGTGGTGCCGAAGGCGGCCGCCGTGCTAGCGAAAGGGCCGGCCACATACACATTGGCCCCACTCACGGCCAGGGACGTGGCCACATCCTCGCCCGTGCCGCCCGCCTTCTTGGCCCACACGAAGCTGGCGCTGCTGCCCGCGTCGGTCAGCTTGGCCACGAATACGTCACTGGCGGAATTGGCTGGGGTGGGCAGGGTGGTGCTGCCCAGGGTGAGGGGAGCCCCATCGTAAGCGCCGGCCACGTACACGCTGGTGCCGCTCACGCCCACGGCGCTGGCCGTAGCCCCTCCGGTGGTGGTGCCCTGCCGGGCCCACGCAAAGCTGGCACTGGTGCCCGCATCCATGAGCTTGGCCACGTACAGGTTGGTGGTGCTGCTGCTGAGCGTGGTGGTGCCCAGCGTGAGAGTGCCGCTAAATACGCCGGTCAGGTACACGCTGCTGCCGTTTAGGGCAATGGCGGCTACGTTGGCATTGACAACGCCCAGGGCTTGCACCCACACGAAGGTGCCGGTGGCGCGGCTCCACTTGGCCACGTAGCCAGTGCCGGCAGGGCTGGTGACGGTGGTGCTGCCCAGCGTGACGGTGCCCTGCAAAATGCCGCTCACGTACACGTTGCCGCTGGCATCGGTGGCCAGCGCCCGCGCCCCCGACATGCTGCCGAAGGCCTGATTGGCCCCCACGGCCGTTTGCCAGCTGGGCGGGGGCGGCGTAACGGTGAAGGTGAGGGCATTGCTGGTGCCGGCGGGCGTGGTCACCGTGACCGGGCCGGCCCCGAGGGGCACCCCGGCGGGCACCAGCACCGTGAGGTAGTACCCGCCATTGTTGGTGATGGTGGCCTGGGCCACGCCGTTGAAATTCACGCTGGTGGCCCCCGCCAGGCCACTGCCCGTAATGTTCACCTGCGTGCCCACGCTCCCGTTGGTGGGCAGCAGGGTGGTGAGCACCGGCAAGGGCAGGCGGGCGGTGCCCGTAAGGCTCAGCACGTACGTGCCGGCATCGGAATTGATGATGAGACTGCCGGTGCGGGTGCCCACGGCCAGCGGCGTGAAGGTGATATCAACCGATGTGGTGCCGCCCGCCGCGATGCTGGAGCCCGCGCTGCCCCCCAAGGCAAAGTCGCCGGTAATGGAAACGCCGGCGAGGGTGAGCGCCCCCGAGCCGGGATTGCTGAGCGTGAAGCGCACGGCGGCACTGCTGGTGCCGACGACCTGCGACGCGAAACTATAGGCCGCGCCGCCGCTGGGGTAGGCGGTGCTGCCCTGCGCCACGGCCAGCTGCGGGGCCGTCACGGTGAACACCTGCGCGGTGGTGATGGTACCGGCCGGCGTGGCCACGGCCAATGCCCCCGATACCGCGCCCGTGGGCACCGCCACGCGCACGCTGGTGGCCGTAGCCGTCAGAA
Organism: Hymenobacter segetis; assembly: GCF_038448715.1. Lineage (GTDB taxonomy): Bacteria > Bacteroidota > Bacteroidia > Cytophagales > Hymenobacteraceae > Hymenobacter > Hymenobacter segetis. Next base: position 11,535 of record NZ_JBCEVZ010000050.1, on the reverse strand, counting down.
AGGCCGCCGCTGGCACCGTGCTGCCACCGCCAAAGCGCACGCTATTGGCCGCGTTCAGGCCGGTACCCGTGAGGGTAACCACCGTGCCGACCGGCCCACTGGTGGGAGCCAGCGTAATCACCGTGGGCAGGCTGGTTACGCATAGCGCAAAGGGCTGGCCGGTGCCGCCGGTTTCGGCCGTTACCCGCACCACGTAGGACTGCCCTACCGTGAGGCTGGCGCTGGCCAGCAGCAGAGTGCCGGCGGGGGCCGGAGGGGATGTGGTAGTGACCAGGGACAGGGCCGTGGCGGGGCCCCGGTACAGCTCCAGGGCCAGCGTGGTGGCGGCGCTGGTTAGCTGCACGCGCACGGCCGGGGAAGTGGCCACGAAGGTGTAGAACACGTCGTGGGCCGGCGCGGGCGTGCTCAGGCCGGTGGTGGTGCTGGCAGTGGCGGCGGCGCTGGTGCCGCTGACGGGCGTGCAGTCGGGGCCGGCCACGAGGGGGAGCGCGCCGGCGGGGTCGTCGTTGGCCGGCGGGCCGGTGAGGGTGAAGGGCAGGCCGTTGCTGGTGCCGCCGGGGGCCGTGGCGGTTACCGTGCCGGTGGCCGCGCCGCCGGGCACCACCACGCCCGTGATTTGGGTGCCGGCCGCGTTCACTACCAGGCCGCTGCTGACCACGGCAGCCCCCGTGCCGGCAAAGGCCACGGCGGAAGTACCCGTCAGGTTGGTGCCGGTGAGGGTGAGCACGGTGCCGGCCCCGCCGCTGGCGGGGCTGATGGCCGTGAGCACGGGCACCGGGGCCGAGGCATCGTTGAGGGCGACCAGATAAGGCCGGTAGGCCCCGTTGACATTCGCCGGAATGGTCAGGCCATCGAAGGTGCTGAGCGGTACCGAGTACCCGCCCGCGTACACGTTGGTGCCATTGGCGGCCACGGTGTACGCTACATCAGTCCGGGTGCCGCCGAATGCTTTGGCCCACAGAAACGTGCCGCCCTCGCCCGCGTCGGCCAGCTTGGCCACGTAGCCATCCAGCCCGGTGGGCGTGGGCAGGGTGGCGGGGCCAAAGGCGGCGGGCGCGGTGCCGTAGGTGCCGGCCACGTACAGGCTGGAGCCGCTGGCGGCCAGGCCGTACAGCAAGTCATCGCCGGTGCCGCCGGCCCGCTCCGTCCACACAAAGCTGCCCGAAGCGCCCGCGTCGGTCAATTTGGTCACGAAGATGTCGGCGGCGTGGTTGGCATTCTCAACCGTGGCCGTACCGAAATAAGCCACCGTGCTCCGGAAGTTGCCCCCCACGTAAATGGCGTTGCCCTGCACCGCCAGGGCCGTGCCTTCGTCGGTGAGGGGGCCGCCCGCCCCCTGCGCCCACACAAAGCTGCCGGTGCTGCCCGCGTCGGTCAGCTTGGCCACGTACATGTCGGCCGAGCCGTTGGTGAGAATGGTGCTGGCCCCAATGGTGACCGAATTGATGAACAAGCCCGTCATGTACACGCTGGTGCCGCTGGCGGCCAGGGCGGCCACGTTGTTGCCCCGGCCCACCTGGTAGGCCCAGGTGAAACTGCCGCTGGCCCCCGCGTCGGTAATCTTGGCCACGTAGCTGCTGATGGCCCCGGCGTCGTTGACGTTGACCACGGCGGTGGACCCGAACGTGGCCGCCACGCCGCTGAAATCGCCCCCCACATACACGTTGCTGCCGCTCACGGCCAGCGCATCGCCCCATTCCAGGGCGTTGCTTCCCGCCCGCAGCGCCCACACGAAGCTCCCGGTACTGCCCGCATCGGTCAGCTTGGCCACAAACATATCGGGGGTCTGGCCGTAGCCGTCGGAATTGGTCAGCGTCTGGCTGCCGAAGGCCGCCGTCGCGCTGTCAAACTCCCCGGTCACGTACACGCTGCTGCCCTGCAGGGCCACGGCTTCGGCTTTGTCGGCGGTGGAGCCGCCGGCCCGCTGCGCCCACACGAAGCCGCCGGTCGGCGTCCATTTCGCCACGAAGACATCGAAGTTGCCCGCGCTGACGAGCGTGGTGCCGCCCATCACCACGGTGCCCTGGAAGGTGCCGGCCACATACACGTTGCCGGCCGCATCGGCCACCGTGGCGTTCACTTCGGCCTCGCCGGTGGCGGTGCTCAGCAGCTGCCAGGGCGGCGCAATGCCGGGGGTGGTGCTCACGGCAAAGGGCACGCCGGCGGTGGTGCCCTCGGGCGTGGTCACGCTGAGCAGGCCGCTGGTGGCCCCGGCCGGCACCACCACGCCGCTGAGCTGGGTGCCCGCCGCGTTGGCCACGAAGCCCGAGCGCACGGCCGGGCTGCCAGCCCCGGCAAACGTGATGGCCGTGGCCCCGCCCAGGTTGGTGCCCGTGAGCACCAGGGTGCTGCCCACGGGCCCGGTGCGCGGCGCTACGCTGGCCAGGGTGGGCCGCAGGGGCAGGTCGGCCAGGGTGGCCAGGCAGGCGGCCCGGCGGCCCGGCAGGTTGTTGGTGCCGTTCACGTAGTGCCCGTCGATGTTGATGGGCGGGCCCACCGTGGCCCCTACGTACACGGTGGTGCCCACCACGGCCAGCCCGGCGGGCTCGTCGTTGCCGGCCCCGCCGGTGCGCTGCGCCCAGGCCAGCTGGCCGTTGGCTCCGGCATCCACCACCTTGGTCACAAATATGTCGTTGTAAGTCACCTCCGTCAGGGTGGTGGCCCCGAACGTGACGTCTACCTGAAAGGAACCGGTGGCGTACACGTTGGCTCCGCTCACGGCCACGGCGGTCATGGCGGCGGTGGTGGCGGTGCCGCCTTCGGCCCACGCAAAGTCGCCGGTCGGGCCCGCATCCACGAGCTTGGCCACGTAGAGGCCCACGCGGGAGCCGGCGTCGAGCAGCTGCTGGCCAAAGCTGACGCGCGTCGCGTAGCTGCCCACCATGTACAGGCTGCTGCCGTTGGCGGCCACGGCCTGGGCATCGGCGTAGCCCCCGGGCTGGCGCGCCCAGGCAAAGGCCGCGCTGCTGCCGGCATCGGCTATTTTGGCTACGAAGGCCGCGTGGCTGCCGGTTTGGGCGAGCGTGGTAGCGCCCATCGACAGCCGGGCGCTGGCAAAGTTGCCCACCACGTACACGCTGGTGCCATTCAGGGCCAGGCCGGTGGCGTTGTCGTTGAGGTTGCCGCCCGCGCCCAGCGCCCACTGCCAGGTAGCGGTAGCGCCGGCATCGGTCAGCTTGGCCACGAAGGCATCACCCTGGTTTGTCGCCCCGGTGGCATTGGTGAGGGTGGTGGCCCCGAAGGTGACGGTGGCCCCCATAAACGTGCCGCCCACATACACGCTGCTGCCACTCGCCACCAGGGCGGCCGGGTAGCTGTTGTTGGTCTGCTGGACCCACACAAAGCTGGCCGCCGTGCCCGCATCAGTGAGCTTGGCCACAAACATTGGCCCCACGCCCGAGAGGGTAATGTTGCCCATGGTGACTATGCCCGAGGCCACCCCGCTAATGTATACGTTGGTGCCCTGCACGGCAATGTCGGAGGCCGCATCGGCCCCGAGGCTGCCGCCCTGCTGGCCCCACACGAAGGACTGGCTGGTGGCGCTCCACTTGGCCACAAATACGTCGGTATCGCCGGTGCCGGGAGCGGCTTTGGTCAGGGTGAGGTTGCCGAGACGGAGCACATCGGTGAAGGTGCCGGTGATGAAAACGTCGCCCGCCGCGTTGGTGGCCGTGGCGTCCACCGTGCTGCCCGTGTTGGCCACCACGGCCATTTGCCAGGCCGGAGCCTGGGCCCGCGCAGCAAAGCCCGGCACTAACAATAGGAACAAGGCCAGCCAACTTACTGGCAGATGGTAGCGGTTTTTCATCAAAGCAATCGGAAAGGAAGGTAGGGTAATCGTAGAAATTTCGCCGTCAAAGCTACTCGCAAGCCTCAGCAATTCAATACCATGCCCGGCAGTGGAGAAGCGGGCCCCGGCATTGAGGCTCAATGTTTCCGGCAGCGCACCGGCAAAGCAAACCGTCCTCCCCTACTCCACCACCAGCCGCTGGGTGATGGCCTGGTTGCCCGCCGCCACGCGCACGGCGTAGAGGCCGGCGGGCAGGCCCGTGAGGTCCAGCTCGGCGTGGGCTTCGGTGGTGGTTTGGCTGCGCACGGCCCGGCCCAGGACATCGAGCACGGTGAGGGTGGCCGCGCCCAGGCCGGCTGGCAGCCGCACCATGGCCATGCCGTGGGCGGGGTTGGGCAGCAGGCCGAAGGCGGGCACGGGCGCGGCGGGCGTAGTGGCCAGCGCGGCGCGGCCCAGCCCCGCCAGCAGGCCCACCCCTACCCCGCTGCCGTCGCCGGCCAGTGCGGCCAGCGGCGCAAAGGTGGCTGGGGGGCTCACCACGCCGCCCACGTACAGTCCCTGGCTGCTCAGGGCCAGGGCGGTACCAAAGTCGCCCTGGCTGCCGCCGCCCACCTGCGCCCACACGAAGCGGGCACTGGCCCCGGCATCGGCCAGGCGCGCCACGAATACATCGTGGGTGCCCGCGGTCATTACCGGGATGCTCCCGAAAGTGCCCGCGTCGACTATTCCGCCCGTCACGTACACGCTGCCGCCGGCCACGGCCACGGCGCTGCCGAAATCGTCGCCGGGGCCGCCCGCCGGCTGCACCCAGGTGTAGGCCGCCGACGCGCCGGCATCGGTGAGCTTGGCTACGAATACGTCGCTGCTGCCGGCACTCGTGAGCGCCAGACTGCCAAACCAGGCCGTGCCCGAGAACCGCCCGGTGGCGTACACGTTGGGGCCGCTCACGGCCAGGCTATACAGCTCGTCGGACCCGGAGCCGCCGAGCGGAACCGCCCAACTCACGCTGCCGCTGGGACCGTTGTCGTTCAGCTTGGCTACCCAGCCATCTTCGGCCCCCGTGCCGGTAAGCGTGGCGGAGCCAAAGGTGGTGGAATTAACAAACAGCCCGCCCGCGTACACGCTGGTGGCCGTCGCGGCCAGCACATTCACATCGGTGTAGCCGGGGCCGCTCAGGGCCTGCACCCACCCGAAGGCGGCCGACGCGCCGGTATCGGTGAGCTTGGCCACAAAGCCCGTGAAATACCCGGCATTGGGCAGCGTGAGCGGGCCGAAGTCGGCCGCGCCGCCAATGGCGCCGCCCAGGTACACGCTGGTTCCGCTCACGGCCACGGCGTAGCCATTGTCGGGGCGGGAGCCGCCGGCGCGCTGCGCCCAGACCACCGCCGCCGTGGTGCCCTGGTCAACGAGCTTGAACACGGCCGCGTCGCTGGCCCCGGCACTGCTGAAGCTGATGGCGCCAAACGTGGCCGTGCCCTCAAAGGTGCCCGTCACGTACACGCTGGAGCCGGCCACGGCCACGGCATGCCCCTGGTCGGCCCCGGTCCCGCCAAAACGCTGCGCCCAGGCAAAGGTGCCGGTGGCGGGACGGTATTTTGCCACGAAGCCATCGTCGCCACCCTGGCTGGTGAGTGCAATGCTGCCCAGGCTCAGCGTGCCCACAAAGCGCCCGGTCAGGTACACGTTGCCGGCGGCGTCGGTGGCCATGCCGGTTACGTTTGAGGAGACGGCGTTTAGCGCCAGTGCCGTTTGCCAGGTGGGGGCCTGGGCGTGGGCCGCGCCGGTGCCCACGAGCAAGAGGGCCAGCAGCAGCCGGCAAACGATGGCCGGAATCAGGGTATGAAGCTTCATGAAGGAAAGGATGAGGGGAAGTATCGGAAAGCGGAAAGAGCCAAGGGGCCGCCCCTATTCCACCATCAAGCGGTGCGTGGCGGTGTGGCCGCCGGCCTGCACGCGCACGGCATACAGGCCGGGCGCAAGGCCGGCCAGGTCGAGCACGGCCAGCGCGGTGGTGGGCACGATGGCAGGGCACACCGCCCGGCCCAGGGCATCGAGCACGCTGAGCGTGGCCGTGCCCGCGCCCAGGCCCGCCGGCAGCTGCACGGTGGCCGTGCCGTGGGCGGGGTTGGGGGCCACGCGCAGGCCGGCCAGTGGCGCGGCGGTGGCGGTGGCCAGGCCGGTGGCATCCGTCAGGCTGGCTACGAAGGCCGCGTTGTTGTAGAAGCCAACGCCGCCGGGCACAATGGCCTGGGTACCGAAGCTGGCCGGCATACCCACCGAACCGGCGATGGAAACGGTGGTACCGCCCAGGGCCACGGCCCGGCAGTAGTCGCCGTAGATGCTGCCGCCGGCCTGCGCCCACACGAAGGTGCCGGTGGGGCCGGCATCGTGCAGGCGGGTCACAAACGCATCATAGGTTTGGGCGGCGGTGCGGTTGGTGAGGGTGGTGGGGCCAAAGGTGGCCGTGGGGCTGGAAAAATGCCCGGCCACGTACACGCTACTGCCCCGCACGGCTACGGCCGTGGCCTCATCATCGGAGCCGCCACCGGCCCGCTGCGCCCACACGAAGGCGGCACTCGTGCCCGCGTCGGTGAGCTTGGCCACGAAGGCATCGTTGTCGGTACTACCGCCCGCGTTGGCAAGGGTGATGGGCCCGAAGGTGGCCGTGGTGCCGGTGAACTCGCCCACCGCGTACACGCTGCTGCCCTGCACGGCCACGGCGTGCCCAACGGTGCTCTCGGTGCTGCCGCCGCGCACGGCCCAGTCGAAGCGCAGGCTGCTGCCGGTGTCGGTGAGGCGGGCCACAAACGTATCATAGGTGCCAAGTGCGCTCATCGTAAGGGCCGGAGTACCGAAAGTGGCCGTCCGCTGAAAATTGCCCGTCACGTAAACGCTGCTGCCGCTCACGGCCAGGCCAAAGGCTTCGTCGGCCCCGGGCCCGCCGGCCCGCACGGCTCCCGCGAAGCTGGCCGTAGCGCCCGCGTCGGTCAGCCGGGCCACGTAGGCATCGGCAATGCCGGCATTGGTAAGGGTGGTGCTGCCCACGGCCAGCGTGGCGCTCTGGAATCTGCCGGCCAGGTACACGGTGCTGCCCGCCACGCCCAGGCTGTTCACCCACTCCGAATCGGGGCCGCCCAGCCGCTGCGCCCACACCACCGTGGCCGAAGTGCCCGCGTCGGCCAGCTTGACCACAAAGCCGTCAGTATTAGCGCCGGTACTGGTGTTGGTGAGCTGCAGGGTGCCCGCCTGCATTACCGGGGCGTTAAAAAGGCCGCCCACGTACACACTGCTGCCACTCAGGGCCAGGGTTTGGGCATACACGGTGCCGGCCCCGCCCAGCTGCTGCGCCCACACGAAGGCGCGGGTGGCGCTGCTCCACTTCGCCACGAAGGTATTATCGCCCTGGTTGCTGTACAGGGTGGTGCCGGCCACCTGGAAGGTACCGGCGAAGGCGCCCACCACGTACACGTTGCCGGCGGCATCGGCCACGGCGGCGTTTACTTCGGAGCGGAAGGCCGAGGCCGTGGCCACGCCGAAGGCCGACTGCCAGGCCGGGGCCTGCGCCCGCACCGCCGGGGCGGCCAGCAAAAGGCCCACCGCCGCCAGCATTATCCGGCCGCGCTGCATCAGGGTAGAAATTTCACTCATCAGAAAAAGAAAAAAGGGAAAGGAATAAGCCGTGCCCCGAAGCCCGGGGCCCTACGCCGGTAAAGATACCGGGCTGCCCCCTACGCCCAAACGCCACAATGCCCCGGCCGACAGGCCGGGGCATTGGGCGGCAGCGGCCGGCGGGGCCTACTGCACAATGCGGCTCTTGACGGCCGAGTACTGCGGCTCGGTGGTGGAGCCGATGAGGGCGGCCACCTTCACGGCCACCTTCGTGCCCGACTCGAAGGGGCCGAGCTGGCGCTCGCGCCCGCCGCCCACAGCCACCAGCCACTGCTCTTCGGGCAGCTTGAGGTCGGTGGAGTAGCGAATAAGGTTCTGAAGGGTGCCGGTGGGGCGCTTGAGCCGTAGCAGCAGGCAGCCGGGCTGGGTGCCGTCCAGCAGCTCCAGGTCCATCACCGCGTCGGTGGCGCTGGCGGTGAGGGTGCGGGCGGCCGTGCCGGACGCATCGGCCAGCACGAGGCCCGAGGAGAGCAGGGCGGGCTCGTCGGCGGGGTAGTCCAGGTTCAGGCGCTTGGCCAGGCGGCCCAGCTCGGTGATAACGATACCGCGCAGCAGGTCGCGTTGGGCAGTTTGGGCGGGCGTGGGGTGGTCGGTGGCGGCCACGTTGGTGTCCAGGGCCGTCACGGCATCGTTCAGCGCCTTCGTCAGGTCTACTCCATCGGAGATGAAGGGGCTGCCTTTGGTCTGGCGGGCCACGGCGTAGGCGAAGGGCGATACGGCATCGTACAGCAGGTAGGTGTAATCTTCGATGAGTTTGGGTTTGCGCATGGCAGTGAGGAAATATGGAGTGAGGAATTGATTGAAATCAAATGTATTATCTCCCCAAACGATTCCAGCATTGCCCGGCTGTTTTCACGTAGAAGTACGTGGTAAATCAGGTGTTTTCACGGGGGTCGCCTTTGGTGGAAACTACTTGGTAAAGGTCTTGTCTGCCATCCCGGACAGCTTCACCCCAATCCCTTTGGCCTTGTCCGCCATCCCGGACAGCTTCACCCCAATCCCTTTGGCCTTGTCCGCCATCCCGGACAAGGCCAAAGGGATGGCGGAAACGTCAGTTTACCCCGAAAACAGCTTGTCCGCCATCCCGGACAAGGCCAAAGGGATGGCGGAAATGTCAGTTTACCCCAAAAACAGCTTGTCCGCCATCGGAGAAACGTTGTCCGGGATGGCTGACAAGCTTTCTCCGATGGCGGACAAGGCCAAAGGGATGGCAGAAATGAAAAATACGTGGCCGCCTGGCTACTCCACCACCAGGCGGCGGGTGGCGGTGCTGCTGCCAGCGGCCACGCGCACGGCGTAGAGGCCGGGCGCGAGGCCGGTGAGGTCGAGCACGGCCCGGGCATTGGTGGGCGTGCTGAGGGTGCGCACCGGGCGGCCCAGGGCATCGAGCACGGTGAGGGTGGCGGTGGTAGCGCCGGGCACGGCCGGCAGCTGCACGGTGGCCGTGCCGTGGGCCGGGTTGGGAGAAAGCGCGAAGGCTGGCAGGGCGGCCCCCGGCGCGGTGGCCAGCGCGGCCGGCCCCAGCGCCGACAGAAAGCCGTTTTGGCTACTGCTGCCGGACAGCACCAGCGTTCCAAAGCTGGCGGGCAGCTTCGCGTACCCCCCCACGTACAGGTTGCCGTTGGCCACGGCCACCGAGCTGGCAACGTCGGTTCCGGTGCCGCCGGCCAGTTGGGTCCAGGCAAAGCGGGCGCTAGAGCCGGCATCGTCCACGCGGGTTACAAAGGCATCGTAACCACCCGCGCCCGCCACGGTGTTGGAGCCGAACGTAGCGTTGCCCGACATGGTACCCGCCACATACACGCTGCCCGCCCGGGCTACCAGCGCGTAGCCCTGTTCGGGACCAGGGCCGCCGGCCTGCTGTGCCCACGTGTAAGTAGCAGTCGCCCCGGCATCGGTCAGCTTGGCCACGAACACGTCGCCGGACCCAGCGCTAACGAGCGAGGTGCCACCGAAAGTCGCCGTGGCGCTGAAGGCACCGGTGGCATACACCGTACCGCCGCCGGCCACCAGCGCGTTCACCTGGTCGCCGCCAGGGCCGCCGGCTGGCCGCACCCAGGCGGTGCTCGCCGCCGCGCCGTTGTCGGTCAGCTTCACCACCACGGCATCGGATAGGCCCGCGCTGGTGAGGGTGGTGCCGCCCAGCGTCATGTTGTAAGAGAAAAACCCGCCGGCGTACACCGAAGCCCCGTCGGCCGCCAGCGCATAGATGCCGTCGTAGTACGGGCCACCCAGGGTTTGCACCCAGGCATAGGTGGCCGTGGCACCGGCATCGGTCAGCTTGGCCACGAAGCCAGCGGCCAGCGAGGCCGTCACGGGCACGGCCACGTTACCGAAGACAGACGTGCCCCCCACCTGGCCGCCCACGTACACGCTACTGCCGCTCACGGCTAGGGCCCAGCCTTCGTCGCCGGTCGGGCTACCGCCCGACTGGGCCCACACGGCCACCGGGGCCGTGCCCTGGTCGGTCAGCTTCAGCACGGCCACGTCGCCGCCGCCCGCGCTGGTCAGCGTCAGCCCTCCTACCGTGGCGGTGCCATCGAAAGTGCCGGCCACGTAGATGCTGGTGCCGGCCACGGCCAGGGCGGTGCCCTTGTCGGCCCCGGTTCCGCCGAAGCGGATGGCCCAAAAGGTGCCGGCCTGGGCGTTGTACTTCGCCACGAAACCATCGGTACCGCCCACGCTTACGAGCGTGGTGCCGGGCACACTCAGCGTGCCGGTGAAGCAGCCCGTCACGTACACGTTACCGACCGCGTCGGCCGCCGTGGCCAGTACCTGCGCGGTGGTATTGCCCACGGCCAGGGCTGTTTGCCAGGCGGGGGCCTGGGCGTGGGCCACCGTCGGGCCCATTGCCCACAAGGCCACCATTAGCCCACTACACGAAAGGAAAGAGGATACGTGCTTCATATAAGGGGAAAGGAGTAGAAAAAGAAAACAACCGATAGTATTCGCGCTAAATGTACACCTTGAGGGGCTCCCGGCCCTCCTCTAAAACCAAAAATACCCCGACCAACCGGCCGGGGCGTTTTGATTATCGGATACAAGCACCGGCTATTCCACCACTAGGCGGCGGGTGGCGGGGCTGCCGCCGGCCTGCACCCGCACGGCATACAGGCCGGGCGCGAGGCCGGCCAGGTCGAGTACGGCGGTGGAATTGGTGGGCGTGCTGAGGGTACGCACCGCCCGGCCCAGCGCATCGAGCACGGTGAGGGTGGCGGTGGTAGTGCCGGGCACGGCCGGCAGCTGCACGGTGGCCGTGCCGTGGGCCGGGTTGGGCGAAAGGGTAATGCTTGCGGAGGCCAGGGCGGTGGCGGCAGCCAATCCGGTAGCCTCGGTGAAAGCAGCCAGAAACCCGGATTGGCCTCTGGTAGTGCCGGTCAGTTGCAGCGGGCCAAAGCTGGCGGGTAGCTCGCTTCCCCCAGCTACATACACGGTTCCGTTGCGGGCTAAGGTCACAGGGCCCCCAAAATCAAAGCCGCTGCCGCCAAATAGTTGCGCCCACGCAAAGCTGCCGGTGCTGCCCATATCCGTCAGTTTGGCCACAAAGCCGTCGGTGCGGGTAGTGTTGGTTAAAACGGTAGTTCCGAAGGTGGCAATGCCTCCGATGTAGCCGGTCAGGTAAAGGCTGGTGCCGGAAACGGCCAGCCCCCCCACGTAGTCGTCGCCATTGCCGCCTGCACCCTGGGCCCAGACAAAGGTGCCTGCCGCGCCGGTGTCGAGCAGCTTGGCCACAAACAGGCGGTTGCGGCTGGTGATGCTGGGCGCGAATAAGCTAAGGCTGCCAAAGCTGGTCGAGCTGTTATACGAGCCGGTTACATAGATGGTGCCGCTGCCGTTGGTGGTCAGCCCGGCGGCTTGCTGATTGTCGCTGCCACTTATTTGCTGGGCCCAGACAAAGCTGGCCCCGGAGCCGGTATCCGTGAGTTTGGCCACAAAGCCGTCGTAGTATCCCTGGCTGGTGAGGCTGATGCCGCCCAGTGTAGCCGTCCCGTTGAAGTAGCCCGCCACGTACACATTCGTGCCTTCCACGGCCAGGCCCCTGGCATCGTTGAAGCTGATGCCGCCCAGCTGGCGGG
>NZ_JBCEVZ010000049.1:0-35336 GCF_038448715.1 Hymenobacter segetis | reverse complement strand
CCTATACCAACACGGCCACGGCCGGTACTACCACCGAAGAAACGGTAGCGCAGCAAGCCAACAACTCGGTGAGTAGCACACTAACGGTCACGAACGCCGACTTGCTCACCATCATTAGCGGCCCTTCGACCGCCGTGGTGGGCCAGACGGTGTACTACCTGGCTAACACCACCAACAACGGCACGGCCGCCGCGGCCGGCACGGTCACGACCATTACCCTTCCCAACAAGCCGGCTACGGTAACCACTTCGGCCAATGGTAGCTACGACCCCAGCACGGGCATCGTGACCTTTACCAACGGCTCGCTGGCGGTGAATGCGACGGTTATCAACTCGGTGAGCTTTGTGGCCACGGCCGCAACGGCCACCGGCAAAGCCGCTAGCACCAGCACTACCATCGACAACAACGCCGCCGACAACAACGGCACGGCGGCCAATGCCAACGTGACGACGACTACGTCGGCTACCGGCGCGGCTGGTACGCCCGCCCCGTGCGCCACGGCTGGCAAAGACCTGTCGCCCACGATTTCGGCCAACCCGAATACGTATTACCCCAGCACGGCCGCCCAGACGCTGGGTGTGGGTGCCACCACCATCAACGTGGGCGTGGCCCGCGGCGCTGCTACCAATATTGCCCCCGGCGACCTGCTCCTGGTGATTCAGATGCAGGGTGCCGACATCAACACGAGCAACGATGATACCTACGGCGACGGCGTGGCCGGCGGTTCGGGCAACGGCAGTAGCGTATCCACCAACTTCAAGGCCGGTACCTATGAGTACGTGACCGTAGCCAGCACCAGCGCTACGGTCCTCTCTACGGCCGGCGGCACCATCACCCTGGCCTCGGGCCTGAAAAACAGCTACGTGAACGCCGTGGCAACCGGTACCACCGGCCAGCGCACCTTCCAGGTAATCCGGGTGCCGCAGTACATAAACCTCACGCTGGGCGCCACCATTTCGCCGCTGGCCTGGAACGGGGCTACCGGCGGCATCGTGGCCCTCGATGTGGCCGCAAAACTCGACTTGGCTGGTTTCAACATTAACGCTTCGGGCCTGGGCTTCCGGGGCGGTGCCGGCCGGCAGCTTGGTGGCGATAACACCGGCACTACTGGCATCGATTACCGCTCGTCGGCCGCACAAAACACGAATGGTACCAAGGGTGAAGGCCTGGCCGGTACCCCGCGCTACGTGAACGACCCGACTAACGGCTTGCTCGATACCCGCGCCGCGGTTACCGGCTATCCTACGCTGCTGCCGGCTGGCCTGAATGACGGCTACCCCAGCGGCGACAACGGCCGCGGCGCGCCCGGCAACGCCGGTGGCGGCGGTACGGATGCCAACCCCCTCAATAACGACCAGAACAGTGGCGGCGGCGGCGGCGCCAACGGCGGCCGTGGCGGCCGTGGCGGCAACGCCTGGAGCAGTGCCACAGCAGTGGGCGGCGAGCCCGGTGCAGCCTTCCCGGCGGCTACGAGCAGCCGCCTGGTGATGGGTGGCGGCGGCGGAGCCGGCTCTACCAACAACGGCACGGGCACGCCCAACAACGGCTTTGCCAGCAGCGGCGCGGCCGGTGGCGGCATCGTGCTGGTGCGGACGGGCACTCTGACGGGTACCGGCAGCATCCTGGCCAATGGCGCGAATGCTAACAATACGGTGGGCAACGACGGCAGCGGCGGCGGCGGGGCCGGCGGCTCCATCCTTGTTACGGCTACCAACAACCAGGCTACCAGCCTGGCGCTGTCGGCCAACGGTGGAACGGGCGGTACTAACGACGGCCAGGGTACTCAAAATGCTGCTGCACTACACGGCCCCGGCGGCGGCGGCGGCGGCGGCGTAATCCTTACCAATGGCGTGACCGCTACCACGGCCACCACCAACGGCGCGGCCAACGGTACCACCTTGCCTGGCCCGGTTGCCTTTGGCTCAGAAGCCGGTGCTACCGGCGTGAGCAGCGCGGCCATCAGCGCCAGCATTGCCAATAGCGTGGCGGGTGTGAACTGCGTGACGATTACGGCCAATAACGACTTCAACACCATCACGGCCAACCCGGCCGCCCCGGTTACCTTCAGCGTGACCGGTAACGACGTGGCGAGCGTGGGTACCCTCACGGGCGCTACCATCAACCTGAATCCCAACAATATTGCCGGGCAGTCGGCCACCACCTTTACGGTGGCCGGCCAGGGCACTTACACCACGGTGGGTGTGCCCGCCGGGCAGGTGAAATTTACGCCGGCCAACACGACCTTCACCGGCAACGTGACGATTCCCTACACCGTCACAAACACCGAGAACGTAACCTCGAACCAGGCCAACCTGACCGTATCGGTAACGCCGGTGCTGGATTTGGTAACCGCCATCACCGGCCCGGCCAACAACAGCAACGTGACGGCCGGTGCCGCCCTGAGCTACACCGTGACGGCCCAGAATGCCAGCGCCGTAGCCGCCAGCAACGTAACCCAGACCCTGCAGCTCGTGCCCGGCCTCACCAGCAACGGTGGCGCGGTGACCTTCACCATCAACGGCACGGCCAGCACGGTACCGACCTACGACAACGCCACGGGCCTCGTGACCTTCACGCCCTCGCCCATTTCTTTGGCGGCCAACACCACGAACACCTACGTGGCCAATTTCACCAAAGCGCCCGCCAGCGGCCCGATTACGGCTACGGCCAATATCGGCAGCACGGCCGGCAGCAACGGCCCGGAGCTGAACCGCACCAACAACTTCGCCACGAACACGGTGAACATCACGCCTTCGTATGATGTGTCGACCACCATCACCGGCTCGGTAGATGGCGCGGGCCTGGCTGCCCCGGTGGTTTCTGGCGGCCTCGTTACTTACCTAGTGCGCACCACCAATGCGGCCGGTTCGGCCTCGCCGGCTCCCAGCGTTATTCAGACGGTGACTTTCGATGGCAACCTGACTTTGGCGGCCGATGGTACGACTACCGGCCTCTACATCTCGAATGGCGGCACGGCCGCCTACAACTCAGGCACCAACAAAACGGTGGTGACCTTCCCGACCCTGAGCACGCTGCCCATCGGCCAGACGGTGACCAACACCATCAGCTTTGCCGCCCCGGCTGCCACATACAGCGCTACTGCCAACGTGCAGGCCAACGGCGCAGTCAACCCCGGCGATAATAACTCCGGCGACACCAACACTGGTGCTGCCTCGAACGACCGGGCCACGGTGAGCACGACGGTAGTAGCCGGCGTGGGCACCCCCGCCAACGTGTACACCACCATCAGCTCGAACCAGACGGTGACCACCGCTGGCACTGCCGTAATCCTGACGGTAGCGGCCGGCAACCGCGGCGCGGGCACTGCCACCGCCGTGGTGCAGCAAGTGCAGCTGCCCGCCGGCCTCACCGGCGTGACGGTAGGCAACGGTACCTACGACTCGGCCACCGGCATTGTGACCTTCACCACCATTGCCAGCCTCGCGCCGCAGGCCACCAACCCGCTGCCGTTCACCATTCAGTTCACGGCCCCGGCCAGCGGCCCGGTACTGGCTACGGCCACCGTGCGCGAAGCCAACGCCGACCCCGTGCCGGCCGATAACGTGGGCGAAGTGAAAGTGGACATCATCACTACCACCGACGTGAGCACCACGCTGGCCGGCCCGGCTACCGCCACCGTGGGCCAGGCCGTGACCTATGCCGTGACCACTGCCAACCCCGGTGCCAACACCGCCTACAACGTGGTGCAGACCGTGCAGCTCCCCGCTGGCCTGAACGCCAACGGCGGCGTGACCTTCGCTGGTACCACCGCTGGTACCTATGACAACGCCACGGGCGTGGCCACCTTCACCCTGGCCAGCCCCCTTGCTGCTGCCAGCCGTCAGGTGAACACCATCACCTTCAATGTGCCCGCCAGCGTGATTACCGACCCCTCGGCTTCCACCACCGGCAGCAACCAGCTGGCCCTGCTGGCCGCCGTGCGTACCTCGACCACCGAAACCAGCAGCACCAACAACTCGGCCACGACCGTACTGGCCGTGACGCCGGCCGCTGATGTAACGGTGGCCGTGAGCGGCCCGGCCTCAGCCCTGCCCGGCAGCCCCGTCACCTTCGCCGTGACCACGACCAACAATGGCCCCGTGCCGGTGGCTTCCATCGTTTCGACCCTGCAACTGCCCGCCGGCCTCACCACCAGCGGCGGCACAGTACTGGTGAACGGCAACGCTGCCGGTGCCAGCTACGACAACGCGACGGGCGTTGTCACCTTCGCCACGGCTACCAACCTGCCCAGCGGCGGCAGCGTGGCCAACACCGTGACGGTGCAGATGCCCGATGTGACGCAGCTGGTGCCCGTAACCCGGGCCCAGGTTGGCAGCACTACCATCGACACCGACCTCAGCAACAACCGCGCTGATGCCCTCACCACCCGCGCTACTACTTCGGTAGCGGGCTCGGCCGATTTGGCCACGTCCATCAGCATCTCGGGCGGCGTGAGCTCGGTAACCCCGGGCGCTTCGGTTACCCTGAACGCGACCTTCAGCAACCTGGCGGGCGGCATCACGGCCACTACCGTAGTGCCCCGCGTGCAGCTGCCGGCCGGCCTGGCCAATGGCAGCAACGTGGTAACCGTAGCCGGCGGCACCGGTGGTGTCTACAACAATACCACGGGCCTGGTAACCTGGAACTCGGTGAACTCGCTCGCTTCGGGCGCAGCGGCTCTCACGGGCTACAACGTGACCTTCAAGGCCCCGGCCAGCGGTTCGGTAACGGGTACGTCCTTCGTGTCTTCGGCCACGGCCGATGCCGTTGCCAGCAACAATGCCAACAGCGCGGTTATCACCGTGACTTCGCAGGTGGATGTGACCACCAGTGTGAAAGGCCCGGCTGTTGCCCTCGCTGGCAGCCGCGTAACCTACGCCGTAGTGACGACCAACAACGGTCCTTCGCCCTCGGGCGTGGTGACGCAGACGGTGACCATCCCAGCCACGGCTACCAACATCAGCTTCCCGGCGGGCAGCACCCAGGCTCCGGCCTCGGGCGGCACCATCACCATCACCTTCCCCTTGATGAACGCCATGAGCGTGACCCCGGCCGGCGATGTGGTGAACTACGTGTCCTTCGATGCTCCTAATGCCAGCTACACGGTGTCGGCCACGGCCAATACCCCCGGCGACACGAACACGGGCAACAACACGGTGGCCACACCCTTCGCTACGGCCATCGACCAGACGCCTACGGCTTACGACGTAGTGAACACGCTGCCGAGCTTCCTGACCGGCGTTATCGGCAGCACGGCCGGCCCCATCAAAATCTCGCCCCTCACGGGTACCGATGCTGATGCCGGCCAGACCGCCACGCTGACTTACACGCTGACCTCGCTGCCAGCCGCCAACACGGGCATCCTGTACCTGGATGCCGCCCGTACTGCCCCCGCTGCTACGGGCGTAGGCTACACGGCCACCCAGATTGCCAACCTGTACTTCGACCCGCGCGGCACCATCCTGGCCACCGACCCGACGTATGTGGGCAATGTAACCTTCGGCTACACCACCACCGACACGCCCGGCCTGACTTCGGCCCCGGCCCTGTACACTATTGCAATCGGCAAGGACGAGAAATCGACCGCCACGAGCACGGCCACCAAAGGCCGCACGGTGAAATACCAGGACAACGATGTCATCGTGAACCTGATTGATGTGAACACGGTGAAGTACAACGCCGATGGCTCGCTGCCCTTTGGCAAGTACCTGGCCGACCGCACCGTGAACCCGAATCCGGCCAATGGTGGCCTCACCAGCGTGGTGCAAACGGGTGGTACGCTGGCCCCCGGCCTCGCCCTCGATGCCGCTACGGGTCAGATTTACGTCTCGAACCGCCTGGCCCTCAAATCCGGCACCTATTCGATAACCGTGACAACCATCGACGCCAACGGCGGCACTAACTCACTGACGTATTCCTACACCATCGGCGACTTCCCGCTGCCGGTTGAGCTGACCGACTTCACGGCTACGGCGGTGAAAAACCTCGACGCGGCGCTGCTGTGGCACACGGCCCAGGAGAAGAACAACGACCACTTCGACGTGGAGCGCAGCCTCAACGGCACCGACTTTGTGAAAATCGGCGAAGTGAAAGGCCAGGGTAGCAAAACCACGACCACCGAGTACGCCCTCACCGACGCCGGCATCGGCCCGAAAGCTAAAGGCCTGGTGTACTACCGCCTGAAGCAGATGGATACCGACGGCGAAACGAGCTACTCGCCCGTGCGTACCGTGACCTTCACCACGACGCTGGTACCGGCCATCGTCCTGTTCCCGAACCCGGCCACCACCGGCACGCAGCTCGACCTGACCCAGCTGCCCACCGGCCGCTACCAGGTGAGCGTGCTCGACGCTACCGGCCGCATAGTCCTCAACACGACGCTGGAAGCCGGCCTGGCCCACGCTTTGGACCTGAACACCATCGCCAGCGGTACCTACAACCTGCTGGTGCGCGGCCAGGCCAACGGCCAGACCATCAACCTGACCAAGCGCCTCATCAAGGAATAACTGATGTGGCCCCGACCCCGGCCGGTGACCATGCAAAAAGGCCCTCCCCACGCGGGGAGGGCCTTTTTTTGTATAAAATCGAAGCGTACCCATAACCTGAGCATTGGCATCAGAGTTAATCTAACCGGCTACCAGCTGTTGCGTGTTATGGAACTGGATTACGACGTGTTGATTATTGGCGCGGGCAGCGCCGGGCTGTCGGCGGCCCTCACGCTGGGGCGCTGCCTGCGGCGGGTACTGGTGGCCGATGGTGGCCCGCCCCGCAATGCCGCCTCGCCCGGCGTGCACGGCTTTCTCTCCCGCGACGGCATCCGGCCAGCCGAGCTGCTGCGCCTGGGCCAGGAGCAACTGGCACCCTACGAAACCGTGGAAGTGCAGTGCCTGCATATCGATACGCTCACGCGGCAGGCCCACGGCTTCCGGGCCATCGGCCACGGCACGGCCGACGATACCCCCATCACCGTGACGGCCCGGCGGGTGCTGCTGGCCACCGGCGTGAGCGACATTCTGCCGCCGCTGCCGGGCTTCCGCGAGCTGTGGGGGCGGGGCGTGCTCCACTGCCCCTATTGCCACGGCTGGGAAGTGCGCAACCAGCCGCTGGCCGTGTACGGCCAGGGCCGCACCGTGACGGGCCTGGCCCTGCTGGTGAGCCGCTGGAGCCGCGACGTAATCGTGGTGACGGATGGCCCCGGCCACCTCACGCCCAATGCCCGCCGCCGCCTGCACCGCGAAAAAATCGGCATTCGGGAAGAGCCCATTACCCGCCTCATTGGCTCGTCGAAAGGCGACCTGCGCTGCATCGAATTTGCCAACGGCGACCAGCTGGAGCGGGCTGCGATGTTTCTGCACGCGCCCCAGCACCAGCGCACGCCGCTGGCCGCCAACCTGGGAGCTCGCCTCACCAGCAAGGGCGCGGTGTGGGTTGATTCCCGACTGCACACTTCCATCCCTGGTCTGTACGCAGCCGGTGATACCAAGCCCGGCACCCAGCAAGCCCTGCTGGCCGCCGCCGATGGCAACCGCGCCGCCATCGTCATCAACGAAAGCCTGACGCGGGAGGAATGCCCGCGGTGAGGGCTTAAAAACGTCTGTCATCCTGAGCGCAGCGAAGGACCTTATCACCGCCGAACGAAAGTTGTTCTGGCGTGATAAGGTCCTTCGCTGCGCTCAGGATGACAGACAATAAAACTATTGATAGGCCCGCTAAAAAAAAAACTTACTTTGCCAGTTGGCTCAGCACCGCTAGGGCGGCGCGGGCGCGGGTTTTCACCGTGGCCAGCGGAATGCCGAGCTGCTCGGCGGCTTCAACCTGGGTGCAACCGCCGAAGTAGAGCAGGTCGATGACCTCGCGCTGTTTGGGCTTGAGCTTGAGGGTGAGCTCGCGCAGGCCAATGTGCTCGGGGTTGAAGGAGGAAGGCGCTTGCGCCCGCTGCGCCCCGCCCACTTCCAGCGACTTGGTGCCGCTGTTGAAACGGTGCCGGGGGCTGCGCATCGCGTCGATGGCCTGGTTGCAGCACACCCGCACCATCCAGGTAAACAGGCGGCCGCGCGTGGCATCGTAGCGGTCGATGCTGAGCCAGACCTTGAGCAAGCCTTCCTGCAACACATCCTGCGCCAGCGTCTCATCGCGCACCAAGCGGTTGATAACTGTCAGGAGGTTACGGGAATATTGGTCGTGTAGTACCCGCAGGGCCTGCTCGTCGCGCGCTACCAGGCGCTGCACAAGGATTTCTTCGTCCGTTGCGGGGAGCAACGTCGGAGCTTTATTCATACAGGGGGAGGATGAAGGAGCTTGGCTACTGGCCCATAATAGCGGTCCGGGTCAAGCGCCTGAAGAGTAAGATAAACGGAAAAGAATAGTAGCGTATACGGAAATAAGCAGGCGGGTTAGACGTGAGAACCGGGTAATGAATAAATAGTCAGTTAGCAGTGAGCCAGAACCTACGGCACTTTCCCAAAACTGGATTGCGCTGGTCCGGCTGAAATAATAGCGCGCACTACCAAACCAGAACTTTCTGGACCACTTAATTCAATGATTTTTATGGATTAAGCTCGGGGCGAAATGATGACGAAAAACCCGGTAAAGTATTGGCTGGTTTCTTTTTGCAAAAGCCATCCGGCATGGCTGTGGCCGCATTCCCGTTCGCTATACTGGCCCGGCCGTAATGCTTACGTACCCATATAGCTTATGCCTCCTACTATTATCGCCCTGCACTACTGGGCGGGCTCCGGCCGCGAATACGATGTGCTGCGCCCGCTGCTGCCCGAGGCCAACCTGCTGACGCCGGACCTGCCCGGCTTCGGCGCGCAGCCGGTGCCGCCGAAGTTCGACTACTCGGTGCGGGCCTACGCCGACTGGATTGCGGCCTACATTCAGCAGCAGCAGGTGACGGATTTTACGCTCATCGGGCACAGCATGAGCGGCAAAATGGCCCTGGCGCTTGCCGCCCGGCAGCCAGCGGGCCTGCGCCGGCTGGTGCTGCTCTCGCCCTCGCCGCCGGCCGGCGAGCCCATGTCGGAGGCCGACCGGGCTGCCTCGCTGGCCGCCTACGGCAAGCGGGAAGAAGCCGAAAAAACCTTCCGAAAAATCACCCGCCAACCGTTGGCTGCGGCCCTACGCGCCCACGTTATCGCCGATAACCTGCGCAGCACCGAGGTCGCCTGGGCCACCTGGCTGCTGCAAGGAGCCCGCGAAGACATCAGCACCCTGATGCCGCAGTTGAACGTTCCTTGCCACCTGCTGGTAGGGGAGGGCGACACGTCCATCACGCCTGCCACGCAACGCCGGCTCACGCTGCCGCTGCTACCGGCCGGTACTCCGTTTGAGGTGGTGCCGGGAGCCGGGCACCTATTGCCGCTGGAAGCCGCTGCCGAAGTACGCCGGGCATTGGACTAAAACGGTCATTCCGCCCGCCGGGAGGAATCTAAGCATTGCCGCTAAACGGTTTTACTCAGATTCCTCCCGGCGGGCGGAATGACAATTCAGGTATGAATTAACTCCTTATTCCAGCGCCCGGCTGCGGAACAGCAGGTAGCCCAGGTGCCCGTAGATGCCAAATCGCTCGGCCGGGTCGTCGTAGAAGCGGGCGTGCAGGGCCAGCGGCCCCACCGGCGTCTGGAAAATGAGGCCCGTGCTGGCCGTTATGCGGGGCCGGTCGAAGCCCGACTGGCGCACGGCTTGTTGCAGGTCGCCTTGTTTGAGGGGCTGGCCGTTGAGGTGCACGTAGACTTCGGTGCGCCATTCCAGCTTTTTGAGGAAGGGCTGGGTGTAGCGCAGGCCCACGGCCGCGTAGCGCGACGAGCGGTAGGTATCGAGAAACAACGTGCGCGAATCGGGCAAAGGCGCAAAAACCGGCGACATGGTTTGCGATGAGCGGTAGTTGGTGAACGTGGGCTGGCCGCTGGCCATCAATTCGCCGAAGTAGCCCCAGGCGTGGCGCTCCTTGCCCAGGGCAAAGTAGCGCTCCACGGTGGCCCGAAATTGGAGCCACTCGCGGTGCTGCGAGCTGCCCGGCTGCTGGGCCGTGGAGCCCGGTGTATAGTCCGAAGAGCCCGTGACGCCGCGCAACGTGTACACGTAGCGGTGGCCGCTGGTGGAGTACTGCTTGCGATTCAGGGTGTTGCGGGCGATGCGGATGGCCCCGGTCACGCCCCTAAACACGGTGGCATCGAGCACATCGGAGGTGTTGATTTCCTTGGAGTTGGTGTATTCGTCCTTGGTGACGAAAGTGGCCACATCGAGCAATATCCGGCTGCGGAACGTGGGACTGATGCCAAACTGCCCGCCCAATTTAGTGTCCTGCTGCCGCACCTGGGTGTTGATGACATCACGCCCCAGCACCCCGCCTGTGTTCTGAAAATCCCATTGATTATACGTCACTTCGGGCTCAAAGAAGAACGGCAGCCGGGCCGGCACGTTGATGCGGAATGAGCCGTGCGCGCCGTTGTAGAAGCGGCCCAGGCTCACGTCGGCCGAGGCGGTGTAGAGCAGCCGGCGCAGGTAGCGGAATTCGAGGCCGAAAAACAGGTTGTCGATGGGCCGGTTGCTGAGCACGAAGCCCACTTCGGTGCTCACGTTGTTGTTGCGCTGCGCATCGACGCTGAAAATGTAGCCTTTACGCGCCGCGTCGTAGCGAATACGCGGGTAGATGTTCTTGAAATAGTCGTCCGACGCCAGGCGGTAGTAGCCTTCCTCAATGTCATCGAGCGAATACTCGCGGCCCGAGCGCGGGAAAAAGCGGGCGGCGTACTCGTTCTGGTCGGGGCGCAGGCCGCGCACCTGCACCTCAATGAAGCGCGGCTTGGGCGCCAGGCCCTGGAAGGCCAGCCGCCGCTGCTGCAAGCTCGTCGAATCGACGCGTCGGCTGATGCGCGATTTAATCTTGTCCATGTTGCGGCTGGCAGCCGTGTCGCCTTCGGCAATGAAGTCCTTCACGCGGTCGAAATCACCCACGCCCATGCCGTCCAAATCGGGCTGAATATAGATGCCGTTTTTGCCTACGCTGCCGGTATCGGCCACGCTCGTGCCCAGGAAGGCTACCGTGCTGGCCAGTAGCGCATCGTCGTTTTTTGGGTATTTCTTGAAGGCCACGTCGCCCACGTTCACCCCGATGATGATGTCCGGGGCGAAGGTTTTCTTCATCGTATTGGTGGGGAAGTTGTCGTACACCGCGCCGTCGTAGTAATACTTGCCGTCGAGGTTGCGGATGGGCCGGAACGCCAGCGGAAACGACATCGAGTTGCGAATGGCATCGGACAGCGACCCGCTTTTCTGCTCCACTACCTGCCGCGTGAATACCTCCGAGGCCATGCAACGAAAGGGCACGAACAGGTTGTCAAAGTTGTAGTTGCTGCTGGCCGAGGCCGGGGCCAGCAGGCGAGCCAGGGCCAGGTTCAGGTTCAAATCGTTCACCAGATTGGTGCTGATGCGGGCCTTGAACGTGGAATCGATGGCAATGCCCAGGCGCAAGGCTGAGGGCGACGGCTCGGCCGTGAGGAAGTTGAATGTTTTGCTTTCGAGCGGTTTGCCTGAAGTCCAGCGCTGAAACTCGGGGCTGAGCACAATCTGCTCAATCTCATCGGGCGAGTAGCCGGCCGAGTACATGCCGCCAATTACCGCGCCCATGCTCGTGCCCACGATGTAGTCGATGGGAATGTGGTTTCTCTCCAGCTGCCGCAGCACGCCCACGTGGGCCAGGCCCTTGGCCCCGCCGCCGCTGAGCACGAGGCCCACTTTCTGGGCCGAGGCGGTGAAAATAGAAAACGCCGCCAGCAGCAAAGCCAGCGGTAAACGAGTGCAGAAGTGACGCATAGAGGCAAGTAACAGCCAGCGCCGGGAACTGCGCTGCTGCCGCTGGTACGCCGGGCCGGGCCGTGGGGTTTTTGCGGGGTGTTTTGCCTCTGGATTATACGAGGTAGGGGCGGGGGCTGCCCCTGCCCGTCGTTGCACGGAATCGTTGTTTCGGCGCGGACGACGGGCGGGGGCAGGCCCCGCCCCTACCTCTTTTACGCCGCCTGGTAGCCGATGCCGCGCACGGTTTGCAGGAAATCGGGCGGGGCGAAGCGGGCCAGGGCTTTGCGCACGTTCATAATATGTACGTCGATATAATTCGACCCCTCTGTGCCTTTGCCGATGTGCGCGCCCAGCTGCTCGCGGGTGAGGGGCTGGCCTCGGTGCCGGAGCAGGTGGTGCAGCAGGTCGAACTGCGAACGGCTCAAGTCCACCGCATCTGGGCCGTGGCGCAGGCGCCGGGCCGCCAGGTCTAGCTCAAACCCCGGCCCGAAGCTGATGCGCGGCCGGGGCCGGCCAAACCGCTGCCGGGCAATGCTGCGCAGCCGCCGCTCCAGCTCCAGCAGCGTGGTGGAGCGGGCCACGCAGTCGTCGGCCCCGGCGGCGAAGCCCTGTAGGCGGTCTTGGACCGAATCGGTGGCCATCATAAGAATAAAGGCGGCCCGGGAGCCGCGCCGCTGGGCTTCGTAGAGCAGTGTGAGGCCGTCGCCGTCGGGCAGGAACTGGGCCAGCAGCACGAATTCGTAGGAGCGGGCGGCCAGCCGGGCAGTGGCGGCGGCCAGGGTAGGAGCGAGGTCGGTGACGTAGCCGGCGCGCTGCAAAAACCGCTGCACGGCCGCCCGGCGCTTTTCTTCGGCTTCGATGATGAGAATAGCCATGCCGTGCTTAGTTGGTGGAAGTTGCCAGCACACGCACCTGGGCGTGCATGCCGGGTTTGAGCAGGTGGCCGGGATTGGGCAGCGTGCAGCGCACCTTCATCACCTTGCTGTCGTGGTCGAGGACGTGGAAAACCTGATTGATGCGGCCTTGCAGCGGCTGGTTGGGGTAGCTCAGGGTGGTGATTTCGACGGCCTGACCCCGGTGCACCAACGTCAGGTCCGATTCGAACACGTTGGCCATGACCCACACGCTATCCAGGTTGGCCACGGTGAAGGCGGCGGGCATGTCGGCGGCGTTGAAGCGTAGGCCCGCCGCCACGTTTTTCTCGATGACGTAGCCCGCTACGGGCGCTTTCAGCTCGTATTGCCCGCCCTGGGCCATGCCGTAGGTGTCGAGCTGGCGGTGGTTGCGGGTGGCGGTGCCGGTGGCGCGGGCCAGCTCGGCGCGAGCTTTGAATACGTCCTGCCCGGCCGCTAGGCCGTTCTGGAACAGCTCTTCGGCCACGGCCAGGTTCTTGCGGGCCACGGCCAGGTCGGCGGTGCCGGCGGTGCTCTGGTTTTGCAGCTCCGCGATTTCGCGGCTTTGCAGCACGGCCAGCACCTGGCCCTGCTTCACTTCATCGCCCAAATCAACGCCCACGCGCAGCACCTGGCCGCCCACTCGGGGGAATACCCGTGCCGTGTGGTTGGCATCGGCCGCGATTTCGCCGCTCAGCACCAACTCTTCCGGGGTGGTTTCGGGGAGGGCTTTTGATTGGGTTACGACGGCCTGGGGCGCGGGCTCATCCAGGGCATCGGCATCGGAGGGGGTGCAGGCGGTGAAGAATAGGAGCCCGAGTACGGCCGTAAAAGCGAGGGTGCTTTTGCGGTAGTGGGCGTGGCTGTGGCGGTTTGCTAGCGACTGGTTTGGTAGGTTCATAGAGTGCGGCAGTGGTTAAACTGCTGCAAGGCTACCGGCATGTCATTAGAATACGATTAGAAAGAAAAATGTAGCGCGGACTTTTAGTCCGCGAGTTCTGGCCATCTGCTTCCGTTGCAATTGTGCATTCGCGGACTAAAAGTCCGCGCTACGTGGTTACGCCGTGGGCAGGCGCACCAGTACGGTGGTGCCGTGGCCCAGCTGCGAAGTCAATTTCAATTCCCCGCCGTGCTGCTCGATGATTTTGCGGGCCAGCGGCAGGCCTACGCCGTGGCCCGTCACCGGCCGGGCATTGCCAGCCCGAAAAAACGGCTGGAATACCTGCGGCAAATCCCCTTCGGCAATGCCAATGCCCTGGTCGCGGATGCGCACGAGTACGCCGCCGGGCTCGTATTCGAGGTCGACGGCCACCGGCTGGGGCTCCGAGTATTTCAGGGCGTTTTCGAGGAGGTTGATGAGGGCGCGGCTGAGCAGGGCGCGGTTGCCGGTGAGCTCCAGCTGCTCGGGCTCGGCGGGGAGGCGGCCGGTGTGCAGGTGCAGGCGCGGGCGCTGGGCCGGGTCGATGGCGGCACAGGCTTCGGCCAGCAGCTCGTCCACGCGGATGCGGGTGTCGTGCTCGGGCAGCGGGGTTTCGGCCTGAGCCAAGTCCAGCAGGTGGTTGAGCAGAGCGTTGAGTTGGGTGAGGTCGGTGAGCAGGGCGTGCAGGGCGGCGCGGTAGGCGGCGGGCTCGCGCTCGCGGGCCAGGGCCAGCTGGGCCTCTCCGATGCTGGCGGCCAGCGGGGTGCGCAGCTCGTGCGAGGCGTTGCGCACGAAGGCGCGCTGGCCGTCGAAGCTGCTTTCGAGGCGGTCGAGCAGGCGGTTGAAGGTGTGGGCGAGGCGCGAAAGCTCGTCCTGCTCGCGGCCCGAGAGGTTTTCGGCCACGCGCCGGTGCAGGTCGTGGGCCGAGATACGGTCCATCTGGTCATTTAGGGCCGCGATGGGGGCCAGCGCCCGCCCCGCAAACAGCCGCCCGGCCGCGTAAATCAGCAGCAGGCTCAGCACGAAAATAGTGGCCAGAATGGTGGCCAGGTATTGCAGGCGGGCTTCGCCACGGATGTTTTCGGCCCCGGCCACCACCACGTACTGGCCCTGGTTGTCGCGGTAAAAAATGCCCACCGCCTCACGGGTGCCATCCTCAAAATACTCCTCGTGGCCTTCTTTGATACGGGCCAAAACGTCGGGCGGCACCTCCAGGCGAGCATCCTCGCGCACAAAGCGCACCTCACCCTTGGTATCATAAAGCTGAATAATTTCCTCGGTGAGCGTGCGCTGAAACTGTTTCTGGAAGGCTTGGAACGCCGAGCTGCGCAGCTCATCCTTTTCCAGGTAGATGTAGGCCGCCACCACCGCCCGCTCGCGCAGGCGCTGCCGGAAATCGCGCCGGCTGTAATCGGCCTGCAACAAAAACGCCGTAGTGAGCACCCCCAGCAGAATGAAGGCCACCACGCCCACGAAGAGCCAGGTCAGGCGGTTGCGGATGGTCATGGGGTGGGGTTGGTTTCGAATTGGATTAGCGGCGCAAAAGAACGTCATGCTTCGCTACGCTCTTCATGACGTTCTGCTACTCCTGCCGCAGCACGTAGCCCGCGCCCGTCACGGTATGAATGAGCTTGGTGGGAAAGCCGTGGTCCACTTTCTTGCGCAAATAGCTCACGTACACGTCAATCACGTTGCTGCCCGCGTCGAAGGACTCGTCCCAGCCGTGCTCCGCGATTTCGCCCCGGCTCAGCACGCGGCCGGGGTGGCGGAGCAGCAATTCCAGCAGGTTGAACTCGCGGGTGGTGAGGCGCAGCGGCTGGCCGGCCCGCGTCACGGTGCGGCTGGCGGTGTCCATCAGCACATCGGCAAAGGCCAGGCGGGCACTTTGGGGCTGCCCGCCACCGCGCCGCGTGAGGGCCCCCACCCGCGCCACCAGCTCGGCAAAATCGAAGGGTTTGACCAAATAGTCATCGGCCCCGTTGCCGAAGCCCTGGAGCTTATCAGTAGTCGTGCCCAGAGCCGTGAGCAGCAACACCGGCACCCGCGCATCCTGCGCCCGGATGGCGGCCAGCACCTCCAGCCCGCTGCGGTGGGGCAGAATTACGTCGAGAATAATGAGGTCGAAGGGCTGGGCGAGGGCCAGCTCCTGGCCGCGCTCGCCGTCGGCAGCTACGGTCACGGTCAGCTGTTCTTCTTCTAAACCACGCTTGATGAGGGCCGAAAGCCGGGGGTCGTCTTCAACCAGCAGAATGTTCATGGGCGAAAAAATAGGCGTGGCAGGAGCCCCAAAGGTCGGTAGCGAACCTTACGTTGGGAAACTTACCGTCACCACCAGCTGCTCCTGCTGCTCGCGGAACTCAAGTTGCAAGCCCAGGCCGTGGGCCAACCGCCCGGCAATCCAGAGACCCAGGCCGGTACCGGGGGCCAGTGGGTCGGCCTGGTACCAGGCGGTGGTGAGCTGGGCCAGATGTTCGCCCAGTGGGGCCGCTAACTCGTTTTCGATGCTGATAACGGGACCGTGACCTTTCTCAGCCGCCTGTAGGCGCAGCGCCACGCCGGTGCCGGGCCGGGCGTGCTTGCGGGCGTTGTCCAGCAAATTCAAAAGCAAAGTAGTGAGTTGGTCGGCGTCGGTGGCGGTGGTGAGAGCGGCGGTCGTTGCATCATCAGGTAATTCGATGGTGAGCGTGCGGCCCGCTGCCCGAAAGCGCGGTAGCTCCCGGTCGGCCAGGGCCAGCAGCAATTCGTCGAGCGCTACGGAGTGTCGATTTATTGGTAATGCAGCCCCATTCCCGAGGCGGCCCACTAGCAGGAAATCGTCCACGAGGCGGCCCAAGCGGGCCAGCTCGGCATCATGGCCGGCCAGAGCGGCGCGGGTGGCGGGCGGCAGGGCTGGGTCGCGGCCGCTCACGTCGAGGCCGGTTTGCAGGGTGGCCAGGGGCGTGCGCAGCTCATGGGCCGCCGCGGCCAGGAAGTTGGCCTGGGCGGTGGCCTGGCCGCGCAGGCGGGCCAGCAATTGGTTCAGGGTTTCGGCCAGCTCCTGCACTTCGTCGCCGGTGTTGGGCACGGGCAGGGGCGCAATATCCGTGGCTTGCTGAATGCGGCGGGCCTGCGCGGCCATGCGCCGCAGGGGCCGCAGCACCGCGCCCGCCACCAGCAGAGCCAGCGTGCCGGCCAGCGCCGCGCTGCCCAGCAGGCCCAGCGCCAAGGTGCGGCGCACCCGCGCCAGGGCTTTTTCGAGAGGGGCGGCGGGGTGGGCCAGCCACAGCGTGAGGCGGCCGGTGGGCTCGGCGTAGTCGGCCCCCGGGCCGGGCGGGGCGGCCAGCCGGGCCACGGCCACCACGCGGCCTCGGCCCAGCCGCCCGCCCGGCGTGCCCGGCCGAGGCAGCCCGGTGGTATCGTCCGCCGGCCATTGGGCCGAGCGGAACAGCTCGCGGGCTGGCTGCCCAGGCACTTCAAATACCAGCCGCATGGTTTCGCCGGTTTGGTCGGGCAGGGGCAGGGTGGGTTCGGGGTCGAGGCTGACGCGGGCCAACAGCTGGGCGGCGCGCAGGCGCAGGCGGTCGTCGTCGGCGCGGGCCAGCAGGCGGCCCAGGCTGCGGTATTGGTAGCTGCCCGCCGCCAGCGTCGCCAGCCCAAACACCAGCCCGAACACCAGCAGCAGCTGCCCGCGCAGGCCCAGGCGGAAACGGTGGGTTTTGGGTGTGGGGGAAGGGGGGCTGACGGGAGAAGAGGTCATGGGTTAATTTAAGAACGTCATGCTGAGCGCAGCCGAAGCATCTCGCGTGCTTCCACTAATCAAAGACGTTGCAACGATTGAGTTACTACCACACGCGAGATGCTTGGGCTGCGCTCAGCATGACGTGCTTTTTCATTTGGCTTATTCTAACCCGTCGCCGCTGGCTCGCGCAGCCGGTACCCCTGCCCAATCACCGTTTCCAACAAAGCCGGTGCGGGCGCAAAATCCCGGTCCAGCTTGCGGCGCAGCTGCGAAATGTGTACCTCAATCACATTTGAGCCCATGTCGTAGTCCACGTCCCACACTTTCTCGGCGAGGCGGGTTTTGCTCACCACGCGGCCGGCGTTGCGCAGTAGTAGCTCCAGTACGGCAAATTCGCGGTTGGTGAGATTGAGCGTCTTGCCGGCGCGCGTGACCACTCGGCCCAGCGGGTCAAGCACGAGGTCGGCCAGACGCAGGGCTTCGGCCCCGGCCGGACCGGCGGTTTTGCGGCCGATGATGTGCAGTCGGGCCAGCAATTCATCAAACGCAAACGGCTTACGCAGGTAGTCCACGGCCCCGGCTTCGAGGCCCTTCACCACGTGCTGCGTATCGGTGAGGGCGCTGAGGATGAGCACGGGCGTCTGGATGCCGAACTCGCGCAGGTTGCGCAGCACGTCGAGGCCGCTCTGGCCGGGCAGCATCAGGTCGAGCAGCACGGCATCGTAGGGCGTGGTGGCGGCTTGCTCCAGACCCTCGGGGCCGGTGGCGGCCACGTCGGCCACGTGCCCGGCCTGGGTGAGGCCCTGCTGAATGAAGCCGGCTAACCGGGCCTCGTCTTCGACGATGAGAATGCGCATGAGGGGGATAATGGGAGGTTGTACTACGCAAAAACCTCATGCTGAGCGCAGTCGAAGCATCTCTACCGCAATACTAAATCTGATTAGTTGCGCGGTAGAGATGCTTCGACTGCGCTCAGCATGACGGGCTGATAGGTTTAGATTCTAAAATCCGGCCAACCCTACCGCACCAGGTACTTCACGCCACCCAGCGCCAGCGTCTGGGCGTGCACCACGCGCGGGGCGGTGGTGCCGGCCACGCGGGCTTCGCCGGGCTGGGCGGTGCGCAGGTTGCCGGTGGCTTCCAGCGTCGCGCCCACTGTCAGTTTATCGCTGAGCTGCTCCAAGGCATGGGGCGGCAGCTGCACCACGGTCTGGTCGCTCAGCACCACGCCCCGGATGCGGCCTTTGGGGTCGCGCCGCAGCTCCTTAATGCTGCCTTTGGCGGTGGCGGTTTCCGGCGTGGGCGGGGTGGTGGGGCGCACGGGCGGCGCGTCGTTGATGGTCTGGCTGCCGCTGGTCAGGCTCACGAAGCGGAGGTGGCTGCGGCCGTCGGGGCCGGTGTGGCGCACGCCGCTCACGGTCACGGTGCTGCCGGCTTTGGCGGCGGCTTGCAGCTGCTGGCCCAGGTGGCGCGGGAAGCGCACGGTGTCGGCCGCGCCGGTTGCGGGGCGCAGGATGAAGGCATCGTACACTTGGTCGTCGTTGTTGGCCACGTAGCTGCTCAGGGTGCCGCGCACGTCGGTGATGGTTTGCAGGCCGCCGTGTTCGCCGCGCCGGCCGGGGCCGTCTTTGCCGGGGCCGTGCTCACCGCGCGGGCCGCCGTGCTCGCCACGCGGACCACGGGGCGGGCGGGGGCCATCGGGGCCGTCAGGGCCTTCGCCTTCGGCGGGCGGTGGGGGTGGGGTGGCCAGGTTGCCGGCGGTGGCTTTGGCTGATTTCGAGGTTTTGGTTTTGACTTTGGTGACGGTCTGGGCATCGGCCTGAATGGTGCCAGCCAGCAGAGCAGCGGCCAGCAGGGCAACCGAATAAAAGGGCTTATTCATGGGATTAATGAAAAAAATATGGGAGATGAAAAGTTGAGTCGTAAGCGTCGGCGAGCTCCGGTTGCTCTTCCGACGATACAAAATTTCCATCGCGCCCTGAAGCCGGCCTGAAGGCCACATTAATTTTTCTTCAGGTGAATAATCGGCGGCTTTTCCGGCCAAAAAAGTGGTTGGCAAATTTCCTTTAATATATTTATCCCCAGTCGCCTACCGCAGACTGTACGTGCTGCCGCGCCCAACCTGTGCCATTCCTTCATTCCACAACTACATGAAGCACTTCTCCTCGCTGGTTTTCCTGCTGGCCGCCGGCCTGTGGGCCACCACTGCCCATGCGCAGGCCTACCGCCCGTTTCGCTTCGGCCTCAGCTATCAGCTCAGCGCCGCTGCCACGCCCGGCGACACCACGCACCTGTTGCGCCTGGCCAGCCGTCAGGCACAGGGCGCCGATTCGCTGTTTTTGTTCGATAAGCGCACCAGCCGGGGCCGTGCGCTGCCTCAGCAAGGCAACTGCGGCTACTACGTGCAGCGCAATGATAACCTCTTTGGCACCTCGCTAACGCAGCGCCCCGGGGCCGAATACGTCCTTACGGCCGCCAACGGCCGCACCTTCACACTGCGCCCCCGCGCCGTGCTGGGCCAGGCGTGGGCGGCTACTGCGGCCGGCCTCACGGCCCGCGTCACGGCCCGCACGCTGGGCGCGGTGCTGGGGCAGGCCGATTCGCTGGCCACCATCACCCTGTCGGATGGGGCCGTTATCACGCTCGGCAAGCGCCTTGGCTGGGTGAGTGGCCCGGCCTTGGGGCACTACCTCAATGCCCGGCTGCCGCAGGCCGCGCTCACGCTCACGGCCCTGCCGGAGCTGGGCCTGGGCATTAATAAGCTAGGTGCTTTTGCGGTGTATGATTTCCAGCCCGGCGATGTATTCCTGCGCCGAACAACCACCACCGGCTATGCAGGCTTGCCCGGCTGCGTTGACTATCGCTGGACGCGTGACAGCATCATTAGCCGCACCCTCAGTGCCAGCGGCGATGCGCTGGACTACCAGCTGCAACGCCGCACCCTCACCCGCAACTGCATCGGTGCGCCCGTGCTGAGTGCGCCCGTGGTGCAGGCCCTGCATATCACGCGCATCATGGGCCACCTCGACCAGCCCACCGGCTTCTGGGGAGGGGCGGTTTCGGTGGGCACGGGCAGCTTGGTGCACCTGCCCGCCTGGCGCACCACCGACTACAACGGCCGCCTTGTGCAGCGCCACACCGACTATATGCAGTGCGGCACCATCACGGCCGACAGTACCTCCCTCCGCAATGCCAGCAACCTCGATGCCGGCTACTCCGTGCTCACGGTCGTCGGCCTGGGCCAGACGCAGGAGGAATACACCAGCTTCACCACCGAAACCACCACGCTGCTTGGCTACCGCAAGGGTACTGAAACCTGGGGCCAGCTCACCACTTTCGCGCAGCTGCTGCCCGTGCGCGCCAGCCGTCCGGCCAGCACCACGGCCGCTTTCCCCAACCCGTTCGGTGCGGAAATCCAGGTGACTTTCACCCTGGCCAGCCCGCAGCCCGTGGGCCTGACGTTGCACGATGCCCTGGGCCGCCAGGTGCTGGAAATGGCTCCCGCGCCGCAGCTGGCGGGCGCACGGCAGCTCACCTTGCCCACTACGGGCCTGCCCGTGGGCGTGTACAGCCTGCATCTGCGTTTCTTGCAAGAAGGCCGTACGGAAGTGCTGCGGGTATTAAAAGCCGAGTAGTGCTACCGGCTTACCACTTTTTGAATATGACGTACACGGCTGCCACCAGCAGGATGAAACCCACCACATGGTTCCAGCCCAGCTTGTCGGTTTTGAACACGAACACCGCGCAGAGCGTGAACACCGTGAGCGTAATCACCTCCTGAATCACCTTGAGCTGGAACAGGCTGAATGGCCCGCCGTTTTCCTCAAACCCCAGCCGGTTGGCCGGCACCTGAAACACGTACTCGAACAAGGCCAGCCCCCAGCTCACCATGATGACGCCAAACAGGCCCAGTTTGGCAAACCAGGCCATTTTTTTGAACAGATGCAGGTGCCCGTACCAAGCAAACGTCATGAACAGGTTGGAGATGGTGAGGAGCAGGAGGGAATAAACGCCTTTCATGTGGTGGGGTGGTGGAGTAATGAGCTGGTGGGTGTCTGAACGTCATGCAGAGCGCAGCGAAGCATCGTTACCGCCACCGCTAATCCTGTCGATTGGGTTGCTGCTGTGGTAAAGATGCTTCGCTGCGCTCTGCATGACGTTTATTTGTCGTCATACGTTGCCCCGCCAACCCACTACTCCGCCCCTCCACCACATGCCCACCCTCGACCCTGGCATCGGCGAAAAGTTCTCGCGCCGCACCAAGCGGGCCATCAACCATGACGGCTCATTCAACGTGCGCCGGCGCGGCGGCCCGCACCGCCACGACCCGTACCAATGGCTCATCCAGATGGATTGGTATCCGTTTATCGGCCTGGTGGTGGTGTTTTTTACGGTGATAAATGTCGCCTTTGCCCTCGCCTTCATGGCCTTGGGCCTCGAAGACCTACCCGGGGTGGCCGCCCCGCACGACGGCGTGCAGGATTTTCTGAGCGCCCTGTTTTTCTCCATTCAGACCTTCACCTCCGTCGGCTACGGGCACGTGTACCCAGGCACCAACGCCACCGGTTTCCTCAGCAGCGTGGAGGCGCTGGTGGGCGTGCTCACCTTCGCGCTGGCCACGGGCTTGCTCTACGGGCGGTTTTCGCGGCCCACGGCGCGCATTCATTTCAGCCGCACGGCCATCATCAGCCGCCGGCCCGATGGCCTGCCCTGCCTGCAATTCCGCATCGCCAACCAGCGCAACAACATCCTCATCGACCTGCAGGCCCGCGTGCTGCTCAAAACCGTAAACCCTGCCACCAACGACCAGACCTACGCCCTGCTGCCGCTCGAACGCGACGCCATCAGCTTCTTCCCCCTGAGTTGGACCATCGTGCACGACATCACCTCTACAAGCCCGCTCCACAACCTACTACCCGCTGACTACGAGCGTCTGGATTTCGAAATCATCATCCAGCTCAAAGCCTACGACGACACCTTCGCCCAGGACGTGCACGCCCGCAACTCCTACACCCACGATGAAATTGAGTGGCACCGCCGCTTCATCCGCGCCTACGAAGTCGGCGAAGATGGCATTGCCGTAGTGGATTTAGATATGGTACACCAGACGGAGCCGCTGGCTTAACCGCCTGTCATTGCGAGCGCAGCGCGGCAATCCGTCCTTTCAAAACCAGACATTTTCTTAAGTGCTGACCTTCGGTTAGCACGTTTTAGGGTTTGTTGCTGAGAAAAGGACGGATTGCTTCGGTTCTGCCTCGCAATGACAGGCGTTACTCGTCATGCCCGGGCGCGGACGTAGCCGGTGCGCCGGCCGTTTGCTTGGCTTCCAGTTCCAGGCGCTGCTGCTCTTTGGCCGAGGGCGTGTATTGCAGCTGGCGCAAATCAGGCGAGCCGCCGTCCACCCAGCAGGTAAACCAGAAGTCGCCGATGAGGGCCGCCGCGTAGCGCAGCTGCCGTTCCACCTGGCCATTGAGCCGGGCGTGGTAGGCTTTGCTGAAATCGCGCGAGTAGGCCCGCACCGTCTGGCTGCCGCGCTGCTCGTAGCCAAATTTCTGGTCTTCCTGATACTCGGCCGTGAGCTGTTTTTCAAACCGCAGCACCGAATCAACAGCCGCGTGCGAGCGGATGACAGCTGCCCAAATCGCGTCGCTGGGCCGCTCCAGGTACTCGGCCTTGCCGCTGAACAGGTCGTAGTCGGCGCTTAGTAGTTCGGGCAGGCGCGATTCCCACAGCCCGTGAATGCCGCGCTGGCCCGTGAGCTGGCCGTTGTAGTTGCGGGTGGTGTGCAGCGGCACGCAGGCATCGGCCACGTAGTGCCCCAGGTCGGCCGAGAGGCTCAGAATCCGGTCCGTGTCCTTGGCCTTGAAGGCGGCGGTGAGCTGATTTTTCATGCTTACTACGTTCCATGGCACGATGCCGTGGCGCAGCAGCGAGTCTTCGCCGTAGCGGGCCACGGCGTCGGCGTACTTGCGCGGCAGCTTAAATTCGGCGCTGTCGCCATACCGGTCCACGTCGAGAAAGTGCTTGGGGGCCTCGCCGGGCACCACCGTGCGGCGCGAGTCGGGCCGCGTGGCGTTCACCGTCAGGTAATCAATGTTGGCCTTGTAGAAGCCAATCATGCCCGGCGGCAACGTGTACACTGCCAGTCGGTTCAGTAGTCGGTGGCCAAAAAAGCCCCACGCCTGCGCCTGGCGGGCAACGAAGAGCAGGGGCAAACAAATCAG
Source organism: Hymenobacter segetis (assembly GCF_038448715.1). Taxonomy (GTDB): domain Bacteria; phylum Bacteroidota; class Bacteroidia; order Cytophagales; family Hymenobacteraceae; genus Hymenobacter; species Hymenobacter segetis. Next base: position 11,783 of record NZ_JBCEVZ010000049.1, on the reverse strand, counting down.
GAGCAGGTAGCCGTATTTTTTCACGGCTAACAAGGTACGGAACCAGCTTCGGAATTCACTAAACCAGGTTTCGCTAAAACAGTCATGCTGAGCAGAGTCAAAGCATCTCTACCGCACAACTAATCTTAATTAAAAGGAATAGTCTTGAGGTAGAGATGCTTCGGCTTCGCTCAGCATGACAGGTTAATACACTCAAGTTTGGCTTCTACCGCCGCCGCCCCTCACCCACAAACTTCATGCGGTAGTCATGCCGCACATCGCCTTTGCTGATGCGGGCCAGCTTGCCCTTCAGCAGCTGCTTCTTGAAGCCGGAGAGCTTATCAGTGAACAGGATGCCTTCCAAATGGTCGTACTCGTGCTGAATAACGCGGGCGGCCATGCCCGAAAATGCCTCTTCGTGCACTTGGCGGTTTTCGTCCTCGTAGCGCAGCACGATATCAGCGTGGCGCGTCACCAGCTCGCGCACGCCGGGGATGCTCAGGCAGCCTTCCTCGAAGCCCCATTCCTCGCCGGTTTCGCTCACCATCTGCGGGTTGATGAAGGCGCGCTTGATGGGCGGCTCGGGCACTTCGCCTTCTTCCAGCTCGGCCAGGTCTTCCTCGTCCAGCTCCACCATCGGGCCCGAATCCATCACGAACAGCCGCACGGCTTTGCCCACCTGGGGTGCTGCCAAGCCCACGCCGTGGGCCGAATACATCGTTTCGTACATGTCGGCAATCAGCTGCTGGAGCTCGGCGGCGGGCAGGTCGGCAGCAATGTTTTTGGCTTTAGTCTTGAGGACGGGGTCGCCGATGGCAACAATGGAGTAAATCATGGTAATGGTCAGTTAAAACAGAACGTCATGCTGAGCGCAGCCGATGCATGACGTTTAACGAAACAACTATATTTCCCGCATCAGCGGTGATTCGAGGAATGATTGTAGAATAATGGTGGCGCTGATGCGGTCCACCGTCGCCTTGTCGCGCCGGGCCTTCTGGCCGAGGCCACCGGCCAGCATGGTGGCGTGGGCCATGCGCGAGGTAAACCGCTCGTCGAGCTCATGAATGGGCAACTCGGGCAACTCACGGCGCAGCGTGCGCAGCAGGCCCACCACGGCGCTGGTCACGTCGGTGGGCTCGTTGAGCAGCGTGCGGGGCATGCCCACCACCACGGCCCGCAGGGGCTCGCGCAGGTGGTAGGCCTTCACGTAGGTCAGCAAATCCTTGCTGTGGATGGTTTCCAGCGGCGAGGCAATCATGCACAGCGGGTCGGTCACGGCCAGGCCCACGCGCTTATTTCCGTAGTCGATGGCGAGGATGCGACCCATGTGGTGGCTATGTAAAACGAAGAAAATGAAAAGAGCCAGCCATTGTGGCTGGGTGCAAAGATACGGCGGGCCAAAAGCTCCCAATCCGCCGGGCAACCCCGGCCGTATTTGCTGCGAGTTCTGACTACCGCCGCGCTCAGACCGGAAAAAGCCCCATCCAACGGGCAAAGACCCGGGCTGGGCGAAAGCCATCCGAAAATTTATGGGTAAAATCATAAATTTGATTCATGTTAAAATGGCTAAGCTGGAAATTATAAATTGTGATTTGCCAGTAAAAACACCGGCGTTTAGCTCTTTTGTTTTAGATTATTGCATAAATTAAAGAAATGCAGAAATGGCTACCTTTCATCCTTTGTAACTGGGAAAATTTCAATAATTTTGAATCCCATCTAATATTATCCTATTGATTATTAACTCTACGCTTATTTCCTATGCCCACTTCTACCCCTGCTAACCAGGCAACTGGTGTGCCCGCCAGCTCATGGCGGCGCGGCTGGTTGCGGCAAGGCTTATTGCTGGTGCTGGCCATGGGCTGCGGCGTATTAGTGGCCAATAATCCCTTCCGGCCCTCGTCGGAAAACCCCGACGCTACGGCCCGGGGCTACCTGCGCTTCAAGGAAATCCTGAGCTACGTGGACCGCGACTACGCCGACTCCGTGGACACCGAAGGCCTGGCCGACTACGCCGTGACCCAGATGTTGGAAAAGCTCGACCCGCACTCGGTCTATATCCCGGCCCGCGACCGCGAAAAAACCGATTCCTTCCTGCAAAGCGACTACGACGGCATTGGCGTCGAATTCAACACCTTCCGCGATACCGTGACGGTGGTGGCCCCGCTCAGCGGCGGCCCGGCCGAGCAGGCCGGCGTGCAGCCCGGCGACCAGATTCTAAGCATCGGCGGCAAGCGCGTATCGGGCGCACGCCTCACCTCCGGGCAGCTTTCGCAATTGCTGCGCGGCCCCCGGGGCAGCAGCGTGGCTATTGAGCTGCGCCGCCGGCATCAGGGCCAGCCCCTGCGATTTAGCATTGCCCGCAGCCGTATTCCCAATAGCTCGATTGATGCCGCGTATCTGGTTGATGACCAGACGGGCTATATCAAAGTGAGCCGGTTCGCTTCGAATACCTACGACGAATTCAAAGCCGCGCTGGCCGACCTACGCCGGCAAGGCCTCACCCGCCTCGTGCTGGACCTGCGCGGCAACCCCGGCGGCTACCTCGACCGCGCCACCCGCCTGGCCGATGAGTTCATTGCCGGCTCGCGCAAAATCGTGTACACCGACGGCAAGGGCGACCAATACGACTCGCAGACCTACGCCAAAGTAGCCGGCGAATTCGAGGAAGGCTCCCTGGTGTTACTCGTGGACGAAGGCAGCGCCTCGGCCGCTGAAGTAGTGGCCGGCGCGTTGCAGGACCACGACCGCGCCACGCTGGTGGGCCGCCGCACCTTCGGCAAAGGCCTCGTGCAGCAGCCTATTCCCTTGAGCGACGGCGGCGAACTGCGCCTCACCATTGCCCGCTACTATACGCCCGCCGGCCGCTCCATCCAGAAACCTTACGGGGCCAACTACGCCGAATACAGCGCCGAGCTGAGCGGCCGCTCGGCTCGTGGCGAGATGCAATCGGCTGATAGCATCCATTTTTCCAAGGCCCTGCAATTCCGCACCGACCACGGCCGCACCGTGTACGGCGGCGGCGGCATCATGCCGGATGTGTTTGTGCCGCGCGATTCTGTCGCCCATTCCGTCTATTTCACCAAGCTGCTGAGCCACGGCGTGGCCCGCGCCTTCGCTCTGAACTTTTACCAGAGCCACAAAGCCGAGCTGGAAGGCCTGCGCTTCGAGCAGTTCAATGCCACCTTCCGCATCTCGGATGCGCAGCTGCTGAGCCTGACCACCCAGGCCGCCCAGGATGGCGTGACGGCCGACGGAGCCGCCGTGCGCCGCTGCACGCCGCTGCTGCGCAATCAGCTCAAGGCCTACATTGCCCGCAGCGCCTACGGCACCGTGGCCTACTACACCGTGCTGCGCGAGCAGGATGCCGAATTGCAGCGCGCCCTGCACGTGGTGAGCGACAGCACCGCGCAGCTGGCGCTGCTGGGGAAGTAGCGGAGCGCCTGTCATTGCGCTTCACTCGCAATGACAGGCGGCAGCCCGTAACTTCACGGTTCCAATCCCACCCCTCTTCGTTATGTCGCATTACCACCGCCTCGGCCAGATTCCGCGCAAGCGGCACACCCAGTTTCGCCAGCCCGATGGCTCCCTGTATTCGGAGCAGCTGGTGGGCACGCTCGGGTTTCACGGCGTGTCGTCGCTACTTTACCACGTGCACCCGCCGACTCAGATTAAGCATGTGGGCACACCCAAACCTTTTGCCCCGAAGCTGATTAAGGACCGGCCGCTCCAGCCCGAGCACCTGCGCACGCTGGCCCAGACCAGCACCGGCGGCGACTACCTGGCCGCCCGCCAAACGCTGCTCGGCAACGCCGACGTGACCATGTCCATCTGCAATCCCACGGATAAGCGGATGGATTATTACTACAAAAACGCCCAGGCCGACGAGGTGATTTTCGTGCACGAAGGCCGGGGCGAATTGTGGAGCCAGATGGGCAAAGTGGCCTTCGAGCCCGGCGACTACGTGGTGGTGCCGCGCACCGTAATCCACCAGCTGCACTTCGAGGAAGGACCGGTGCGACTGATGATTATCGAGTCGTTCAGCCCGGTAGAGACCGTGCGGCGCTACCGCAACCACTTCGGCCAGCTGTTGGAGCACTCTCCCTACTGCGAGCGGGACATGCGCCCGCCGAGCGAGCTGATTACTGAGGAATATCCCGAGGGCGATTACGTGATTCACACCAAGAAAGAGGGCCTGCTGCACGAGCTGACCTACGCGCACTCGCCGTTCGACGTGGTAGGCTGGGACGGCTATTTCTACCCCTACGCCTTTAGCATCCACGATTTTGAGCCGATAACCGGCCGCCTGCACCAGCCGCCGCCCGTGCACCAGACGTTTGAGGGGCATAACTACGTCATCTGCTCCTTCGTGCCGCGTTTGTTCGATTATCATCCGCTCAGCATTCCTGCGCCCTACAACCACTCCAACGTCGATTCCGACGAGGTGCTGTACTATGTGGCTGGCAATTTCATGTCGCGCAAAGGGGTTGATTTGGCCTCCTTTACCTGGCACCCCACGGGGCTGCCGCACGGCCCGCACCCCGGCACCGTGGAGGCCAGCATCGGCAAAAAGGAAACCCACGAGCTGGCGGTGATGCTCGACACCTTCCGCCCGCTCTACCTCACCGAAACGGCCCTGCAATACGTGGACGGCCGCTACCCGATGAGCTGGAACCCCGGCTTCGTGCCCGACCCGCCCAAATCGGCGGATATGATGGACTAAGCTGCTCGTTGTAACTTTGAAGAACTACCGTAGCGGTTGCCCCCGAACTCTTTAGCGACCAAGCTACGTATATCGACCCTACTCATCAATAGCCCGACAATCTATGAAGAAGCTACTTTTCCTCGCCCCCGTACTGGTGCTGCTGACGGTGTTCGGTTGCAAAAAGAGCCTGCTTGACCAGCTCCTGACGTTTACCGTGGATGTGTCGCAGAACTCCCGAATCCCCCCGCCCAGCATTTTCTACACGGGCCTGCCCCGGCCGGTATCCATCATCACGAATTCGGAAGCCTCGTTTCGCAACAACAAGACTGCCCGCGACAAGGTCAAAAACGTGCTGCTCGACCAGATGCAGCTTACCCTGGTTAGCCCGGCCGCGCTCAACTTCGACTTCCTCGATACCCTGCGGGTTTACATCAATACGCCCAAGGCTAATAACCGGGTTTTGCTCGCGCACCTCTACAATCCGCCCAAGGGTGCCAAAACGCTGACGCTTATTCCAACCACCGACCGCCTCGATGACTACCTGAAGGCGGATACGTACGAGCTGACGGTGTACAGCCGGCAGCGGCCGAATTACTTTATTATGGATTCCCTCACCATCCGTTCGGACACACGCTTTAAAGTAACGGCCGACCCACTGTAGCTGCACGCAAAATCAAAAAAGCCCTTTCCGCACGCGCAGAAAGGGCTTTTTTGATGCTCTAACGTGAGTCGAAGCCTGCTACTTCACCACCGCCACGCGGTTGTAGCGGTCAATCATCTTGGCTACGTCGGCGGGCTGGTCGTATTGCAGGTGCTGGGCGTTGGCGAAGGTGCTGATTTCGCCTTCGCGCTTGCCAAACAGGCGCAGAACATCGGTCTGGTTGAGCGTGATGGGGTGCAGCGGCTCGGTAGGCTCGTTGCCGACGCCGACCAGCAGCATGGGGGCCATGGAGAGGCGGCCGGCCACCGCATCGGCTCCCGAGGAATAAATGCGGGCCAGCAATAGCGGGCCGGCATCCACGGCCGTGAGCACTTCCACAAATTCGCGGCGGGTGCCGGCGCTGCCTTCCTTCACCAGGCGGGGGCGGAAGCGGCGCAGGGCATCGGCCCCGGTGCCGCCCATCTCGCCGATATCGAAGCCGCGCAGGCTGCCCACGGGCCACAGGTGCGTCGAATCGGTGTTGATGGAATCCTGGGCTTCGAGCAGGCGCATGCCGGCGTGGAAGCGCAGGCCCGGCACCGGCCGGTAGCGCCCGTCGAACGTGCGCAGGGCACCGGGCTGGAAGCTGCCATCGCCGAGGAAGCCGGTGGCCTGGCTTTTCAGGCCGGCCCGCAGGGTGGCAGCGGTGGGGTTGCGGTTGCTTTGGGCGTAAATGGTGCGGGCTTCAGCCTGCTCCTTCGCGGCCTGGGCATTGGCCTGCTGTGCGCCGGCAAGTAAGAAAATAGCAAATAAGTAGAGGTGGGGTCTCACTAAAAGCACTAAAAAATGGTGAATAGTACAGGGGGCGTCAAAAATACGATAATTAGGCGGTTGCGCTCCGGTGCAGCGCATTTTCAAGCACCGTGCCAGCCTGGGCCTGGAGTAGCGCGCACTTTGTAGTTCGCGCTACGGCTGCTTGAAAGACAGTTGGTTATAATATTCTACCATGCGCAGCACCTGGCCCAGGTCGGTGTAGCTCAGGGATTGTTTGGCCGCCCAGGCCGCTACTTCGGAAGCCCGTGAGCCAAAGAGTTGGGTCACATTCTTTTGGGTGAGGAGCACCGCCCGGAGCGGTTCTTTGGCCACGAGGTCGGTGCCGGCCAGCACTGTCTGGCCGATTTCGGTGTGCTCCGGCCGGGTTTCGGTGTGCAGAATGGGGTCGAGCTGGGCATCTTCGTGGTGGTAGCTGTGCTGCAGGGCCAAGACTAGCGGGCTGTTGTCGGACTGCGTCAGCACCTCCGCAAAGTCGAGCCGGGTGCTGCCGTTGCGCACCATCTTGCTGCGGAAGTGCCGCGCCTCGCTGCCCCGGCCCAGGTAAAAGCCGTCGAGGCTGCCGGGCGGCCACACGTGGCTGCCGGTCGAGTCGCGCACTTCCAGCAGGCGCAGGGCCACATTGTATTTCAGGGCCGGCACCCGCACCTGGCGCTTGTCGAGCAACACCAGCGTGCCCGGCTGGTCCACGCTGATGAGGTAGGCCTCGGGGGCATTCACCAGGTCTTTGCGCATACGGGCCAGGGCATCGGGCGCGTTGGCCCGCTGGTAGAGGTCCATGCCGATTTCGGTGAGGTCGCGCTGGGTTTGGGCGTGGGCGGATGAGGCCAGTAACAGGCCGGTCAGTAGCAGGCCGGCCCCAAGTTTTTGGGTAGTGGTCATGTAGAAAATGGAAAGGAAAAAGACGGGTTGGCCCCGTGGCGTTTAACGGTTGCGGCCATACTGCTCGTGGCTGCTCACCCAGTCGGAGCTGGAGATGGCCGCGCCCAGGCTGAGCTCGCCGGCCAGCACCACGCCGGCCACTATTTCGGCAAACTTGCGCACCGTGCCCCGGCCCACGCAGCCCAGCATTTGCAGGCACTCGTTTTGGGTGGCCAGGCCGGTGCCGCCGCCGTGGGTGGCCACGATGAGCGACGGAATGGTGATACTGATGTACAAATCCCCGTCCTTGTTCACCTCCGAATACAGGATGCCGGCCGAGGATTCGCTCACGTTGGCCACGTCCTGCCCCGTGGCGATGAACATGGCCGTGATGCCGTTGGCCGAGTGCGCGCCGTTGTTGTTGGCCCCCGAAATGAACGCGCCCACGTTGCTCACTTGCCCGTGGTAGGCCAGCTGCTCGGGCGTCACGCGCATGCGCTGCATCAGGATGTCGCGCTTTATCACGGCTTCGGCCACCACGCGCTTGCCCCGGGTCCGCATCACGTTGATTTGGGAGGCCTTTTTGTCGGTGGCGAAGTTCGATTCGAGGTAGAAGTGCTCCACTTTCGCGCCCTTGTAGTTCTCCAGAATCCAGGAGCAGGCGGCGAAGGTGGCGCGGCCCACCATGTTCTGCCCGGCCGCGTCGCCGGTGCTGAAATTGAAGCGCAGGTAGGCGAATTTGTTGCTCAAATACGTGTCGATGTACTGCAACTTGGCCACGCTGGAGGTGCTTTCGGCCTGCGGCCGAATCTGGTCAATGGTGTCTTCCACCCACTTGCCAAAGTCCCGCGCCCCGCGCGCATCATCAAACACGAACACCGGGGCGCGCTGCATGGCGTCGCCCACCACGGTGCATTTCACGCCGCCGCATAGGTTCAGCACCTGCATGCCACGGTTGTAGCTCGCTACAAGGGTGCCCTCGGTGGTGGCCATCGGAATCAGGAAATCGCCTTGGGCGTGCTCGCCATTCACGGTCAGCGGCCCGGCCAGGCCCACCGGAATCTGGGCCACACCCATGAAATGCTCGCAGTTGCCCTGCAGCTGGTGGGCATCGAAGGAGTAGTGCTTGAGGTGCTTGAATTCCTTCTCCGAAAACTGCTCGGCGAAGCGCTGGCGGGCCGCGATGGCGGCCTCGGAATAGTCGTCTTCCTCGGAGCGCGGAATGCGGGGCTTGGAGCTGGCCACGCCCACAATGGCGTCTTCCACCTCCACGTGCAGGTCGCCAAAGGCATCGGTCGAAAACCACATCTGCACCGGATGGATACCCTCCGGCAGGGCCGGCATGTCGAGCATCACCGTGATGGCGCGGCCCACGGGCAGCTCTACGGCCTGTCCGTCGGCATCGATGGCCGTAGCGGCGCGCTGCTCACCGTTGCCCAAATCGACCCGGATTTTCTCGGCCGGTACCAGCACCTCGCCAATCTGCACCTGCTTGAAACCAGTCACCTTCACGGTATCGAGCCGGTTTTTGAGGCTAAAGGCCACGCCCGCGTTTTCGGGCAGGTTGTGCAGGCTGCCGCGGGTGTAAAGCAGCTTGAGGAGCATGGGGCTGGGCGTGAAAACCATAGGGCGGAGAGGGTGGGGGAAGTGGGAATTAGGAGCGGTGCGGAGAGCAGGGGTGAAGGTGGGGAATTTTGGGCAGAATGTCCAAATAGTAATTCCCGTAAAAGACAAGGTAATGGGCTAGGAATAGACGAAATGGCTACTTCTATTTTGATTCAAATGTAACAGGTAGCGTTAGGCTCATACTCACCGGTTTGCCGTTCTGCTTGGCCGGTTCAAACCCTTTTAGTGACCGCACTACGCGTAATGCTTCGTCGTCAAACAGCGGATGTAGGCCTTTGACCACGGTAGCATTGTGCACCAAACCGTCTTCGCCCACTGTGAAAATGATAAATAGCCGTCCGCTTACGTGGACTGTGTCAGCATGAGAAGGCCACTTTAGATGCTGCTGAATATACTTAATCAGTGAACTGGTGCCGCCGCCACGAAAACGTGGGACTTGCTCGACTACCATCCCCAAAAACGGTGGCAAACTTGTCTCATCTAATATTAATGAGGCGCGTGCTAGTGAGTCGCGCTTTGCCTCGGCAAGCCGCTCCCGTTCCGGCTTAGCAACTTCCTGCGTGTAATCAATTGTAGTTCGCCGCACCTGCGCCAGCGCTTCATGCGCCGTAAAGCCCTGGCCCACCACCAGCACCAGCGCCACCAGAAACCACTTCATGCGCCGCGTCAGTGTCGGCAGAGTCTGCTGCACCTGCGCAGCCCGAAAGCTGCCGCACACCCGGCCATCGGGCGCGGCGGCGCGGGCGGCGGCTAGGTCAGCCACAGGGTTTGTTGATTGGCTGAAATCCTGCACCACTCGCTGGCAGCTATCGCAAAATTGCCCTTGCGGATGGGTACGGAAAGCCGTGGGCCCAACGGTGCACGGCTGCAAAGCGGCATTGAAAGTGGGTAGCAGGAGCATGGCCAAGCGGAAAGAAGCGGGAAAAGATAGAAATTTTCGCAGCTAATGCGGCTTCTGCAACGGCCTTATTTGCCTTTTCTTGTGCGGCGCTGTTCCGGTGGCGGGTTCCCGGCGCGGGGAATAGTGCTGGAATACGTGCTGACCATTAAAGCATTGCCTCGCAATTGCCGTCAGCGCAGGCGCGCCCTGAAGCGGGTATTCACCATCTGTTCACCCGTTGATTTCGTATTTGCCGTCCCGAAACTACCATGCGGCGGCGCGGTTATAGCCGCCGTGCTGCCCGGATGCCCCCGCCCAAAAACCGGCAGGGGCCGCGCCGGACGTATTACCTTTGTGTGTCGCCCGGGAATACCCGGCGGCCGCCAATTTCCTGTTATGGCCCTATCCTCTGACTATCCACGCTTCACGCTCGGCAGCACCCTTACCGCCGAGCAGCGGGCTTTTTTTACCAAATACGGTTTCCTTCACTTCCGGCCCTTCGCCTCGCCCGAATACGTCCAGCAAATCCTCAAAGCGACCGAGGATGTGCAAGCCAAATGGCTGGCCGAAGGCGTAGAAAAAGTGAACGGCGTGCCCATTAAATACGGCCACGACGTGGACGGCTCGCGCATTGTGCAGCGTTTCGCCTTCGCCTCGCAGCACCACCCCGTGTTGCACGAATTGCTGCAAGATGACCGTTTTAAGGCTCTTTTTCCGCTCCTCGAAGCCGAAGGCGGCCGCGTGGGCGAGAACGAGAAAGACGGCCTCGTGGTGAACCACTACGTGAACGTACCCGGCTCCGAATTCAGCCAGATGGGCTGGCACACCGACTCGCTGCGCGACGTGTTCTACGGCAAGCGCATCGGCCCCATGCTCAACGTGGGCCTGCACCTCGACGGCACCAAGGCCACCAACGGCGGCCTGCGCGTGATTCCCGGCACCCACCGCCAGGGCCTGCACAAGATGCTGTTTCGCAAGAAATACTACAAGGACGTGTTCTACGACCCCAACGAGGTGGCCATCGAAACCGAGCCCGGCGACCTCACCGTGCACGACGGCCGCATGTGGCACCGCGTGGCCCAATCGCCGCTGGTAGGCCCCGAAAGCCGCCGCCGCGTGATGTACGTACCCATCATCTCGGGCAAGTACCAGCCCAAGAGCGAGGACAGCCCCACGCCGTTCTACCTGCGCTTTTTGCATTTGGTGAAGTAGAATAGGCGGAGAAAAAGAACGGTCATGCTGAGCGGAGTCGAAGCATCTCTACCGCGAAGAGTAATCCAATTGAAAGGGATTAGTTACGCGGTAGAGATGCTTCGACTCCGCTCAGCATGACGGCCTTATAGCAAGAATAATACGACAATATCACCTTCGAAAAAATGGCCTACGCCCTCGTTACCGGCGCTTCGCGCGGCATTGGCCGCGCCATTGCCCTTCTGCTGGCCCAGCGCGGCTACGACCTGCTGCTGGTGGCGCGGTCCGAAGACCAACTCACCAACCTGGCGCTGGAAGTCGGTACCCGGCACAAACGCCAGGCCCACGTGCTGGCCACCGACCTGGCCGCCCCCGCCGCTGCCGAAACCGTGGCCGCCTGGGCCAATCAGCAAGCCGACCAGCTGGCCATATTGGTAAATAACGCCGGCTATGGCCTCTGGGGTCGCTTTGAGCAGCTCAGCCTAACCGAGCAGCAAAACATGATGCAGTTGAACATGCACCTGCCCGTGGCCCTCACCCACGCCCTGCTGCTTACCCTGCACAAAGCTCCGAAAGCCTACATCCTGAACGTGGCCAGCACCGCCGCCTATCAGGCCGTGCCCTCGCTCTCGCTCTACGCCGCCAGCAAGGCATTTTTGCTGAGTTTCAGCCGCGGCCTGCGCTACGAACTCAAAACCAGCAATATCTCAGTGACCTGCCTGAGCCCCGGTGCCACCACCACCAGCTTTGCCGACCGCGCCGGCATGGGTGCCGAGCTGCAAGCCACTGCCAACAAAGTCTCGATGACGCCTGAAGCCGTGGCCCTGGCTGCAGTGAACGGCCTGCTGGCCGGTGAGGCCGAAATAATCCCCGGCGTGCTCAACAAGGTGTCGGCCGGCCTTACCAGTCTGGTGCCCAAGGGCATTGTGGAGAAGATTGCGGCCGGGATTTACGAGAAGTATTTGTAGAGTTTTAGCAAATTGTAAGACAGAAAAAAGGCCGTTCGGTGATTCCGAACGGCCTTTTTTCTGTCTGGAGAAATCTAATTCGCATCGGCGAAGCTGCCTTTCTGC
>NZ_JBCEVZ010000048.1:0-35852 GCF_038448715.1 Hymenobacter segetis | reverse complement strand
GTTTGGTAGTTCAGTTGGTTAGAATGCCGCCCTGTCACGGCGGAGGTCGCGGGTTCGAGTCCCGTCCAGACCGCTACTGTTTGTCGAAAAGGCCGTTTCCAGTACGGGAACGGCCTTTTTATTTCTCTTTTACGTCAATACAAGATTTTGTCAGCTTGTTTTGTCGCCTTAATTATGGAACAGCATCCGGCTTTTCCACAAGACAAACGGTTTGGTAGTTCAGTTGGTTAGAATGCCGCCCTGTCACGGCGGAGGTCGCGGGTTCGAGTCCCGTCCAGACCGCTACCGTTTGTAAAAAAGGCCATTTCCTACCCGGAAATGGCCTTTTTTATTGACCAAATCAAAGCTAGTGGCACGCTGCGATGCGCTTTTCACGTACTTGGCTACTGGGTCGCGCAGTTCCTTCTGGCGCTATGAGCGTGGGCAGGGCCCTTCTGGGCTGAAGCAGTCCAGCCGCCAGAAGACGAGAAATCGAACTTCTTCCGATAGCCTTTGAACTGCTGCGGTGAGCATTGCGCTTCAATACCTCTTCGGTGAAACTTGTCCATCGAGTTGCCGCCGAGCCGCTGTCAACCGGTTGAAAAATATAATATTCGGGTTAATTCCTGATTTCCGCAGCAGACGGATTGGCCTACCCTTACGGCATCAGATGCGTTTCGCGTAATGCATTGTTTATGAATGATTAATGGGTCAAAAGCGAATATGTCCCATGCAGGCATACAGCCGCCGCAACCTTTATAATGCCAGACTGGCAACGGACTATTTCGTGCTTCAGGACGCCGGGCTTTTGCCCACGTCATACAATTCATCACACTGTTTGACTACTGCCGCAGCAGCGCGGCCATGTGTTTGAAATTTATAATTATCGGTTTGAATCGTGATTTCCAGGCAAGGTGAAGGTGCGGACCTTTGCCTTAGTTAAAACATGGCATCCCGCGTAATGATGCTGCGGCCCCAAACAAGCCACAGACCACAGAAGCCGGCACGAGCGGTGACGGAAAACAGTAGTTTGGCTTTTACAGTAGTCCAATTTCAACAGTTTAAACACCAATAATTTATGCAGACCGTAACCTTAAATAACGGGGTAAAAATGCCTATCCTTGGCTTTGGCGTGTATCAGATTCCGGATGCGGCCGAGTGCGAGGCCAGCGTGTTGGCCGCTCTAAAGGCGGGCTACCGGCTGATTGACACCGCCGCAGCCTACCAGAACGAGGAGGCCGTGGGCAATGCCATTCGGAAAAGCGGCGTGCCGCGGGAAGAGCTGTTTATCACAACCAAGCTCTGGGTTGCGGATGCCAGCTACGAGCGCGCCAAGCCGGCATTTGAAGCGTCGCTGCGGAAGCTCCAGCTTGATTATTTGGATTTGTACCTCATTCACCAGCCATTTGGGGATGTGTACGGGGCTTGGCGGGCCATGGAGGAGCTGTATAAGGAAGGCCGCATCCGGGCCATTGGCGTGAGCAACTTCCCGCCTGACCGGGTGATGGATTTCATCGTGCACCACGAGGTGGTGCCGGCGGTGAACCAGATTGAAACCCACCCCTTCCACCAGCAGGTGGAGACACAGCAGTTTCTGGCCGAAAATGGGGTGCAGATTGAGTCGTGGGGGCCGTTTGCGGAGGGCCGAAACGGCATGTTCACCAACGAGTTGCTGGTGGGCCTAGGCCGGAAATATCAGAAAAGCGTGGCCCAGATTATCCTGCGCTGGCTCACGCAGCGCGGCGTGGTGGTGATTCCGAAATCGGTGAAGCCGGAGCGCATCGCGGAGAATTTCAACGTGTTCGACTTCGAGTTGAGCGCCGAGGACATGGCCGCCATCCAAACCCTGGATACCGGGGCCAGCGTGTTCTTCGACCACCGCGACCCGAAAATTGTGAAGTGGCTGGGCGAGCTGGGCCGCAACCAACGCAAATAGCTCGCCTGGGCTTTTAAGTCACCCTTTTACCCTCTTACAAACTACTATGAAAAATCGCACCTTGGGCACCAGTGGCCTCGAAGTATCGGCCCTCGGGCTGGGTTGCATGGGCATGAGCTTCGGCCTAGGGCCGGCCGCCGACAAGGAGGAAATGGTAAAGCTGATTCGGGCGGCCGTGGAGCGCGGCGTCACGTTTTTTGATACGGCCGAAGTGTATGGCCCGTTCACCAACGAAGAGTTGGTGGGCGAGGCATTGGAGCCCCTGCGCGAGCAGGTGGTGATTGCCACTAAATTCGGCTTCAATACCTCGGTGCAGGGCACGGGCGGCGGGCTGAACAGCCGGCCGGAAAACATCCGCGCCGTAGCCGAAGCCTCGCTCAAGCGCCTGCGTACCGACCGCATCGACCTCTTTTACCAGCACCGTGTGGACCCAGGCGTGCCCATTGAGGACGTGGCCGGGACGGTCCGCGACCTGATTGCCGAGGGTAAAGTGAAGCATTTCGGCCTTTCGGAGGCGGGCGTGCAAACCATCCGCAAGGCCCACGCGGTGCAGCCGGTCACGGCTTTGCAGAGCGAATACTCGCTGTGGTGGCGCGAGCCGGAACAGGAAATCCTGCCGGTGCTGGAAGAATTGGGCATTGGCTTCGTGCCGTTTAGCCCGCTGGGCAAGGGCTTTCTAACCGGCAAAATCGACCAGAATACCGAATTCGATAAGTCGGACTTCCGCAATACGGTGCCGCGCTTCGACCCCGAAAACCGCAAGGCCAACCAGGCGCTGGTGGACCTGCTGGGCCGCATTGCCCAAGAGAAAAACGCTACGCCGGCCCAGATTGCCCTGGCCTGGCTGCTGGCCCAGAAGCCCTGGATTGTGCCCATTCCCGGCACCACCAAGCTACACCGGCTGGAAGAAAACCTGGCCGCCGTTGAGTTGGAGCTGTCGGGCGATACGCTGGGAGAGATTGAGGCGGCGGCGGCTCAGATTGCCGTGCAGGGCGCGCGCTACTCCGAAGCGGCGCAGAAGATGATAAACCGCTAATTGGTCGATAAAATGCCCGCGTATAGGGGCTCAGCTTGCAACGAAGGCCGGCTGAGCCCCTACTTGTAAGCAGTTCGCAGGGCAAGGTGCGTTTGCTGGTAACCCTATTCTCTCCTGATGAAGCCTCACCCAACCTGGTCCCGCCGGGATTTCCTGCTCACCGCCGCCGGGGCGAGTGCGGTAATGATGCTCAACCCGCTGGCCGCGTGGGCGATTGACGAGGAGGACTCTCTGGTGGCTGCTTTGGTGGCCAGCACCATGGGCATCGACACCCACAACCACGTCGATGTGCCCCTCGCCAAAGCCGAACTGCCTGGGCCGGACCTCGACATATCCGGCGAGTTGAAAAAGTCGGGCTTGTCGGCCATTTGCATGACTTTCGCGGTTGATTATCAGGAGTTGAAAAATCCCGGTGATGCCTACGAGCGGTTCCTGAACGGGCTGACCGCCATGGACCACCAACTGAAACGCAACGGCCTGAAACGCGCCCTGAACCTGGCCGACCTGCAAGCCGCCCACCAAAAACACCGGCCCACCGTCATCCAATCGGTGGAGGGCGGGCACTTTCTGGAAGGCAAGCTGGAGCGGCTGAAAGTGGCCTACGACCGGGGCCTGCGCCACCTCGGCCTGCTGCACGACCACGACGCATCGGTGCCGCTGGGCGACGTGTTCACGAATCCCGCACAGTGGGGCGGGCTGACGGCTTTCGGGGCCGACACCATTCGGGAGTGCAACCGGCTGGGCATTCTCGTCGATTTGTCGCACGCTAATGTGGAAACCGTGACGGCGGCGCTGAAAGTGACGAGCAAGCCCGTGCTCATCTCCCATACCGGCCTCGATACCCAGCTGGGCCAAAACCAAAACCTAGCCCGTATGATGAATCCTCGGCTCATCAGCAGGGAGCACGCGAAAACCGTGGCCGACGCGGGCGGCGTGATTGGCGTGTGGACCCACCTGGCCGATTCTGCGTTGGAATACGCACAGAACGTGCTGGCGCTGGTCGAAGTCGTTGGCATCAACCACGTTTGCATCGGCACCGATACCAAGTTGACCACATCTTACCGGCCGCCCGGCGGCGGCCCCAAGCCGGGCGGCCCGCCTCCCCAAGGCGGCCAAAAAGGCCGCAGGGTTGGCGAGCGCACGAACGAGGCGTGGGCGGACCAGAAGGCCGGGTTCTACTACGCCGTGGTCGATGCGCTTTTGAAGACGGGCTTTACGGCAGATGAAATCGGCAAATTCGGCGGCGGTAATTTCTGCCGTGTATTTGATGCGGCCACGGCCGGTCGTCGGTAGAATGTATGGGCAGGGTCATACCCCGTAAGGCTTGCCCCCGCCCCTACACACGAACCCACAGGTAGTGAAGTACCTTGCCAGAGCCCAGCGTTGGGCTTTCGTTGTTTCATTTCCGGCGTCGCCCCATGCAAAACCTGTTCTTTGAGTTCGTCTTTCTGGTCCTGATTATTCTGGCGCTGGTGATGCTGGCCCAGAAGCTGCGGCTGGCCTACCCCGTTGTGCTGGTGCTGGGCGGGCTGGCGCTCAGCGTCACGCAGTTGTTTGATAATATTAAGATTGACCCGGAAATAGTGTTTCTGGTGTTCCTGCCACCGCTGCTGTACGAGGCGGCCTGGCAGGTGTCGTGGAAGGAATTCTGGAAGTGGCGGCGGGTGATTGCCAGCTTCGCGTTTCCGGTGGTAATCATCACCTCGTGCATTGTGGCGGTGGTGTCGCACGCGCTGATTCCGGGGTTCACGCTGGCGCTGGGGTTTCTGCTGGGCGGCATTGTGTCGCCGCCCGATGCCATTTCGGCCACCACCATTATGAAGCAGGTCAAGGTACCGCGCCAGATGCTCAGCATTATTGAGGGCGAAAGCCTGCTCAATGATGCGGCCTCGCTGATTGTGTTTCGGTTTGCGCTGGCGGCAGTGCTCACCGGGCAATTCGCGTTTAGCGCGGCGGCGGGCAGTTTTTTCCTGGTTATTGTGCTGGGCACCGCCATTGGGCTGGGAATTGGGATGGTGTTCTATGCCATTCACCGCTGGCTGCCCACTACTCCCAGCATCGATACGGTGCTGACGCTGCTCACGCCCTACTGCCTGTATTACGCGGCCGAGCATTTCCACTACTCCGGCGTGCTGGCGGTGGTGAGCGGCGGCCTGCTACTGTCCAGCAAGCGCCATTCGATGCTGACGTATCGCAGTCGCATCGAGAGCATTGATGTATGGTCGGTGCTGAGCTTCGTGCTGAACGGGCTGGTGTTTCTGCTCATCGGGCTGGAGCTGCCCACCATCACGCGGGAGTTGGACGCTGGCCTGGGCCCGGCCATCGGCTACGGCCTACTCATCTCGCTCACGCTGGTGGTGGGACGGCTGCTGTGCTCGTTTGGCGCGGTGCTGGTCACGATGTTTGCCAGTCGCTTCATCACCGTAGCCGATGCGAACCCCGGCTGGCGCGGGCCGATAATCCTGGGCTGGGCGGGCATGCGCGGGGTGGTGTCGCTGGCCGCCGCGCTGTCCATTCCGCTACTCACGCCGCAGGGCCAGCCCTTTCCCTACCGCAACCTTATCCTGTTCATCACCTTCGTGGTTATTCTCGTGACGCTGGTTTTCCAGGGCCTGACGCTGCCCTGGCTAATTCGGAAAGTAAACCCCGAGAACCGGCATCAAACAATTCCAGAGGAGCGCCAGGAGCTGATTCTGCAGAAAAAGCTGGCCCTGCAAGCCCTAAGCTATGTAGAATCGGCGGCTGGCCCCGACGGCTCGCCCAACGACGACTATCTGCACAACCTACGCACCCGCCTCCAGCTCGATGCGGCGTTTTTTACCCAAGAGCTGGAAGGTTCGGAAGGCCCGCCCGATGAAACCTTACACCGCTTCCACCGGCACTACCTGACGCTGCTGGAGCAGCAGCGCACCCTGCTGCACGAGATGAACCACCGCATGGAATTTGACGAGGAAATAATTCGTAAGCACCTCACCATTTTGGATTTGGAGGAGTATAAGCTGCGCGAGAAGCAACTGCAAACGACCGGCGCAGAGTAGCCGAACGTAAACTTATCAATTCCCCTTTTACGCAAGCCGCCGGATACGTCCGGCCGGTGTTTGCAACCGTTTCTTTTTACCATCCGGCCCATGAATACCGAATCAGCCCCCGCGCCCCCGCCCCGCCAGCTCGGCACGCATCAGGACCTCAATGCCCAGGAGCTGAAGCTGAAAGGCTTCAAGGCCTACGAAGTCGACACGGCCGTGAACCCCGGCCCCACCTACCGCCGCCGCGATTTCTACAAAGTGGCCCTGGTCACCAGCCATTGCACCGTGCACTATGCCGACCGCAGCATCGAGCTGAACGGCAACTGCCTGATGTTCGCCAACCCGCACATTCCGTACTCCATCGAGCTGCACGCCCCGCGCCTCACGGGCTATTCCTGCCTTTTCACCGAGGCTTTTATGAAGGAGAATGACCGGTCGGAAAGCCTGCAGCAGTCACCGCTGTTCAAGGTCGGCGGCACGCCCATTTTCCACCTCGATGCCGTGCAGGCCGCCTATGCCCAAAGCATTTTTCAGAAGATTCTAGCCGAACAAGGCACCGAGTACCTGTTCAAAAACGACCTAATCCGCACTTACATCCAGCTCCTGATTCACGAGGCGTTGCGCATGCAACCGGCCGAAACCTTCCTCCAGCACAAAAACGCCGCCTCGCGCATCACCACGCTTTTTCTGGAGCTGCTGGAGCGGCTGTTCCCCATCGAGAGCCCGGATAAGGCCCTGCCGCTGAAAACTGCCCAGGACTTTGCGGCCCAGCTCGCGGTGCACGTCAACCACCTGAACCGGGCCGTGAAGGAAGTCACCGGCCGCTCCACCACCGCCCACATCGCCGAGCGCGTCATCGGCGAAGCCAAAGCCCTGCTGCACCACACCGATTGGGACGTGGCGGCCATCGGCTACGGCCTGGGGTTTGAGTACTCGTCGTACTTCAACAACTTTTTCAAGAAGCACACCGGCAGCACGCCGCTGGCTTTTCGGCGGGCGGTGTGAGTTTTTTAGCACGTCGTGCTGAGCGCAACAGAAGCATGAGGTACCGGGGGTTGTTCTTTCCTTCTACACTCTCAAAGTTCGCCAAGGCTCATTATTTGATTTGCGTACCTTTGCCGGATGCAAAATCCCGAAACCGTCGACCAGTTTTTTCAGCATCAGGGCAACCCGCAGTTGAATTTTGCACCCCAACATGTGTCGGTGGCCACCACGGGCCGCTTCAATGTGTACGACCGAGCGCTCTTCTGCAACCGGGAGATGAGCTACAGCCGGCGCGACTTTTTCAAGATTTCGCTGATGACCGGCGCGGGGCGCATCAACTACGCCAGCCGGGGCGTGCTCATTGACCGGCCGGCGCTGGTGTTCTCCAATCCGCAGGTCCCGTTTTCGTGGGAACCGCTTTCGGAGGCGCAGGGAGGCTACTTCTGCCTGTTTACGGAGGACTTTTGGAGCGGCTCCGAACGGGCCAGCAGCCTGCATGAGTCGCCGCTGTTCCGGGTGGGCACCGACCCGGTGGCGTTTGTGGATGAAGCGCAGTTTGAGACGTTTGCCCAGCTCTACCGCAAGATGCTGCAGGAGATGGAATCGGGCTACGCCTACAAGCAGGACCTGCTGCGCACCTACCTGAACCTGCTCATCCACGAGGCGCTGAAGATGCAGCCCCAAACCACTTACTACCAGCACCCCAACGCGGCCACGCGCATCGTTGCGCTGTTTCAGGAGCTGTTGGAGCAGCAGTTTCCCATCGATGCGCCCGACCACGGCATGAAGCTGCGCACGCCCGGCGACTTCGCCCGGCACCTCTCCGTGCACGTCAACCACCTGAACAAAGCCGTGCGCGAGCTGACCGGCAAAACCACCGGCACCCACATTGCCGAGCGCATCGTGGGCGAGGCCAAAGCGCTGCTCCTGCACACCGACTGGAGCACGGCCGAAATTGCCTACGGCCTGGGCTTCGAGTACCCCAACTACTTCAACAACCTCTTCAAGAAGCACACCGGCCTGACGCCTTCGGCCCTGCGGGCGCAGCTTGGTACAGATGCCAGCCGCCCGACCGCCCTGGCGCGAGGCTGATTGATTTTCTTACTGAATGGATTGATTCGTGTGGTGGGGCTGGCGGCAAGCCGGGGGACCTTTGTACTGCTTCCAGAAGGAAGCTGAAACGATTCCACCGCCGCTGGCTAGCCCCACTAACCAGCCCCAACGAACCAACCCATGACGGATAAAAAAGTATGGCTCATCACCGGCGCGGGCCGGGGTCTGGGCGTTGATATTGCGAAAGCCGCGCTGGCGGCGGGCCACGCCGTGGTAGCCTCCGGCCGTAACCCCGCGAAGGTGGCCCAAGCCCTGGGCACCGCCGATAACCTCCTGGTAGTGAAGCTGGACATCACCCAGCCGGCCGACGCGACGGCGGCCGTGGCGGCGGCCATCGAGCGCTTTGGCCGCTTGGATGTGCTGGTGAATAATGCGGCTAATTTCTATGCGGGCTTTTTTGAGGAGTTGAGTCTGGAGCAGATGGACAAACAGCTGACCACCAGCCTTATCGGCCCGATGAACGTGACGCGGGCCGTGCTGCCCGTGATGCGTCGGCAGCGGGCGGGGCAGGTGATGACCATTTCGTCCACGGCCGGGCTGGTGGGTTTTGAGTTCGGAGCCGCTTACGCCGCGTCGAAATTTGCGCTGGAGGGTTGGATGCAGTCGTTGCAGGCCGAAGTCGCGCCGTTTGGCATCGACACCATTGTGGTCAATCCAGGCTTTTTCCGCACCGAATTGCTAACCGAAGAGTCCACCAATTTCGCCGAAAACGCCATTGCCGATTACGACGAGCGGCGGGCGGCGCAGGTGCAGTTCTGGCGGGGCTACAACGGCCAGCAGTCCGGCGACCCGGCTAAACTGGCGCAGGCCCTGCTCACCATTTCAGGCCAGGAAAATCCGCCCCGCCGCTTTCTGGCCGGAGCCGATGCCATTGCCACCGCCGAGCAGGTGGCCGCTGAGCTTCAGCAGCAGCTCAACGCCTACCGGGAGCTGTCGTCGTCGCTGGCTTATGATGAAGCTGTTTAGCAATTCAAAAGGCCTTCATGCGGAGCGGAACCGAAGCATAACGGCCCTAAATAATTTCGACAGCCTTTACGAAAAGCACATCGGCCGCTTTCCGTAAAGGCTGTTTGATTAGTGTAAGTATCTGTTTGAAAGCTATAAGAATTAGCGGGTCGGGGAAAAGACCTTTGGTAAATTCATCCGTAAAAAGCAATACACTTTAGCAGCACCCTGACGGCCTGTTGCTTGCGGCCAAAAGAACGGCTACTACTTGAGTCGATTTTGGTGTCGGCGCATGTGGACTTCTCACTTCCCTCCTCCTACTCCTCCGTTATGACCTCCGACTTATTCCCCATTCCTGATACACCCGGCGAATCGTACCCCGACAACGGCTCGCGCCGCTCCTTCATGAAGCAGGCCGGCGGCATTCTGGGCTTGGCACTGGCGCCGCCGCTGGTGGCCCAGGCCGAACGCCTAACGGCCTACGCCAAAACCATCGAAGGCGTCACCGACCTCACGCTACGCATCAACGGCCAGGCCCGCACCGTGCGCGCTGAGCCCCGCGTAACCCTCCTCGACGCCCTGCGCGAACGGCTCGACCTGACCGGCACCAAAAAAGGCTGCGACCACGGCCAGTGCGGAGCCTGCACGGTGCTGGTCGATGGCCAGCGCGTGAACTCCTGCCTCACCCTGGCCGTGATGGTCCAGGGCAAGGAAATAACCACCATCGAGGGTCTGGCCAAAGGCGACGAGCTGCACCCCATGCAGGCGGCCTTTGTGAAACACGACGGCTTCCAGTGCGGCTACTGCACGCCCGGCCAGATTATGAGCGGCGTGGCCTGCGTGCGCGAGGGCCACGCCAAAACCGACGACCAATGCCGCGAATGGATGAGCGGCAATATCTGCCGCTGCGGGGCCTACGCCAACATTCTGGCCGCCGTGCGCGAAGTTGAAAATAGCGGTTTCAAAGGTTAACAGAACGTCATACCACATAATATGAACGACTTCAGCTACACCCAGGCCGCATCAACCAAAGAGGCCACCGGCTTTCTGAAAGACAAGCCCCAGGCGGCCTACATCGCCGGCGGCACCACGCTGCTGGATATGATGAAGGCCAACCTGGCCGAGCCGCCCCACTTGGTCGATATCAACCAACTGCCCTTCAAAGGCATCGAGCAAACGGCCGACGGGCTCCGCATTGGCGCGATGGAGCGCATGAACACCGTGGGCGAGCACGCGCTGGTCGTGCAGCAGTTTCCGGCCGTGTCGCAGGCGCTGCTGCTGGCGGCCTCGCCGCAGCTGCGGAATATGGCCAGCATTGGCGGGAATATGTTGCAGCGCACCCGCTGCGGCTACTTCCGCGATGCGGCATTTCCGTGCAACAAGCGGGTGCCCGGCTCGGGCTGCCCAGCCCTGGAGGGCGACAACCACAACCTGGCCATCCTGGGCGTGAGCGAGAGCTGCATTGCCACCGCCTACCCCGGCGACCTGGCCGTGGCCCTGGCCGCCTTCGATGCCGTGCTGACCCTGGAAAACCAGAAGGGCAAGCAGCGCCGTGTGCCCGTCACGGAGTTTTACCTGCTGCCCGGCAAAACGCCCCAGAAGGAAACCGTGCTGGAATCCGGCGAATTGATTGTAGCCGTGACCATTCCAACCACCGCCCACGCCCAACACTCGACCTACCTGAAGGTGCGCGAACGGAGCAGCTACGCCTACGCGCTGGCCTCGGCCGCCGTGGGCTTGGACGTGCAGGCGGGCACTATCCGCGCGGCGCGGGTGGCGCTGGGCGGCGTGGGCGCGCAGCCCTGGCGCTCCCGCGAGGCCGAGAAAGTGCTGACCGGCGCACCAGCGACGGAGGCTACGTTTCGGGCGGCGGCGGCAGCAGCCTTGCAGGACGCGCAGCCGCAGGAGCACAACCGTTTCAAGGTAGAACTGGCGCAGAACACGCTGGTGCGCGCCTTGCAGCAGGTGGCGGGGTAACATCCTCAGCATTTTAGTAAGACAGTATTTTAGTAAGAACGTCATGCTGAGCGCAGTCGAAGCATCTCTACTGCGCAACTAATCAATGCCGTTGCAACGAAGCGGCAGAGATGCTTCGACTGCGCTCAGCATGACGTTCTTTTATCAGCATCAGGCACTACAAACCATGGAATTCGAACCAACCTTCTCCGAAACCAACCCCCAGGCCGGCGTGGTGGGCCAGCCCATGAGCCGCGTCGATGGCTGGGCCAAGGTGACGGGCCACGCCACCTACTCGGGCGAGTACAACCGGCTGCCGGGCCTGGTACACGCCGTGCTCAAAACCAGTGACGTGGCCAAAGGCCGTGTTCAAAATATCGATACCAGCGCGGCCCAGCGCGCGCCGGGCGTGCTGGCCATTTTCACGCACGAAAACCTGCCCAAGCTGGCCAAAACGCCCAACTCGCCCGACGACCGGAAGGCCTTCGTATCCTCGCCAATGAGCTTTTTCCCGATGGCGTCGGACCAGATATATTACGCCGGCCAGCCGGTGGCCGTGGTGGTGGCCGATACGCTGGAGCGCGCCCAGTACGCGGCTAGTCTGCTGAAAGTGAGTATTGCGCCGGAGGTGCCCGTGTCCTCTTATTTCGACCCGAAGGCCCAGCTGTATATTCCCAAAACCGTGAAATACATGCCCGGCGTAACCAAGCGCGGCGACGCGCAAACGGCCTTTGCCAGCGCCCCGGTGCAGCTCACGGCCACCTACACCCACGCCACCATCCACCACAATCCGATGGAGCCGGGGGCCACCACGGCCCACTGGGAAGCGCCCGACCGCCTCACGGTGTACGACGCCACGCAAGGAGTTTTGGAAACTCAGAAGACGCTGGCCGCCATGCTGGGACTGGCCACTGAGCAGGTGCGGGTGGTCTGCAAATTCATCGGTGGCGGCTTCGGCTGCAAGGCATGGGTGTGGCCGCATACCGTGCTGGCCCCGCTGGTAGCCCGGGCCGTAGGCCGCCCGGTGAAGCTGGTGCTCACGCGCCCGCAGCAGTTCACGAGCATGGGCCACCGCGAAGAACAGTCCCAGACGCTACGCCTCGGGGCCACGCGGGAGGGCAAGCTGCTGGCGCTCATCCACGACAAGTCGTCCACGACCTCGCCCTGGGATGACTACGCCGAAACCAACAGCCGCATTACCAACATGCTCTATGCGCTGCCGACGTTCGAGGGCACTTACCATCTGGCCCAGGCCAATGTGATGACGTCGACCTCGACCCGCGCGCCCGGCGACATGCCCGGGGCTTTCGCTATCGAGTCTTCGATGGATGACTTGGCCTATCAACTGGGCATCGACCCCATCCAGATTCGGCTGCTGAACTACGCCGAAAAAGACCCCACCAACGGCCACCCCTGGAGCAGCAAGAGCCTGAAACAGTGCTACCAGCGCGGGGCCGAGCTCATGGGCTGGAACCAGCGCAACCCCAAAAACGGCCAGACCCGCGACGGCAAGCTCCTGGTAGGCTACGGCATGGCCACGGCCAGCTACCCGGTGCACAACTCGCAGGGCAACGCCCGCGTGCGCCTCTACGCCGACGGCCACGCCGTGGTGCAGGCGGGGGCCACCGACCTCGGCACCGGCACCTACACCGTGATGACCCAAGTAGCCGCCGATTCGCTGGGCCTGCCACCCGAAAACATCCGCTTCGAGCTGGGCGATACCAACCTGCCGAGCACTCAGTGGTCGGGCGGCTCCACGGCGGCGGGCCGGGTGTCGTCGAGCGTGTATCTGGCAGCGCAGGATGTGTGGCAGCGGCTCATCAAGCTGGCCGTGATGGACAGCAAATCGCCGCTGTTCCGGGCTAAGCCGGCCGACGTGGTGATGGAAAAAAGCCGCCTGCATCTCAAAGCCGACCCCAGCAAGGGCGAGGCGTTCAGCGAAATCATGAAGCGTGCCGGCCTGGGCGACATCGAAGGCAGCGCGCTGGGCCGCTACGGCAGCGGCTACGAGGCCGCCCAAGCCACTGCCGTAGCGGACCCGAGCAAAAAGGACCACGCCAGCGAGCACTCCATGCATGCCTTTGGGGCGCACTTCTGCGAGGTTCATGTTGACCCCGAACTGGGCACCGTGCGCGTGACCAAATGGGTGAGCGTGATTGCCGGCGGGCGCATCCTCAACCCCAAAACGGCACGCTCGCAGGTGATGGGCGGCAGCATCTTTGGCATCGGCGCGGCCCTGATGGAAACCACCGAGCGCGACCCGCATTACGCCCGCTACACCAACGCCGACCTGGCCGGCTACCACGTCCCCGTGAATGCCGACATCCCGGACATGACCGTGGAATTCATTGACGAGCACGACCCTTACGTAAATGCCATGGGCGTGAAGGGCATCGGCGAAATCTCCATCGTGGGCACCAGCGCCGCCGTGGCCAACGCCGTGTTTCACGCCACCGGCCGCCGCCTACGCTCCGTACCGATGACACCGGACAAGGTGCTGGCCGCGTTGCGGGAGCCGGTGTAGGGTACGGGCTGTTGGTTTGAAACATGTAGGCATCCGGCTGAAAGCGTCGGTCTGGTCCCACTCCCGTCATGGGGGTGGGGCCATGCTTTGACTACGCTCTGCATGCCGTTCTTTTACTATCCGAATCCATCCTTGCACCGCCTCCCCAATGAAACTCATCCGCTACGGCCAGCCCGGCCATGAGAAGCCGGGCATCATCATCCAGGACCAAAAGTTCGACGTTTCGGCCTTCGGCGAAGATTACAACGAAGCCTTTTTTGCTACCGATGGCCTGCACCGGCTCGCCGAATTCCTGCAAGCCCACGAAGGCCGGCTCGCGCCCATCGCCGCCGGCGAACGCCTCGGCCCGCCCGTGGCCCGGCCCTCCAAAATCCTGTGCATCGGCCTGAATTACGCCGACCACGCCCGCGAAACCGGGGCCACGCCCCCACCCGAGCCGGTGCTGTTCATGAAATCGACCACCGCCTACGCGGGGCCGAACGACGACCTCATCATCCCCAAAAACTCGACGAAAACCGACTGGGAAGTCGAGCTGGCTGTGGTCATCGGCCGGCGTGCTTCTTATGTAGAAGAAGTTGATGCCCATGAGTATATCGCCGGCTACACGCTGCATAACGACGTGTCGGAGCGCGAATTCCAGCTGGAGCGCAGCGGTACCTGGGACAAGGGCAAGGGCTGCGATACCTTCGCACCCGTCGGCCCGTTTATGGCCACGCCCGATGAAATCGGCGACGTAGACGACCTACGCCTCTGGCTCTCCGTGAATGGCCAGATGATGCAGGACGGCACCACCGCCAACCTCATTTTCAAGATTCCCTTCCTGATTTCCTACCTCAGCCAGTTCATGACGCTGCTGCCCGGCGACATCATCTCGACCGGCACGCCCGCCGGCGTGGGCCTCGGCATGAAGCCGCCCGTGTACCTCAAGCCCGGCGACGTGGTGGAGCTGGGAATCGACGGCCTTGGCACCTCGCGCCAAGAGGCAAAAGCCTATTCACCATACTCCTGAAGTATAAAACCTGGCTATAATTACCGCCCCATCCAGCCGCCATCCACGGTAAGGATGGTGCCGTGCACGTAGTCCGAAGCAGCCGAGGCCAGGAACACGGTGGGGCCTTTGAAATCCTCCGGCGTGCCCCAGCGGCCGGCCGGGATGCGGCCCAGAATGGTCTGGCTGCGCTCTTCGTCCTGGCGCAGAGCGGTGGTATTGTCGGTGGCGATGTAGCCGGGCGCGATGGCATTCACATTCACGCCCCGGCCGGCCCATTCGTTGGCCAGCGCCTTCACCAAGCTGCCCAGGGCACCCTTGCTGGCCGCGTAGCCGGGCACGTTGATACCGCCTTGGAAGGTGAGCAACGAGGCCGTGAAAATAATTTTGCCGCTGCCCTGGCGCAGCATCTGGCCGCCAATGGCGCGGGCGAGGCGGAACGGCGCGTCGAGGTTGATGGCCAACACGTCGTCCCAGTCCTGGTCGGAATGTTCGACGGCTGGGGCGCGACGGATGGTGCCGGCGTTATTAACAAGGATGTCGATACGCGGAAAATCCCGCTGCACCTGCGTGATGAAAACATCGGTGGCGGCGCGCTGGCTGAAATCAGCCTGGTAGGCGTGGAAATCGCGGCCCAGCGCCCGCACCTGGCGGCCGGTATCGCCACCATCGGCCGCCAGCGTAGCCGATACGCCGATGATGTCGGCCCCGGCCTCGGCCAGCCCCAGGGCCATGGCCTGGCCAATGCCCTTATTACAGCCGGTTACCAGCGCGGTTTTGCCAGTCAGGCTGAAGGCGGAATTGATGTTCATGCAGGAAGGAAGGGCGGACTGAAAAATTGAACTGCCCAAAAGTAGCGCCACCCGCCCGGCGCACTCTACCGCACTCTACTGAATTTTAATGGCGCTGAGCCCATACGTCAAGAATAACCCAAACAGATTCAGCCATTCTTCAAACGTGCATTCAGTACGACAAGCATCTGCAAGTCAGAAAAATGGGATGCCGGCGGCTCGAAAAATAATTGCACCTTGCGGCAGCTTTCACCGGTCTGTTTGTGCAGCCCCAAATACTTCCTGAATTATGAAAAAAACGCTTTTTGGCAGCTTGTTGGGGCTAATTGTCGCCTTGGGCAACGCGGGCTCTGTTTTCGCCCAAAGTACGCCAACGGTCAGCCACGTCGCGCTTTACGTCTTCGACCTGCGGAAAAGCGTGGATTTCTACGGCAAGGTGCTGGAGCTGCAGCAGATTCCGGAGCCCTTCAAGGACGGCCGCCACGTCTGGTTTCGGATGGGGCCGCACAGCCAGCTGCACATCATTCAGGGCGCGGCCAAAGTAGAGCCGCACGACAAGAACATGCACCTGGCTTTCAGCGTGAAAGACCTGAAAAAATTCACCGCCCATCTCGACCAGCTCGCCACCGTCTATGGCAGCTGGGCCGGGCAAGCCAAAGAATCGACAGCCCGCCCCGACGGCGTAAAACAGGTGTATTTGCAGGACCCGGATAACTACTGGGTGGAAGTGAACGACGACCCATTTTAGCCCCCCCCTACCAGCCGGGCCGGTACGTGCGCTTCACAAACTGGTTGGCCTCCTCAAAATTGGTGACGCGCAGTTGCTGCGGGTCCCAGAGCAGCTCGATGCCCCGGCCGGGGTAGTCGAAGCCCACGCCGGTGGTTTTAGGGCGCTGAATATCGTAGCCGCGAATGGCGAGGTTGGCCATGAGCAGGGCTTCGGTGAGCGGACCGGCCAGCTCGAAAGGCGAGCTGACGGCTTTGTTGCCGTAGCCGGCCAGGCAGGCTTCGACCCACTGCGCGTAATGGCCGTTGGCACCATCGGGCACACGGTCCAACTTGGGTTTCACGTGCACCTCTTGGTTGCGGGAAAGTGGCAGCAGGCGCGGGTCGGCGGAGTAGATGCTGGCCATCATCTTGCCCTTTTTGCCGATGAACAGGATGCCGTTGCCGCCGTCGCCAAACTTCTCGTTGGGGCCCAGTTCCTCGGGCCGCTCGGGCTGAATGCCGCCGTCCATCCAGTGCATGGTGACTTCGTGCTTGGTCTTATTCGTCTTGGGAAACGTGAGTGTGACGTGGCTGGATGGTGGGCAACTTTCGGGGAAATAGCCGCGCTTAAACTCGTCCACATACACGCTTCCCACGCTGGCCTGCACCGCCGTGGCGTAGCCCAAATTCAGCACCCGAAATGGCGCTTCCATGAGGTGGCAGCCCATGTCGCCGAGCGCACCGGTGCCGTACTCCCACCACCCGCGCCAGTTGAAGGGCACCAGCTTATCCACGTAGGGCCGCTGAGGCGCGGTGCCCAGCCACAAGTCCCAATCCAGCTCTTTGGGCACGGCGGTGGCCGGCGGGGGCCAGGCAATGCCCTGCGGCCACACCGGCCGGTCGGTCCAGCAATACACGGTGTGCACCTCGCCGATGAGGTGGGCGTCATACCATTCCTGGAGCTGCCGCACGCCGTCGCCCGATGCGCCCTGGTTGCCCATCTGGGTCACCACTTTGTAGCGCTTGGCGGCCTCGGTCAGGGCGCGGGCTTCGTAGATATCGTGGGTGAGGGGTTTTTGCACGTAGACGTGCTTGCCCAGTTGCATGGCCGCCAGCGTGATAACGGCATGGTTGTGGTCGGGTGTGGACACCGAGACGGCATCGAAATTCTTGCCTTCCTTATCGAGCAGCTGCCGCCAGTCCTTATAATACTTCGCCTGCGGAAAGGCCTGCACCGAGCGGGCGGCGCGGCGGTCGTCCACGTCGCACAGGTAGCCGATGCGGACTTTGCCGGTTTTGGCGAAGGCGGCCAGGTCGCTTTCGCCCTTGCCGCCCACGCCCACGCCGGCCACCACCAGCTGGTCGCTGGGCGCGGTGTAGCCCCGGCCGCCCAGCACGAAGCGCGGCACAATCATAAAAACAGCCGCCGCGGCAGCGCCCTGCTTGAGGAATTCGCGCCGCGACGGGGCTTCGGGCAGGTTATTCAGCGGCGTTTCAGGGAGCTTGCTCATAGGTAGTTAGTGGATTTTTTCAACTGGGGAAGGAAGCCTGGCAGTCAATCAGCAGAATTGACCAAATCACTAGCAATGAACCCTTTGCATTACTTTAAAATACAATCTGCTAATAGATTGGATTGCGCCCTCGATACCTTGGTAAGTGGGTGGACACTCATCATTAGCAATATTATGTAAATTATTGGTCCCGTAGTGGTTGGCCGGCAACAAATTATTTTATATTTGCTCGCACTGCGTGGCCCGTACTGCTCGTCGGCCTGATGCCAGCAGATGAGACTCCGATTGGTTCCTTTCTCAAATTCCACATCATTTGCTAGCGTAACATGGAAAAAAATACGTACGATGCCATTGTCATCGGGTCGGGTATCTCGGGTGGCTGGGCCGCGAAGGAACTGACAGAAAAGGGTCTCAAAACCATTATGTTGGAGCGCGGCCGCAACGTGGAGCACATCAAGGACTACGTGAACGCCAACAAGGCCCCGTGGGAATTTGAGCATCGGGGTGGCAAAACCCAGAAAATGATTGCCGACTACCCGGTATTGAAGCGCGACTACACCCTCAACGAAACCAACCTCAGCTACTGGGCCAGCGACAAGGACAGCCCCTACGTGGAAATTAAGCCCTTCGACTGGTTCCGGGGCTACCAGGTGGGCGGCCGCTCACTGATGTGGGGCCGGCAGTCGTACCGCTGGAGCGACTTCGACTTTGAGGCCAATGCTAAAGACGGCATCGCCGTGGACTGGCCCATCCGGTACAAAGAAATGGCCCCGTGGTACAGCTACGTGGAGAAATTTGCCGGTATCAGCGGCTCAAAAGAGGGCCTACCGCAGCTGCCCGACGGCGAGTTTATGCCGCCCATGGAGATGAACGTGGTGGAAAAGGACGTGGCCGCCCGCATCAAAAAGCACTACGAGCACCGGCGCATGGTCATCGGCCGCACGGCCAACATCACGGTGCCGCACCACAACCGCGTGAACTGCCAGTACCGCAACAAATGCTGGCTGGGGTGCCCGTTCGGGTCGTATTTCAGCACGCAGTCGGCCACGCTGCCGGCCGCTGTGGCCACCGGCAATCTCACGCTGCGGCCGTTTTCCATCGTCACCAAAATCCTCTACGACAAGGACACCAAGCGCGCCAAGGGCGTGGAAGTGCTTGATGCCGAAACCAACCAGACCGTTGAGTATTACGCCAAGGTAATCTTCCTTAATGCCTCGGCCCTGAACTCGGCCTGGGTGCTGATGAACTCGGCCACCGACATCTGGCCCGGCGGCCTGGGCAGCAGCAGCGGCGAGCTGGGCCACAACCTGATGGACCACCACTTCCGGGCCGGCGCGCACGGCGACGTGGTAGGCTTCGAGGACAAATACATATATGGCCGCCGCGCCAACGGCATTTACATTCCCCGCTTCCGCAACCTGTTTGGTGATAAGCGCGACTACATCCGCGGCTTCGGCTACCAGGGCAGCGCCGGCCGCGAGGGCTGGAGTCGTGAAATTCCGGAAATGAGCATCGGCGGTGATTTCAAGGATGCCCTCACCGAGCCCGGCAAGTGGACCATGGGCATCACCGGCTTCGGCGAAACCCTGCCCTACCACGACAACCAGATTAGCCTCGACAAAACTAAGAAGGACAAGTGGGGCCTGCCCGTACTGGCCATCGACGCCAGCATCCGCGACAACGAGCAGAAGATGCGCATCGACATGATGGCCGACGCGCAGGAAATGCTGGAAAAAGCGGGCTTGAAGAACGTGAAGACCTATAACAACGGCTACAACCTGGGCGGCGGCATCCACGAGATGGGCACCGCCCGCATGGGCCGCGACCCTAAAACGTCGGTCCTCAATGCCCACAACCAGATTTGGGATGCCCTGAACGTGTACGTAACCGACGGGGCCGCCATGACGTCGGCCGCCTGCCAGAACCCCTCGCTGACCTACATGGCCCTCACGGCCCGCGCCGTGGACCACGCCGTGAGCGAGCTCAAAAAGCAAAACCTCTAAACCGTCCCCCATCATGAACAGAAGAGACGCCCTGGCCCGCGTGGCCATCATCATGGGTGGCACCGTTATCGGAGCCGATTTTTTCCTGAGCAGCTGCTCCTCTCCTACTAATAAGGAAGAGAAAACCGCCGCCAAGGAACCTGCCGCCGCGAAAGAAGCAAAGCCGTTTCTTGATGCCAACCAGGTCAGTTTCTTGGATGAAGTAGGCGAAACCATCCTGCCCGCCACCAAAACGCCGGGGGCCAAAGCTGCCCAAGTAGGCAGCTTCATGAGCGTGATGGTGCGCGACTGTTATACGCCCGCCGACCAGAAAATCTTCCTCAACGGCCTCACCAAGCTCGACCAGGACTGCAAAACGAAAAACGGCAAAGGCTTCCTGGCTTGCGATGCGGCCCAGCGCACCGCCTTCCTCACCGCCCTGGATGCCGAGCAAAAGGCATTCACCCAAAACAAGCAAAAAGACGACCCCGCGCACTACTTCCGTATGATGAAGGAACTCACGCTGCTGGGCTTCTTCACCTCAGAAGTGGGCGCTACGAAGGCCCTGCGCTACCTGCCCGTGCCCGGCCGCTACGACGGCAACGTGCCGTATAAAAAAGGCGACAGGGCTTGGGCAACGACTTGATTTGTCGGCCTTTTCAGACCGTCATGCAGAGCGCAGCGAAGCATCTTTACTGCAATAGTAAATAATTGCGTTGTGCGGTAAAGATGCTTCGCTGCGCTCTGCATGACGGTCAATGTTCCGCCTGCTTCTGAATCCTACCTCCAAACCCTCCCACATGACGCCCGCCATCCGCTTTAAGCTGTCCCTGATGATGTTCCTGGAGTTCTTCATCTGGGGAGCATGGTTCGTGACGCTGGGCACCTACCTGCTGCATAACCTGCACACCACCGGTACGCAGGTGGGCAGTGCTTTTCTCACACAGTCGGTGGGGGCTATTGTGGCCCCGTTCATCATCGGGCTGATTGCCGACCGGTTCTTCTCGGCCCAGAAAATCCTGGGGGTGTTGCACCTGCTGGGCGCAGCGCTGCTGTGGCTGGCATCGCGGGCAGGCGATTTTTCGGCCTTCTACCCTTACGTGCTGACGTACATGATAGTGTACATGCCCACGCTGGCGCTGGTGAACTCCATTTCCTTCCGCCAGATGCAGAATCCGCAGAAGGAATTTGCCTCGATTCGGGTACTGGGCACGCTGGGCTGGATTATCGCCGGCATCACCATCGGCTGGCTGAATTGGGAGCAGAGCGGCAACCTTGGCCTCACGTTTCAGATGGCGGCCGGGGCTTCGGCCCTGCTCGGGGTATTCAGCTTCACGCTGCCGCCCACGCCGCCCGTCAAAAAAGCTGGCCCCGCCACTATGGGCGAGCTACTGGGCCTCGAAGCCATCGGCCTGCTGAAGAACCGCTCTTACCTGATTTTTTTCCTGGCCTCGGTCGCCATCTGCGTACCGCTGTCGTTTTACTATGGCTTCACCAATCCATTTTTGAATGAGACGGGCATGAAATCGGCCGCTGGCATCCAGAGTCTGGGGCAGGTTTCGGAAGTGCTGTTTATGCTACTAATTCCGGTGTTCTTCGTGCGCTTGGGCGTGAAGAAAATGCTGGCTATTGGCATGCTGGCCTGGGTAGTACGGTATATCTTCTTCGCCTACGGCAACGGCGATTCGAACTATTGGATGCTGATTGCAGGCATCGTGATGCACGGCATCTGCTACGATTTCTTCTTCGTAACCGGCCAGATTTACACCGACAACCTCGCCGGTGAGCAGTCGAAAAGCGCGGCCCAGGGCTTTATCACGCTGGCTACCTACGGCGTGGGCATGCTAATCGGCTCCCTCCTCTCGGGCCAGATTGTGGACGCCCACAAAACCACCGGCGACCTCCACGACTGGCACACCATCTGGCTGATTCCGGCCGGCATTGCGGCCGTGGTGCTGGCCGTATTCGTGCTGCTTTTTAAAGACCAGAACGCCCCCGCACCAGCTGAAGACCTCAGCTACGCCGAAGCCAACGCTCGTTTGGAAGTGTAGAGACGCATATTTGCGTCTCTACTTTTAGCACCACACTCCCTCCTATGAAACTACGACTGGGCATGATTGGCGGCGGCCAGGGCGCGTTCATCGGCGGCATTCACCGCATCGCCGCCGCCCTCGATGGCCTGTATGAACTCACCGCCGGCGCGTTCAGCAGCGATGCGGAGAAGTCGCGGGCCACAGGCGTACTGCTGAATCTGGCCCCAGAGCGCGTGTACGGCTCTTTTGAGGAGCTGATTATGCAGGAAAAGCAGCGGCATGAAACCGAGCGGGTGCAGGTTGTGGCCATCGTTACACCAAACCACCTGCACTTCGAGCCCGCCAGGCTGGCGCTGGAAAACGGCTTCCACGTCATTCTCGATAAACCGATGACTTTCTCGCTGGCCGAGGCCAAGCAATTGAAGGAAATTGCCACCGCCAACGGCCGGAAACTCTGCCTGACCCACACCTACACCGGCTACCCAATGGTGAAAGAAGCCCGGCAACTCATTGCCGCGAACACATTTGGCCCCATCCGCAAGGCCTACGTAGAATACCCGCAGGGCTGGCTCAGCGCCTTTGAGGAAGGCACGGATAACAAGCAGGCGGCCTGGCGCACCGACCCCGCCCGCAGCGGCATTGCCGGGGCGATGGGTGACATCGGGACCCACGCCTTCAACCTGCTGGAATACGTGACCGGCCTGCAAGTCGAAAAGCTCTGCGCCGACATCAATACCGTGGTGCCGGGCCGTCGGCTGGACGATGACGGGGCCGTATTGCTCCGGCTATCCAACGGCGCGAGCGGCGTGCTGGTAGCCACCCAGGTGGCGGCCGGCGAGGAAAACAACGTCCGCGTCCGGGCCTATGGCGACAAGGGCGGGCTGGAGTGGCAGCAGGCAGATGCCAACACGCTGCAAGTGAAGTGGCTGGACCGGCCCACCGAGATTTATCGGACGGGCACGGGCTACGTCGGTTCCTTCGCGCAGCATAATGCCCGCACCCCAGCCGGCCACCCCGAGGGCTACCTCGAAGCATTCGCCAACATCTACCGCAACTTCGCCCTGACCTTGCAAGCCGAAATGGCCGGCCAGACTGCCCCGCCCGAAGCCCTCGATTATCCAGGGCTGGAGGAAGGCATCCGGGGCATGGCATTCATCGAAAACGTCATTGCCTCGGGTCATTCTGATAAGAAATGGACCGAATTCACCGTCTGACCCGCCCATGACTACCATTCAGGGACCCGCCGTTTTTCTTGCCCAATTCATCGGCGATGAAGCGCCTTTCGACAGTCTGGCCGGCATTTGCGCCTGGGCCAAGGGCCTGGGCTTTCAAGGCGTGCAACTGCCCACCAACGACCCGCGCTTCATCGACCTGCAAAAAGCCGCCGAAAGCCAGACCTACGCCGACGAAATCCGGGGTGTGGTGAATGCCGCTGGCTTGGAAATCACCGAATTATCGACCCACCTGCAGGGACAGCTGGTGGCCGTGAACCCGGCCTACGACCAGCTATTCGACGGCTTCGCGCCCGAGGCCTACCGCAACAACCCCAATGCGCGCCAGCAATGGGCGGTGCAGCAGTTGAAATATGCCGCCAAAGCCTCCCAAAACCTGGGCTTGAAGGCGCACGCCACCTTTAGCGGGGCGCTGCTGTGGCCCATGGTGTACCCTTGGCCACAGCGGCCGGCCGGGCTGGTTGAGGATGGCTTTGCCGAACTGGGCCGCCGCTGGCTGCCGATTCTGAATGTGTTTGACGAGTGCGGCGTGGACTTGTGCTACGAAATTCACGCCGGCGAGGACCTGCACGACGGTGTGACTTACGAGCTGTTTCTGGACCAAGTGAAGCAGCATCCGCGCGCCTGCCTGCTCTACGACCCTTCGCATTTCGTACTCCAATGCCTTGATTATCTGGAATACATCGACATCTACCACGAGCGGATTAAGATGTTCCACGTCAAGGATGCCGAGTTCAACCCCACGGGGCGGCAGGGCGTGTACGGCGGCTACCAGAGCTGGCTGAACCGGGCCGGCCGCTTCCGCTCGCTGGGCGATGGGCAGGTCGATTTCAAAGCCATTTTCAGCAAGCTGACCCAGTACGACTTCCCCGGCTGGGCCGTGCTGGAGTGGGAATGCGCCCTAAAAAACGCCGAAGATGGGGCCCGCGAAGGCGCTCAATTCATCAAAGACCACATCATTCGCGTCACAGAAAAGGCGTTCGACGACTTCGCCGCCACGGCCCCCAACCCGACCCTCAACCATTCCCTGCTCGGAATTTAACCGCCTCCTTCCCATGAAAAAAACTGCCTTATTCCTCAGCCTTTGTGCCCTGCTGGCCGCCTGCGATTCCGGCTACAAAAAAGATGGCCCCGATGAAGTGAGCCAGCAGTCGGCCTCGTCGGCCGAACTCAAGAGCGACAGCACCACCGGTGCCAACGTGGCCGCCGTGGCCGAGCAGCCGCAGGTCGATACCAGCACCTCGAAGATTGGCACCGGGCACAGCGGCGGCCTGGTGGCCAACGGGGCAAAGCTGATGGCGGCCTCTGACTGCGCCAGCTGCCATAAAGAAAAGGAGAAGCTGGTAGGCCCATCCTACGCCGACGTAGCCCAGAAATATCCGTCTAATGAGCAAAATATCAGCATGCTGGCCGGTAAAATCATTCAGGGCGGCTCTGGCAACTGGGGGGCAGTTCCCATGACGCCGCACCCCGGCGTGACCGAGGCCGACGCCCGGGAAATGGTGAAATACATTCTGACCCTGAAATAAAACCGCCCGTCATGGCCTCGCCTCCTACCCGCCGCACGGCGCTCAAAAACATTTTGGCGGGCACGGCCGCCGCCGGAGCGGCGGGAGCGCTCGGCGCTTTCGTCCCCGCCGAAAACGCGCTGGATTCGCCCGCTTTGAAAAACAACATCAACCACTCAGTGTGCCGCTGGTGCTATGGCGATTTATCGCTCGACCAACTGTGCGCGGCGGCCAAAAGCATTGGCATCAAGGGCATCGACCTGGTTGGGCCGAAGGACTGGCCCACGCTGAAGAAGTATGGGCTGGATTCGCCGATGTGCAACGGGGCCGAAATCAACCTGACTGATGGTTTCAACGACCCGCAGTTTCACGCCACGCTGCAGAAGAGCTACGCCGAGATGATTCCGAAAGTGGCGGCGGCGGGCTATAAGAACCTGATTTGCTTCAGCGGGAGCCGGCGGGGCAAGGACGATGCCACCGGCTGGGCCAACTGCGTGAAGGGCCTGACGCCCCTGCTGGAGCTGGCCGCCAAGCACAAAGTAGTGCTGGTGATGGAGTTGCTGAACAGCAAAATCGACCACAAAGACTATCAATGCGACCGCACAGCCTGGGGCGTAGCGCTGGCCAAAAAGCTGGGCTCAGAGCATTTCAAGCTGCTTTTCGACATATACCACATGCAGATTGACGAGGGCGACATCATCCGTAATATCACCGATAACCACGCCTACATCGCACACTACCACACCGGCGGTGTGCCCGGCCGCCACGAAATCGACGAAACCCAGGAGCTGTACTACCCGGCTATCATGCGGGCCATTGTGGCTACGGGTTTTAAGGGCTACGTGGCACAGGAATTCATACCGAAGCAGCCCGACAAGCTGGCCTCGCTGCGCAAAGCTGTGCAACTGTGCGACGTGTAGCGGGCTCCGCTTCACCGTCATCTCTCCCACCTTCCAATCCTTTTTCTCATGAAAACCCGCCTGATATTCACCGCCCTTTTGGCCGGCAGCCTGGGAGCCGTCCACGCCCAGCAAACCGCCAAACCCGAGGATACGGAAGTGTATGAGCCCGTGCCCAAAGTGGTGACGCCCGGTAAAACTGTCGGCGATGCACCTTCGGATGCGCTGGTGCTGTTTGATGGTAAGAACCTGGACCAGTGGGTGCTCACCAGCGACCACAAAGCGCCGGCCAGCTGGACGGTGGCGGGAGGAATTATGACCGTAAAAAAGGACGTGGGCAACATCGAAACCAAGCGCAGCTTCGGGAACTACCAGCTGCACTTGGAGTGGCGCATTCCGGCCAATATCACCGGCACGGGGCAGGCCCGGGGCAATAGCGGCGTATTCCTGGCCTCAACGGGCAGCGGTGACCTGGGCTACGAGCTGCAAATAGTGGACGCGTACCAGAACAAAACCTACGTCAACGGCATGGCCGGAAGCCTCTACAAGCAGGCCATCCCGCTGGCCAACCCCGCCCGCAAGCCCGGCGAGTGGCAAACCTACGACGTGGTGTGGACGGCCCCGGTGTTCGGCGCGGGCGGCGCGCTGGTGACGCCAGCCTATGCCACCGTGTTTTTCAACGGCGTGCTGGTGCAGGACCACACCGCCCTCACCGGCCCTACGCAGTACATCGGCAAGGCCTCGTACCAGGCGGCGCACGGCCCCTCGCCCATCAAGCTCCAGGCCCACGGCGACAAGAGCGAGCCGCTGAGTTTCCGTAATATCTGGATTCGGGAGCTGCCAATGGCGGCGGCGAAGTAAGGAGCTTTTCGGGAATAACAGAACGTCATGCTGAGCGCAGCCGAAGCATCTCTACCGCGCAACTAATTTCCAATCAAAAGGAATAGTATTGCGGTAGAGATGCTTCGGCTGCGCTCAGCATGACTTATTTCTATTCAACTCATAAGAATAGCGCCGCAATTTGAGTTGCATAACTTTGGCAATGGGTTCACGTGAAAGTATTGCTGATTACTACCAACGGTACAGCCGAGGAAATCCGGCAATGGGACAGTTCACCGCTTACCGGATTGAGGACGTTCCTACGCCAAGCTCTTTTCCGCATGTGCGGCGGGATTTTTATAAGATAAAGCTGTTGTGCAATGTGCAGGGCATTCTTTCGTATGCCGACCAGCGGGTTGAGGTGCAGGACTCAGCCCTGATTTTTGTTAATCCCCTGATTCCCTACTCATGGGAGCGCACGAACGGGAGCGAAACCGGCTTCGTGTGCTTGTTTACGGAGGAGTTTATTACGCAGCAGCTGCGCACGACCAGCGTGGCGGGTTCGCCGCTATTTCGGGTGGGTGGCACGCCGGTGTTATTTCCTGCGCCGGAAGTGGTAGGCCGGCTCAGCAGCCTTTTCGAGCAAATGCTGGTGGAGTTGCAGTCTTCGTATGCCAACCGTGATGAATTGTTGCGCAGCTACGTACAAATCATCCTTCATGAGTCGCTTAAGATTGCGCCAGCGGCGCACTTCTACCAGCCAGGCACTTCGGCGGCGCGCCTCGGCTCCCTGTTTCTAGAATTGCTGGACCGGCAGTTCCCCATCGCATCGCCGCACCATAAACTGCCGCTCAAAAATGCGAACGAGTTTGCCCGGCAGCTCGCCGTGCATACCAACCACCTGAATAAGGCGCTGAGAGAAATAACGGGCAAAACCACCACCGAGCACATCGCTGAAAAGATGACGGACGAAGCCAAAGCATTGCTGCGCAACAGCGATTGGAGCATTGCTGAAATCGGCTTCTGTCTCGGCTTTGAGCACGCCTCTAACTTCAACAGCTTCTTCAAAAAGCAAACCGGGCTGCCGCCCAACCACTACCGACGGCAACCGGTAGCACTTTCATAACTTTTGGATTGATTCACATACTTCTGCATTGCCGCAGACAGAGACCTTTGTGCTACTAAACCAGTAACACAACATGGAAAGCTCAATAGCAGGCAAAGTCGTCGTCATCACGGGGGCCAGTAGCGGAATTGGCGAGGCCGTGGCCCTCCTCCTGGCTGGGCGCGGGGCCAAAGTGGTGCTTGGCGCTCGCGGCCTGGAACGCCTGCAGGCGCTGGCCGCTCGCATTAAGGCGGCCGGCGGGGAAGTCGCCTATGCCCCTACCGACGTGAAGCGGCGCGATGAAGTGGCCAACCTCGTCGGGCTGGCGCTTGAGCGGTTCGGCAAGCTCGATGTGCTCATCAATAATGCCGGCATTGGCCCTATTTCGCTGCTTGATGAGCTGCGCGTGGAGGATTGGGAGGAGATGATTGATGTCAACATCAAGGGCGTGCTGTACGGCATTGCGGCCGCGCTGCCAGTTTTTCGCCGGCAGGGCTTCGGACATTTCATCAACACCGTTTCGACGGCGGGCCTGAAAATTGTGCCGATGCAGGCCGTGTATGCCGGTACCAAGAATGCCGTGCGCACCATTTCGGAGGGCCTGCGCCAGGAAGCCGGCGATAAACTGCGCGTGACCATTATTTCGCCCGGTTTCGTGCGCACCAATTTTGCCGATTCCATGACCAACTTGGCCGTGCAGGCCCAAATCCGGGCCACAAGCGAGCAGTTGGCCATTTCGCCGGATGCCATTGCCCGCGCCATGGTATTTGCCATCGAGCAGCCCGCCGATGTGGATGTGGGCGAAATCGTAATCCGGCCGACGGCGCAGGGGTAGCGCCGTCGGCACGGCGGGCTACACCAGGTTTTTCTTGATGTAAGCCAAACTTTTAGCCGCGCTATCGAAGGGTGAGCCGGGCGTGATGTCCTGCTCCACGAAAAAGTATTGCAGGCCGGCTTCGTTGGCGTGGGCGAAGATTTTTTTGAAGTCGATGCTACCGTTGCCTACTTCGGTGAAGGAGTGCGGCGCGGCTTTGTCCATGTCCTTGACGTGCCAGAGGGGGAAGCGGCCGGGGTGCTGCTTGAATAGCGTAAGGGGGTCGTGGCCGGCTTTGGTGGCCCAGTAGAGGTCGAGCTCCATTTTCACCAATTTGGGGTCGGTGGCGAGGAGCAGGTCGTAAGGCAGCTTGCCATTTTGGGGCACGAACTCGAAGTCATGGTTGTGGTAGCAGAGCTGGATGCCGGCTTTCTGGCAGCGCTCGCCGGCTTTGTGGAGCTGGTCGGCGATGGTCTTGTAGTGGTCGAGGTTGCCGCGCTCGGCTTCTGAGAGATAGGCGCAGACCATGTATTTCACCCCGGCGGCGGCGGCATCGTCCACGGCGCGGTCCCACTCGTGGAGCATGGTGCCCATGGCGGGCGCACCGTTCATCTGCTCCTCGCCGAGGCGGTAGTGGCTGCTGGGCATTATCAGGCCATTTTGCTTGAGCAGGGCGGCAAATTCTTTGGGTGACATGCCGTAGAACTTCTGGGTGCCGGTGTAGGTCGCGCCCTCCAGCGAATTGTAGCCCATTTTGGCCAGTTGCGCCAGCGTGCCGGCAGGGTCCTTGGCCATGGCGTCGCGCACGGTGTAGAGCTGCAGGCCGATGTACTTTTTGTTGTAGCCCTTGTCGCGGGCCAGCAGGGACGGTGATACCAGCAAGCCGGCCGATAGCAGCGCGGCCGAGGTCAGGAAATTTCTACGGGAATTCATGGAGCAGCGTGGGTTGAAGGATGAATTAAGATGAAGCCAAGATAGGGATTAACAATTACTTGCAAACTATTCAAAACATCATAATCGTGCCAGAGCGGGCGCTACCAACGGCAGCGCCCAGTCGAGCACCAGCACGCCCAGCAGCCCCACCACCGACACAATGGTTTCCATGGCTGACCACGAGCGCAGCGTGTCGCGAATCGAGAGGTTGAAATATTGCTTAAACAGCCAGAACCCACTGTCATTCAGATGCGAAAACAGCAGGCTGCCCGCCCCGATGGCCAGCACCATTAAGTTGGGATTGACGGTCGAGTGGGCCATGGTGGGCAGCATCACGCCGGCCGCCGTGAGCCCCGCCACCGTGGCCGAGCCGAGGCACACCCGGATGAGGCCGGCCAGCAGCCAGCCCAGCAGCAGCGGCGGAAGCCCGGTGCCATTCAGGCCGGCGGCAATGGCCTGGCCCGCCCCACTTTCCACCAGCACTTCCTTCAGCGCCCCCGCCCCGCCGATGATGAGCAGCAGCAGCGCCACATCGCGCAAGGCTTCACCGTAGGTTTCCATCACGGAGGTCATGGATTTGCCCTGACTGCGGCCCAGGCTGAACGTGGCCACCCCTACCGACAGCATCATCACTACGCCCGGGTCGGCTAGGAACGCCAGGGCCGGCGCGAGCGGGCCGCCGGGCGGCAGCACCGCCTGCAAGCCCAGCACGACCGCCAGCACCAGCACCGACAGCAGCGACGACAGGAAGCTGTTGACCCGGCCCGGCAAGGCGCTTTCGGCCAGCGCTTCGCTCACAAACCCCGCCAGCGGCGCGGAGACGATGCCCCGCAACGTGCGCGCATACAGCGGCCCGGCCACAACCACGGCCGGCACCGCCACCAGCAGCCCGTAGCCAAATGTGAGGCCCACATTGGCATGGAACAGCGCCACCAGTGCCGTGGGGGCCGGGTGCGGCGGCAGGAAGCCGTGCAATACCGAGAGCGAGGCCAGCATGGGCAGGCCCACGTACACGGCCGGCAGCCGGTATTGATATACCACCGAGAATATCAGCGGAATAACCAGCAAAAAACCCACGTTATAGAACAGCGGAATGCCGATGATGAAGCCGGTGACCATCATCGTCCACTGAATATTTTTCGAGCCAAAAGCCTGCATCAGCACGGCGGCGATGCGCTGGGCCGCGCCGCTTTCGGCCACCAGCTTGCCCAGCATGGCCCCCAATACCACCACCAGCGCAACCGAGCCCAGGGTATCGCCGAGGCCTTTTTGCACGGCAGCCAGCACCTGCGCGGGCGGCAGGCCCAGCGCCAGCCCCGCCGGAATGGTGACCAGCAAAAACGCCAGAAACGCGTTGACTTTGCCCCAACTGCTGAGGACGATAAGCGCCAGCACAGCTAGCACAATGATGAGGAGCGTCATGCCGCAAGGTAGGCCCGCCGGAGGGCAAAAAGCGCACCCATTAAGCGACGAATTATCCCGGTACCGGCTGGGGCTGCGGGGGTTGCGTTCGCTCGTTCTGGCGGCGCAGGCGCTGGCAGAGCACCTTCAGGATATTGCGGGTGACTTCAGGGCAGTCCTCCATCACGTCGTAGAAATCTTCCTGGTCGATGCGAAACGCGGTGGCCGGCCCCACGGCCACGGCCGAGGCCGAACGGGCTTCGGCATCGAGC
Source organism: Hymenobacter segetis (assembly GCF_038448715.1). Classification (GTDB taxonomy): domain Bacteria; phylum Bacteroidota; class Bacteroidia; order Cytophagales; family Hymenobacteraceae; genus Hymenobacter; species Hymenobacter segetis. Next base: position 5,357 of record NZ_JBCEVZ010000048.1, on the reverse strand, counting down.
AGGGCCAGCTCGCCAAAAAAGTCGCCGCTGCGGAAGGTCGTCAGTTGGCGCGAGCCGTCGAAAATCCCCACTTCGCCCTCACTCACGATGAACAGCGAGGTGCCCAGACTGCCTTTGCTGAAGATTTCCTGCCCCGCTTCAAACGCCACTTCCCGCATAATGGGCTCGATGTTGCCGAGGATGTTTTCGGGCGTGTTGGCAAACAGGGAAGTGCCTTTGAGGATGAGGACCCGGTCGCGGGCCGAGGTGCGGGGGGTAGTCGGCTGTGGATTCATGGCGAGGAAGGCGACGGCGGGATGCGTGAGGAGGAGCTGGTCATAGGCAGCCGGGCGCAGCACGGGCAATTGTTGGAGCACGGCCAGGGCACTTTCCTGAACCAGGAGGCTGGTGGATTGCAAGTTAGGCACCAGATAGGATACGGTGGCGGGCTGGGGGTGCCACTGCCGCAGGGCCACGCTAATCGTCCAGGCCGTGAAGGCTTCCGCGCCCCGGCGCACGATGGTGGTTTGCACGGTTTCGGCGGTGGTGATGGGGCCGAGCAAGGCATCCATGACCTCGGCACGCTGGCTCAGGCGGCCCGTTTCCAGCATGGCCTGCAAGCCGGCAAACAGCGGGAGCGGAATCATATTCTCCAGAATTGCGAGGGCGCTGGCCTGGGTTTCGCCGGTGGTGTGGATGGCGCCGTGCTGCGCTTCCAGCAGCGGCGGCCGCTCGTACACCTGCATCAGCAGGCCAAACAAACGCTGGGTGCAGCGGCGCAGCTCCTGGCGCAGGGCGGCGCGCAGCTCAGAATTGGCGGCGTGCATGCCGTGCAAAAAGTGCTGCGCCAGGCGCATCTCCTCCTCTATGAGCTGCTGAAAGAGCGGCGCGTCACTGGGCATGGTGACAAAGCTGTCGAGCGCCCGCAGCGCCGCCGCCCGCGCCTGCAGGTTGGCCCCGCTGGCTACTTCCAGCAGCACTTGCCGGGCGGCGGGCGTGGCCATGCGGGCGCACACCTGGGCCATCGCCTGGGCGCGGCGCTGGTCGCATTCCTGAGCCAAAGCGGGCTTGAGTAGCGGCAGCACGGGTGCCCCGATTCTGACCAGGCCGGCCAGGGCCGGTTTCTGCACCTTCTTCATGCACAGAAAGCTTATCATCAGGCTTATAATGTCGGGGCCCGGCACCTCGGCCACGGCCCGTACGGCAGCCTGCACCAGGGCGGGCTCGGGGCTGTGCAGGCAGATGGTGATTGCCTGCTGCTGCTGCTCCGGCGTAAGCAGCTCAATGAGCTCCAAGGCCGCGTGGCGGGCATTGGTTTCGGCCGAGGACGCCACGGCGGCCAGGCTGGCCAAGGCCGCGCCATCGGTGGGATGCGCGCCCAGCCGGCCCCGGATAGCGCCCTGGCGCACGGCCCAATCGGGGTGCAGCAGCAAGTCGTCGGCCGATGGGTGGGGTCCGGCCAGGCAGCTGGCCATTTCGCGCAGGGCCGGGTCGGGGTCTTCCAGAGCCAGACGACGCAGCCGGGGCAGTTCCACCCGGTCTCCCAACAGCCGCAGCGCCCGGTGGCGAATGCGGTTGCTGGGGTGCGTGAGCAGGTGCTCTGCCTGTTCGAGCAGGGCAGTGGCTTCTATTTTGTGCAGATGCTCGATGGCCTGCAACACCATCTCCTCGCTGGACTCGGCCTCGGCCGAGCGCCGGTCCGGCGGCTCACTGCCCACCCGAACCGGCTCATTATCAGCCGCACCGTGCAGGTGCAGGCTCGTCTTCAGGGCCTCCAGGTAGTGCCAAAGCATATACCGCAGCAGATACACCACCCCGAGTACCAGGGCGGCCATCCACACAAAGGGCAGCCAGGAGTTTGCCGGAAACGGCTGGGCCGCCAGCAGCAGCAGGCCACCCAGCCCCACGCCTGCCGGCTCATAAATCCCCTTCACGACACTGCGCCCCGCCAGGTGCTCGGGCGGCGGCAAGCGGTGGAACAGCACCAGAAAAACCGGCTCGAACAAGGCCCGGCGGCATATTTCCAACCCCAGATAAAGCCCGCTGAAATAAACCAGCTGGCCCCACGGCCCCACGGGAAGCATTCGCAATACCCAGAATATCAAAACACTACCCAGCACAATAAACGGCAGCAGCAGCAACGTCCGGCGCACGCCCACCCAGGCCAAGCCGCGCCGCGCAAACAGCAGCCGGCCCGCCGCCGCCAGCAGATAAGCCAGCGCCAGCACTGCGCCCAAGTACTGCATCACATCTACCGGGCCGGGCAAAAAATTTCGAACACTGAGCAAAAAAACATACTCCACTCCTACCGCTATTGCGGCCACCGCCATCACGCTCAGTCCCATCACCCGCACCAACGCGCCCGGCCCCAGCAGCTGCCGGATGAGCGGCAGGCTGCGCACAGCCGGCGGGGCGAGGGGCAAATGCGGCAACCCGGTTCTTCGTCGAAAAGCCGCCTGCTGCACCAGCGCCGCCAGCACGTAGGAGCTCAACGCCATGATTAACAGCATCGAAATGGCATGGGCCGCGGGTACGAAAATGGCCAGCGCCGCCCCCACGGCTTTGGCCGGCAGCTCGCCGGAGCTCACCACCCCGAACAGCCGCCGCCCCTGGCGCGCGTTGAACAGGGTGGCCGACATGCTCCAGGCCTCCAGGTTGGTGAGTAGGTACAGCAGGCGGTAGCCCGTCATGATGCCCACGGCCGTGGCTACCGACGGCGTGGGCTGCCAGGCCAGCGCCAGCACCACGGCGATGACCACCACCGTCAGCAGCGCCCGCACGGCCAGGCTCGGCCCCAGCCAGCGGCGTTCCAGGTAGGCATAGAGGCTGCCGGTCAGCCCCATAACCACTGCTCCCACGCAGTAGGCCACGGGCAGGCTGGAGGCAGGGTGCCGGGCCAGCAGCAGCGCCGTGGCCGCCAGATACACCAGCACGGTGCCAAAGCTGAGCAGGGAATTATGGGCAAAGAGCAGCCACACCGACGTGGTTTCGTGCGGCCGAACTCCCAGAAACCGGTACCACCTTTCCATGATATTCCTGCTGAATTGGCCCGGCGGCGCGGGGCCCCGGCTCCCATCCCAGAACGGCTAGTGCAAGGCCCGCTTTTTAATCAGGCCGCCCTTCATGTCGCTCACGCTCTGGGAGACTACGAAGGCGTTCGGGTCAATTTTATGAATCTCATCCGTCAGGCTGACCACCTCCAGGCGGGTCACGACCGTGAAAATGGCCTCCACTTTCAAATGCTGGTGCCCGTGGGTGCCAAAGCCCTGGGTGCATTCGTACACGGTGGCTCCACGGTGGAGCTTATCGGTTATCATGCGCCGGATTTCGGTGCTGTGAAACGAGATGATGGTCAGGCCGGTGTATTCCTCGATGCCCACCAGCACGAAATCCACGGTTTTGGCCGCGGCCAGATACGCCAGAATGGAATACAGCGCCGTTTCTATCGACAGCAGCCAGGCGGCCACCGAGAAGATAGTTATGTTGATAATCAGCACAATGTCGCCGATGGAAGCGGGCAGCCGGCGCGTGAGGTAGAGGGCCAGGATTTCGGTACCATCGAGCACGCCACCGCCGCGCATGGCCAGCCCCACCCCGGCTCCCAGAAAGAAGCCGCCGAATACGGCAATCAGCAGCTTATCCTGCGTGAGGGGCGGGAACGACACCACCAGCAGCGCCCCCGCCAGCGCCAGAATAGTGAGCAGGGTTTTGAGGGCGAACTTCTGCCCCACCTGATAATACCCCAGCACGATAAACGGAATGTTAATCAGCACAATGAGCGCCGACAACGAGATACCCGTCAGCTGGCTCACCAGCAGCGAAATACCCGTTACCCCGCCGTCAATAAAACCGTTCGGCAGCAGAAAGCCCTTCAGCCCCAGTGCAGCCGAGAAAACGCCACCCGCCAATAGCACGCCCTGCAGGAGGATGGCCCCCAGCTGGTGCTGCGCAAAGAACTGAGACACGCCTGTGCCAGCCTGCGCCAGCACTTTGGGGGGCGGGGGCGCCGGCTGGCGGGCTAGTTTCCGAACCCGGAAACGAGAAGGCGGTAGTTGTTCGAGCAACATCGTAAGTGTCAAAACTTAACCTTGCACCATGTCTACTTCCCCGCGGGCAATTCCCCCACCGCCTTCTGATTGATGAGGCGGGCGGCACATCCCGGGCGGCATTCATTTCATACGGACCAAGCGGTTAGATAATGTTCAGTTTAAACAAGCAATTACTTAAATATATTCAATAAATAGTATATAAATTCAAGTCGCCACATCTTCCATCACCTTTTCAACGGTAACAGGCAGACTAATAGTAAATTGACAATATTCACCCTCCTGGCTTTCCACACTCAAAACTCCACCGTGTCCCTTCGTAATCACGTCGTAGCTCAGCGACAGGCCCAGGCCGGTGCCCTCGCCAGTGGGCTTGGTGGTGAAGAAGGGCTGGAAGATTTTCTCGCGCACCGCCAGCGGAATGCCCGCCCCGTTGTCGCGCACCCGAATCTCGACGGCGTGGTCAGTTTGGCGGGTTTGCACCTGCACTTCGGGGCGGTAGGCGGCATCGGCGTGCTTGCCTTTTTCGGTTACGGCGTAGAATGCGTTGGTTAGTAGGTTCATGAGCACGCGGCTCAGGTCCTGGGCTACGGCCGGAACGGGCTGCAACTGCGGGTCCAAATCGGTGGTGAGCGTGGCGCTGAAGTCTTTGTTGCGAGCGCACCAGCCGTGGTAGGCCAGGCGCAGGCTGTCCCCGGCCAGGGCGTTGAGGTCGGTGGCTTGGCGGGTGCCGCTGCTCGGGTGCGAGTGCTCCAGCATGCGTTTCACGATGCGGTCGGCGCGGGCCCCGTGCTCCTGAATCTTCACCTGGTTCAGGGTCAGGTCATCCAGCAGCTGCTGGATATTTTGCCCGCCACTGCTGGAGAGGTGCTCCCCGGCCAGCTCCTCCTGCAGCTCGGCCAGCAGCTCCACGTTCAGGTCCGAGAAATTGGTCACGAAATTGAGCGGGTTTTGAATTTCGTGGGCCACGCCGGCCGTCATTTCGCCCAGAGAAGCCATTTTCTCGCGCTGCACCAGCTGGGCCTGGGTGTCCTGGAGCTCGGTCAGGGTGCGGTTGAGCTGGTCGCGATGGGCGGCAATCTGGGTATTCATCTCGTTCAGGTGGCGGTTGGCCCGCTGCTTGAGGTAGATGTTGCGCCACAGCAGCCCCGCTATCAGCAGCACACTGGCCAGACCGGCCAGCAGCCCATTGAGCTGCAGGCGCTGCCGGGCCGCCTTCTGGGCCTGGAGCTGCCGGGTTTTGGTGAGCAGGTCAATCTGGGCCTGCTTGCTGGTGAGCTCATAGTCGTAGCGCAGGCGGCTGGTGCGGCGGCGCGTGTCCTCGCCCGAGAG
>NZ_JBCEVZ010000047.1:0-37225 GCF_038448715.1 Hymenobacter segetis | reverse complement strand
CACCGCCCAAAATGAAAATTCAGACGACGAAGAGGAGCCGGAACACGACTGGGTAGAAGAACACCTGCGCCAAGCCCGCGCCAACTATCTGTTTGTGAACACCGAATTTGCGGCGAGCAAGGCCGACGCACACGCCCTGCTGCGCTTCATCGCTAATGGCAACGACGTATTCATCGTGGCCGAGAATTTTGGCGATTCCACCAGCGCGCTGCTCGATACGCTGGGCATCCGCACGCGCCTGGTGAAGCTGCCCACCCACGCCGGCCCGCGCGGTCTGCCCGTGCCCGATTCGGTGACGGTGCGCTTCACCAACCCCGCGCTGGCGGGCCCGCGCTACCGCCTGCCGGGCGGCGATGCTAACGTGCGCTTCTTGGTAGATTCGGGCCGCGTGGGCCGCGCCCTGGCCACCGATGCGCAGGGCCGCCCCGTGTTTGTGCGCCTCGATTACGGCCGGGGGCACGTGTATATGTGCTCGGTGCCCATTGCTTTCACCAACCAGTTTGTGCTGCGGCCCGCCAGCAGCCAATTTTCGGCCACGGCTCTCTCCTACCTGCCCGCCCGGCCCACTTGGTGGGATGAATACCAGAAGCAGGGCCGCCTCGGCAACCAGTCACTGCTGCGTCTCGTGAGCGGCCACGAAGCCCTGAACACGGCCTGGTACCTGCTCATTATCGGCGGGATATTGTTTGTGTTGGTGGAGGCACGGCGGCGGCAGCGCATTATTCCCACACTCAAGCCACTGCCGAATACCACCTTGCTATTTACGCGCACTGTCGCCAGCCTCTACCGCCAGGGCAGCAGCCACGCGCTGATTGCGGAGAAAAAGGTCGGGCTGTTTATGGATTACCTGCGCACCCGCTTCCAGGAAACGAGCCCGGATTTTGGCGATGAGGACTTTCGGGAACGGCTCAGCCAGAAATCCGGCCTGACCCGTTCCCGCGTTGATGAGCTGCTGCGACTGGTGAATTTCGCCCGCACCGCCCCGCAGATGAACGACCAGCAATTGCTGCAATTGAGCAGGGCGCTAACTGATTTCAAACGCGAAGCCCGCCGCTAACTACTTTTCGTCATGCTTACCGTGGCCAAACTTGCCATCCTCATCAAGTACCGCTGGGATAATCACCTGTTCAAAAAACAAGCCCTGGCGCAGGAAAAGGAATTGCTGGCCGATATCGACTGGTACGATATCGGCGAATTATTGCAGGACCTCAAGCTTTACCATAAAAACCTCGTTGCGGCCGAATACGCCAAAAAAATTCTTACTGACCTACGGCAGGTTTGCGCCGACGACGAAACCGCTCAGACCTTACTTGGCTACGCCAGCACTTTGTAGATGGAACCCGAAAACCTCGACCTGACTCCCCAATCGCCCATCACGGCACCGCCTGAATCTGTTGCCGCTTCGGTAACCACCGAAACTGCCAGTGCAACAGCCGCCGCTCCCGAAGCAGCTTTCGCCCCGCGCACCGATTTCGCCCGCCTCACGGCCCAAACTGAAGCCATCCGGCAGGAAATCGGCAAAATCATCGTCGGCCAGACCGATTTGCTGGAGCTGCTGCTCACCGCCGTGCTGGCCGATGGCCACGTCCTGCTCGAAGGCGTGCCCGGCGTGGCCAAGACCCTTATGGCCAAGCTGCTGGCCCGTACGCTGGCCGTGCCGTTCAGCCGCATCCAGTTCACCCCCGATTTGATGCCGAGCGACGTGCTGGGCACCTCCGTGTTCCGGCAGAACAAGGCCGATTTCGAGTTTCGGCCCGGCCCCATTTTTGCCAGCGTGGTGCTGATTGACGAAATCAACCGCGCCCCCGCCAAGACGCAATCGGCTCTGTTTGAGGTGATGGAGGAGCGCACTGTGACCCAAGACGGCACCACTTACGCCATGCAGGAGCCCTTCCTGGTACTGGCCACCCAGAACCCCATCGAGCAGGAAGGCACCTACCGCCTGCCCGAGGCCCAGCTCGACCGCTTCCTGTTTAAGCTACACGTGGGCTACCCCACTTTGGCTGAGGAAGTGCAGATTCTGACCGGCCACCACGGCGGCCAGGGCAGCACCAACCTGGAGGCCGTGCAGCCCATCCTCAGCGCCACCGACCTGGCCCAGCTGCGCCAGCAAGTGCGCCAGCAGCGCGTGGAGGCTAATATTCTGGAATACATCGCCAAACTGGTGGGTCAGACGCGGGCGCACAAGTCGCTGTACCTGGGCGCGTCGCCCCGCGCCTCGCTGGCCCTGCTGAACGGCGCCAAAGCCCTGGCCGCCCTGCGCGGCCGCGACTTCGTGACGCCCGAAGACGTGCAATTCCTGGCCCCCAGCGTGTTGCGCCACCGCATCATGCTCACGCCGGAGCGCGAGATGGAAGGCGGCACGCCCGATGAGGTGGTGAAGCAGATTGTCCAGAGTGTGGAAGTGCCACGGTAAGCATGAAGTATTCCACCGAGTGGCTGCTAGACCAGCTGGCGCAGGATGTCCGCGTCAAGTACCTGTTCTTCTGGGGTAACCAGCCCAGCAAAGACGGCAGCATCACCAAATCCTGCCTGAGCCAATGGTGGCTGGCCGATTTTGTGGTTGCGGGTATCACCTACCGGTCAACCGAGCATTGGATGATGGCCGAAAAGGCGCGGCTGTTCAATGACGATAATACCTTGGCCCAAATTCTGGCTGCCAAAAGCCCGGCTGAAGCCAAAAAGCTGGGTCGCGAAATCCAGAATTTCGAAGCCGAAACCTGGGAGGCGCGCAAGGTAGAAATCGTGATAGCCGGCAACCTTCACAAGTTCGGGCAGCACCCGAATCTGGCGAAATTTCTGCTTTCCACCAATGACCGGGTGCTGGTTGAAGCCAGTCCGGTGGATACCATTTGGGGCATTGGGCTGGCCGCTGATGCGGCCGATGCCGCAAATCCTAGTCGCTGGCTGGGGCCGAATCTGCTAGGCTTTGCCCTAATGGAAGTGCGGGACGAATTGCGGCGGCGATAACCGGGGACGGCCGTCGCGGGTTATCCCTCATTCAGCCCGCATTTCGGCCGGCTATTCTAATCCCCACTCGCCGCATCATGGACGTTCAACTCACCGATAAAACCGTTCTCATCACCGCTTCCACCGGCGGCATTGGCCTGGAAATGGCCCGCGCCTATGCCCGCGAAGGAGCCAAAGTCATCATCAACGGCCGCTCCGAGGCCAGCGTGACGCAGGCCATTGCCGAGCTGCAACAGGAGTTTCCAAAGGCCCAATTGCTGCCCCTGGCCGCTGATAACGGCACGGCGGAAGGCACCGCCCGCACCATCGCGCAATACCCTGAAGTGGACGTGCTCATCAACAACCTGGGCATCTACGAGGCCACCGATTTCTTCGACACCACCGACGAGGCCTGGCAGCGGCTGTTTGAGGTGAACATGATGAGCGGCGTGCGCCTGAGCCGCCACTACCTGCGCGGCATGCTGGCCCGCAACACCGGCCGTATCCTGTTCATCAGCAGCGAATCGGCCCTGAACCCGGCTCCCGAAATGGCCCACTACAGTGCTACCAAGCTCATGCAGCTCTCCATTTCGCGCAGTCTGGCCGAGCTGACAAAAGGCACCGCCGTGACGGTGAATACGCTCATGCCCGGCTCGACGCACACGCCCGGTGTGGAAGAATTCATCCGCCAGGTATTCCCCGACGAAACTGACTACGCCGCCGCCGAGCGCCGCTTCATGGCCGAAAACCGGCCCACGTCGCTCATCGGCCGGCTCATCCAGCCCAAAGAAATTGCTGATTTTGCGGTGTTCGTAGCCAGTCCGCTCGCCGGCGCCATCAACGGCGCGGCGCTGCGCGTGGACGGCGGCATCGTGCGTAGCGCGGTGTAAAGTATTATCGTGTAGACTTGAGGTGAAATTGCCGAATATTGCCTTTCCCTTCACCCCGGCTACCCTTGACGCTCTTTCTTACTTCCCGATTTTTCCAGGTGCTGGGGGCTATTGCCACCGGTTTCGTGGTGGCTTTTTTTCTGCCGTGGCTGCTGGGACCGATGAAAATCGCGCTCGGCCTGTTTGTAGTGTTGGCGCTGCTCGATGCGCTGCTACTCTATGCACCGGCTAAAGGGCAGACTGCGCCGGTATTTGGCCGGCGGGTGCTGGGCGAGAAGCTGGCCAACGGCTCGGACAACGACGTGCGGATTTACCTCGAAAACCGTTACCGGTTTCCCATCCAGACCGAGACGATTGACGAGATTCCGCACCAGTTCCAGCGGCGCGATGTGCTATTTAAAACTAGTATCCGGCCCGGCGAAACGCAGATTATCGACTACCAGCTGCGCCCTACCAAGCGCGGCGAATACGAGTTTGGGGCGCTGAATATTTACGCGGCCTCGCCGCTGGGGCTGGTGCGGCGGCGGTTTCGCTACGCGCAGGGCAAGGTGGTGCCGGTGTACCCTTCCTTCCTGCAAATGCGGCAGTACGAGCTGCTGGCCATTCACAACCGCCTCACGGAGGTGGGCGTGAAGCGCATCCGGCGCGTGGGCCACAGCATGGAATTTGAGCAAATTCGGCCCTACGTGGCTGGCGACGACCCGCGCAGCATGAACTGGAAGGCTACCGCCCGCCGCGCCGGCACCGGAGCCGATGACGCGCTGGTGGTGAACCACTTCCAGGACGAGCGCGCCCAGCAGGTATATTGCCTGATTGACAAAGGCCGCGTGATGCGCATGCCGTTTGACGGGTTGAGTTTGCTCGACTACGCCATCAACGCCACGCTGGTCGTCAGCAACATTGCCCTGCTCAAGCACGACAAGGCTGGCCTGCTCACCTTCTCGAACCGCCCCGGTGCCGCGCTGGCCGCCGACCGTCGCCCCGGCCACCTGCTGAAGCTGCTCGAAATCCTCTACCGCCAGAAAACCAAGTACCTCGAAACCGATTTCGAACTGCTCTACGCCACGGTGCGGGCCAAAATCAAGCAGCGCAGCTTGCTGATTCTGTTCACCAATTTCGAAACGCTGCACGGCATGCAGCGCCAGCTGCCCTACCTGCGCCGCCTGGCCAAGGACCATCTGCTGCTGGTGGTGTTCTTTGAGAATACCGAGCTACGGGCCTTCCTGGAAACTCCAGCCGCCACTACGGAAGAAGTGTACAACCAGACCATTGCCGAGAAATTCGCCCAGGAGAAACACCAGATTGTGCTCGAATTGCAGCGCTACGGCATTTATTCGCTCCTGACCGCGCCAAAGGACTTGACGGCGAATACCATTAATAAATACCTGGAATTCAAAGCCCGGGGACTAATATAGACCACGAATTCGCTCGGATTTTCGCGGATTTTACAGATTTTAGCTTGCGCTGACCTGCGGTTGTGGACGACTATTTGTAGGCGGTGGGGAAATCATAGATAACTGAATACAATGTGGAAGGCCGGTAAAGCAAGCGAATGGATGAAATGGCTGGTGCTACTGCTGGTGCTGACGACGCGCCCAATTGCGGCCCAAACTGCGCCCACTACCCTGCTGCCACTGCCCGCCGAAGCCAATTACGGTCAGGGCCGGCTGCTACTGAAAGCGACTTTGAAACCGCTGTTGCCAACTCCTGTGGACCCGGCGGTGGCAGATGCGGTGAGACGTACCATCGGCCGCCTCTCGCCAGCCACGAAAGTGATTGGTTCGGCCACACTGCAAATCCGCTATGGCCGCGTGGGCCGGCCCGAGCTGTTTGACGAGGAACGGTATTCGCTGCGCGTGACGCCGATGGGCGTGAGCATCGACGCCCCCACCAGCCTGGGGGTGCTGCGGGCGCTGGCCACGCTGGAGCAACTGCCGCGCACCGATAAAAAAGTGCGCTATTTGCCCGAAGTCGACATCCGCGACCAGCCCCGCTTTGCCTGGCGCGGGCTGTTGATTGACGCGGCGCGGCACTTCATGCCCGTGGCCGTCATCAAGCGCAACCTCGACGGTATGGCGGCCGTGAAGCTGAACGTGCTGCACTGGCACCTCACCGATGACCAGGGCTTCCGCATCGAGAGCAAGGTTTTTCCGCGTTTGCAGACGGTGGGCAGCACCGACGGGCTTTTTTACACCCAAGCCGAAGTGCGCGAGGTGGTGGCCTACGCGGCGGCGCGCGGTATTCGGGTGGTGCCGGAGTTCGACATGCCCAGCCACACCACCAGCTGGATTGTGGCCTACCCGCGCCTGGCTTCCAACGACTCAGTGTACGCGCCTTACACGCGCTGGCGCACCACCAACGTAGCCATCGACCCCACCCGCGAAACGACTTACACGTTCATCGATTCGCTGCTGACGGAGATGACGACGCTGTTTCCGGACCCTTATTTCCACGCCGGCGGCGACGAGAACGACGGCCGCAACTGGCGGCGCACCCCGCGCATCGTGGCCTGGATGCAGGCCCACAAAATGGTGAAGGCCGACGGCAAAACCGTGGACAAGCACCAGCTGCAAACCTACTTCAACCGCCGCGTGATGGTGCTACTGCAAAAGCGCGGCAAAACCATGATTGGCTGGGATGAAATCCTCGGCCCCGACCTGCCGAAAGAAGCCGTTATCCAAAGCTGGCGCGGCAAAAAAGGCCTGAACGATGCCGCCAAACTCGGCCACCCGGTACTGCTCTCGAGTGGCTATTATCTGGATTTGAACCTGACCGCGGCCAGTTCCTACACCACGGACCCGCTGCCACCCGACACGCCCCTCACCCCCGCCGAGCAAAAGCTGGTGCTGGGCGGTGAGGCCGCTATGTGGGCCGAATACGCCGACTCGGTGGTGCTTGATTCGCGTATCTGGCCCCGGGCGGGGGCCGTGGCCGAGCGGCTGTGGTCGCCGCAAGCGGCTACCCAGAGCGTAGCCGATGTGTACCGTCGACTGAACATATTGTCGCCCCAGCTGGAAACGCTGGGATTGCGCCATCGGCGCGTGCCTGAGCTACTGTTGAAGCAAATGGCCGGCAGCAGCAACGTGGTTCCTCTGCGCACGCTGGCTGAAGTTATTGAACCGGTGAAGGAGTACAAGCGCAATTTTCAGGGCTTCAACTACACGACGGCTACTCCGCTAAACCGCCTAGTGGACGCGGCCCCGGCCGAGTCTGAAGTGGCCCGCCGCTTTGCCGGGCTGGTGGATAGCGTGGTGGCTTTCAAGCCGGCTGCGCCGAACTGGCTGCCCGCCTCGCTGCGCCAAATGGCCACATTGCGGGCCCAGGCCGTGCGCTGGCAGGCGAATGATGTATTGCTCCAACCCCTGCTCGCTGCTAATCCAAGCCTGACCGAGTACGGCCCTCTCTCCACCCGGCTTGCCGCCGTGGCAACTGTTGTGTTGGAGCGCCTCACGCAACTGCAAACTGGCCAGACGCCCTCCTTGGCCTGGCTGGCCGCCGCCCGCGCCACGCTGGATGCCACGCAGGCCCCCGCCGGCCAAGCCGAGCTTGCCGTGGTGAAAGCCGCCCGCAAGCTGGCGGGGCTGTAGAGACGCATATTTGCGTCTCGTCGTTGAACGGCGACGTCTGTATAGTGCCCCCCATCGTTCGACGACGAGACGCAATTATGCATCTCTATACCAATCTTGCTTTGCCTACTTCTCCGTTACGTTTAGTACTTCCGCGCCTGGGCATCATCTTGGCGCTGATGCCCTTCCTGCTGCTCTGCGCCTTCAATCAGCCGTTTTTCGACGACTTCCGCAATGGGTACTGGATGCGGGAGCACGGCACCTGGGGCGTGCAGCTGTGGCTGTTTCAAACCTGGACCGGGCGCTTCACCACCACCTTCATCATGACGGTGCTGAACCCGGTGGCCTATGGCTGGCTGGGCGGCGTGAAGGTGGTGGCGGCTGGTGCGTTTGCTGCGCTATGGACTAGTCTGGCGCATTTGCTGCGGGCGCTGTGGCATACGGCTTTGCGCCGCGCCTGCTCTTGGAGCCAGGCACTTTGGGCGGCGGGGCTGCTATTGGCACTGTTCTGCAATGCTGCGCCCTCGCCGTTCTCGTTCCTGTACTGGTTTTGCGGCATAGTGGCCTATCAGTTGCCTCTGATGGGTTTGCTGAATTTCACGGCGCTGGCCCTGCGGGCGGGCTGGGGCCCGGAGGCAGCGAGGTGGCGTAATGCAGGACTGGCCTGCCTACCGCTGGTGCTGGCCCTCACTGGCAATGAGCTGACGCTGGTGCAGGCCGTACCCGTGCTGGCGCTGCTGGGTTTCGCCCTGCCAAAGGTGGCCCGGCCCAAGCTGGTGCTATGGCTGGGCATCGGGGCAGCGGCTACGGCGCTGGCGGCGGCGGCCCCCGGCAACTGGGCGCGCATAGCCGCCATGGCCCCGCCCTCTGACCCCTACCACACCTACCGCTGGCTCGTGCTGCTCCCTCGCGCCGCTTATTCGATGCTGCAGTTTCTTGTCAAGCCGCTGATTGTATCGAGTATGCTGGCTGCTGGGCTAACCGGGGCATGGATTGGCCGACATCAATTAAAGTATAGCCAAGCCTTGGTTTCGCTTTCCCGTTGGCAATGGGTCGCGATAATGTTGGCTTTTGGCACAGTGAATTTTATCGGTTTTCTGCTGTTCCGTCACCTTGTAGTTGGGCCTCCGCTGCCCCGGGCACAGAACGAAATTTTGCTTGTGCTCCTGCTCTCAACGGCTGGGCTGGGGTGGCTAGTGGGGCAGCAGCTTCTGTCTTCATCTAGTGGGGACAAGGCCCGGCAGCTACCGCTGCAACTGCTTTCACTCCTGCTTTTCATCGGCTTGTTCGGGGCCGGCCATACCCCGGAAGCCTGGCGGGAGCTGGCCACTAGTGCTGCTCCATTTGATGCTCAGATGCAGGCCCGCTTTGGCGCGTTGCGGACGGCGCACCGCGCTGGCACGCCTCAAGTAACGCTGCCGCCGCTACGCCTGCCCTACGGCCGGGTGCTGGCTCCGCTCCGGCAATTCAGCTCCGATATTGAGTTTGATATCGACCTCACGCCGGGCTGTGCGGGCAATATTAACGGCGTGATGGAACGCTACTTCGAGGTGCCCAATGTGTGCTGCGACGCGGCCACGCCGCCCCTGCCCGCCGCTCAATTACCTCGGGTCAATAGCTCAGATTAGCCCCGCAACGGCTAACTTGCCTATTATGCAAGCAGAAATTACCCGGGCGCTGGCCAACCTTGACTTTACGGCCATCGACTTTGAAACCGCCAACGAGCGCCGCGACAGTGCCTGCGCCGTGGGCGTAGTGCGGGTGCGCGGCGGTCAGATTGTGGAAACCTACGCCACCCTGCTCCGCCCCCGCGTGCTACGCATGGACTGGCGCAACCAGCAGGTGCACGGCATCTCGGAAGCCGAGCTGCACCACGCCCCCAGCCTGGCCGATGTATGGGCCCAGCTCCTGCCCTACCTGCACCAGCAGCCCGTGGCGGCTCACAATTCGGCCTTTGACGTGAGCGTGCTCGAATACACTTGCCGCGATTTCGGCCTGCCCATTCCCGCCTTCCACGCCCTGTGCTCGGTGAAGCTGGCCAAGGTGTGCTGGCCCCACTTCGAGCGCCACAAGCTCGACCACGTAGCCGGCCAGTTCGGCATTCCCCTCAGCCACCACGATGCGCTGAGCGACGCCCGCGCCTGCGCCGAAATCACAGTGCGGGCCTTCCGTTCGGGCACGGCCCTGCCGCTGTGCTTCAAGCAGCGTGAGCTCACGGCCGGGCTGGCGGCCCGGGCGGCGAAGCAGCGCATGGCTTTGGCCCGCTAGTTTTTCGGCTTTAAAACAGCACGGCCACCTGCATGCGGCCGGTGTGCACGGTGTTGAGGTTGCTGGCTTTGCGGCCGTCGTAGGCCAGCGTGATGTTGAGGCCGTTGCTGAGGCGCTGCTCCACGTTCAGGTTCCAGGTGAAGTTGCTGCCGGGGCGCAGGGCATTGAGGATTTCAATGGCCACCACGGAGTTGAGCGCGGCGGGGTCCACGTCGAACTGCACGCGGGTGAAGTGTGTGGCGGCCGAAATGGTGCGCTTACTTACCTGACTCAGGCGGGCTTCGAGGCCGAGGTCATCGAAAAGGCCGGGATGGGTTTCGGCCGGCGTGGGCGTAGGCAGCGTGGCCAGGGGCGCATCGAGGGTATTTTGCTTGAAGGTGTGGGCGTAGGTGCCCGTCAGGCGCAGGGAGGGCGTGGGCTGGTAGCTGATTTCGGGCTGGATGGCGTAAATCAGCAGGCGGTAGTTGCGGGCCAGCAGGTAGCTGCTAGTGGCTTCGCGAATGTCGCGCGAGCCAGTGAGCCGACCCGTGAACGAGGTAGCCAGCGTGCGGCGCAGCAGCAGGCTCTGGGTGGTGAGGTTGCGCAGGTCGGAACCTTGCGCCAGCAGCGTCTTCTGCTGCGTCTGCTGCACCGTGAATTCAGCCCCGAAAATGGGGTTCGACCGATTAAAATACAGCGTATTCCGAAACAGCTGATTGAAGGCCAGCAGCTGGTTATCCTCTTTATCGAAGCTAAACGGGCTGAGCCGTTTGAGCACCGACGGGTCGGTGGTGCGGCGGTCCACGGTGATGCTGGTGAGTGTGGCGAAGCGTGAGGCCGCGGCCCGCCAGCCGCCGGCTTCGCGCCAGCCGCGCGGGGCGGCCGTGGTGAGGCGGTAGGCCAGCCGGTTGGTGAAGGCGGTGATGTAATCGGTGGTGGGCAGGTACACTTTGATGTAGGTGCGGTACTGCGCATCCGGCGTCTGGGCCTCGAAAAACTCGTCCTTATCCTCGCGGTTGTTGCCGTTGAGGTCGCCGGCGTAGTAATGCGTGCCCTGCCCCGCCGGCACGGCCAGAAACGAGTAGTCGCGCTTCAACTCGCGGCCGGTGGCCACGCTGTAGTTCAGCTCGGAGCGAATCTGGTTTTGCAGCAGGCCGGCGTTGTAGAACACCTGGCCGAGGACGGTGCGGTTGCGGGCCAGCCCTAGGGAATCAAGGTCGCGGAAGGTGCCCAGTACCCGGATGTCCTGCGTTTTTCCTAAGCGCGAGGCCAAGGTGCCCTGCCAGGTTTGGGCGGTGCCGCGCCGTTGCAGGGCGTTTTGCTCGGCGTTGGGGGTTTGGTCCCGGCGGTAGGTATAGTCGAGGCGGAACTGGGTGCGGGCCGAGTCGCGGCTCTGGATAAACACGTCGTGCTCATCGAAATAATTGGCCGAGCGAATCGTATCCGTGGTGGCCGACGTGACCCGGTTTTTATCGAACCGATAGGCGTAGCCCGGCACAATTCTACCGCCCACGAAGCGGCCCGTAGCCTCCCCCCGCGCCCAGTTGGAATGGAAGCGGCCGGCATCCGAATTCAGCAGAAACAGCGAGCCGCGCATCTCCAGGTTGCCCACTTTCTGGGCCGCGTCCAGCCAGTGCTGCAGCCCGTTCACCTCGCCCGGCCGGAAGCGGCGGCTCAGGCGGTAGTTCACGCCATTGTTCGCGTCTTTATTAACCCCCGCGCTGAAATTGAAGATATTATCCTCCCGCGCCACCGGGGTGGTGCCGGTAGTGGCCGTGGTGCTTACGTTGCTCCAGTTGCGGTCAAACTCAATGTCGCGGTAGCGGTCTATCGGCGAAAAACGCTTGCCCGTGTACTCATAATCCAGGGTCGAGCGCAGGCGGTAATCCTTCAAAATACCCGTGACCAGCGCGGCGGGCAGGCGGCGGTCCTGCACCGCGTAGCCCACGTGCATGGCCCCGTCCTGGTCGCTCTCGGTCGAGAAGCGGTTGCGGTCGAGGCGCGAGCGGGCCACGTCGGCGAAAACCGTGGTGCTGCTGTCCAACTGGTAGCTGAGGCCGGCGGTCACCATCTGTTTCAGCAGCGGCGTGGGGATGAGGCGCACCGGGCGGTAGCGGCCCAGGCCCGGCCCCAGATACTCGTACACGGTGCCGTTAGTGGTGAGGAAGCGCGGGTTAGTACTACGGACATAATCGCCGTTGCCCTGGCCCACGTCGGTGAAGCGCACCGTGTAAGAGCCGCGCAGCGAGTCAATCGGCACATCGGCCCCCACGTAGGTAAACACCGGCACGCGCTGGCTGCCCGATACGCGCAGCTCGCGGTGGTACTGCACAATGCGGCGGTCATAGGCCACCGAATCGCCGCCGGTGGCGGTGGCCACGGCCACGTTGCCGGCCCGGCGCAGGGCGGCGCGCAGGGTGTCGTTCAGGTTGAGGTTGGGGGCATTGTCGGGGTTGTCGGCTTCCTGGTAGAGGTTGGCATGCACGTTCAGGCGGCCCAGCTGCTGGTAGTGGCTGGCGGCCACCAGCGAGCGGGAATAGTTGAGGTCGGAATACTCGAAATCAATCTTGATGCGCGAGTTGCGGGTGATGAGGTGGCGCGGCGTGAACGTGACTTCGGCCAAATTGTAGTCGATGGTGTAGTCGGCATCGAAGCCCCGGGTTTGCAGGCGGCCATCCAGATACACCTTCTCCGAGTTGGCCAGCACGATGATGAACTGCTCCCCATTCGGCCCATTGAGCCGGTACGGCCCCTGCACGTTCTCGATGGGCGGCACCTGAATACTGGCAAATTTGCCCTTCGCCACTCCGCCCGCTATCGACGTGGAGGAGCGCCACGCCAGCCCCTTGCGTACCCCGGCGCTGCTCACCGTCGTGCCCGTCACACCGGTCTGGTCGCCTCCAAGCGGCGCGCCGGTGCCGGGCACCTGCCGGTTAGGGTCCGTGAGCTGGGGCTGGCTGATGGCCGGCGGGTTGAGCGTGGCCGGCGACGGCCCGGCCACCCCACTGCCCGGCACCTGCCCGGCCACGCCGTTCAGAAACACCGCGTTGGCCACGCCCTGCGTTGCCCCGAAGCCGCTCAGCCCCACGATGGGCGGGCCGAAATTGGCCTCCACGGCCGCGCCCTGGATGTTTTTGTAGTAGCGCAGGAAGTAGTCGGGCTTGTTGCGCAGCACCACGTCGCCGGCCGTCAGGTTCCAGTTGGGGTTGGTGAGGGTGATGTAGATTTTGTCGAACTGCTGGAGCTGTTGGGTATTTCCTTCGGGCTGAAAGGGTACGTTCTGGTCAGAAATAGCGGCCGTGAGGTGAATATTCTCGGCCAGCTGGCCTTCCAATTGCAGGTTCAGGGCCGAGTTCACAAACACGTTCTGGGTATTGCCAAAGCTCAGCCCCCGGCTCAGATTCCCCGTTTTACTCACGCCCGGCGTGTTCAGAATCTGCTCTTTTACCGAGAAATCCTCGAACCGCGAAATCACCTGCCGGAAGCCCAAACTGTCCATCAGGCTGCGGGGCCGCCGGAAGCGGGCCGCCGTGAGCCGTAGCGGCAGCACCCGATAGCACACCAGAATGGAATCGGGCCGCGCCGCGCCGCTTCTGTCGCGCGGCGCGGCGCGCACCCAGCGGTAGCGGTCGGTGCGCCCGTCATAGTCCGCCCCGCGTCCATTGATGACCACCGACGACGGCACCACCGTGAGCGAATCCAGGAGCGCGAAGCTGGTCGTATCGCGGCCCGGCGCGAGGCGCACCCAGCGGCAGCGCCGGGTGCTGGGCGGCGGCGCTTCGCCCGTTTTAGCCGGCCGCGCCTGCGCCCACGCCTCCCGATTCATAAAAAACAGCGCCGCGACGAGCAGGCCCACCAGGGGGAAGCACAGGCGTAAGCGACGAATCATGTGGTAAAGGTCGGGGTTGGCAGGCGCACAACGCTCCACCCGAGAAGTTTGGTGCCCGGCCCCTGCGCACAGCTTGCCGGGCCTTTCCGCCGGCTTGCCCGGCTCTCCCGATGCCTTGCCGGCTTCATCCGACCACTTGCCGGGCCTGTCGGACGACTTGCCGGAGCTTCCGGATGCCTTGCCGGCGGCATCCACAGGCTTGCCGGGCCTTCCGGATGGCTTGCCGGGCCTTCCGGACGACTTGCCGGGCCTGTCGGATGCCTTGCCGACGGCATCGGACGACTTGCCGGAGCTTCCGGACGACTTGTTGCCAGCACCCGCTTACCCCGCCAGCGGCAGCTCGATGAAGAAGTCCGTCCCCTCCCCCACTTCGGTTTCAAACCAGATTTTGCCCCCCGCGCTCTCAATGCCGCGCTTGGCCACCGCCAGCCCAATGCCCGAGCCGCTGGCCTTGGTAGTGAAGTTGGGCACGAACACCTTCTCGCGCACCTCCTCCGGAATGCCCGCGCCATTGTCGCGGATGGCCACCCGGACACTGCCCGCGCCGGCCGCTTCCAAACTCACGTCGATGTGCGGGGCGCGGCCTTCGGGCACGGCCTGGCGGGCGTTTATCAGCAGGTTGTTGAAGGTACGGACCAGCAGGTTTTCATCGGCAAACACCACGTAGCGGCCGGTTTCGGCATCAGGCGGCAGGTGCAGGGCCAGCGCGCCGTCGTCGGTATCGGGCTGATGCAGGCCGGCGCAGCGGCGCAGCACGGCGGCCACGTCCAGCCGCTCGGGGCGCATGGTAGGCAGGTTGGTGAAGGTGCTGAAACTAGTGGCGATGTCGCTCAGCACGTCAATCTGGGTGATGAGCGTCTGGCTGATGCGCCCGATGAGCTCCTCGGCATTGGGCCGGCGCTCGGCAATGGCTTTTTGCAGGAATTGCAGGCTCAGCTTCATGGGCGTGAGCGGGTTCTTGATTTCGTGGGCCACCTGCCGGGCCATTTCGCGCCAGGCCGCCTCTTTTTCCTGGGCGGCCAGCTCGCGCTTGCTGGCCTCCAGCTTGGTGAGCATGGCGTTGTACTCGCGCACCAGCAGGCCGATTTCGTCGTCGGAGCTACGGTAATCCAGCAGCTCGTTTTCGCCGGTAAGCGTGGTCTTCGTAAGCTTCTCCGTAATGAGCTTGAGGGGAGCCGTGAGCTGCCGCGCCGCCACATACGCCAGCCCCAGAAACAGCAGAAACATCAGCGTGAAGATGTTCAGAATAGTCGTAAACAGCTCCGTCAGCTTGGTATTCAGTGCCTTTTCCGAGTCGAAAAACGGAATGCCCACGTACCCCAGAATCGGGCCGGTCGGCATGTCCATCTCATCAGCCGCCGACCCATCATCGTCGTCAAATGGCGAGCTGACCGAATATTTCACTGCCTTATCAGTAGCTGCGCCCGCCGGCAGCCCATGCCCCAGGGCGTGGCCCGCCAGGTCGGTTGCCACCTTTTCGCTAGCCCCGGCCCGCACCGGTAGGTACAGCGCATTGAACGACAGCGACCCGGCCCGCTCCGTGAGCAGCGCCCGCGGCCGGTTGCGCTCGCGCAGCGCCACCATGGCCTGCGGGTTCACCAGCGGCCCCAGCAGCCCGGCATCGAAAATGAGGGGCTGACTGCTGGCCAGCAACTCGCCGTGGGCATCGTAGAGGTTGAGGTCGGTTTCGGTGAGCGCGGCCACGTTTTTGGCTAGCGCGGCCAGCGTGGGGCGGGCAGTACTGTCGGAGAGCAGGTGGCGCTGCCGGCGCAGGCTTTCCAGCGCCAACTGCCCGCGCCGCTCGTAGGTCCGGGCCAGGTCGCGCTTGTACGAGTCGATGAGCTGGCTGGCCGTGGCCACGCTCACCACCAGCAACGGCACCACAATGCCCACGTTTAGAAGCAGCTGAATGCGGGTGCTGAAATTGAGCCGGGGCAGCGCCCGGCCGCGCACCAGCAAAGCCGCCCCACCCAGCAGCAGCCAGAAAAACGTCGACAGCAGAAACTGAAACGAAAAATTAGCCAGCCAGTCGCCCGCCGAATAGGTCGCCGTGGTCACCACCACGGTGCGGTCCAGGGAGCCGCGCACGGCAAACTGATGGAAGCCCTTGCGCGTAATGCCCGTTGTGTAGAGGCGCGGCTCGGCCAGCAGGGCCGTGGGCAGGCGGTTGGCGTAGTCGAAATCACCTTCGCTGTACACCAGCCGGCCGTGGTTGTAGCCGGCGTAGCTCAACTCAGTAGCCAGGCCAGGCTCGAAGAACTTCTGGTCCACCAGCAGCTCCGGCAGCACGCTATAGGAGGTGAGCTTTTTGAGTGTCAGCTCTACCCGCACCGCGCCCAGCGGCAGGCCAAAGCCCCCTACGCGCTGCCCCGGCACGGTGATGTGCGCCACGTAGCGCCGCGAGCCAAACGGATTATCGGACTGCACCAGAAACACGCCCGCCTGCCCCGTGGGCGTGGCAATGCGGGCCGTGGCCGCGCGGGCTTCGCGCAGGCTGGGCGTGCCTTTGGCGGCCCCCACCGGGTCGCCGGCCGCGTCATACAGCGTGATATTGCTTTCGTACTTGTCGAAATAGTGGCTCAGGTATTGCCGGGCAATGCGCTCGCGCACCGCCTCGGGCCGCCCAAAAGCGGCGGTGAGAGCGCGGCGCACAAAGGGGTCGACCGCAATTTTGTGCATCTGCTCACTCAGTAGAAACTCTCCCTGAAAATCGTTATCCACGAGCAGATTACCCGCCAGACGCTGCTTATCAACCAACACCTGCTTTTCGAAACAGGAATATAAAGCCAGCGCCCCGGTGGCCGACGTGAGGGCCAGCAGCAGCACCAGCAGCACCGAGGACTGGTAGTTGCTGATAGTGGACTCGGCCCGCAGGTTCACGGCCCGCACCAGTGCCGCAAACATTAACAAAACGCCCACCAGCAACAGCCACGGCTGCCCCAGTACCAGGCCCGCGCCCAGCACCGGCAGCGTAGCCAGCGCGGGGGCCAGCAGCAGCAGGCGGCGCGGCACGTGTTGGAGCAAGGCCCCCGCCAGCTGCGTCAGGCCGAACAGCCCCACCAGCCACGCGGCCGTGTGCAGCAGCACCGCCAGCGCCAGCACCACCCAGAAACCCGTAATCTGCACGCTCCGGCTCACATCAAGGCTCAGCTGCGAGCTACCAAAAACCGTGGTGTAATAGCTGAACAACAGCCCCAGCCAAACACAGAAAGCGCCCCCCACTACCACGGCGACCACCACCTGCCGGCTCAGCGCACGCGGGGCCCGCACCCGCAGCGGCACCTGAAAGTACCGCCACAACGCCCCGCCTCCCACGGCGGCGAGCAAGGCCAATAAGGAATCCAGCAGCAAGTCCCCCAGCGAAGGAGCCCACCACGCCGCCGCATACACGCGCGGGTCAAACAACGGCAGCTCAATAAAAGAATAAGGCAGCCCCAGATACAGCAGCAGTGCCCGCAACACCACCAACGGCAGCACCAGCGCGGCCACGGCAGTAATAGCCCGTCCGGCCCGCCAGCAGCGCCACGCCAGCAGCAGCCACCCCAAAGCATACAGCAGGCTGCCCAACGCCAGCAAACCCAGCGGCACGTACTGCCCGGTGAGCGGGTTGGGCTGCAAGCTCCTGATGGAAAACAGGTAATGCCCATCGGGAGCTTCAAACCGAGCCGGGCCGTGGGCCGCGCTATCCGCCACCACCTTTAGCTCCAAGCCCCGAAACAGCGCCTGCTCGCCGCCCTCCCGCAGGTAGCGGTTGCTGATGCTGTAGTGCCGTTCCAGGGGCAAATAAATGAGAATCAGATACCGCCCCGCCAGTCGGCGCAATTGCAGGAAATGCCCTCCCCGCGTTTCTACCAGCCGTTCGGCGGCAGTTGTAGCCGCTTCCGCCTCGGGCCGCAGTGTAGCATCGGACCAGTAGCGTAGTGCTCCGTTTTCCAGCACGCAGGTGGGGTACGTAGTTTGGGCAATGAGCTTTTGGAAGCTGTAGTTGCCGCGTGGCAGCTCGGCGGCTACCGTATCAGCTTCGCGGCGGGCCGTGGCTTCGGCGTTGCGCACCAGCTGTTGCAGGCGGGCCACGTCGGTGCGCTGCACCACGCCCGGCGTTTGCGCGTAGCGGCTGGCCAGATATCCGCCCACAAAGCACAAAACAGCCCCCAGCAACAACAGCCAGGGCAGCCGCCGCCACGAGGAAGCTGATTTTACGGATGGGCCAAGGGCAGAAGTCGGGCGCAAAAAAGAAGAGATGAAATCGTTAATCCGGCGCACCGTCGGCAGCACGCCCAAAGTAAACACGTTACCTAGTCACGAAGCCCCTCTATTCTCCGAAGCATCATCATTATTCAAATGAAATGCCTGATGCGGAAGGGCTGCAATGTAAGGAACCTGCAAAATCCAAGCCTAATAAAAAATGCTGCCCTTCGGCAGCATTTCCACAATCCACAATACTTTTATTTCTACCGACTTAGATAGCGGGGGTCGAAGCTAGCGCCGCCAAAACCGTAGAGCATCACGGCCCGTGAGTAACGGAACAGCAGCGGCGTTATGACCAGCACGGCCGCCGCCACCGTTGTCACATACACCCACAGCGGCGGGTCGCTGGCGAAATAATAGAGCAAAAATCCAATAGCCAGCAGCACGCCCGTCGAAAAACCCGAGCTGATGTACATCGCGCCGTAATAAAAACCTGGCTCCGGCTCATAGGTCTGCCGGCAGACCGGGCAGGCTTCGGGCATTTCCATAAACTTGGTGCTCAGCGCCGGGTGCGTAAACAGCTTACCGGTATGGCAGCGCGGGCAGCGCAATTCCAGCAGTGCCCGGCCCGTCGATGGAATAGCCGTAGTGGGGTGCTCCACTAGGCTTTGGCCGCCTTGGGATGCGTGCGACGGTACCAGAAATAACCTACCGCCCCCATCAGGATGTAGGGCACGGTCATCATGTACACGATACCCTTGTTAAGACCGGCCACATCGTAGTCGTCGCGCTCCTGCCGGGCCGCTTCTACCTGTGATTTACACATGGTGCATTGCGCCCGGGCCGCTAATGGGGCCAAACTCAACATCACGCCCAACAGCAGGGCCAAAGCAGCAGCAAAAAAAGGCTTTTTCATAACTAAATCAACACGAGGATTAGCGCAAAGTTTCTTGGTATCAGGCATAATACGGCGAAATCATGAAATACACGATAACGCCCGTCACCGACACATACAGCCACACCGGAAACGTCCAGCGCGCAATGGCCTTATGCTTGGTATATTGCCCCGTGAGGGCGAAATAAAGCGTAAACAGCACCAGCCCTACCGTGACTACCGCCAGGCTGATGTGTGTGAGCAACAGAAAGAAATAAACAGTCCGAATAGCCCCAACCCCGCCAAAATGCGTGCTCTCCACCTGTGAATGGTAGGCCACATAAGATAGCAGAAACAGCCCACCCAAGGCAAAGGCAGTGCCCATGGCCGTGCGGTGCGCCAGCACATTCTTCTGCCGGATAAAGTAAAAGCCCACCAGCAGCGCAACGGCGGTCAGCGAATTCAGGCCGGCATTAACGGCCGGCAGCATGCGCAGGTAAGCATCGGCCCCTTCAATCTTGAAAATTCCTTTGAAATAGAAAAGCACTGCGACCAGCAGCGGCACCACTATTCCCAAGCCACCAAGGATGATTTTATAGCGCGTATAATCGCCGGGAGCCATCACCGGCGGATGCAGTTGTTCAGTGGGGGTGTTCATAATCGTAAAGCTGCACGGTTACTTCCGTGAGTAAGCGGTCTATTTCGCGTCCGTCGGTACCATCGTAAATGCCCCGCACCCGGCGCTGATTGTCAACCAACAACAGCCGGCCAGCGGGGATGTTGGCCGTGTACACGGCCCCCGGCAGCCGCTTGGGGTCCGCCGTCAGGCGGAACTCCTGTTGGGTAAGTCGTTTGAGGGTGTCGGCGGCACCAGTCAGGAAAAACCATTTGCCGGCAATGGTCCCGTATTGCTCAGCCAGTTGGGCAAGCGCGGTGGTTTGGCCGGGGTTACCATTGAGCACAAAGGTTACCAGGCGCACGCGGGGCTCGTGCCGAAATTTCTCCTGCACCCGCAGCAATTGGCGGGCTACACGGGCACTGGCCTCATCTGCACCAAAGAACTGGGCGATGTAAAGCCCCTTACCTAGCTCCTGACTGCTCACCTCACGCCCATTGGACGAAGGCAGCTGAAAAGGTGCGATTTGGTGGAAAACAGTATCGCGCTGCCACTCCCCGCCAACCTGTGTGGAATCCACACGGTCGGGCAGGTAAGTTGGCAGCGCGTAACGGTTGGTACCGAAGCGGAACAGGAATAGAAAAGCCAGTACCGGCACCAATAGCAGCAGCCCCAGCAAAAGGGTTTGGCGGGGCCGCATCCGCTATTTAAACATGTTTTGCAGGACTTCGCCGATGAACGAGCCTTCGGTAATCAGGGCCACAAGCAGCCACACCAGCAGCGCAACTGGTACCAGAATGGTCCAAATTAGACCTTTGGTCTCGTGCTTCAGGTGCATGAATTCGCCCACGATGAAGAAGGCTTTCATGATGGTGAGCACGATGAAAATGCTGTTGCGCAGCGTGCTCGGGTGCATCAGGAATACGAAAACGAATTCGACAGCTGTGATGCCAACCAGAATACCAAATACACGCCAAATCCAGGCGGTGTTCGGCTTGGCAATTTCGCCCGGAGCGAGGGCATGTTCAGTAGTTGCGTGAGAAGCCATTTAGGGGAGAATTATAAATTCTGATTTATTAATTATGGGTTGGGCTGATTGCCGTTCCCATAATTCGAAAGTCAAAATTCAAAATTTGTAATTGTGATTAAACGAGGTAGAAGAAGGTGAATACGAATACCCACACCAAGTCTACAAAGTGCCAGTAGAGGCCGATTTTCTCAATCATCTCGTAGTGACCGCGCTTTTCGAATGTGCCGTTGGTGGTGGCAATGAAGCACCAAATCAACAAGCAGACGCCCGAGAATACGTGGGTACCGTGGAAGCCGGTGATGAAGAAGAACAAGTCGGCAAATAGTACCGGGCCGTATTGGTTCATCGCCAGGTTAGCACCGTGGAACACGGTGCCGTCGGCCATTACCGTGCCTTCGGTGTGGCCGTGGATGAAGTGGCTCCACTCCCAAGCCTGGCTGGCCAGGAAAGTGCTGCCGAACAGGATGGTCCAGAGCAGCCATTTCTGCACATCGGCTTTGTCCATGCGGTGGCCGGCTTCTACGGCCAACACCATCGTTACCGAACTCAGAATCAGAATCATGGTCATTAAGGCCACGAAACCGAGGGGGACGTTTGCCTCGCCCATGCCGGGGAAGGCGTTGAATACGTGGTCGGGAATGGGCCACCACCGCGTGCTGAACACAAAGTCTTTGGCTTCGCCGGTGAATACCTCGTGCTTATGGCGAATCATGCCATAGGTGGTGAGGAAGGCTGCGAAAGTAAATGCGTCAGAAAGCAGGAAGAACCACATCATCAGCTTGCCGTAGCTCGCTTTGAAGGGTTCGTTGCCGCCATCCCAGTTGCCGGTGCGCGGGGCGTCTTGGGTAGCGGAAGCCGCGGGGTGCGGCAAAGTGGTCGATTGGGCCATAGCAGACAGCGTAACGTCGTTTTAGTGGTTCAAAAGTAAGAACAAATACAGGTACAGCCAAAGCCCACCCAGGAAGTGCCAGTATAAGGTAGCGTTGCCGATGGAGAGCAGGGCACGCGAATGCACCTGATAATTAAGCGTCCGCTTGAGGACGACGGCCAGAAAAATAAGCCCCGTGACTAGGTGAAAAGCGTGCACACCCATCAATACGTATACGAACGAACCGGAAGGATTGGCATCAGCGCCACCAAAGTAGGTGTTGCCCGCCACCAAATCGCCGAAGCTGTGGTACTGCCCCACCAGAAAAGCCAGACCCAGTACCAGCGTGATAATCAGGCCGGTTTTGACTCGACTAATTTCGTCCTTACGGGCTGAAAAATAGGCCCATTGCATGCTGGCACTGCTCAGCGCAATCAGGATGGAGTTGATGAGCAGCGAACCGGGCAAATCAAATTCGCGCCAGTTGCCTTCATCACGGCGCACAATGTAGCCGCTGGTGAAAGCCGCGAACATCATCACAATACTGAAAATAAGCAGGATGAGCAGCACCCGCTTAGGGTGCCAGCCAAGTCCAACTTCCTTTTCGGATAACGTTTCAGAAGGATTCATAAGCTAATTATTAGGTATTGGTTGTCCGTTTTTAGGTGCCGATTGTCTGATTTATCCAAGTCCACCTGGCGACAAACTATCAACAACTGACGGCTATATTTTGTCCAGCACCAAAGCAATTTGTACGATGGGCAGGTATAGAAAAGAGGCAAACATGATGCGCAACGCCGCCTTGCGCGACTGGGTGCGCATGAGCTGCACAGTGAGCAGCAAAAACAACACCCCAGCGACTACGGCCACCAACGCCGAAATGCGCCCCGAAATATTAAATTCCAATGGCAACAGGCTCAGCGGAATCAGCAGCAACGTGTAAGTCATTATCTGGAACGCGGTGCGCAGGTCGCGATTGCCAGGCGTAGGCAGCATCTTGAAGCCGGCCCGCTTGTAGTCGTCATCGGCCACCCAAGCAATGGCCCAGAAGTGCGGAAACTGCCACATGAATTGAATTCCGAACAGTACCCAGGCTTCCACGCCGATATAGCCGGTAGCGGCTACCCAGCCAATGAGCGGCGGCAAACCACCCGGGATGGCCCCTACCGCCACGCAGATGGGCGAAATAGTCTTCAACGGCGTGTAGATGAAGCCGTAGAGAATGAGTGACAGCAACGACAGGCCGGCGGTGAGCGGGTTGAAGAAAAACCACAGCAGTGCAAATCCGGCCACGCCCAGCAACACGCAGAACACCCACGCCTCCGCTGGCGATATAATGCCTAGCGGCAACGGGCGCTTGGCCGTGCGGGTCATTAGCTTATCCAGTTCCCGCTCGTGCACCTGGTTGATGATGTTGGCCGAGCCGGTGACGAGCAGGCCGCCCAGCATCACCAGCAGCGCCCGGCTCCAGCTAAGCTCGTGCGCGCCCAGCATGTACCCAATGGCGCTGGAAAACGCTACCGTGAGCGAAAGCCGGAATTTGAGCAGCTGAAAATAGGCGCGGGCCTTAACCATCAATCGTACTTATAATTTCGTCGCCCGGCCCAACTTGTCGAAGCTGGGCCCAACGGGGCCGCAAAGTTACGCAACAACCTGCCGGGGTGCATCTGTGGGCGCAATAGTTTCCGAGCTTTTGCAGGCGCGGGCCACGGCCAGCAGCGTCAGGAACTGCACGCCGAATAATACAGTAGCCAATGTGAGGTGCACCGGCTGCACTGCCGCTGGCAGCGCAAATGACGCCAACACGATACCCGCCAGTATTTCCAGCCCAATGAGAATCAGCGTCGCGGTAACCAGCTTGCGCAGACGTGACTGGGCTAACTGCCATAGTTCGTAGCCCACATAAACGTTTAGCAGCAATACTGCGGCCGACATCGTGCGATGCAAGCTGAACACGCTACCAAGCTTAGCAACCCAGTTTTCGCGCCCCACATAGCCCACCGCAGCTGATACAATATCAACCTGCTCCCGTACTTGCGTCCCGAGCACAATCTGCCAGAAGGTGAGCAGGAGTGTTGCCCAGAGCCAGATTTGTAATCTCGCGGCCGGCCGTGCTGCTTCTGACGAAGTACTGACTGGCGCTGCATTCGATATTCTCGATGCAGTGTTGCCTTGCCCCTTGCGCGCCCGGTCAACCGCATACAGCAGCAACGCGACTATCACCAGCGCAAGCGCCATGTGCACCGTCACCATCACGGGCAGCAAGTTGGTAGAAACGACCAATGAGCCTAAATAGCCCTGCACACCTGTCAATAGAAACGAGGCAAAAGCCAACCAAAAGATGACCCGGTCCCACCGCCAGTACGGCCAGGCGAACACAACCGTGAGAAAAACGAACACCCCAATCAGCGCCCCTAACAAACGGTTCACATATTCAATCCAGGTTTTCACCGGGTTGAAATCAGTTTCGATGTATTGCGTGGGATGCGCGAAGATGCTTCCCGCAACTTGGGCAAAGCCCATTTTTTGCAACGTGCGAGCTAGCTTCTGATTCTTGGCGACCCGCTGGGCAGTGTATATCTCTTTGTAATTGGCAGGCAACTGGCTGGCTTCTGTGGGAGGCACCCAGCTACCGAAGCATTTGGGCCAATCGGGGCAGCCCATGCCGCTACCGGTACTGCGCACGACGCCACCCACCAAAATCAGCAGGTACACGCTCACAACTGTGAGAATACCAACAAAGCGGAAACGTCGGACAGCAAGGCTCAGGTGAAAATTATCCATGATATAAAGGTGGCTGCTACTATTTGCACAAAACAGCTAGCGCATAGAATTGAAGTGGGCTAGTAATACCCGTGAAACAAAAACGGGCCGCCGGTTAGGCGGCCCGCTTCGGGACTTTACCAATTGAATTGGTTAATCAACCATTTCCTAGCTAGTCAGCCAGTTCTTGCTCGTATGGCAGGTTCGACGACTGCGTCTGCGAGTACGGAACGTTCTGCGGAATGAAATCCACATCCGAGCCGGGCTTGCTGTAGTCGTAGGGCCAACGGTATACAGCGGGAATCTCACCGGGCCAGTTGCCGTGGCCGGGCTCGATGGGCGTAGTCCACTCCAGCGTAGTCGAGTTCCAGGGGTTCTGGGTAGCACGACGGCCACGGAAGATGCTGTAGAAGAAGTTGAAGATGAAAATGAACTGACCAAGGAAGGCGATGATGGCCGCAATCGAGATGAACTTGTTCATGTCAGCGAACTGCGAGAAAGCATCAAAGCCGGTCCAAGCGTAGTAACGACGGGGGAAACCGGCGATACCAACGTAGTGCATCGGCATGAACACCAGATAAACACCGCAGAACGTCAACCAGAAGTGGATATAACCCAGCTTCTCGTCCATCATCCGACCGAACATCTTCGGGAACCAATGATAAACCCCGGCAAACAAGCCGAAGAATGCCGAGCTACCCATTACCAAGTGGAAGTGAGCTACCACGAAGTAAGTGTTGTGCATCTGGATATCGAGCGTAGCGTTACCAAGGATAATACCCGTCAGACCACCCGAGATAAACAGCGACACGAAGCCGATAGAGAACAGCATAGCGGCTGTGAAACGGATGTTACCGCGCCACAGCGTGGCCAGCCAGTTGAACACTTTCACGCCCGAAGGCACGGCGATAATCAGCGTCAGGAACATGAAAACCGAACCCAAGAAGGGGTTCATGCCCGTCACGAACATGTGGTGAGCCCACACAACGAACGACAGCAGTGAGATACCAATCAGCGAACCAATCATGGCGCGGTAGCCAAAGATGGGCTTGCGAGCATTGGTCGACAAGACTTCCGATACCATGCCCATAGCCGGCATGATTACGATGTATACCTCGGGGTGCCCCAGGAACCAGAATAAGTGCTGGAACAATACCGGCGAACCACCCTGGTTGCTCAACGCCTGACCAGCGATATAGATATCCGACAGGAAGAACGAGGTACCAAAAGAGCGGTCGAACACCAGCAGCAGAGCCGCCGAGAACAGAACCGGGAACGACAGAATACCGAGGATAGCCGTCAGGAAGAAGGCCCAGATGGTAAGCGGCAATTTGCTCATGCTCATGCCACGGGTACGCAGGTTGATAACCGTAGTAACGTAGTTAACACCACCTAGCAGCTGCGATACGATGAAGAACACCATGCTCACCAGCCACAGCGTCATGCCCGCGCCGGAGCCGGGGATGGCTTGCGGCAGTGCGCTCAGCGGCGGGTAGATTGTCCAGCCAGCTGCTGCTGGGCCGGTTTCAATGAAGAGTGAGGAGAACATGATAACGCTCGACAGGAAGAAGAACCAGTACGAGAGCATGTTCATAAAGCCCGAAGCCATGTCGCGGGCACCCACTTGCAGCGGAATGAGGAAGTTCGAGAATGTACCGCTCAAGCCAGCAGTCAGCACGAAGAATACCATGATGGTACCGTGCATCGTCACCAGTGCGAGGTAGAACTCAGGGTTCAGTTTACCAGCCTGAATCCAGCCACCGAGGACCGGCTTCAGCCACTCCATCGTGCCTTCGGGCCAGCCGAGCTGCAAACGGAAGAGGCTAGACAGGGTACCACCAAGGATGGCCCAGAACATACCCGTAATCAGGAACTGCTTGGCAATTTGCTTGTGGTCCTGGCTGAACACGTACTTCCACAGCCAATGCTGGTCGTGGTGCTCGTGGTCATGGTCATCGTGGTGCAGGTGGTCGCCGTGCTCGGTAGCCGGCACCGGAGCGGAACCAATACCGCCTTGCGTTTGCACGCCCGGAGAAAGATTGGGTTTGGGTGTCATGTCTGACATAGCGGAATACCGTTAGTAGTTATTAGTAAGAAGCGGCCAAAGGCACGGGAGCAGCTTCTATTTCCTTAGGCGCGGCAGCAACAGGAGTAACCATCGTTTTGGCCTTCTGTTTGAAAGCAGCCAGCACATCAGGATTCTTTTGAGCGAATGATTGCTGAGCGGCATACCAGTTCTGGTAATCGTCTGGCTCATCCACAATCACAGTAGCTTTCATGGCGAAGTGGCTACCACCGCACACCTGGTTGCAAGCCAGTTCATAGTTGAACTTGGGGTTGCCCAGTTTAGCACGCATCTCATCGGTCGTGGTAGTGGGTGTGAACCAGAAACGGGTCGGCATACCGGGCACAGCGTACATCTGCACGCGGAAATGCGGCATGTAAACAGCGTGCAGCACGTCGCGCGAACGAATCTTAATCAACACCGGAACGCCTTTGGGAACGTGGATTTCGTTGGTCGTGAAGTCGTCCAGCGAAGACTTGTCGCTCAAGTCGAAACCCCACTCGTTCACGGCATCAATCATGCGGTAGTTGATTACACCCAGCTTCATGTCGCGGCCGGGATAGCGCACCAGCCAGTTGAACTGCTTGCCCATTACTTCAACCACCACCGAGTTCTTCGGTGCGGGGCCGGTGATGCGGGTCCAGGCCTTCCAGCCGGCGAAAATCAGCGAAGCCATAACGATGGCCGGGATAATCGTCCAGATAACTTCAATCGTGTTGTTGTGCGCGAAGAAGTACGCGCGACGGCCTTCCTTGTGCTGATATTTATAGGAATACCAGAACAGCAACGCCTGCGTGATAGCAAATGCCACCCCAATCACTGCCATCGTAATCCAGAACATGCGCTCCATCTGGTGGCCATGCACCGAAGCAATGGGCGGATTCATTTTGCTGAAATTCTCAACAAACGAATAGGCAAACCACGCGCCGCCACCAATCAGGAAAACCAGCATCAGAATAGCGTTAACGCTATTGCTCATGCCAATGTCGCGGGTGAAAGTCCCCGAGAAAATAGAGGTAAAAATCTGCAGGCGAAACAGCAGGCCGAATACGACCAACAGCAGCACCAACACCAGCAAAATGGTAAGAGCAGTCATTGAGTTTTAGTATGGAGTACTAAGTATTAAGAACTGAGCGTAAGTTTTGTTAATGGCTCGCGCTCAGTTCTTCAATCTAAAGTCTAGGTAGTGTGGTGAATGCTCTCGTCGAGGAACGGGTGATTAACCGGAACCAGGGAAGCCGAAGCCAAGCGGCGCGTGAACAGAATCAGGAAGGCGCCCAGGAAAATGGCAGCAATGCCAATCTCAATCAGGAACCCGTTATCACCACGCAAAGTGCCCGGCATGAGCATCAAATAGAAATCGGACCAGTGACCGCACAGGATGGCGATAGCCACGATTTTCATGATAATCATCTGACGTTTAGCATCGCGCGTCATCAAACCCAGGAAAGGGAAAACGAAGTTGATGGCGATGTTGAAGAAGAACAGGAACGTGTAGCGGCCTTCAAAACCACCCAAACGCTGGTTGAAATACACTGCTTCTTCGGGAAGGTTTGCATACCAAATCAGCATGAACTGGGCGAACCATACATAGGTCCAGAAGATGCTGAAACCGAACATCAGCTTACCCAAATCGTGGATGTGGCTTGCGTTCAAAGCACGCAGGTAACCGGCTTGCTTCAGGAAAATAGCCGTCAGTGCGATAGCGGCGATGCCGGACACCCACCACGAAGCGAATACGTACCAGCCAAACATGGTGCTGAACCAGTGCGTGTCAACCGACATCACCCAGTCCCAAGCCGACATCGACGAGCTCACAGCGTACAACACCAGGAACAAAGCCGAAGCATTAATGCTCTTGTGGAACCAAACGGTACCGCCGTTCAGGTCCTCCTGCAACGACAGCTGACGCAGCTTCCAGCTGAAGTAAGCCCAGATGGCGAGGTAAACGATGGTGCGGATGAGGTAGAAAGGCAGGTTCAGGAAACCGCTTTTGCCAGCGATGATGGCATCGTAGTTTGGGCTGTTCTTATCCATGATACCCTCGTGGGTCCAGTGGAAGATGTCGTGACGACCAACCAGGAAAACGATGAGCATAATCACACCGCCTGGAATAACCCAAGCGCTGAGGGCTTCCGAAATGCGCTTTACCATCACCGACCAGCCGGCGTAGGCTACGTAGTTGATGGCCATAAACACCGTACCAACGGTGGATACGCCGAGGAAAAACAGGTTGCTGTGCCAAAGGCTCACAATCACGCGCTTAATTAGCACGGAATGGCCTTCTTCGTGAGCAGCACCGTGCACTGCGGCGGCATGGCCGGCAGCTTCGCTGTGCTCGGCAGCGCCCCAGCCCAATACTTGGGCAAGAATACCGAGAATGAGTACTACCACACCGGTGACGATGATGGCAATAAAGGTTTTACGGGCGCCATCCGTAACGACGAGCTGTTCAGCCGTGGCGCTTTCGTGGTGCGTCAGAGTTGCCATAGTGCGTTAGTTGGCGGTGCCGTTAGTTGCTTTGGTTTTGCCTTCGCCGGGAGTCTCGGCGCCGGTGCCAGCCTGGGCCTGCCCTACTGGGGCAGTATTGGCGGCATCTTTCGTTTCAGTCGAGTCGCTGGTGACCGTGTTTGTCGGGCCTTTAGCAATCAGCTTGCTGAGTGCGTCAGGACCTTCGCCACGCTGCAACACGTGCACATACATGGCAATTTTCCAACGCTCCTCGGGATTCACCTGCGAGCCGTGAGGCATCATGCGGTTGCGGCCCCATTCGATGACGTGGAAGATGTGACCATCGTTCATCGTCTTGTAAGCGCCCGTCGAGTAGTTCGGCACACCTTTGAAAATCTTGCCAACCGGACCTTGACCGTCACCGGCCTCACCGTGGCAGTGCATACAAATGCGCGTGTAAAGCACTTTTCCTTCTTCCAAGTTAGCCTTGGTGTATGGGAAAGGGTTGTGCAATACCCGCTCAGCAATCCGCACACTATCCTTGGGGATGTGGTCGAAATAGCTAAGTTTGCCGCGAGGGATGGTACCGTTGGCGGGAGTGCGCTCATTGATGCCGAACGAGTTCACGGTGTTAAACGTGGTTTGGCGCAACGGCTCGTAGGGGATGGATTCGTACATCTCCGGGGCGTATTCTACGCCGGGGT
This sequence comes from Hymenobacter segetis, assembly GCF_038448715.1. Taxonomy (GTDB): domain Bacteria; phylum Bacteroidota; class Bacteroidia; order Cytophagales; family Hymenobacteraceae; genus Hymenobacter; species Hymenobacter segetis. The sequence continues at coordinate 8,125 of NZ_JBCEVZ010000047.1, read as the reverse complement.
CGTTTCCGTCGTGGGTGCAGGCCGTGGTGGCCAGTCCCAGGGACAGCAGCAGCGCCGAAACGCGCAGGCTCAGGGTCAGCGGATGCGTCATTAGTTGTTGGTCATTTCTTTTTGGTTGACTTCCGAAGCGCCGTTGTCGCGCAGCAGTTGGGTCAGCCGGGGAAATTGCGAGCTGGTTTCATCCAATTCGATGGCCATTACGAACTTGTCGTCGGTGGCGCGTACATCCATAACCGGCACTTTGAAGCGCGGATACAGACCCGTAATCGTGAAGAAGGTGATGGCCATGCCGTGGCAGGTAAAGAACACCGTCAACTCGAAGGCTACGGGTACGAAGGCCGGTAGCGAGATGTGTGGCTTGCCACCGATAATCATCGGCCAGTCGAAACCGAGCATGTAAATCTGCATCCACAGCGCGAAGGCCAAGCCCGTCATGCCAAAGAAGAAGGCGGCGATGGGCAGGCGCGAGCGCTCGATGCCGAGGGCATCGTCAATCCCGTGAACAGGATAAGGCGAAAACACGTCGTGGATTTTCACGCCGGCGGCGCGCACGTTCTCAACGGCGTGCAGCAGTACATCCTCGTCTTCGAAGATGCCAAGGGCGAAGCGCTTAGTCATGCTGGTTGTAAGTTACGGGAGCCGAAGCAGGAGCCCCGTGGATGGCAGATTGATGAGCGTGAGCGGCGTGAGCCTTCTCGGGGTTGTAAGTCGGGCCGTTATCAACGGTGTACTTCAGGATGGTTTTCACCTCAGCCATGTTAATCACAGGGAAGAACTTGGCGAAGAGCAGGAATAGCGTGAAGAACAGGCCGAGCGTACCAACGTACAGGCCGATGTCGATAATCGAAGGCGAGAACATGGCCCAGCTCGAAGGCAGGTAGTCGCGGTGCAGCGAAGTCACGATGATTACAAAGCGCTCGAACCACATACCGATGTTCACGATGATGGACAGGATAAACGTGAGCGGGATGCTGTAACGCACGCGGCGGAACCACACCAGCTGCGGCGTAATCACGTTGCAGGTCATCATCGAAGCGTAAGCCCACCAGTAAGGACCAGTAGCACGGTTGATGAAGGCGTACTGCTCAAACTCAACCTGCGAGTACCAGGCGATGAAGAACTCCGTGATGTAAGCCACACCTACGATGGAGCCGGTTACCATCATGATTTTGTTCATCAGCGCGATGTGCTCCAGCGTGATGTAGTCTTCGAGGCGGAATACCACACGGGTAATCAGCATCAGGGTAAGCACCATGGCGAAACCCGAGAAGATAGCACCAGCCACGAAGTAGGGCGGGAAGATGGTGGTGTGCCAGCCCGGTACAACCGAGGTTGCAAAGTCCATCGATACAATGGTGTGTACCGAGAGTACGAGCGGAGTCGAAACACCAGCCAGAATCAGCGAAACGGTTTCGTAGCGCGACCAGGCTTTAGCCGAGCCTTTCCAACCGAAGCTCAGCATCGAGTAGCTGAACTTGGCGATGGGGCCTTTGGCGCGGTCACGAATCGAAGCGAAATCAGGAATCAGACCGATGTACCAGAACACCAGCGATACCGTGAAGTAAGTCGAAATGGCAAATACGTCCCAGAGCAGCGGTGAATTGAAGTTAGCCCACAGCGAACCCAGCGTGTTTTGCAGCGGGAAAACGTAGAATGCCAACCACGGACGGCCCATGTGTAACACCGGGAACATGGCGGCGCAGATTACGGCGAAGATGGTCATAGCCTCAGCCGCGCGGTTAATGGAGCTGCGCCATTTCTGACGGAACAGCAGCAGAACTGCCGAAATCAGCGTACCGGCGTGGCCGATACCTACCCACCACACGAAGTTGGTAATGTCCCAGGCCCAGTTCACGGTTTTGTTCAGGCCCCACTCGCCGATGCCGTACCATACGGTACGGTACACGGAGTAGAAGAACACCCCCAAGAAGAACAGCGCCACGCTCAGAGCAGCCATCCAACGGAGGTTGGGCTTGGCTTCGACCTGATAGCAGATGTCTTGCGTTACGTCGTGTAACGTCTTACCGCCAGTTACGAGCGGCTCGCGTACGGCTGATACGTGCTGCATAGTTGATATAGATTAAGCGTTTTCTTAAGCTTCTTTGCCGAAGAACTCCGACTCGGAATTCCGAATCTTCGTCAGGTACGTCACGTTCGGCTGCACGTTGATGGAGTCGAGCGAGTGGAAGGCGCGCTCACCATCTTCACGACGGAGGAGCTTGCTGATACGGCTGTTGGGGTCTTTCATATCACCGAACACGATGGCATCGGTGGGGCACGACTGGGCGCAAGCAGTTACAATCTCGCCATCCACCGGACGGCGCTTCTGCTTCTTGGCTTCGAGTTTGCCGAGCTGGATGCGCTGCACGCAGAACGAGCATTTCTCCATCACACCACGGGCACGCACCGTCACGTCCGGGTTCAGCACCATGCGGCCGAGGTCGGTGAACATATGGCCGTTCACGATTTCGAACTTCTCATTCGAGTAGTACGAGAACCAGTTGAAGCGACGCACTTTGTACGGGCAGTTGTTAGCGCAGTAGCGCGTGCCGATGCAACGGTTGTAGGTCATCTGGTTGAGACCTTCTGAGCTGTGCGTAGTAGCCAGTACCGGGCACACCGTTTCGCAGGGCGCGTGGTTGCACTGCTGGCACATCATCGGCTGGAAGATAACCTGCGGGTTTTCCGAAGGGTCTTCCATGGCGGCGTAAGTAGCCACCTTGCCTTTGCTCTCGAAATCAGTCTTGTGCGTGTCCGAACTGTAGTAGCGGTCGATACGCATCCAGTGCATTTCGCGGCGGTTGATGACCTGCTGCTTGCCCACTACGGCGGTGTTGTTTTCGGTCTGGCAGCCAATCACGCACGAGCCGCAGCCGATGCACGAGTTGAGGTCCACGGCCATGCCCCAGTGGTGGTTGTTGTACTGGTAGTCCTGCCACAGCGAAACTTTGCTGGGTGCTTCCATGCCGTCAGGCGTGGAAATTTTCTCGTACTCCGTTACCTCTTTGGGATTCTTTTTGTAGTTCGCCAGCGTGTTTTCCTGTACTACCGGGCGACGGTCCATCAGCGTCTGGTGCGTCTGGGTCTGCGCGATGGGCGAGGTTGCGCTCGTCTTCTCCAGCGTCACCACATTCATGTACTGAATGCCGTTGGCCGTCATGGCAAGCGGGGCAGCATTCTCCCCTACCTTGTCGCCAGCTTTGCCCGCCATCGTACGGCCGTAGCCGAGGGCGATGCTCACCGTGCCGTTGGTCTGGCCGGGCTGAATCAGCACGGGCAGTTCGATGCTGTGACCGTTAGCAGTCACTTTCACCACGTCGCCTTGCTCCCACTTATTGGCAACGGCCATGGCGCGGGGTACGGCCACATAGTTGCCCCAAGTTGCTTTCGAAATCGGGTCGGGCAGTTCCTGCAGGAAGGGGTTGTTGGCACCGCAGCCATCAGCGCTCAAGCCTACTTTTTCGTACAGGGCGAGCTCAACACCGTTCGGCTTGGCGGCACCGCTCAACTGCGAGGCAGCGGCAGCGGCGCTCATAGCCGTCATGGCGGGAGCGGCGGGCAGGGCAGTGCCCATGGCCACGCCATCGTGCACTACTTTGTCCCAGGCAGCATCCGTGGGAGTGATGCCACGCCAGTTAGCGCGCAGAAAGCGGTAATAAGTCGTGTTGTTGCCAGCCCAATGCAGCAGGCTTTCCTGCGCCTGGCGGGTGGTGAACAGCGGCGTAATCACCGGCTGCGACAGGCTGAGATAGCCGGCTTTGGGCTCGAAGTCGTTCCACGACTCCAGCCAGTGGTTGTCGGGAGCAGCGTACTGGCAAAGGCTGCCGGTTTCGTCCAGACGGTCATTGAGCGAGATGGTCAGCGGCACTTTGGCAATGCCAGCCTTCACCTTGTCGCCCATCGGGTGGTTGAACACCGGGTTAGCGTTGTAGAAAATCACGGCGCCTACGCTGCCGTTGTTCATGTCATTCACCAGCGCAGCCATACGGGCGTCGTCGCCCTGGCGAACGTTGCTCGAAGCAGCACTGATGGTGGTTCCAGCATTACCAAGGGCTTGGTTGATGGCAGTCACCAACGACTGTACGGCCGGGTCATTCGAACCAGAAACCACGAGGCCGGTGCTACCGCTGGCCTTCAGCTCAGCAGCGGCGATGGCCAGTTGCTTGCCATAAGAGGCAGAAGTTGGAACGCTGCCACCGCTGACCACGGCATTGTACAGCGCGAGAGCTACGGCACCCTGTTCCGAAGGCTTCACCGGCACGCGCACATCGGCGTTGGAGCCGGTGAGCGACATGATGGTTTCGAACTGGAAATGACGCGACATCGTGCGCTTGTCCGTGCTCACCTTGCGGTTTACTACGTACTGCTTGGCGTATTCTACCGGCGAAATCCAGGTACCGAGGAAATCGGCGTCGAGGCTCACGATGACGTTAGCCTTGCTGAAATCGTAGCCGGGAACCACGCCGCCGTTGGCTTGCAGCAGGCCGGTGGCCGACTGCGCGTCATACATTACGTGGGTGGTGTTAGGGTAGCGGGCGGCGAACTCGGCAATGGCCTTCTTCGTGCTCGGGCTGATAATTGTGTGCGACACGATGGCAATGCGGCCCGTGGTGCCCGCCAGCTTCGTGCGGATTTCCTGGTCAACCTGCTTCACCTCGGCCTTTTGGCCTTTAATGGCAAAGTGCTGCAAACGGCCACCGTCGTACAGGCTAAGCACGGCGGCTTGAGCGCGGGCCGACAGGCCGCCTTTAGTGATGGGCGACTCGGGGTTGCCTTCCAGCTTAATCGGCCGGCCTTCGCGGGACTTTACCAGTACGGCGTTGTAGTCCGAGCCAGTGAAGTAGGTGGAAGCGTAGAAGTTGGAAATGAGCGGGTCAATTTCCTCGGGCTTGTTCAGGTACGGGATGGCCTTCACTACCGGCGTTTCGCACGAAGCGAGTACGGCGGCACCTACGCCAAAGCCCATTAGCTTGAGGAAGTCGCGACGGGGAGCCGAAGTATCGTCCTTGCTCTCGTGGCTTTCCTTAACCGGCATGAACTCGGCAAAGGCCGATTGCATGAACTCCGGGGCGCTTTCCAGTTCCTCAATTCCTTTCCAGTACTTCATTTGGGAGGGTAATCAGTAATCAGTATTGGGTAGTCAGTAGTTAATAACGAGCAGGCTAGAATACTGACTACCCAGTACTCCCTACTGAAATCAGCTTATTTTAGTAGTGGCACTTCGAGCACTCGGTACCGCCGTTCGATGACACGGTGAAGGGAGCACCGGCGTTTTTCGAGTCGTGCAGCTTCACGAGGTTGTCGTAGTACTTGTTGTCCTTCGTGTTGAGTGGCATCTCGCGGTGGCAGTTGATGCACCAGCCCATGGTGAGGGCCGAATACTGGTACACCACTTCCATGTTCTGGATTGGACCGTGGCAAGTCTGGCACTGGAGGCCAGCAACTTGCGTATGCTGCGAGTGGTTGAAGTAAGCCAGGTCAGGCAGGTTGTGAATACGAACCCACTGAATCGGCTGCTTGCGCTCGATGGCGCGGTAGATTTTCTTGATTTCGGGCGACTCCGTCTTAATCTGCGAGTGGCAGTTCATACAGATGTTGGCCGAAGGAATGTTAGCCGACTTGCTCTTGTACACCGAGGTGTGGCAGTAGGCACAGTTAATCTGGTTGGTGCCGGCGTGCAGTTTGTGCGAGAAAGCAATGGGCTGCGTAGGCTGGTATCCTTGGTTCAGGCCAACGGCCATTACGCTTTGCACACCTTCATAAAGTAAAACGAGGGCGAAAACGACACCTACAATACCACGCAGCACGGGCGAGCGGTAAAACTTACCCCAGTCGAAGCGCTGCTCCAGAATTTCGATGTCGCGACCGTCGAGGTCCTTGCGGCCACGCAGCACATCCTTCATCAGGTTACCAATGATAACGAGCGTTACCACCAGCACAATCAGCACTACTACGAGGACAATCAGCAGAATGTCAACGTATTTGCCAGCACCAGCTTCGGCACCACCAGCGGCAGCCTGGCCATCAGCGGCGGCGGCATTACCAGCAGTTACACCACCAGCTACTGCAGTTGGTGCACCTTCCTGCGAAGTGATATAAGCTACAATCGAAGTCACTTCCTTGTCCGAGAGGGCGAAGGAGGGCATCTGCTGCTTGTTGAACTTGTTGAAGAGAGCTACAGCATACTCATCGCCGCTGGCTACTACTTTGCTGGAGTTCTTTACCCAAGGCAAAATCCAGGAGATGGGACGGCGCTTGGTGATGCCACCAAGGGCGGGGCCAACTACCTGCTCATTCACGGCGTGGCACTGGGCGCAGTTGCCTTTGAAAAGGGCATCGCCAGCGGCGATGGCAGCGGCGTCACCGCCACCGGCGGCCGGAGCAGCAGCGGTTGCAGGCGTAGCGGCAGCCGTGGCACCGGGTGCTACCCCTTCTTTTTTCACGGCGGCGGCATCTTGGGCCGAAGCCTGCTGGATGCCGGCAAACGTGAGCACAAACGCCAGCAACAGATGAGGTAAGGAACGGAGTCGAATGCTATTCATAAGAAAATAGACGGTAAAACGAAACGCTAGGGCATTTCAAGGCCACAAATGTAGGTCAGGAATCGTAGGCGGCAAAAACTGAAATACAATTTCCGGGCATCGGCAGCCGTTTGGATTGGCCCTTTTGCGGGCTTTTGACAATCAGGCAGACAATATTGAGCGGCAAATAGCTGAGCCGTAACGGCAACAAAAAACAACCCGCAGCCACAGGTTAGGCGGTGATTTCTAAAGCCCTAAATCGGAACTACCGGCAGCAGCTTTTGTTAACTTACGCCAGCTATTTCGATGGATATTTCTTCTTAGCTAGCGGAGTCGAACGCTTGATTTTTACCTTCCCTCCTACTCCTTATATATAGGTAGCATCGGCTGCAGTCCTTGGCAACGGAGTAGATGAGGATGTAAGTGAGTATCGGAAGCGGGATGGCTATTCGGGCAGATGAATGCATTGGCCTTGGCAATGTGCCGGAAAGTCAGTACCTTTGCGCCCCAATCATTTTTTTCACCCACAATTCACCCCCATCGTAATGGAACAAAGAAATTACGAGACGGTCTTCATCGTGACTCCCGTTTTGAACGAGAGCCAGGTGCAAGAAACGGTCGAGAAGTTCACTCAGGTGCTTAAGGAAAATAGCGCCGCCCTTTTATCCACCGAAGCCTGGGGCCTGCGCAAGCTGGCTTACCCGATTCAAAAGAAGAGCACAGGCTACTATTTCTGCCTGTCCTACACTGGCGAAGGCAACATCGTGGACGTGCTCGAACTGGCTTTCCGCCGCGACGAGCGCATCATTCGTTTCCTCACGACCGTGCTCGATAAGCACGCCGTGGAGTACAACGCCCGCCGCCGCAACGGCGAAATGAACCAGCAGAAGGCTGCCAAAGAAACCGAAGCCGTAGCCCAATAATTTAGCAACGACATGGCATCTCCCGCATTCAACCGCAACAACGACCGGTCGGCTATGAACAAGCCGCAGGACACCCGTAAGAAATACTGCCGCTTCAAGAAGAACGGTATTAAGTACGTGGACTACAAAGACCCGAACTTCCTGCTGAAGTTTGTGAACGAGCAGGGCCGCGTGCTGCCCCGTCGTCTCACTGGCACCAGCCTGAAATTCCAGCGCAAAGTGACCCAGGCCATCGCGAAGGCCCGCCACTTGGCTCTGATGCCGTACGTAGCCGACGCCCTGAAATAGACCTTAGACCTGAGAATTGAGGACTGGGGATTTAAGCGAGCAACTGCTTCCGCTGAATTCTAAGTCCTCCGTTTTCACATCTTAATCAAGACATGGAAATTATCCTCAAAGACGACGTTAAGGGCCTCGGGTACAAGAACGACATCGTGACCGTGAAATCGGGCTACGGTCGCAACTTCCTGTTGCCGCAGGGTCTGGCCATGCTGGCCGACAAGACGAACAAGAAAATCACGGCCGAAAACGTGCGTCAAGCCGCTCACAAAGCCGACAAAATCAAAGGTGACGCTCAGGCTATTGCTGACCAGATTGGTGGCATGGTGCTGGACATCCCCGCTAAGGTGGGTGAGAGCGGCAAAATCTTCGGTCGCGTAACCACCCTGCAATTGGCCGACG
>NZ_JBCEVZ010000046.1:0-38439 GCF_038448715.1 Hymenobacter segetis | reverse complement strand
GATTATTCCGGACTTCGGGGGATTGGTGGCCGATGTGTCGTCGGCTCGCGCGCAACCCGGCCGCCAAGCCCTGAGTCCGCCCACCAAACTGGTGGCCTTTAACCAAGCCCTGACCCGCAACGACGGCCTGCTCGTCGATGCCCTGAGCCAGCACCTGGGTCTCTCTATTGCGCAAGCCCGTGAAGCCGTGCGCACCGCCGTGGCCGGCCTCCAGCAGGAGCTCGACGAAACCAACCGGACCGAGTTGCCTGGCATTGGTATTTTCCGCCGTGCCGCCGGCCGGGGTCTCGCATTCGAATATACCGGCACCGATAATTTACTGGCCGCCGCTTTTGGCTTGCCGGAGCTGGCCGCCCGCCCCGTGCGCGTGGCCGATGCACGCGTCAAAAGCGCGCAGCCCATCCTGCGCAGCGGTGGAGCCCGTCGTTCCACCCTGGCGCGGCTGCTGCCGGCCAGCATCATTGCCGTGGCCGCAAGCCTGTTGCTGCTGGCCAACTATCAGGTCGCGCTGAAAACCGGCTACCTGCCCGTGAGCTGGCAGGCTGCCATGCCGCAGTGGGAGTGGGCGCAGCGCCAATCCGGCAATATCACTCCAGTTATCACCGAGCCCCAGCAGGCCACGCTGAGCCAGCAGGATTACAGCACCACCGCCAACAGCAGCACCAGCCCCGCGGAAGGCATGACGCCGGTAGAAAATACCACCGCGCAGCCAGTGCCGGAAATGGTAAGCGACAGCATCGCCCCGGCCAGCCTGCCACTTAAAAAGGAAACCCCGAAAGCCGTAACCACCGCTGCACCCGCAGTAACTGAAGCAGCTCCGGCCGCACCCAAAGAAATTGTCAATTCGGCTCCTGCGGTTGCCGCCGCCGCACCGGTAGCGCCGGCCGTGGCCCCTGTTCGGGCCAAAGCCCCGGCCGCCACAGCCAGCGCCGTTACAATTAAAAGCCGCACGGGTCGTTTCTACGTCATCGCTGGGGCTTACCGCAGCTTGGCCGGTGCCGAGCAGGGGCGCAAGCTGCTGGCCAAAAGTGGCCACGCCTCGCACATCATTCTGCCGCCCTTTGGCAGCCGGCTGTTCCGCCTCACTGCCGCTGACTACCCCGACATGGCCTCTGCCCAGCGCGAAGCCCAGCGCCTGCGCGTGAGCACGCACTGTGACTACAATACCTTGAAATTTTAACCGTCCGCATGTCCGTATTCCTCCTGCAAGTGGTTCCTGCCGCTGCCGATACTGTTAATACTGCCGCCGCTGCTGCTGCTCCAATTGCCGATACCAGTGTCCCCGTCATCGACCTGCTGCTACGCGGTGGACTGATAATGATTCCGCTGGTAGCCCTTTCGCTTCTCTCGGTTTACATTATTATTGAACGTTATTTCACCATCCGCCGGGCCGCCGGCAACCCCGATGCTTTCATGGCCGGCATCCGTTCGCTTATGGTGAAGGGCGACTTGGCCGGGGCCAAGCTCTATTGTGCGCAGAATTCCTCGCCACTGGCCCGCATGGTAGAGAAAGGCTTGCGCCGCATCGGCCTGCCGCTGAAGGAAATCGAAACCAGCGTGGAAAACGTGGGCAAAATTGAAATCGCCCGCCTCGAAAAAAACATCAGCATCCTGGGCATTATCGCCGGCATCGCGCCGATGATTGGCTTCGTGGGTACCATCATCGGGGTAATCAAGATTTTCTATTCCATTGCCGCTACCAAGGAGTTTGGTATCCCCCAGGTGGCTGATGGCCTGTACGTCAAGCTCGTGACTTCAGCTACCGGCCTCATCGTTGGCATCATTGCCCACGTTGGCTACCACTGGCTGAGCATTCTGGTTGAGCGCATGGTGTTCCGTATGGAAAACTCGGCCATTGAGTTCATGGACATTCTGCAGGACAACTAATTGAGTTAAGAGTTAGGAGTTAAGTGTTAAGGGTTGGCGTCGCCTGAGTCTTCGGATTCGCTTCGTTAACTCTTAACGCTTAACTCCTAACTCTTAACTCATAACTCAAATAGTTATGAATCTTTCCCGCCGTCACCGTCTCACGTCGCACGTCGAAACCGGGGCCATGAATGACATCATGTTCTTCCTGATGTTGTTCTTTCTGATTGCCTCAACGCTGGTTAACCCCAACGTAATTAAGCTGTTGCTGCCGAATGCTAAATCCAGCAAGCAGGTGATGAAGCAGCCCATCACCATTTCGGTGGATGCGGCCGGGCAGTATTTTGTGAACAAAAAGCCCGTCGCGCCCGGCAATGTGGAGCCCGAGCTGGTGGCTTTGGTCGGCAATGCCCCAACCACCGAGCAGCCTACCGTCGTGCTGCGCGTCGATGCCTCATTGAACGTTCAGAAGCTGGTTGACATTTTAGAGATTGGCAACCGGCTCAAGCTGAAAATGGTGATGGCCACCCAGGCCCAGCAGGCGGCCGGTAAATAATCCGTTTTTAGCTGGTAAAGCGCACACTGCATCATGGCTATCGACTATCAAGAACCGCACCGCCGCGAAGGCCTGATTGGCACCCTGGTAGTACATGGGGTGCTGTTGCTGCTGTTCATTTTCTCCGTTTTCAAAGGCCCGAACCCGCCACTGGCCCCCTTGGGGGGCGGCGATGGCGTGGAACTGAACTACGGCCTCGACGAGGCGGGCTCGGGCAATGTGCAGAGCATGGCTACGGCCAATAACTCGCCCACCCGCGAAGACAGCCGCCCGCCCCAGGCCAGCCCCGACCCGCAGCCACGCCCCGTAGCTGTGGCCACGCCCGACCCCACGCCGCCCTCGCAGGAGAAGATAATCACCAGCGAGGCTGAAGAAAGCCCCGTATCGGCCGCACCGGTTGAAACGCCCGCGCCACCCAAAGAGGAAGTAAAAGCTGCCCCGAAAGTGCCTCGCAAAGTAGCCGTGACCTTCGCTCCCAAAGGCAGCGCTACCGGCGGCGGCAATGGCGTAAATGGCACCAGCAATGCCCCCACGGGCAACAATAACGGCGACCATCCGGGCACCGTGGGCGACCAGGGCGACCCGAATGGTACGCTCGATGCTACCGCGCTTTACGGGGCTCCCGGCCGGGGTGGTAGTGGCAGCAGCCCGGGCAGCGGCGGCCTCGAAATGAGCGGCTGGCGCTTCGAGAGCAAGCCGGTCGTTGAATCGGTGGATGACAACTCGGGCGTCATTCGCTTCAAAATCAAGATTACGGCGGATGGCGAAGTGGAGTCAGTGACCAAGGTGTCGGGCAACGTATCGCCCGCGCAGGAAAAGCTGTGCCGCGACAAACTTCTCGATACCAATTTTATCAAAACCAATTCGGCCCCCGGGGGCGCAACGGGTTTTTATACGTTTAAATTTTCGGTTAAATAGCCTTTCTGAAAGCCGATACAAGCCCCGTCGTCTGTTAGCAGACGGCGGGGCTTTTTTGTGGGCATAAGCCCGGAATGCCGTTAATTTGTGCTTTCTCCTCGTTTTCACTACCCTGTGACTTATCAAGAAACCCTTACTTATCTCTACGAGCAACTGCCCATGTTTCAGCGGGTGGGCGCGGCTGGCTTCAAAAAAGGCCTCGGCAATACCCTGGCCTTAGCTGAAGCGCTGGGGCATCCGGAGCGGAAGTTCCGGAGTGTGCACGTGGCCGGCACTAATGGCAAAGGCAGCAGTTCGCACCTGCTGGCGGCGGTGCTTCAGGCCGCCGGCTATAAGGTGGGCCTGTACACTTCGCCCCACCTGCGCGAGTTCACGGAGCGGATTCGGGTGAATGGGCAGGAGCTGACTCCAGCGTATCTGGTGGAGTGGGTGGCCCGCTGGCGGCCACTATTCGAAGAAATCAAGCCGTCGTTCTTCGAGATGTGCGTGGCGCTGGCGTTCGACTACTTCGCGCAGCAGCGAGTAGACATTGCCATTGTGGAAGTTGGCCTGGGCGGGCGGTTCGATTCGACGAACATCATCACGCCGCTGGTGTCGCTCATCACCAACATCAGCTTCGACCACCAGGCGCTGCTGGGCAATACACTGCCCGAAATTGCGGGCGAGAAAGCCGGCATCGTAAAGCCCGGCGTGCCGGTAGTGGTAAGCCAGACCCAGCCCGAAGTAGCGCAGGTATTCCGGAACGAAGCCGCCGCGAAGCTCGCGCACCTCGTTTTTGCCGACCAAATATATCAGGCAACGTTTGCTGCCGAGCCTTCGCTTGAAACTGGCCTGCGCCCATTGAAAATCAGCCAGCATGGCCGCCCTTACCTGCCCGATGCCGAACTGGGTCTGCCCGGCGACTACCAGCAGTTCAACCTACCCGGCGTGCTGGCCACTCTGGATGAGCTACGGGCCTTGGGATTCCGCATCACGGAAGCGGCCGTGCGCACCGGCCTGCGCCAGGTAACGGCGCTTACGGGTTTGCGCGGGCGCTGGAGCATCATCGGTCGCCAGCCATTGGTGGTTTGTGATACGGGGCATAACGCAGCCGGCTTGAAAGCAGTAGTCACTCAATTACAACGGCTTCCGCATGAGCGTTTACATTTGGTAATCGGCACGGTGAACGATAAGGACGTGGCTTCCATGCTGGCTTTATTGCCAAAGGAGGGTATTTATTATTTCTGCGCGGCTACTATTCCCCGGGCCTTGCCTGCTGGCGAGTTGGCTGAGCAAGGAGCATTGCTAGGCCTGCATGGGCAGGCCTACGGCTCGGTAGCGGCGGCGGTAGCGGCAGCCCGAGCCGCCGCCGGCCCGGCCGATGTAGTTTTCATTGGCGGCAGCACCTTCGTGGTAGCCGAGGTGGAGGAACTATACGCCACCGCCTAATCGGTCTGCTTTACCTTTGTACCACAACACATACCTACTGATTTGCCCCGAGTTAAGCTTCAGCGTTTTACCGATAACGCCTCCCGTCCCGACATCATTGAGCCGGGTAAGCCCGAATACGAACAGCTGGGTGGCCGCTGGCGTACCGATTTCTTCCGCGAGCCCCATTCGCTGACCCTGGAAGTGGGCTGTGGAAAGGGCGAATATACCGTAGGCCTGGCCCAGCGCCATCCCAGCCGCAATTTTCTGGGACTCGACATCAAAGGCGAGCGCATCTGGCGGGGCAGCACCCGCGCCGCCGAAATGGGCCTGACCAACGTCGGCTTTGTGCGGATGCGGGCTGAGGCTTTGGCCGCGCAGTTCGGCCCCGGCGAACTGGATGAAATCTGGATAACCTTTCCCGACCCGCGGCCCCGCGACCGCGATATCAAGCGCCGGCTGACTTCGCCACGCTTCTTGGGGCTCTATGAACAATTGTTAACCTCGGGCGGCCTGCTGCACTTGAAGACTGATAATGAGGGTCTTTTTGAATACACGCTCGAAACATTGGCGGCCCGTCCCGGCACTACCGTTGAGCGGTTTACGTGGGATTTGTACGCGGAAACGGCTCCGGAATTCACCGAAGCGCAGGCTATTCAGACCAATTTTGAAGGAAAGTACCGTGCCATTGGGGTGCCCATCAAATACGTGCAGTTTCGGCTGACATAAACTAGCCCGGCTTAGCGTCAAACGAAACGCCCCCGCAGAAACCATTATGGAATGGTACTGCGGGGGCGTTTCGCTTAGAAACGGGGCCAATTTATTCAGTTTCCAGTGCCTCAAATACGGCCTCCAACTGGTCGAAATCGCGCAGCCCGGGCTTCACTTCGTCGCCCGAGGGGAACACGAGGCCGGCTAATGGGAGGGAAGTGGCTAGGGCGCGGGCGCGGTCTGGTTGCAGACCTGGGCCGAGCCACAGCGGATTTTGTGAGCTGAGATGTTGCAGCGCGGCGAGTGTTTCCGGCGTTTCGGCCGCGGGTAATTCCAGTAAAAAACCAACGGGCGAAGCGGGCAGGGGCTTAGCCAAGGCCGTAGAATTTGCTGCTAATTCTATATACACCGGCGGAGCGATTTCGGCTAATTCCTCGTCGGTTCGTGGGGTACGTAGCAGCACGGCATCCAGGCTGCATTCGGCGGATATTGCGTTAATTTCATGGGCGCTGAGATGGTCGAACTCACCTATCAGTTCAACTCCGGCAATCCAGCCGGCCAGCTCTTTTACGCTCTTGGTGTCGAGGTGCCCGGGCAGGCTGGGGTCGAGAATAAAGGTCAGTTTATCGGCACCCATGCCGGCGCAGTAGCGGGCATCGGAAAGGTTGTTGATGCCGCGAATAAGGAGGGGGACGAGGTGAGGCACGGAGAAACGAGGAGGTGAAAAGAAGCCACCCGGCAAGCACTGCGCGGGGAACGGAAGCAGGCGTGGTGGCCCGCCACAAAAGTAGCGCCGAAGTGGGCGCCTGCCCGTATTTAAGGAGCGCACGGTTGTGTATCTTCGTGCCCATGAATGCATCCCGCCGCACGCCCTTGCTGGCTCCATCGTTTCTGGCCGCCGACCTGGCCAACCTGCAAGCCGAAACCGAGCGTCTCGCGACCAGTGCCGCCGACTGGCTGCACTTTGATGTGATGGACGGCCGGTTTGTGCCCAATATTTCGTTTGGTCTGCCCGTGCTGCAAGCCGTGGCCCGCTACGCTAAACAACCAATTGACGTGCACCTCATGATTGAGGAGCCGCATCACTATCTGGCCGCTTTCCGCGACGCGGGGGCCAGCAGCATCACGGTGCATTACGAAGCCTGCCTGCACCTGCACCGCGTGGTGCAGCAAATCAAGCAGCTGGGCTGCCGGGCCGGCGTAGCTCTGAACCCGGCCACGCCGGTGTCATTGCTCGAAGACATTGCCGCCGACCTCGACGTGGTGCTGGTGATGTCGGTGAACCCGGGCTTCGGCGGGCAGGCCTTCATACCGAATACGCTGAAAAAAGTGGCCATGCTGAAAGAGCTGCTGCTTGATACCGGCTCGGATGCGCTGATTGAAGTGGATGGCGGCGTGAACATGGACAACGCCGGCCCGCTGGTGGAAGCCGGGGCTGATGTGCTGGTGGCAGGCAATTTCGTGTTCAGCGCGCCCGAGGGGCCGGTGGCCACGCTGGCCAGGCTGCGCGACCACCTGACCGGCCTGGAAATGGACGCGGTAGCCGCCGGCCGCCGGCAATAGTTGGGCGACCTGCTCGTTTTAGCCCCGTGAAACAACCCTCTACGCCGCCCAACCCAAACCACGTTGCCGTCAGTGCCAGTTATTAGGAAAGTTGAGTGCCGCCTGGCGTTGCTGGGCAGCCTGGCCCTGGGGCCGTTGTTGGTAACTACGGTTCAGGCGCAGGTCACCAGTCCGGAACAAACCACGCCGGGCACGCTGGTGACCCTCACGGGCACGCTGCGCGATGCCAGCGGGCAGCCGCTGGAGCTGGCGGCGGTGGGAGTGGAGGGCCAGCCCGGCGGCACCAATACCAATGCCGATGGCACGTTTTCGCTGCCCGTCCGGGTGCCGGCGGCGGGCCAGAATGTGGTGCTGGTGGTGCGCCGCCTGGGCTTTATCACGCTGCGGCAGCCGCTCCGGCTGCCTGCTGATGCTGACAAGCCCTTTCGCTTGACCATGCGCCTTGATACCAAGGCGTTGAGTAACGTGCGCGTGACCGGCCGTTCCAACCAAGCCGATACCCGTGAGCAGGTCAGCATCACGCGCATCGACCCGCGCTCGGCTAAGGAGCTCCCTTCGCCGTTTGGCGATTTCAACGCCATTCTGAAGACGCTGCCCGGCGTGGTGTCGAATAATGAGTTGAGCAGCACCTACAATGTGCGCGGCGGCAACTACGATGAGAACCTGGTGTACGTCAATGGTTTCGAGATTTACCGGCCGTTTCTCGTTACCTCAGCCCAGCAGGAAGGACTGAGCTTCATCAACCCCGATTTGGTGAAGCAGGTAGAGTTCAGCAGCGGCGGCTGGCAGCCGAAGTATGGCGACAAGCTGGCCTCGGTGCTGAGCGTGGATTACAAGACGCCGGAGAAGTTTGCGGCCTCGCTTACGGCCAGCTTGGTGGGCGGCGCGGCCCACGCCGAAGCCCGCTCGGCCAATGGCCGCGTCAGCTACCTGGCCGGGGTGCGCTACAAAAATGCGCAGTACGTGCTGAGTTCGCTGAAACAAGCGCAGGGCGGCTACAACCCGACTTTCTACGACGCGCAAGCCTTCGTGAACATCGGCCTGGGCAAGAAGGATGACATGCAGCGCACCACGCTGGGCCTGCTCGGCGTGGTGGCCCACAACGACTACCGTTTCTCGCCCGAAACTGGCCAAGCCACGTTCTCGACCGGGACCAACCAGTTCACCCGCGTGTTCATCGCTTACGATGGCCGCGAGCGGATGCAGTTCGATACCTACCAAACCGGCCTGAACCTGAAGCACGACTTCTCCTCGAAGCTGCAAATGGAGCTTCTGGGCTCGGCCCTGGTTTCGCGCGAGTTTGAGTACCGCGACGTGGAAGCGGCTTACACCTTCGCCGAAATCAACCGCGACCCTAATTCGCCCGATTTCAACCAAGCCGTGCGCCAACGCGACATCGGCTCACAGTTCAAGCACTCGCGCAACAATCTCACAGCTCGGATTTTCACGGCCGAAACCCGGGGCCGCTGGACGCCCGCCGCCAACCACACCGTGCGCTGGGGCGCTAAAATCGGCCGCGAAAAAATTACTGACAAGCTCGACGAGTATAGCTTCGCCGACTCAGCCGATTTCGTGCCCGATGCCCGCCGCACCCGTCTGATATCGGACTTGAGCCTGGAAAGCACCCGCACCCAGGGCTTCGTGCAGGACACCTGGAACCTCGATTCGCTGACCACGCTCACCTACGGGGCGCGGGCGCACTATTGGACTACCAACGGCCAGTTGGTTATCAGCCCCCGGGTGCAGTTCTCGCAAATCAGCCGCTCACACCCCAACCGCTCGTTCAAGGCGGCGGTGGGCGTGTACTACCAGCCGCCGTTCTACCGCGAGCTGCGCAACCAGGCCGGCGACCGCACCGACCCCACCCAGCCCCTCATCCAAACCGCTAACCTGAACGTGGAGCTGCGCGCCCAGAAATCCTACCATTTCATCGTGGGCAAGGAAATCAGCTTCCAGCAGTACGGCCGGCCGTTCAAGTTCTCGGCCGAAGCCTACTATAAGTACCTCACCGACGTGGTACCCTACGACGTGGACAACGTGCGTCTGCGCTACTTTGCTAAGAACAATGCCCGCGCCTACGCCGCCGGCTTCGATTCCCGCATCAGCGGCGAATTTGTGAAGGGGGCCGAATCTTGGTTCAGCCTCGGCGTACTCACGACCCGCGAAAATGTGGATGGCGACTCGATGAACGTAGTCGATGCCAATGGCAAGGTGACCGGCCGTGAGCCCAAGGGCTACATCCGCCGTCCGCAGGACCAGCGTCTGAACGTGGGCATTTTCTTTCAGGACCACCTCCCGAATAATCCATCGGTGCGCGGCTATGTCAACTTTGTATTCGGCACCGGCCTGCCGTTCAGCCCGCCCAACCTGCCCGACCGGCGCGGTACCGCCGACCTCACCCGCAGCTACAACCGTGTCGATTTGGGCTTCTCCAAAGTAGTTGGCCTGAAAAATAACAACGCGCCCAAAGCCCATTTCTACAGCTTCGAAAGCCTCTGGCTGGGCCTGGAAATACTCAACGTATTTGGCGCTAACAACGTGGCCGGCTATAGCTATTTGCAGGACGTGAATGGGGTGACGTATTCCGTGCCTAACTACCTCTCGCAGCGCATAATTAATCTGCGGATGATTGCGCGCTTTTAGCGCCGTTTCAGGTGTAGCGTGGACTTTGTAGTCCGCAGCCCTGAGTCAGGCAGGCCGGACCACAGGAGTGAGGGCGCGGACGACAAAGTCCACGCTACACCTGAAACCTTTACCCGGACTTGCCCGTTTGGCTTTCCGAATTACCTTTGCAGCCGCAATGACCGCCTTCGCCTTTTCGTTTTCACTGGTTTCGCTTCCCGCTTCGGCTGGCAGCTGCGCCGTTGTGGGCCACGGTCATCATCACCACCATCTGTGGGAGGCCGGGTTGTGTGCCGGGTGCTAGCTTAGCACCGGTTGCCCGAGTCTCCACCGCCGCGTTCGGGGTGCGTGCCCCGGGCTTCACCATTTCACTTTGCGGGAAATTCAGCCATACGCCGTCTAAATTGCGTTAGGGCTATATCCAATGTGTGCCCCATCGGGGCCGCGCCCGCTAGTTACCCCATTTCATGCTCCGTTTAGCTATTCAAAAGTCCGGCCGTCTGAGCGAGGACTCTCTTGCCCTTATCCGCGAGTGCGGCATCAATTTCCTGAGCACGTCCTACAAGCTCAAAACGGAAGCCACCAATTTCCCGCTCGAAATCCTGTTTCTGCGCGACGATGACATCCCCGGTTACGTGAAGGACGGCGTGGCCGACCTCGGCATCGTGGGCCAGAACGTGCTAGTGGAAGCCGGCTATCCCAACCTCGAAGTCGAAACCCTTGGTTTCAGCAAGTGCCGCCTGAGCCTGGCCGTGCCCCGCGCCGATGCTTATCCGTCCATCGAAGCGCTGCAGGGCAAGAACATCGCTACCTCGTACCCCAATATCCTCGGCCGCTACCTGGCCGAGCACGGCGTGCAGGCCAACCTGCACACCATTAGCGGCTCGGTTGAAATCGCGCCCAGCATTGGCCTAGCTGAGGCTATTTGCGACATCGTGAGCAGCGGCTCGACCTTGCTCGGCAACGGCCTGCGCGAAGTTGAAACCGTCTTCCGTTCCGAGGCCGTGCTCATTGCCCAGCCCAACCTCACCGCCGAGCAAAAGGACCTGCTGGAGCAACTCCAGTTCCGGATGCAGGCCGTGCGTCGTGCTAAGCGCAGCAAATACATTCTGTTGAATGCTCCCGTGTCGGCCCTGGAGGAAGTGCGCCGCCTGCTGCCGGGCATCAAGTCGCCCACCGTCACGCCGCTGGCCGAGGCCGGCTGGGTTTCGGTGCAGTCGGTGGTGCAGGAGGATGAGTTCTGGCACATCACCAGCCAGCTTAAAGCCGTGGGTGCGGAGGGCATTCTCGTGCTGCCCATCGAAAAGATGATTGCCTAGCCCGGTTCGCCATGCAGCTCTATTCCTATCCCGACCCCAGCACTTGGCCCGCGCTCCAGCAGCGCCCTGCCGCCGCCGAAGCGCCCCAGGTAGCCGCCCGCGTCCGGGCCATCTTTGAGCAGGTTCGCGCCGGTGGCGATGCCGCGCTGTTGACGTTAGCCGCCGAATTAGATAAAGCCACGCTGGCCAGCCTGCTGATTTCCGAAGCTGAATTTGCCGCAGCTGCCACCCTGGTTCCGGCCGATTTACAGGCCGCCATCCGCCAGGCCAAAACCAACATTGAAGCCTTCCACGCCGCCCAGCGTGAGCCCGAATTGCGGGTTGAAACCATGCCGGGCGTGGTGTGCTCGCGCCGGGCGGTGCCGGTGCAACGCGTAGGTTTATACGTGCCCGGCGGCTCAGCCCCTTTGTTCAGCACGCTGCTGATGCTGGGCGTGCCGGCCCGGCTGGCCGGCTGCCCGGAGGTAGTGGTGTGCACCCCGCCGCAAGCCGACGGCTCGGTGAGCCCGGTCATCCTATTCGTAGCGCAGCTGTTGGGAATCGATAAAGTAGTGAAAGCCGGCGGGGCGCAAGCCGTGGCGGCGCTGGCGCTGGGCACGGCCACCGTGCCCGCCGTGGATAAAATCTTCGGTCCCGGCAACCGTTACGTCACCGCCGCCAAGCAACTGGCCGCCGCCGAATTCGGAGTGGCCATCGATATGCCCGCCGGCCCTTCGGAGGTGTTAATCATTGCCGATGCCAGTGCCAACCCAGCTTTTGTCGCTGCCGATTTATTGTCGCAGGCCGAGCACGGCCCCGATTCGCAAGTGGTGGTGCTGAGTGATTCCAGCGCGGTACTAGAGCAGGTGCAGGCCGAAGTAGCCCGCCAGCTGGCCCTGCTGCCCCGGCGCGACGTGGCCGCGCAGGCGCTGGAAAGCAGCCGCGCCATTCTGCTGCCGGATGCTAACAGCATGCTGGAGTTCTCCAACCAGTACGCCCCGGAACACCTCATCCTGGCCACCGACAACGCGGATGCTCTCGCCGCCCAGGTCACCAATGCCGGCTCCGTATTCTTGGGCCACCTCACACCGGAAGCTGTGGGTGACTACGCCTCCGGCACCAACCACACGCTGCCCACCAGTGGCTATGCCCGCCAGTATAGCGGCGTGTCGCTCGATTCATTCGTCAAAAAAATCACCTTCCAGCGCCTGTCGGCTCAGGGCCTACAAGTCATCGGCCCGGTAGTGGAAACCATGGCCGAAGCCGAAGGCCTGGCCGCGCACGCCCGCGCCGTCACCCTGCGACTGGCTGCGCTGAATTCTAGTGCTTCCCCGGCTGCTGCCGTTACGCTGGCGAATCCCTACGCCGGCCTCATCCGCCCCAGCGTGGAGCGGATGCAGCCATATTCCTCGGCCCGCGACGAATTTGAGGGCATGGCCCCGGTCATGCTCGATGCCAATGAGAACAGCCTGGGTTCCGTCGGCCCGGATGATTTCAGCCGCTACCCCGACCCGCACCAGCGTGCCATCAAGGCCGATTTGGCCCGCCTCAAAGGCGTAGCGCCGAACCAGATTTTCCTTGGCAACGGTTCCGACGAGGCCATCGACCTGCTCGTGCGCCTCACCTGCACGCCGGGCCAGGACAGCATCGTAATCTGCCCGCCCACCTACGGCATGTACGAGGTGGCCGCCAATCTCAACGATGTGCGCGTGGAACGTCTGCCGCTGAACGCCGATTTCCAGCTGCCCCCCGATGCCGCCGAAAAACTAGCCGCTTCCAACGCCAAGTTGGTTTTCCTGTGCTCGCCGAATAACCCTACCGGCAATCTGCTGGCGCAGGAGGCCATCGAAACCATCCTGCGCAACTTCCGGGGCCTGGTCGTCGTCGATGAAGCCTACGCCGACTTTGCCGATGCGCCCAGTTGGATTACGCGCCTGGCCGAATTCCCGCGCCTGGTAGTAATGCAGACTTTCTCCAAAGCCTGGGGCCTGGCCGGCTTGCGGCTGGGTGTGGCGTATGCATCGGCTCAGCTCATTGCTTACCTCGACAAAATCAAGCCGCCGTATAATATCTCGGCCGCTACCCAGCAGCATGCGCTGGCCGCCCTGGCTGCCGCGCCACAGTTGCCCGAAATGCGCGCAGAATTGCTGGACGGCCGTCGTTGGCTCGTTGAAAAGCTGGCGCAGTTGGCCATCGTGGAGCATATTTTTCCCTCCGATGCAAACTTTCTGTTGGTGCGCTTCACCGTCGATGCTACTGGCGTGTATGACCAGCTCCGCAGTCGGGGCATTGTTGTGCGCAACCGCACCACCCAGCCCGGCTGCGCCGGCTGCCTTCGCCTCACGGTTGGTACTGCGGAAGAAAACGTACAGCTTGTGCAGGCCCTTACTGAAATCGGGGCCGAACAATCTTCGGTTGCCGCGTCCCACATCCAATAAATTACCGGGCCAGTCCCTGTTTTCTCGTACCTCGTTAAATCCCTATTGAGTTGAAAAAGGCGCTTTTCATCGACCGCGACGGCACCATTCTCGTGGAGCCGCAGCCCAGCCAGCAAATCGACGGCCTCACGCCCGATAAGTTCCAGTTCCTACCCGGAGCCATCAGCGCACTGGCCCGCATTGCCCGCGATTTGCCCGAGTACGAACTGGTCTTGGTTTCCAACCAGGACGGGCTGGGCACGGCCAGCTTCCCCGAGGACACCTTCTGGCCGGCCCATCAGCTAATGCGCGATATTCTCGCCAACGAAGGCGTCCATTTCGCCGCTGAGCACGTCGACCGCAGCTTCCCACACGAAGGCCTGCCCACCCGCAAGCCCGGCACGGGCTTACTCCGTCAGTACCTCGACCCCGCCAACGAGTATGACCTGCGCAACTCCTACGTAATCGGCGACCGCCTCACCGATGTCCAGCTCGCGGAAAATCTCGGCAGCCAATCCATTCTGATAGGAGAGGAGCCCGACCCGCGCGCCGCACTCACTACCACCAGCTGGGATGCCATCTACCATTTTCTGCGCTACCCGGCCCGTGTAGCCGTCATCGAGCGCAACACCAACGAAACCCAGATTGCCATCCGCTTAAACCTGGACGGCACCGGCCAAACCGATATTCATACGGGCTTGGGTTTCTTCGACCACATGCTGGAGCAGTTGGGGCGTCACAGTGGAATCGACTTACACATTAGTGTAAAAGGCGATTTGCACATTGATGAACATCACACCGTGGAAGATACGGCCCTAGCTCTCGGTACCGCCTTCTCCCAGGCCTTGGGCGACAAGCGCGGCCTAGCCCGTTACGGTTTCCTGCTGCCCATGGACGAAGCCCTGGCCCAGGCGGCCATCGATTTTTCCGGCCGGCCCTGGTTAGTGTGGGATGCCGAATTCAAGCGTGAGCGGGTAGGGGACTTGCCTACTGAGCTGTTCTTCCACTTCTTTAAGTCCTTTACCGACAATGCGCGGGCAACGCTCAATATTTCCTGCCGAGGCGATAACGAACACCATAAGATTGAAGCCATTTTCAAAGCTGTGGCCAAGGCCATCAAAATGGCTTTGCAACGCGACGAATCAGCGGCTATTCCCAGTACAAAAGGGATTTTGTAATTAGCCGGCAGAAAAGTTTAAGCAATGATTTTATATCCAAATGGTTAATATTTGATATTACCCATTTGGGTTAATTTAGTTCGTGTTATGGAAATTGCAGTGGTAGACTATAAAGGTGGGAATGTGCAATCGGTCCTCTTCGCCCTGGAGCGACTAGGTGCCCAGGCTACCCTGACTGCCGACCCCGAAGTATTGCGACGCGCCGACAAAGTGCTTTTTCCGGGTGAAGGCGAAGCATCATCCGCCATGCAAGCCCTGCGCGAATCAGGACTGGACCTGGTTTTGCCCACTCTGACCCAACCGTTTCTGGGCATTTGCCTGGGAATGCAGCTGCTCGGCACGCACAGTGACGAGAACGATACGCCCATGCTCGGGCTGCTACCTTTTAAGGTCCAGCGCTTCGTTCCTGATGCTGCCCATAAAGTTCCCCACATGGGTTGGAATAACCTCCAGGCCTTGCGCGGGCCCTTGCTGGCAGGCCTTACCGAAGCCGACCACGTCTACTTCGTGCATAGCTATTACGCTGCCGTGGGGCCCTATACTATTGCCCAGGCTGCGCATCCCGGCCCATTTAGCGCGGCGGTGCAGCACGAAAACTTCTACGGCGTGCAGTTTCACACGGAGAAAAGCGGGCCGGTGGGCACACGCATTCTGGCCAATTTCCTGGCGCTATAGTCGTCGACAACTCATCACAAAATCAATACCCAGTGGAAATTATTCCCGCTATCGACCTCATCAATGGCCAATGCGTGCGGCTGAGCGCCGGTGATTTTGCCCGGCAAACCACCTACGATGCCGACCCAGTCGCCGTCGCCCGGCGTTTTGCCGATGCAGGGTTGCGTCGCCTGCACCTGGTTGACCTCGACGGTGCCCGTGCCGGCCAACCCGTTAATCTGGCCGTGTTGGAAGCCATTGCCCGCCAAACCAGCCTCGACATCGATGCCGGTGGGGGCATTCAGACAGAAGCTGCGCTAACACAGGTGCTTGCTGCTGGGGCCTCTCACGCCACCGCCGGTAGCCTGGCCGTGCGTGAGCCTGCTACTGTGAAGGCCTGGCTGGCACAGTACGGGCCCGACACCATTTTTCTGGGAGCTGACTACAAAGACGCGCACATTGTCATCAATGCCTGGGTTGACCAGAGTGCACTGACCCTCAGTGGTTTCATTGCGGACTACCTGGCGTCCGGTGGCACCACCTTTATTTGTACCGACGTGAGCAAAGACGGGCTGCTCCAGGGACCGTCCCTGTCCACCTATCGTTTGCTGGTGCAACAGTTCCCCGCGGCCAGGTTTATAGCCAGCGGGGGCGTAACCACCATTGCCGACCTTGAGCTGCTGGCGGAAGCTGGTATGCACGGTGCCATCATCGGCAAGGCGCTTTACGAAGGCACTATTGCCTTGGCCGATTTGCAGCGATTCCTGTAGTAAATTCAGATGCCCGGCATCCATTAAACGGCTACCACTGTGGTTAAGAAAAGACTCATTCCCTGCCTGGACGTGCGCGACGGCCGCACCGTGAAGGGCATTCAATTTGAAGGCCTGCGCGATGCCGGCGAACCGGTGGCCCTGGCTGCCCGTTACGCCCAGGAAGGTGCCGACGAGCTGGTTTTTCTCGACATTACCGCCACCAACCAGCGCCGCCAGCCCCTCACGGACTTGGTTCGCGATGTGGCCCGGGTGCTGGATATTCCCTTCACCGTGGGCGGTGGTATCAGCACCGTGGGCGACGTAGAAGCCCTACTGCTCAGCGGAGCCGATAAGGTTTCCATCAACTCGGCCGCGCTGGCCCGGCCGGCTTTCATCTCGGATTTGGCGCGGCGTTTCGGTTCCCAATGTGTGGTGGTCGCCGTCGATGCCCGCCTCGTGCAAGGCGAATGGCAGGTAATGACGCGGGCCGGCACCACGCCCACCGGCCATCAGGCGGTAGATTGGTGCCGCATGGCCGCCGATTCGGGAGCTGGTGAGCTCTTGCTGACCTCGATGAGCCACGACGGTACCAAGTCCGGTTTTGCCCTAGAGCTAACCCGCGCTGTCAGTGATGCCGTATCCGTGCCCGTTATTGCCTCCGGTGGAGCCGGACAACCCTCCGATTTCACGGCCGTTTTTGAAGCTGGTGGGGCCGATGCCGCTCTGGCCGCCAGTATCTTTCACTTCAACGAAACGGCTTTGCCCGCACTCAAGCAGTACCTGCACGCGGCTGGTGTCGCCGTGCGCCTGTAATTATCTGTGTAACGATATTAACCTAATATGTCTGCTGCTTCCACGTCCTCAACTAGCCTTCAATTTGATGCCTCTACCGGTTTGGCCCCGGCAATCATTCAGGACGCTGACACCGGACAGGTGCTGATGCTAGGGTATTTTAATGCTGAGGCCTGGGCCAAAACCCAACAGGAGGGACGGGTTACGTTTTTCTCACGGTCGAAAAACCGCCTTTGGACCAAAGGCGAATCAAGCGGCAATTTCCTCACAGTAGTGAGCACGCATATTGATTGCGATGCGGATACTGTTCTCATTCGGGCACTACCGGCAGGTCCTACCTGTCATCGGGGCACGATTAGCTGCTTTGTACAGGCTGATGAGGTGGTCCCGCCAGCGGCTCCCATCGGTTTTCTGGCCAGTCTTGAGCGCCTTATTGCTGAGCGTCACCGCTTCCCGGAACGCGCACCGACTTCGTACACGGTTTCACTATTCAACAAAGGCATAGCGAAAATTGCCCAGAAGGTGGGTGAGGAGGCCGTAGAGACCGTAATCGATGCAGTTTCCGGTAGTCACGCCACTCTGCCCGGTGAAGTTGCCGATTTACTGTATCATCTTCTGGTGCTCCTGGAAGCCTCTGGTGTTACCACTGCGCAGGTAATCGACGTGCTGCAAGAACGTCACCGTCTGCCCAATACCCGTCATTTGACCGAGCTTTAATTGTCAGGTTTGGTCATTCTGCTGAATCTATGCATTTTTAGACAGATATCTACGCCTTAATCTGCCGCCGGATTTTTTCGAGCAAGGCCATGGCAAGTATTATGTCTTCTTCTTCCGTAATCGAAAGTTCGGTATTAACCCCTGGGCCACTTATTTGGATTTGATAGGCTATTCTGGTGATAAATGAGTTTGTGGGGATTCCTATTGGTGTAGTTTGATTTTCTACTTCGATTTTGCCATTTGTATCAGAAGGAGTTGAGCTAATTGTCGGCGGTGTTGCTAGTGGTTGAGCTTCTTTTCTGGGTTGGTCAGTTGTTAGTGCAGGGTCTGTTGTGAATCCAAATAGGCTGGCAATAGCATCGGTATCTCTTTTGAGTACTTCACTTACCGGTGCTATCGGTTGAGTAGCGGATTTCTGTAACTGCTCTAGTGGCCTGATTGGTTGGTATTCTGACAAGATATCATCTTGTGTTGAACTACTTACAGAGCTTTGCGCCCTTTCGACAGTTTCCGTTGGGTCTATGAATAATGAAGTGGCTGAAAGTTCGTTTTCTGGTCTGAACGTGCTTGCTCTTGGGACTGGGCTAGCCAGTTGCTGTCGTGGAGTCTGTTTTGCCGACAATGAATCAATGTCGGCTATCGTGTTGTGCTCATCTAGCAGCCCCACCATTCGACAGCCATCCACGAATGCCTTTGCAACCCCTTGCGAGTTGATTTCCTCAACACCAAATTCCCGGATTAGCATTACGTCCAGCATCTGAACGGGTAATTCACGTGAGCGGAATTTTCGGCAAATCTGTGTGAACAGGGGGGGAGTCAGGAATGCTTCCCGGTGGAAGGCTAGTTCCTCCTGCTTATCATATGCGTGTTTAATCCGCTTAAATAGCGTGGTAGTTGTTAGTAACTCACGTTTGCTGGTTATGAGTCCAAACTTGACAGCAGAGCCAATAATGGCCTTGAAAGAGCCGCTAACCTTTCTATTAAGTTTTCTTGCTGCGGTCTCTATGGTACATTTTCCGCCAGTGTCGTCGGTTATCTCGGCCAGTTCCCATGCTCCGGTATAACTTGTTCGGGGGTAGTCTATAAGCTTAGGCATTGTCTTGAGGGATTTGTTTTTTCAGATTACAAAAATAGTCTAAAAAAGTAAATAACACAAGGAATTTATATACTTTATTAGACTAATTAATCCGGGTGTATTATATCTGTGGAGTAGTAGGAGTGTCACGACAGTATATAAAATTTAAAGGCATTTGGTGTTTTGTCTAAGTTTCTCGAAGTTTAAAACTCTTAGAAGCATTAGTTTCTTTAAGAGGCAATTGTTTCTTAAGATTCAAAGGGAATAAGTTTTATACCAGGCAAATGTTAACTTATTGCTTATATAATAGGAGAGGGTGGAATATTCTAAGACATGAAATAGTATTATAAAGTATATAAATTTCTACGTTTTTGTACTTTTATTTATCGTATTTTAAAAACTATCCGGCCACACTAATAAACCGATTATTCTAACATGCCCGATAAGCCATTACATTCAAATCCTCTAGTAACTAAAACCTCGAAACAATTTTCAAAACGATATCAAAGACGTAAGTGAAACAGCTAATTACAGGCAAATAAACCAAGTAAAATAAAGGAAATTATAGAGCAAGAGTCTGTGACCAGAGGCGAAGCCTATAAGAATAAGTCTTGCCAATAACCGAAGCATATCATTCACGAGGTTCATCACGAGCTGCAATTGATTACGAGTCGAAAAACATGATACCGAACACTCACCAGACCAACCGAAATAAAGTCCCCGTGTGTAGCACACCAAAAAGGACAAGCAAACCCATTGGTTACCAACTCGTGGATAAATGACCTGTTAAATAAGCTATTGATAGCCGATAGAATATGTCCTATAATTTATATTATGTTAAATTAAGTTTTGAAAATGGGCTCCTATCCCTGATATGCCAACAAAAAAGGGCCCGCATTAGAATGCGGGCCCTTTTTCAATAATCAATCTCCCCTACTTCTTCAAACTCTGCAACTTTGCATTGAGTTTTTCGGAATCAGCAGTACGGCCGAGACGGAAATACACTTTCTGAAGCGAGGCCAACGTATTGCGGTCATCAGGCTGCAATTGAAGTGCTTTCTCAAAATAAGGAACCGAGGCTTCAAAATACTTTTTGCCTTCCGCTTCAAATTTCTTCCCCGAAGCCTGGTACGTTTTCAGGTCCATTTTACTGGCTTTGGTGTACGCATCTGCTGCTTTGTTGTAATTGTATACCCCGAGGTTAAACTGTGCATCGAAGTTATTAGGGTCAAGTTCCACGGCTTTCTTATAGTCCGCTAACGCCAAATCAGTCTTTTTCTGCTGGTCGTACATCGAACCGCGAACCGCGTACAGATTCGAGTTGCTGGGGTCGGCAATGATGGACTTATTGATTTTAGCAAGCGCATCTTCGCCCTTGCCACTGGCAAGCGACATGTTCAAATCCTCCAGCATGAAGGCCTTGTTTGTGGGATATGCCGCCAGAGCCTGCTGCAGTACTTTAGCAGCTTCAGCATTATCGTTTTGCTGCTTAGCCATTTGGAGCAAGCGCGAATACATCGTCACCGACTTATAATTCATGCCCAACAGCTGATTGTAGCTGGCTTTTGCACCGGCATAATCCTGCTTGGCTTCCGAGGCATATGCCGAGTAGAGCACCGCAGTGGTATCCTGGGGCTTAATCTTGGAGGCTAGCTTATAGCTCTCAATGGCTTTGTCGTACTCCTTGGCATTGTAGCTATTCACGGCATCGTTGAATGCACGGCCATAGAGGCCGTCCATTTTAGCGACTGCCTGCTTGCCAAATTCTCCATCCTTGGTGTCGAGCTCAATGGTCTTGTTGTAAGACTCATAAGCTTTTTGAACGCCTTCGCCCGGCTGTAGCTGCTTGCCGTAAATAGGGCTCTCCAGCATACCTTGGTAAATTTCGCCACGAGTGTACCAGGTTTTGGCTTTGCCCATGGTCTTCTCATTCACAATGGCTTTGTCAATGTCCGTGCGGGCTTTGTCCAAAAGGCCGGAGCGCTGGTTGAGAATGGCGTTGGTGACGGCTGAAGTTTGGGCGTAGCCCAGCGAGGGCAACCCACCGGCCAGGGCTACGGCGACGGCAATCGTCAGAAATGTCTTCTTCATGAGTTCGGGAATATGCCGGGATTCAGGGACTTGGCGGAAATCACCTAGTTTGATAATGGCGGGAAAAATGAAAAAAAAGTGAGTTTTGGGGCAAAACCCTTATCCGGAAACGATGGCTGCCGGCCTTGGGTTCGTCAAAAATAAACGGGGCGACCCAAATGGACCGCCCCGCTCCTATTCAGCAATTATGCCAAGTCGTCCGATTCTGATTCATCCTCCGAATCTTCCTCGTCATCGCTGTCTTCTTCCAACTCATCATCGGCTTCGTCAGCCTCGTCGGCATCATCAGCAACGATTTCGTTATCAGCACCGTTGATGGCGGCTATGCTCAAGGCCCCACCTTCCTCGGTGGTGGCGAGCAGTGCAGCTTCGGTTTCTTCTTCCTTCTCTTCAGCGGCCACTTTAGCTACCGAAGAAATTTCATCGTTACCGCTGATTTTAATCAGCCGAACGCCTTGCGTGGCGCGGCCAATGGTGCGCAAATCACTCATGCGCAGACGAATGGTGATGCCCGACTTATTGATAATCATCAGGTCATCAGAGTCATTAACATCCTTGATGGCCACCAGGCTACCGGTTTTATCGGTAAGTTTCATGGCCTTCACACCTTTGCCACCACGCTTCGTGACGCGGAATCCATCAAGCTCACTGCGCTTGCCGAAACCGTTCTCACTCACCACCAGCAATTCCTGGGTGGGGTCGGATACACATACCATCCCTACCACGCGGTTGCCCGGCACATCTTCGAGGCGGATACCACGCACGCCGGCGGCGGCCCGGCCCATCGAACGGGCCTGGCTTTCGTTGAAGCGCACGGCTCGGCCGGAACGCGAGGCTAGAATAACTTCCGCATTCGGAGCCAGCAACTGCACATCGAGAATCCGGTCGCCTTCGTTGATAGTGATGGCGTTGATGCCGGCAGTACGGGGGCGCGAATACGCTTCGAGCGGGGTCTTCTTCACAGTGCCCTGCTCGGTGCAGAACATCAGGAAGGTATTCTCCAAATAATCCGGGTCTTTCAGGCCGCGCACGTTAAGTACGGAACGGACTTTGTCTTCGCGCGGAATCTCGATGAGATTCTGCAGGGGCAGGCCTTTGGTTGCCTTCCCTCCTTCCGGCACTTCGTAAACTTTGAGCCAGAACACGCGGCCGAGCTCGGTGAAGAACAGCAGGTACTCGTGAGTAGTGGCTACGAAGAGGTGCTCCGTGAAGTCGTCCTTCTTGGAGATGGCCCCACGCGAACCAGCACCCCCACGGCCCTGGGCCCGGTACTCGTCGAGGTTGGTACGCTTGATGTAGCCTTCGCGGGAAATGGTGATAACCATCGCCTCGTCGGCAATCATGTCTTCGGTCGAGAAATCACCGCCGATGTAGTTGATTTCCGTGCGCCGGGCATCGCCGTACCGCTCCCGGATGTCTTCGAGCTCGGTTTTGATGATGCCACGCTGCAATACTTCTGATTCGAGCACCGATTTCAGGTAGTCGACCAGCTTCATCAGCTCATTGTACTCGGCCACAATTTTGTCGCGTTCCAGGCCGGTGAGACGCTGCAGGCGCATATCCAGAATGGCACGGGCCTGCACTTCGCTCAGCGCGAAACGCGAGATGAGTTGGCCACGGGCCACCTCGGGGTCGCGCGAACCACGGATGAGGGCAATTACCTCGTCCAGATGGTCGAGGGCGATGAGCAGGCCTTCCAGAATGTGGGCGCGCTTTTGGGCTTCGGCCAGTTCGTAGCGCGTGCGGCGCACGATGACTTCGGCGCGATGCTCAACAAAATACTGGATGAGCTGCTGCAGGTTCAGCGTCATTGGGCGGCCTTTGACCAGGCACACGTTGTTGACGCCGAAGGAGCTTTGCAGCTGGGTGTACTTGTACAGGTTATTGAGCACCACGCTGGGCATGGCATCGCGCTTGAGGTCGTAGACGATGCGCATACCGTCGCGGTCCGACTCGTCGCGCATGTCCGAAATGCCCTCAATCTTCTTGTCGTTGATGAGCGCGGCGGTCTTTTCAATCATCGACGCCTTGTTCACCATGTAGGGAATTTCGGTGACGACGATTTGCTCTTTGCCGGTTTTCGAGGTTTCGAACGTGGCTTTGGCGCGCATTACCACGCGGCCGCGGCCGGTTTCAAAGGCCTGCTTCACACCCTCGTAGCCGTAGATGATGCCGCCGGTGGGGAAGTCAGGTGCGGTGACGTACTGCATGAGCTCGGCCACCGTGATGTCGGGGTTGTCGAGGTAGGCAATGATGCCGCTCACGACTTCCGTCATGTTGTGCGGGGCCATGTTGGTGGCCATACCCACGGCAATACCCGACGTGCCGTTTACCAGCAGGTTGGGGAATTTGGCGGGCAGTACGCTGGGCTCTTCGAGGGAGTCGTCGAAGTTGGGCTGAAAGTCAACTGTGTCTTTGTCCAGGTCGCCAAGCATTTCGTCGGCAATGCGCTTGAGGCGGGCCTCGGTGTAACGCATAGCGGCCGGTGAGTCGCCATCGACGGAGCCAAAGTTACCCTGGCCGTCTACCAGCGGGTAGCGCAGGCTCCAGTCCTGGGCCATACGCACCATGGTGTCGTACACGGAGGAGTCGCCGTGCGGGTGGTATTTACCCAGCACCTCGCCCACAATACGGGCCGATTTTTTGTAGGATTTGTTGTAGCCCACGCCCAGCTCGCTCATGCCGTAGAGCACGCGGCGGTGCACGGGCTTCAGGCCGTCGCGGACATCGGGCAGGGCCCGGGAGATGATAACCGACATCGAGTAATCGATGTAGGCACCCCGCATCTCGTCTTCGATGTTAATCGGAATGATTTTTTCGCCTTCCGCCATTGAGGGGGTTGATAGGCGGCTTGAAAAAACCCAAATAAGGTGGTTTTCAGCCGCAGGGTGAATGGTTCTTTATATGCGTGCGAAGATACAATAAAAAGGCCGCAACGGCAAGCGCTGCGGCCTTTTTCGGGCTTAAATCGGATGGGGCCAGAGTTGATGGGATTCCAACTGCCCAACCAGTAAAACCACCAAACCAGCACCTTCCCTCCTGCTGCCGAAACCGGCTTACCGGATGGACTTGCTACGGTCGTTGTCGTGCTTGGCCGATTTAGAATTGTAGACTTTGATTTTCTCGCCGATGGCGGGGTTCTGCTTCTTCCAGAGCGGCTGGCCCCGGTATTTCACGCCGCTGTGCATGTGCACCTTGCGCGTGTGGCAGGACTCAATGGGACAGGTGCGGCAGCTGGCCACAGCTACCAGCAGCAGGCAGAACAACGAGCGAAAAAACAGCTTCATGGGGCAAAGGTAACGCATAGGACAGGCGGCACAGGCCCGCACCGGGCCAAACGTCGGCGGGCGCGGTTTAGTCTTCGCCGTCCCACTCGGCCAGGAAGCGGGCCACATAGGCTTCCATGAAGGCGTGGCGTTCGGCAGCAACGACGCGGGCACCATCGGTGTTCATCCGGTCTTTGAGGTGAAAAAGCTTTTCGTAGAAGTGGTTGAGCGTGGGGGCCGCGTTTTTCTGGTAGCTGGCGAAACTGTCGTGGGCCACGGGCGCAATGGCGGGGTCGTGCAGGGGCCGGCCGGCGTGCCCGCCGTAGGCAAACGCTCGCGCAATGCCAATGGCCCCAATCGCATCGAGCCGGTCGGCATCCTGCACCAAAGCTGCCTCGATAGATGACACCGGCGTGGCCACGCCCAAGCCTTTGAAAGAAACCTCCCGGATGACGGTTTCGACACGGGCAATGGTGGCTTCGGGAACCTGCTGGCTGAGCAGCCAAGCGCGGGCGGCGCGGGGGCCGGCTTCGTAGTCGCCGCCGTGGAATTTCCAGTCGGCAATGTCGTGGAGCAGGGCGGCCAGCTCGGTTACCAAAGTGTCGGCTTCGGGATGCGCGGCAGCCAGGCGGCGGGCCATGAGCCAGACGCGGCGAATGTGCGCCCAGTCGTGCCCGCTGCCTTCGTTGGCAAACTTGTCTTCGATAAAGCGGGCGGTAGTGGCAATTACGTCCAAGGGAGCTGGTAAATAAGTTAAAAACACAGCCGCTACCCAGGGTAGCTGCCGCCGGGGAGCCGGGCAAAAGTACGGGCACATTTCACTACACTTACACCTTGCGTCGCGTACTTCGTGTTCCCAAAGCCCCATATCCATGATTTCCCGCTACATTATTTCGCTGGCCCTGCTCCTGCCACTGGCATCGGCCCCGCAGCTGGCAGCCGCGCAGGTGCCCCTGGCCACGCCCGCGCCGGCCGATACTACCCACAAGTATCAGAACCCCGGCGGGGTGTCTTCGCCGGTCAAAAAATCGTTCTTCAAAAGCAAAGGGTTTCGGGCCAGCATCGTGCCGGCGGTGCTGATTGGCTACGGGGTCAGCACCATCAACGGCCACGGCTTTTACAGCTCCTACGATGCCAAGAATGACATTCGCCATATGTTTGGCGACTACCGCAACCACATCGACGACTACTTGCAATGGGCACCCTACCTGGAAATTCCCGTGGTGCTGCTGGCCGGGGTAGAATCGAGCAATGACCGGCTAAACCTCGGGCTCGTCATCGTAAAAAGTGAGCTGATTATGCTTTCCTCGGTGTACGTGGTGAAAACGTTGGCTAACATTGAGCGGCCCGATGGCTCCAATAATCTGTCGTTTCCGTCGGGGCACACGGCGCAGGCGTTTCTGGCGGCTAGCATCGTACACACCGAGTTTCGGGACAAAAGCCAGTGGTACGGCATCGGAGCGTACACGCTGGCCACGAGCGTGGCCGCCTTCCGCATGATAAACAACAAGCACTGGGAGTCGGACGTGGTGGCCGGGGCGGGCTTCGGGATACTCTCGGCTCACGTGGCCTACCTCACCCACCGCAACCGCTGGGGCCACAAGCCCACCGGCCGCGGCATCGGCGACACCAGTTTCATGCCCATGTGGACCCCGGCGGGCGGCACGGGCCTGTGCCTGACCTGGCGGCCTAAGTAGCTACATTAATCTGAATAAACGCAAAGCGGCCCGCCGAAATCCAATGGTTCCGGCGGGCCGCTTTGCGTTTGGGCATGTATCTCGTAGCCCCACGGATATCTCCCTTTGAAGGCATTACGCTGCATCACTGGGAATGCAGCAAAAAGCCCGTTGCAATCCAGAGATTGCAACGGGCTTTTGCCATGTGGAGCCGCCTGTCGGACTCGAACCAACGACCCTCTGATTACAAGTCAGAAGCTCTACCAACTGAGCTAAGGCGGCGGGTTGGTGGTGCAAAAGTAAACAGCCGACGCCGCTTTCCCAGCAACCGGACCACATTTATCGAAAAAAAGAAGGCCGGCATCGTGGATGCCGGCCTTCTTTTCGGGGTTTGAAAAAGCTAATTAGCTGCGAATCATCCGCAACTGCTTCTTCAGGGCTTCGATGCGCTTCTGGCCTTCGGCGATGCGGCCCTGGTACTCCTCGCGGAGCTGGGATGCATTCTTGGAGCGGGCGAAGAAATCGAGGTTGGTTTGCAGCGTCGAAGCGTCGTTTTCCAGCTCGTTGATTTCCTTACGCAGGGCCATTTCCTTACGCGTGAGCTGCTGCTGGGCCTGAGGACGGGCCTTGAGGCGCGCCACTTCGGTCTGGAACAACAGGTCGGCGCGGTCGGCGTAGCTCAGGCCGGGGACGTGGTCGAGGTACTTGCCGAGCAGCGTCAGCAACTGCTCTTCGCTGCGGTCGGCGGTGCCGCGGTTGGGCTGCTCGTCATTGGCATCGAACTCGGCAGACCAGTCGGCCAGAATGGCGCGGAAGCCTTCCAGCGAACCTGGGGCATCGGCGGTGAGGGCATTGACCTGCTCCGCGATTTTATCGAGGTGGGCGGTTTGCTCAACCGACGACTGCTGCGTTTTCTCCTCGCGGAAGCGGGCTTCCTGCTTGGGGCGCTCAAACACGGCATCGCAGGCGGCGCGGAAGCGGTACCAGAGCTTGTCGGCCAGCTTATCGGGCACGCGACCCACGTCCTTCCACTCCTTCTGCACGCGAATAACAACTTGGCGAGCGGCATCGCCATCGGGGTTGTTAGCGGCTTCTTCGGCCTGGTCGATGAGGGCCTGCTTGGCTTTTACGTTGGCCGACTTCTCGTTGTCGAGCGACTTGAAGAAGTCGTTCTTCCGGTTGAAGAAAGCCTTGTAGGCAGCCCAGTATTGCTTGTTCAGGGCATCGGCCTGGGCGCGGGGCACGAGACCGGCGGCTTCCCATTCGGTTTTGATTTCCTGGAGCTCGTCGGTTTTCGAGCGCCACAGGTTCACGCGGTCCGTGTCGAAGGTGGCGAAGGGCAGCACACGCTCCAGCAGGGCCTGCTTCACCGTGAGGTTGGCTTTCTCTACGGTCGAGCGCTGGTCCACGAACTCCTTGCGGCGCTGGTGCAGCACATCTGAAGCGGCGATGAAACGCTGCCACAGTGGCTCGCGCTGGTCGTTCGGCACGGGGCCGATGTTCTTCCAGTCCTCGTGCAGCTTGGTCAGCTCATCAAGGGCTTTGTTGATGCCGGGGGCCGAGCCGAGGGCTTCAGCACGCTTGATGAGGGCCTCTTTGGCCTCCAGGTTGCGGCGGCGGTCCAGGTCCTTCATCTGCAGGAACTGGCCCTGCTTACTGTAATAGATGTCCAGCAGGCCGTGGTAGGTGTCCCAAATGCCCTGGCTGTCGGACTGGGGCACGGCGCCAGTGGCTTTCCACTCGGCTTGCAGGGCCTTCAGCTTGCCCGAGCTGTCCTTGGTTTCGGCGGCATCAACCAGCGTGCGGAGCTGGTCGAGCAGGGCTTTTTTCTTGATGAGGTTGTCGCCACGGCTGGCATCCTCGGCTTTGGCGTCCTTGGCGCGGCTTTCGCGGAATTCCTGCAAGGCTTTGTTGAGCTCCTGCTGGCCCTCGGGCTGCTGGAAGGCAAAGGCTTCGGCACCTTCGCCACCGGCGGCGAATTTCTCGCGGGCGGCGGTGCGGGCCAGGCCCACGTTGGTTTCGTACTGGCGGGTGAGGTCCGAAATCTGCTTGCGGTTTTTGCCGGCGTTGGGGCTGCGCAACAAGCTCACCAGATAGTTGGCCTGGGCGGGCAGGTCGAGGGCCGTGAAGTCGGGGGCAACGGTTTCGGCAGCTTCTTCGCTTTCCACGCCGGTCGGCTCTTCGCCGGCATCAATGGCCGCTACATCGGCCGGGGCCGCGTCCAGCGGCGTTTCAGACGAGGTGGGCAGCGTGGCCAACGGCTCCTGCGCCGTTTCCAACTCCGGAGCATCGTGCAGCTCCACAGTGGGCAGCTCGGCAGTCTGGTTCTCAACGGTGGCAGCCGTGTTCGGGCCACTCAGCGTTTCGGGGTCGGCGATGGGTGCAGGCGTGGCGCTGTCGATGTGTTCGGCAGCAGGCAGCGCGTCGGGATTGGGCGTGGTCGCCATTTCCTCACCATAATGAGCCACGGCACGGGCTTGCGGAGCCGAAATATCACTGCCATCAACCGTTACCGAATCGGGAACGTGCTGGGCAGTTTCGGCGGCGGCGGCAGCCTCGGGGGTGCCGGGCACGGGCGCGGTGGAGCCCAAATCGGTGGCGATTACGGCGGCGGCAGGCGCTTCGGCGGTCCCGGCTCCGTCGGGCTGGCCGGCGGCCAAATCGGGCGTACCCTGGGCGGACAGTTCTACCTGTGTTTCGCCGGCCGCGTTGGGCGTAGGCGTAGTCGAGGGTGCGGCGGCAGGAGCCGAATCAGCCGGAGCCGATTTGCCCTGAATCTCGGCCAGACGGCGTTGCAAAATGGTCATCCGGTCCTCGGCGGCCGGGTCGGTGCCGCCGGCTAGCGGGGCAGTGGGGTTTTCTTCAGCAGCCATAAATCTTCGTAAAAGCCAGCCCGGGAAATGGGGCCAGAGGAGAGAGCAAAAAAGTGTGGGGATAAAACAAACGACGGGACAAAACCTGCATCAGTTCAGGCGGGGGTCGACGGGATAGTTGGCCAGCACTTTGAATTTGCCGCCTTTCTCACGCAGAATTTCCCGCCAGAACGCATCAGATGCCAAAGTAAACACTTTCCCGGCGCTTGCGGGGTGCCGTATCCAACTCTGCCCCTGCATTTCGCCCGCCAACTGGCCCGCCGACCACCCCGAATACCCGGCAAACAGCCGCACATCATCGGCCGCCACGGCCCCGCTGCCAAGCAGTCCGAGCAGGATTTCAAAGTCGCCGCCCCAGTACACGTCCTGCCCCAAATCGGTGGCCCCGGGCAGGTCGGCGCGGCGGTGCAGGTAGTGCAGGGTGTTGGGCTCGACGGGGCCGCCCACGTAGATGGGCACCATGGCGGCGGCCGAGGCCTCGGGCGGCAGGTCGAGCACATCGTCGAGGACGAGGCTGGTGGCACGGTTCAGCACCAGGCCGAAGGAGCCGTCGCCAGGCTCGTCGCGGCAGAGCAGAATTACACTGCGCTCGAAATTGGGGTCGCCGAGGAAGGGCTTGGAGATGAGCAGGGTACCGGGCCGCATTATCAGGAGAATTTGGAGAATGAGGGATAAAGAAGTCGTAGCAGCCGGTAGCCGATGAGCCGGCACGCAACGCCCTGCCTTGCGCGGGGTCGTATCTTGCGCCCGCAATGCTCTGGCAACCGCACTGGCGGGATAAGTAAGACTGCCTTTCGCGGAAAAATGTTCCTCTTACAGCTACGTGAAACCGCCGCGCCACGGGTTGCCGGACGCTTGTAATTCATTCTTTGCTTTTCACCCCGCATGACTGACCCGCACCTTGCCGACCTGCGCAAAACCTACGCCCAGCGCACCCTTTCCGAAGCCGACGTGCTGCCCGAGGCCGTGCCCCAGTTTCGGGCGTGGCTGGAAGAAGCAATAGCGGCCCAACTCGAAGAACCCACGGCCATGACCGTGAGCACGGTATCGGCCACGGGGCAACCATCGTCGCGCGTGGTGCTGCTGAAGGGCCTGCCGGATGATGCCGGTTTTTTGTTTTACACCAACTACGACTCGCGCAAGGGCCACGAGTTGGCCGCGCAGCCGCTGGCTGCGCTCAACTTCTTCTGGCCCGGCCTGGAACGCCAGGTGCGCGTAGAAGGCCGCGTGGAAAAGGCTCCTGAGGCGCTGTCGACCGAATATTTCCAGAGCCGGCCGCGCAGCAGCCAGGTTGGGGCCTGGGCCTCGCCGCAGAGCCAGGTCATCGGCAGCCGCGAAGAGCTGGAGGCCCGCGAAGAAGCGGTAGCTGAAGAATTTGGGGAGCAGGACCCGTTGCCCCGCCCCGACAACTGGGGCGGCTACATCCTGCGGCCCACGCGGCTGGAACTGTGGCAGGGCCGCCCCAGCCGCCTGCACGACCGCATCGTGTACGAGCTGGAAGGCAATGTGTGGAAGCGCAGCCGCCTGGCCCCGTAATGAAGTGTTGAGTGTTGAGGATTAAGTATTGAATGACATATTCCCGCCTCAGCACATTCAACACTTACCCCTCAACACTCAACACTTCTATTTTCTTGGCTGAAATTCAACCCCTGCGCGGCTGGCGCTACAACGCGGTGCTGAGCGCCAACATCGATGCCTATGTTTCGCCGCTGTTCGACGTAGTATCGGCAAAACAACGGGAGGCGCTTTATCGCAACCCGCTCAATTCCATTCACCTGTCGGTGCCCCGGGGCGATGACCCGGCCGAGGCGGCGCTGGTGCGGCTACGCGAATGGGAGGCCAGCGGCGTACTGCGGCAGGACGAGCTACCCGGCATCTACGCCTATTATCAGTATTTCCAGCTGCCCGGCAGCCCCCGCAAATACTGCCGCAAGGGCTTCATGTGCCACATTCGGGCTTATGACTGGGAGGAAAACGTGGTGCTGCGTCACGAAAACACGCTGCCCGCCTCGGTAAACGACCGGGCCGAGCTTCTGGCCCGCACCCAGTTCCAGACCAGCGCCACCCATGGGCTGTACCGCGACGAGGATTTCGAGCTGGAAGCCTACCTGGACGAAGCCATGCGCTCGCCGCTGGTGGAAACGGAGGAAGACTACCAGGGTGCCCGCGATGTGCTGGCCGTGATTCAGGATGCCGCCATCATCCGGCGGTTTCAGGAGGTGCTGGCGCGGCGAGAAGTGATTCTGGCCGACGGCCATCACCGCTACGAAGGCTCGCTGGCCTACCGCCAGGCCCGCGAGCTGGCCGCCGATGGCCGCGCCACCGGCCGCGAGCCCTGGAATTACCACCTCATGTACCTCACCAACGCGGCGGCCGACGACCTGCGCATTCTGCCCACCCACCGCCTAATGCTGGACCTGCCCGGCGAGCTGAGCGCCGGGGAACTGCTGGACCGACTGACTCCGTATTTTACGGTATTACCAATTGATGACGCCAGTGATTTGCCGGAAATCATTGCCGGTAAGCAATGGGCTTTCGGCTTGTATATAGATGGAGAAGCGTTCAAAATCCGGCTTAGGCCCGAGGTGCACCCGCAGCTGAACTGGGACACGACCGAGGAAGTGAAAGCGCTGGATTTAACGGTGCTGCACTTTTTCGTGCTGGAAAAGGTACTGGGCATCGTAGGCCCGGATGCGCAGCGGGCGTGGCCGGGCGTGGCCTACGTACGCAATTTCACCGAATGCCTCCAGCGTGTGGACCGGGGCGAGGCCCGGGCCGCGTTCATCGTGAACGAGGTGACCATGGTCGAGGTGGAAGCCGTGTGCCATTCCGGAGCGGTGATGCCGCCGAAATCGACTTTTTTCTATCCCAAAACCATTGGCGGTTTCCTATTCAGCAGCATTGCCGATGAGGAAGCCGGCAACGCTTTCGCCGAGCATTTCCAGGCCACCCCCGCGTGAAACTGATTCTAGCCTCTAACTCGCCCCGCCGCCGGCAGCTGCTGACGGACATGGGCCTGCCCTACGAAATACGCCTGCGCGAAGTCGACGAGGACTTTCCCGCCCACCTGCGCCGGGCCGAAGTCGCCGAATACCTCGCCGCCCACAAAGCCGCCGCCTACGCCCCCGACCTGGCCCCTGACGAGCTGGTGATAACCGCTGACACAATCGTCTGCCTCGAAAACGACGTGCTCAACAAGCCCGCCGACCACGCCGAAGCCACCGCCATGCTAACCCGCCTGCAGGGCCGCGCCCACGACGTGTTCACGGGCGTGTGCCTGCTGGCCGGCGACGGCCGCCAGGTCGTGTTCTCGGACCAGACCACCGTGCACTTTCGCCCGCTGAGTCCGGCCGAAATCGGCTACTACATCGACACCTACCAGCCCTACGACAAGGCCGGCTCCTACGGCGCACAGGACTGGCTGGGCATGGCCGCCATCACCCGGCTCGAAGGTTCCTATTTCAACGTAATGGGCCTGCCCACCCACCGCGTTTGGGCCGAGTTGGAAGCGCTGGGAGCACTGCCGGGCAGCGTGCAGCTACGATGAGTCCGGTGGCGAAGCTACCTGGGGCAAGGTTTTTTGGCATTTTGTCGGTTGGGCTTTTGGCGCTTTGCGCAGGCTATGCGGCGCTGGTGCTGCACAGTTCCACCTGGGCCGAAGCACGGCAGCTCGATGCCATTTTTCCGTTCTACAAATGGCGCATTCGGCTGTTTTCAGCCGAGGAATATTCCCACGCCGGGCAACTGCTCACGGCTGTCGCGGCTGTGTTTGCATTAGCGGCAGCAGCCTTCATTTTTCCTCCCGCCGGCCGGGCCGAGTGCCGCCAATGGGGCCACGAATTGCGCGCTGTAGTAATCGGCCTGCGCCGCGTTTTGGCGGCATTACCCACTGCCCAGCGGCGCGGGGCGGCCCTGCTCCTACTGGTCCTCACGGCTTTTAGGCTCCTCATCAGTTTGCCGGCTGTGACGCCGGGCTATGATGACGTGCCGTCGTACGAAATGTTTGCCAGTAAGAGCCTGCTGGCCGTTTCGGGCTACTACCCGGTACCCAATAACCATGTGCTGTCCAACTCCATCAGTTGGATGTTTTATCATGTGAACCCAGGCTTTTGGTTTACCATGCGGCTGCCCGTGGTGCTGGCCGCCACCGTGGCCACCGTGCTGCTATTTATGGGCCTGCTGTGGGCGCGGGCCAGCTTTCGGGTGGCGTGGCTGAGTACGCTGCTGTTCAGTTTGGCACAGCTTAGCCTCTACCACGTAGCCGTGGGCCGGGGCTACTGGCTGCTGACGCTGATGGCGGTGGTGGCCTTTTTCGGCTCACTGGCACTAGCAAATGGCACGCGTCAGCCCCGCGCCGCTTGGGCAGGGCTGATAGTGGGCGGCGTGCTAGGTTTGTACACGGTGCCCACGTTTGCGCTGGTATTAGGGTCAGCTTTTTCGTGGTTGGGACTGAGTTATCTGAAGCAGCGCAACTGGCCGGCGATTGCGCGACTCGCGGCTTTGGGGGCGGTGGTGGTGGCGGGCAGCCTGCTGCTCTACGCGCCGCTGCTTTTCGTATCAGGGCCGGCTATTTTCTTCAGTAATGGTTTTGTGGCCCCAAAAGCATTCGGGCAATTTTGGCGCGGCCTGCCGGCTTACCTCTGGGAAACGGAGGGATTTCTCGCCGGGCAGGCCAAGGTCGGGGGACTACTGGTACTGGGCGTATTGGTTTTAATAGGGCTGCTCTGGCGCCGAGTGACGCAGTGGCCAGCCGCACTCCGACAGCCTTGGCAGCGGCTGGTTCCGGCGGCGCTGTGGTTCATGGCTTTTCCCTACGCCATGATGGCAGCGCAACGGGTATTCGCCCCGGGCCGCGCGGTGCTCTATAAAGCCTTTTTCTTTTTTCTGCTACTGGCGCTGGTGGTGGAATGGCTCCTGGAAACGGCTCCCAGTGCCTTGCAACGCTGGCTGCGCCCAGCCCTGGGCCTAGTGGCGCTGCTCTGGTTCGGCTACGAAATAAATAGCCTGTGGCGCGACAACCAACGCCCGCGCCGCCGCAACGAAGCCTTGTACCAAGCCTTCCAGTGGCTCGACCAGCACCCCAAAGCGCCCACGCTCATGCCTGAATCAACCCACAGCTTGTTTGTGCGGATGTACCTGCATTCGGAGCGCCCCGGCCAGCGCTGGCCCATCGACCACTTCCCTCAACCGGGCATCACTTACACCTACGTGCTGGCTTTTCCCGATTTGCACGGCTGGTTTCAGCCCCGGTTTACCTTCCCACCCGTTTTTCACAATGAGCAGGTTGAGATATACCAGCTAAACCCGGCTGTGGCTGACTCGGCCAGCGCGGCGGGGGCGCTTCCCTCCTATTGGCATTTGGTAGAGTAGCAACTAATGTCCTCGCGCCAGCAGCGCGATGCCAGCTACAATCAGTAGCAGGCCGCCGGCCTGGGGCATCGTCAGCGCTTCACGCAGCACCACCAGGCCCAGCACGGCCGTGAGCAGCACCGAGCCGCCCACAATCACGGGCGTGCCCACGGAGGAATTCACCCCCCGCTGAAACACCACGAACGTGAGGATTTCGGCCAGGCCCACGCCCAAACCGGCCAGCACCGCCCAGGCCAGCCCCTTGCCCGACACGGCCAGCGGCTGGCCCTGCAGCTTCAGTTTCAGCAGCCACGCGGCCCCGAGGGCGGCAGCTACCAGTTGCAGCACCACCGCGCCCACGGCCGGCGGCACATGGTCGGCGGCCAGTTTGATGAAGAAGTTGTAGAGCGCCAGGCACAGGGCCGTGAGCAGCGCCAGCGGCAGCCAGTTCATCATGGGGCTAGACGAGTTTGTAGTTGCGATACTCGCCCAGCCGGTAGCCCGTCAGCTGCTCCAGAAAGCGCTTGAATTTATCCTTGAAGCGGTGCTGGTTGCGACTCATGTCGTGCTCGTAGCGCCAGTTTTGCTGCCGGATGCGCCCCAGCATCACCTGCGGATGTGTGCCGGCAAAGCGCTGGAGCGAATCGACCTGGCTGTAGTCGAACTCCTCGGCGGGGGCCACGTTCTGGGCTACCCACTCATCGGAATGCCACAGCTTATTGAAGGTTTCCTGCTTGCGCTGCATGGCAGCGGGCGTTTTCACCCAGCCGTAGTGGTGCACGGTAGCATCGAGCAGCTTCACGCGCAGCTTGCTGTTATCGGCCAGCCGGAAGCCCTGCGCGTCGCGGTAAGAAGCCACCCCAATACCAGGCCGCACGATGCGGATTTCGCGCCGGTACCAACGGTAGGAATCGCCAACGTAATCGTAAGAGCCGTAGAAGTGCCGGTAGTTCAGCAGCAGCCCTTGCACGGATTTATCATCCTTCCAGCGCTCCATTCCGGCCCGGATGGCCGCGTAATCGGCCTCGTGCAGCACCTCATCGGCTTGCAGGTAAATGGCCCAGTCGGCATCGGCCGGCACGGCGGCCAGCGCCTTGTCGGTTTCCACGGCCAGCACCCGGCCGCCCTCACGCAGGGAGTCGTCCCACACGGTTTCAATAATACGGATTTTGGGAGAGTTGATTTTCTGAATCAGGCCCAGCGTATCATCTTCTGAATTGCCTACGGCTACTATTAATTCATCGCAGAGCGGCAGCAGGGAATTGATGCTTTCTAGTACGGGGTAATCGTACTTGATGGCATTTCGGACGAAGGTAAAACCGACTACTTTCATACAATGTGTCATTCCGAACGCAGTGAGGAATCTGAGTTCTACTTAGGACCAAACAAGTCTAATATCAGGATTAAATAACTGCATCATCGCCAAATATGAGCACACTCAAATCCTTCCATTCAGGATTAGCATTGGCCACTAAAGCATCTTTTTTCTCCCGCCGCCAGCCTTTGATTTCCTTTTCCCGGGCAATGGCCTGGT
The DNA here is from genome assembly GCF_038448715.1 of Hymenobacter segetis. Lineage (GTDB taxonomy): Bacteria > Bacteroidota > Bacteroidia > Cytophagales > Hymenobacteraceae > Hymenobacter > Hymenobacter segetis. The sequence continues at coordinate 3,124 of NZ_JBCEVZ010000046.1, read as the reverse complement.
TTACATCCTGAAACTCTTCCCAATGCATAAGCAGGTTGCAAAAATAACGGCCTGCGAATGTGCGGCGGCCATTTTCGCTCTCGATATGCTCATCTAGGCGGCGGGCCAAATCGTTGGTTACACCAGTGTAAAGCACGGTTCGCGTGGGATTTGTCAGCAGGTAGACGTAATAAGTATTCATTGTCATTCCGAACGCAGTGAGGAATCTGGATGATTGAGCTGGCAAGCTAGACTCAGATTCCTCACTGCGTTCGGAATGACAGCTTTACCGCAGCTTCTCCTTGAGAATCTCCAGTTCCACAGCCGGCGAAATCCGCTCGTATAAAATATTATACGCCGCCTCCGTTATCGGCATGCTCACTTTGAGCTTCTTGTTCAGCTCGTGGATGGACTTTACGGCGTAGTAGCCTTCGGCCACCATATTCATCTCCAGCTGGGCCGATTTCACCGAGTAGCCGCGGCCCACCATGCTGCCGAAGGTGCGGTTGCGCGAGAACTGCGAGTAGGCCGTCACCAGCAAATCGCCGAGGTAGGCCGAGGCCGACAGGTCGCGCGGCTGCGGGTTGATGGCCTGCAAAAAGCGGCGAATTTCCTGCACCGCATTGCTTACCAGCACGGCCAGGAAGTTGTCGCCGTAGCCCAGGCCGTGGGCGATGCCGCCGGTAAGAGCAATGATGTTTTTCATCACCGCGCAGTATTCGATGCCGTCGAGGTCGGTGGCCGGGTGCGCGCTCACGAAGCGGTTGCGCAGCATCTCGCAGAAGGCCAGCGCCAGCCCCGCATCGGGCGAGCCGATGGTGAGGTAGCTCTGCTTTTCGAGGGCTACTTCCTCGGCGTGGCACGGCCCGGCAATCACGCCCAGCTGCGTGCGCGGCAGCCGGAACCGCTCGGCCACGTAGTCGGTCACAAGCTGGTTTTTTCCCGGAATCATGCCCTTGATGGCCGAAATCACGTTTTTATGCTTCAGCGTGTCGCGGTCCAGCTTGTCGAGCACGGGCTGCACGAAGGCGGCCGGCACGGCCAGCACCAGCCAGTCGGCTTCCTCGATGGCGTCTTCTAGGTCGGTAGTCGGGTACACGCGGTTCAGGTCGAACTGCACGGCCGAGAGGTAGCGCGGGTTGTGGCGGGTGCGCAGCAGGTGCTGCACATCGTCTTTCGAGCGCAGCCACCAGTCCACGCGGGCGCCGTTTTCGCTGAGGATTTTGGTGAGTGCGGTGGCCCAGGAGCCGCCGCCGAGCATGGCAATTTTTTCCAAAGTGGGTGGCGAAATAGTGTTGCGGTGGGAAGTTGAAGCGTCAAAGAACGGCAACTCCCCTCCTTTTTTAAGGAAGGGACATTTTGCTGAAAGCAAAATTGGGGTGGTGAACCCGTTGAACGATGAAAGAACGGCTCGCAAAAAGCATCGTTCGGATATCGTTCAACGAGGTCAACCACCCCAATTTCAGCCTTGCTGAAATGTCCCCTACTCAGCTGAGGAGGGGAGTCTCTGTTCTTACTTGCCTTCGTCCGGGCCTTCCTTCAGCGCTTCCTTGTTTAGTGATTTCTCGTCCTTGATGTCCACCACCGCGCCATCTTTCAGGGTTTTGGCCACGGCCCGGAACGGCCCACTCACCACCTGCGCCCCGGCCGGCACGCCACTCAGAATCTCAATGTTCTGGAAGTCGCTGATACCGGTTTTCACGGGCGTCATCACGGCCTTGCCATCCTTAATCACGAATACCACTTCCTGGATATCGGCTTTTTTCGCGTTTGCGCTCGGGTCCACGACGGTGGCGGTACCGTTGCCCCGATTGCTGCTCACGCGGGGTCCGTTCTTGGCATCCCCGGTTTTGGCCGAGTCGGAGCGGGTGGTCACGGCGGCCAGCGGCACGCTCAGCACACCGCTCTTACGGTCGGTGATGATGTCCACGGAGGCCGTCATGCCCGGGCGGAACGGCACCACGATGTGGCCGCGCACGTTGCGCAGCAGGTGCTGGTAGCTCTCGGGCAGCAGGCGGATGCGCACCTCGAACTCGGTCACGGCTTCGGCCGTCAGAGCGTCCTTGGCCGTGTTGGCGATGTTGGTCACGAGGCCCCGAAATTTCTCGTCCTTGTTGCTGTAAGCGTCCACCTCCACTTCCACCGAGTCGCCGATGCTCACGTTGTTCACGTCGTTCTCGTTCACATTCACGCGCACCTCCATGTTGTTGAGGTTGGCAATGCGCATGATTTCGGTGCCAGCCATTTGGGTGGTGCCCACCACACGCTCGCCCTTCTTCACGTTGAGCTTGCTCACAGTGCCGCTCACGGGCGCGTAAATCGTGGTTTTGTTGAGGTTTTTGCGGGCTTCTTCCAGCGAGGCCGAAGCGGCGCTCACGGTGCTTTGCGAGGCCCGGATGGTTTGCTTGGCGCTGTTGATTTCCTCCTGCGAGGCGTTGTAGGCGGCCTGGCTGGCTTCGTAGTCGGCCTGCGAAATCACCTTCTGCTTATACAGCGAGGCGTTGCGGCGGAAGGTCAGCTCCGTTTGCTTAGCCGAGGCCATGAGCTGCTGGAGGCGAGCCTGTGCCTGGCCCACGTTGGCGCGCTGGGTGCCCACTTGGGCGCTCTGCATGGCCACCTGGGCCTGGTAGTTATCGGGGCGGATTCGGAGCAAAAGCTGGCCCTTGCGCACGGAATCGCCTTCCTGCACGTAAAGCTCGGTGATTTCGCCGGACACGTCGGGCGAGATTTTTACTTCGGTTTCGGGCTGCACCTTGCCCGAGGCGCTCACTTTCTCCACGATATTGGCGGGGCCGGCCTTGGCCACCAGCACTTCCACGCCGGGGACTTTGCCCACCCAGCCCTTCTTTTTCGCCACGGTGTAGCCCACGATGAGCACGAGCACCAAACCCAGCAGAATGTACAGTAAACGGTTGTTTTTCATGAAGAAGTAGTCAGTATCAGGTATTCAGTAGTGAGATTGGTTTCGGCGGGGAAAAACATCGGCTGGGCCAGTCGTCATCCGACTACTGAATACCCAATACCGATTGATTACCAGCCTACAGCGCCAGCGGCTTGCCCTGGTAAAAGTCGAGCACCTTGCGGCGGAAAAAGAATTCGTACTTGGCCTGAATCATGTCCGATTCGGCAGCCGTAAGGTTGTTGC
>NZ_JBCEVZ010000045.1:0-42307 GCF_038448715.1 Hymenobacter segetis | reverse complement strand
TGCGCCTATGGTACTGCCTTCACCGGTGGGAGAGTCGGTCGCCGCCAACCTTTTTTCAGTAATGCCCCTGCCGCTTTTACCAGCAGCAGGGGCATTTTGCTTTATCAACCATGCTGACTTTTAGAATAACAAACTTCATTTGAGTTGTTATATTTATAACATGCACTAGGTTATTTATTTATTAAATTAGCGGGTGCTGATTTGTCAGTATAGTAATTTTTTCCTAAGCAAATGCAATTGTTATATCCTTGGTTTTTGCTAGGCATGCTTGCCGTTGCAATTCCTATTGTAATACATCTGTTGCAATTGCGGCGGCCGCAAAGGGTTGTATTTACTAATACAGCAGTTATTAGGCAGGTTGAACTTGTAGCTACACGGCACCGAAAGGTGCAGCAATTATTATTGCTACTAGCCCGAGTGGCGACAGTAGGGGCTTTGGTGCTTGTTTTTTGTCAGCCATTTATTCCGGCTAAAGAGACTAGGGCTGCTGCTGGAGTTGATGTACTAGTAGATAATTCTTTTAGTATGCAGGTTGCTGATGGGAATTATGGTTCATTAATGGGCAGCGCTGTAGGCGAAGCCCAAAAATTAAGTGGAGAAGCTGGGAATCAGTTGAGACTGTTAAATGCGGGCTCTAGCTCATTGTCTGGCGCTGTTTACAGTGATAAATTGGATAAACTCCGGCCAACTGCTAAGTCCGTTCCTATTGATAAATACATAACTGGTGATGGATATGCGAGAGGTAATTCTTTATATGTGTTTTCCGACTTTCAGAAAAATGAATTCTCGGCTGATGCACTGAAAAAGCTGACAACGGGTAGAGAAATAGTGTTGGTGCCTTTGAAGGCACAACCCGTAGGGAATATTTATGTAGACAGTATATGGGTTGATGATGCTTTTTTGCGGGTGCGCACTAATGTGGGATTGCATGTGCGGCTGCGGAATGGTGGAAGTGTTGCGGTGACTGATTGCCCCGTGAAAGTGTTTTTAGAGAAACGGCAAGTAGCTGCCTTTCGGGTGACGGTGGAGCCGGGACAGGCGGTAGCGTCGGTTGTGCAGGTGCAACTTGAGGATGAGCGACTGGCTTTGGGGCGCGTGGTGACCGAGGATGCGCCGGTGACATTCGATAATACTTTCTATTTTACGCTACAGCCGGCGGCGGCTATACGTGTGCTAGAAATTGGGGCGGAGCCGGTAGCACGACAGGTTTATGCCAACGAGCCGCTGTTTACTTATGCCTTTTCGAAGGTGCAGAATATTGATTATGCGGCAATGCGGCAGGCAAATGTGGTATTGCTGAATGAAGTGAATGTGCTGGATGCTGGTTTGAGGGATGGATTGCGGGCCACGGTGAAGCGTGGTGGTAGCGTGGTCGTGATTCCGACGGCGGCCCCAGCAGCCCGGGCCTCTTATCAGCAGTTGTTTCGAGAGCTAGGATTGGGAGCGGTACAATGGGAGGAGATTGCGGGAACGCCGGAACTGCGCGAAGTTGCCATGCCCAGTGCGCGGGAGCCGTTTTTTCGGGATGTATTTGGGGCACAATCGCGGGCGGTGACGATGCCGCGGGTGGCACCGGTGTTGCGTTGGTCGCGAACGGGAACGGATATTTTGCGGCTGAAGGACGGGGAGAGTTATTTGGCAAGTTTTGCGAGCGGGGCGGGGCAGGTGTATGTGTTTTCGGCACCTTTTGCGAAGGAGTATTCGGATTTTACGGCGCAGGCGCTGTTTGTTCCGGTGATGTACCGGATGGCTATGCTGAGCTATAAGAATGAACAATTGCCGGCCTATAAGTTGACACAGGAGGCGGTGAATTTGCAATTGCCGGTAGGGGCTGGCGGTGTGGATGGGCCAGCAGACGCGGCGAATTTGAAATTGGTGAAGGATAGCCTGACCCTGATTCCGGGGCAGCGGGTGGTGGGACAGGAAATGCGGTTGGAATTGCCGCAAGGCATGGATGCGGCGGGGTTTTACCAGGTGCAAAGACAAGGCAAGGTGCTGACTACGCTGGCGTTTAACCAGGATAAGCGCGAATCGGAGTTAGCAGCGTATTCGGCGGATGAATTGCGGCAATTGGTGGGTCCGAACCGCCCCAACGTGCGTGTGGTTGAGGCTGGAGATGCGGGCGCGGGCTTGGCGAAATTTCGAGATGAGCAGACAGGGACGCCGCTGTGGCGGTACTTTCTGGCACTGGCGCTGCTAGCGCTGCTAGTTGAGGCTTTGCTGGTGCGATTTGGCAAACGAAGAACAGGCGCAAAGCAGGTAGCAGTTTCGGCTTGATGAGTTGTGAAACCCACGCAATGGGGCTGCGGGCCGTATCTTGCCACTTTAATTTGCTGCGCGATTTATGGCTGATGCTTCTAAAAACCCAAATATGACCGAGCCCGGCGAGGCAGCGGGCCTAGTGCTCCGGCTAGCAGTGCGGTTTGGCGTGGGGGTAGGCCTGGCCTGTGCTTTGTGGATGGTGGGCTTACAGATGACGGGGAGCAATGGTTTCGGACCGAAGCAACTGTTGGCGCAATTGCTGGTCCCGTTGGCGGCCGTGGCGAGTGAATGGGTGCTGCGGCGACAACTACAGCCGCACCGGCCCGGACTGGGCCGTTCGCTGGGCGTGGGTACGCTCACGGTATTAATTGCGGCGCTTATTTCGGCGAGTAGTCTGGTTGGGCTGGCACACGCGGCCGGTGAGCCGGCGCTGGCCCGGCACCGGGCTGAGGTGCTGGAAATAGTGCGCGCTCAGCAGCGCGAAAATCCTAAAGCGCAGTTGAGCGCACAGGCACAGGAACAGCAGGTGCGCAACGTGGCCAACCTGAATGTAGGCGATATGGTCATGAGTAATTTTACGCAGGTGCTTTTGTTGGGCCTCGTGCTGGCAATACCAGCTGGGATTTTTCTGCGGGAATAATTATTCCGGTTACCTTTCGGTTCACTTTACCTCAAATTCCAATGGAAACAAATGCTACTCCGGTTACGACCACATCGGTCGCTTTACGCTACGGCCTGCTGACGGGACTGTTAAGCGTCATTTTTTCATTTATCCTCTTCGTTACCCATGCCGACCAGTCGCCGGCACGGTGGCTGGGGCTGGTTATTCTGATTGGCGCCATGGTGATGGCGCACAAGACGTATAAACAGGGCAATGGCGGTTTCATGAATTACTCGGAGGGGCTCGGAATCGGCGCATTTATGAGCGGCGTTTCGGGTGTTATTTCGACGGCATTCAGTGTCGTGTACATGAAATTTATTGACCCGGAATACATGAGCCGGATGGCCGACACGGCCCGCGCCAACATGGAAGCCAAGGGCGGCATGACCGATGAGCAGATTGACCAGGGCGTTGCAATGATGCAAAAATTCAGCACAACGGGCTGGATGGTGCTTTTTGGCGTGGTGGGCTCGGTGCTGGGCGGACTGCTGATTGCGCTCATCGTATCGGCATTTACGAAACATTCCAAGCCTGAATTTGAATAAGTCGAATGCATCTTTTCCGGTGGAAATTTCCATCGTGATTCCGCTGCTGAACGAAGCAGAATCGTTGCCGGAGCTCACGCGCTGGATTGCGCGGGTGCTGGTGGCACGCGGGCTGACCTACGAGGTAATCCTGATTGATGACGGCTCGACGGATGATTCCTGGGCCGTGATTGAGGCGCTGGCGGCGGATGATGCCACGTTGCGGGGCATTCGCTTCAACCGCAACTATGGCAAATCGGCGGCGCTGAATGTGGGCTTTGAGGCCACGCGTGGCCGGGTGGTGTGCACTATGGATGCCGACTTGCAGGACTCGCCGGAGGAATTGCCGGAGCTGTACCGCATGATTACGGAGGACAAATTCGACCTGGTGAGCGGCTGGAAACAGAAGCGGTTTGACCCGTTGTCGAAAACGATTCCGACCAAGCTATTTAATGGCGCGACGCGGGCCATGTCGGGCATTCAGCTGCACGACTTTAACTGCGGGCTGAAATCGTACGACTCGCGGGTGGTGAAGAGCATTGAGGTGTACGGTGAGATGCACCGCTATATCCCGGTAATTGCGAAATGGAACGGGTTTCGCAAGATTGGGGAGAAGGTAGTGCAGCACCAGGAACGCAAATACGGCGTGACCAAATTTGGGCTGGAGCGCTTCATTTTTGGGTTTCTAGACTTGCTGAGTATCACATTCGTGGGGCGATTCCGGCGGGCTCCGATGCACTTTTTCGGGACCTTGGGCACGTTGTCTTTCTTGCTCGGCTTGCTAATTACGCTGTGGCTGACGGGCGAGAAAGTATGGCTTTCGCTACATAATCTGAAGGCGCGACAAGTGACGGAGCAACCGTTGTTTTTTCTGGCTTTGACGGCGGTAATTGTGGGTGTGCTGCTGTTTGTGGCTGGATTCTTGGGCGAAATGATTCAGCTGAACGGGCCGAAACGTGACGATTATTTGGTTCGGGAAAGGTTGAATTAATTAATATAAATCAGGTCATCCTGAATATAGTGAAGGGCCTTATTACATCGGAATAAATATTTCTAACGTGATAAGGTCCTTCGCTCTATTCAGGATGACGCACTGCTTATGAAAGTTGTAATTATTGGGCCGGCGTACCCATTGCGCGGTGGGCTGGCGACGTATAACGAGCGGCTGGCACGGGCATTTAAAGAAGCCGGGGATGAGGTGCGGATTGTGACATTTTCGTTGCAATACCCGGATTTTTTGTTTCCGGGGCAAACGCAGTTTAGCACTGAGGCGGGGCCGGCGGATTTGGCTATTGAGGTAAGTTTGAACTCGGTTAATCCGCTGTCGTGGTGGCGGGTGGGGCGAAAATTGCGGGCGGAGCGGCCGGATTTGGTGATTTTCCGATTCTGGCTGCCGTTTATGGGGCCTGCGCTGGGCACGGTGGCGCGGCTGGTGCGCGGCAATGGGCACACCCGCGTGGTGGCCATTACCGATAACGTGATTCCGCACGAAAAGCGGCCGGGCGATGGGCCGCTGACGCGCTATTTTCTGAGTGCTTGCGATGGGTTTGTGACCATGAGCCGCAGCGTGCTTAAGGATTTGCAGGCCCTGGGTTTTGGGCAGAAACCGGCGCTGTACCGGCCGCACCCGCTGTACGATAATTTCGGCCCGCTGAAATCGAAAACCGCTGCTTTGGCGGCGCTGGAGCTGCCGGCTACGACGGGATATTTGTTGTTTTTTGGGTTTATTCGGGCTTATAAAGGGCTGGATATTATGCTGGAAGCTATGGCTGATAAACGGCTGGCAGCATTACCGATTAAATTAATTATTGCGGGTGAATATTATGAGGATGCCGCGCCGTATGAGGAATTAATTCGGCGATATGAATTAGAAGACCGGATTATTCGGGCGACGGATTTTATTCCAAATGAAAAAGTAGTGGACTATTTCTGCGCCGCTGATTTAATTGTGCAGCCTTATAAAAATGCCACGCAAAGTGGGGTGTCGCAAATAGCGTATCACTTCGAGCGGCCTATGCTGGTGACCGATGTGGGCGGGCTGGCTGAGCTGATTCCCGATGGCGTGGTGGGCTACGTGGTGCCGCCCACGCCCGCCGCCATTGCCGATGCGGTGGTGGATTTTTATGCCGAGAAGCGGGAAGATGCTTTTGCCGCCGGTGTGCGGGAGGAGAAAAAGCAGTTTTCGTGGCCGGTGATGGTGGCGGCGCTGAAAGAAGTGGCGCAGGTGAAGCCACGGTAGTCTTACGGACGAGTAATTTGCGGCCCAACTTCATTGACCCTCACGAATGAGCACGACAACCGAAATGGCCTTCGATGATTTTATTGCCGCATTGCCCGCCGAGCGGCAGCTGTTGGCGCGGCAGACGTGGCAACTGGTACGCCAGGCCGTGCCGGCGGGCTACACCGAGCACATTGGCCCGAAATACCTGGAGTTTCGGGCGGGGAAGGATATGTATGTTGGGCTGGCCAATCAGAAAAGCTACCTGAGCCTGCATCTGGTGCCGATGTACCTGATGCCCGAACTGCAGGAGCAGCTGGCGGCAGCCGCGCCCAAGCTGAAGATGGGCAAAGGCTGCGTGAATTTTAGCAAGATGGAAGAATTGCCGCTGGGCGCGCTGACGGAGCTAATTGCCGCCACGTCCCCGGCCGATTATGCTGCCAGGCTGCAGGCCGTTCGGACGGCATCACGCAAGAAAGGCTAGGCTATCGGCTGTGCGAGCGGCACGCTTTCGCGCACGGCCTGGAGGACTTTCGCGGCCGGCAAATCCTCCATGCAACTTGTGCCCAGCTGGCAGCTTCCCCGGTAGAAGCACACGCAGTCCTTGTTGGGCTGCACGATTTGACCGCGGCCGTAGAGGTCGAATTCGTGGGGGTTGAAGATGTTGTTCATCAGGATAGTGGGCTTGCGCAGGGCGATGCTGATGTGCATGCCCATGGTGACCTGCGTCACGATGCCGTCCATCTGGTTCATCAGGTTGATGAACTGCGGGAGGGGGAAGGTGCCGAGGTAGGCCGCGCCGGTGGCGGCGTGCAGCTCTCGGTTGCGGGCGTCTTCGGCTTCGCCACCGAGCAGCACCGGGGTGTAGCCGGTGGCTTGCAGGCCCGTTATCAGCTCAATCCACTTGGCGGTGCTCCAGAGGCGGGTGGTCCAGCGGTCGCCGCAGCCGGTGTTGAGGCCGATGCGGGGGCGGGTGGTGGGCAGGGCGCTCCAGTCGTAGCCTTTGTCGTCGTGGGTGTCGAAGACGTATTCTTCGCCCCGGAAATCGAAGCCGCAGAGCTCGAAGATTTCCTGCACGTAGGGCTTGGTGTTGGCCTGGCTGACCTGGTCGAACACGCCGGTGAGGTATTTGTGCTCGGCCAGCTGGTTCACGGGCCAGGGCACGCCGTCGTAGGGGCGCAGGGCGTAGCCGTACTTCTCTTTGGCGGTGATGTTGTTGAGCAGGGCGCAGGCTTCCTTTTCCTTGTCGAGGTTGATGACGACATCGAACTCGCGGGCCTGGAGCTGGAGGGCGCTGGCGTAGTCCAGCTTTAGGATTTCCTCAATCTCACTCTGGGGCAGGATGGCGGGCGTGAGCGTGAGCCAAGTGATGTAGCAGCCCGGCCGCTCCTGGCGCAGCCGCCGCAGCAGCGGCGTGGTCCGAATGACGTCGCCGATGGCCCCGAGCTTGATAATCAGAATCCGGCTGGTGACGGGCGCGTACACGGGGCAGCCCGCGCAGACGTAGCCGTGGGTTTTGTTGGGGCGGCAGGGGAGGTCGCCGCGGAAGTGGCGGCAATCGGCATGAACAACGGTATCGGAGAGCTGGGGCACGGGGCGGAGAGCAGGCAAATGAGGCCGTAAAAGTAACAGGTGACGTTGGCCGCTGGCCACAAAAAAACTGCCGCCACCCAATGGGTAGCGGCAGCTTGGCTAGGCGAAAATAAATTTGCGCTAGTATTTCACGTTGAACGTGCCGTTGGTAACCGTTTTGCTGGCACCGGCGGAGTTCTTGCCCGTGAAGGTGAACGTGCCGGCGATGTTGGAAGCGCCAGCAGTAGCAGAAGCCGTGTAAGTGCTTACTACAATGCTACCCGAAGTGGACTCGTAGAAGTCGCTGGTGTTGCCGCTGGCCAAGTAGGTGGCATCTTCGTTGGAAGTAGCCGACAGGGTATAGGTGCCCGTGGCCTTGGGCAATGTCAGCAGAACGCCCTTGTTGGCCGTGCCGGTGCCGCTGACACCCGAAACGATAACCTGAGTACCGACCACGGTGGCCCCCGACGTCGTGGCCGTTACGGCCGCGCCATCAACGGTGTAGGTTACGCCGGTGGTAGCAGCGGGAGCGGGGGCGGGGGTATCATCACTTTTCTTCGAGCAAGAGGCCAGGGTAGCCAGGGCCATTACGGTAGTGGCTGCGCGAAGGGAACGGAAAGAAAACATCATAAAAAGGAAGGGAAAAAAAGAAAAAATTGGCCGGCACTCACCGGGCCATACTCAACAAATATAGGGTGCAAAACTTCCAACTGCGCAAGGTGTTAGGTGCTGGGCCTGCTAAGGGGCGATATCCATGCAAGTGGGCGTAGGCCCGGGTGTGGGGGATTTTGACAAAATATTTTTTGAGGTGAATTTTGTCAAAGCCCGCTCGCCGGTTGTGACCGGGGGCAATGCCCCTAATACTACCGCTATCTATGCCCCGTACTTTTTCTCACCAAACCGGCCCGAGGGCCTACCAGTCGGCAGGCCAGCAGTTGCGGGCTCATTATGGCCTCACGCAGCAGTGGCTGGCGCACTACCTGGAGGTGCCCCGCTCAACCGTGGCCATGGAGGAGGTGGGCCGGGCCAGCCTGCCGATGGCCAGTACCCTACGCCTGGTGCCCCTGCTGCTGGGCGTGCCCGCGCCCGACGGCCCCGCCCCCGAACCAGCGGCCAGGCCCACGGCGGCGGGGCAAGCTGCTACGCTGGCACTAATGGCCGTGCGCCAGCGTGAGGTGTCGCACCAACTGTTGCGGCTGGGCCGGCAGCAGGAGCAGTTGCAGGTGCGCCTGCGCCTGCAAACCCTGCCGGCCCTGCTGGCCTCGCTGGCCCCCGAGCCGGCCGATGAGCCGCAGCGCCGCGTGCTGGGCTACTGGGCGGCCGATGCGCCGGCTCAACTGCGCGACGACGAAGCCGCCCTGGCCGTGCTGGACCTGCGCCAGCGCGTGCTGGCCTTCGAGCTGGCGGAGCTACAGACGCTGCTCAGTGGGCCGGCAGAGCCGCCGGCCCACTGAGCCAAATGCTTATTCGACCACGAGCCGGCCCAAGGCCGTGCCGCAGCGCACCCCGTAGAGGCCGGGGGCAATGCCGGTGAGGTCGAGGGTGGCGGTGAGAGCGTGAGTTGGGAGAGCGTAGGTGCGGGCGGGGCGGCCTAGGGCATCAACTAAAGTAGCCGTGGCGGCTTCGGCAGTGGCGGGCAGGCGCAGGGTGGCAGCGGTGTGCGCCGGATTGGGGTAGCAGGCCAGCGGGGTGGCGGCCGTAGCGGCGCGGCTGGCCAAGGCCGTGGCATTGGTTAAGCGGAGCAGCACGGCATCGTAGCCCCGGGGAGCAGCACTGCCGTTGGTGGTGCCTTGCAGGGTGCCGGAGCCCACGGGCAGGCTGCCGCGCAGGGCACCGCTCAGGTAGAGGTTGCCGCTGCCATCCAAGGCCAGGTCCGTGGGCTGTAGCTGTCCGGCTGAGGTAAGTCCGGGCACCTCGGCGAGGTATTGCCACTGCCCCGTACCCGTGAGGCGCGCCGCGAAGAAGAGAATTCCATCCCTCGGCCCGAATAGCGTGTGGCTACCCAATGGGGCCTGCACCGTCGCGCCGAGGCCCCGCAGGCCCCCCAGCACAAGGGCGTTGCCCGCCGCATCGGCTTTCAGGTTGGTGAATACGGAGTAGGCGCTGCCGGAAGCCGCCAGCTGCTGCACCGTGCCCCATTGCCCGGTGGCCGAGAGCTGGCCCACAAATCCGCTTTGGCAGTCGGTAGCGGCGGGGGTACCGGTGCTGAGCGTGGCGGGCCCCACCACGGTGCCGTCCATGCCGCTGCCGCTCACCCAGAGTGCCCCGGTGGGCGTGTAGGCGGCGGCGTAAAGGCTGTTCAGCTGGCTGCCGCTGCCCCCGGCCGCCCACTGCCATACGTTGGCGGGGCTCAGTTGGGCCACGAAGAACGAGAAGCCGTTGGGCGTAGTCGTGGTGAGCGTGGTGGAGCCAAAGGTGAGGCTGCCGGCCCGGTGGCTACCCGCCAGGGCCACTTGCCCGGCCGGCCCCACGGCCATCGTGAAGTAGCTGGTGATGATGTTGGGCGTGCCTGCCGTGGCGGTTGCGCCCGTCCACTGCCCGGTGGGGCTTAGCCGGGCCACAAACAGGGCCCCCGCCCCCGTGGGCAGCGTGACGGTGCCAAAGCTGGGACTGTTCTGGTAGGTGCCGGCCAGCACCACGCCCCCGGTACTGGGGTCGAAGGCGAGCAGGGGGTCGGTGTCGGCGCTTTCCACCGGTCGCAGCCATTGGCACACGCCGGCGCTGCTGAACCGGGCCACGAATACGGCCCGGCCGGAGCTACCCAGGGGCTCGTTCACGGGGCCTGCTTGCAGCGTGGCCGCATTGGCATAGCCGGCTGCATACACGTCGCCGGCGGGCGCTACCGCCACGGCCGTGACTTTGGCAAACTGTACGCCGAAGCCATCGGTGCCCAGGGGCTTCACGGCCGTAAACCAAGCCCAGCTGCCGGCTGCGGTAGCCTGCGCCACAAACCCGCCCTGGCCCGGCCCGAAAGTGCCGGCATTCCCAAAGCTGCGGCTGACATTGACAACCGGCACACTCTGGAAGCTCAGGGTGCCGCCCACGTACGCCCGCCCGCTCGCATCGGTGGCCACGGCATTGGCCACGGTTTCGGTACCATCGAGGGGGGTGGGGTTGGTGGTTTGCAGGCCCCACTGCCAGGTGGGCGTTTGGGCGGCGGCGGGCAGTATCAGCAGGGCGGTGAGGGCCGATAGCAGCCGGCAGGTAAGCGTGCGGAAAGAAGTGGGGGGCATGGGAAAGGATTAAGTTGAGGAACAAGCCAGAGAGCCCCGGCAGGTAGGCTGGGGTTGCACGCGCCCGGCGGTGCGGCTACTGGGCAGGTTTGGCTATAGGCTACTCCACCACCAGCCGGCCCGAGGCCGTGCCGCAACGCACCACGTAGAGGCCGGGGGCAAGGCCGGCGAGGTCGAGGGTGGCGGTGGTGGCGTGGGCGGGTAGAATATAGGCGCGCACGGGGCGGCCCAGATTATCCAGGAGTATGGCTTTGGTTGAGGCAGCGCTTTCAGGCAGGAATAAATGCACCTGAGCACGGGCAGGGTTAGGGGCCAGCGTGAGGGCATGGAATCTGGACGAACGGGTAGTGGCGCTTGCAGTGTTCGTGCCCCAACGCGCAACAAAACCAGCAAGACCGGTAGTGCTAACTGCCGGTAAAGCCGGCATCGACCCGAATGCGGGTGCTGAGCCGGCGTACTGCCCTGCTACGATGGCACCGCCATTGCGGTCGAGTGCTACTGCATTAGGGAAGTCGGAATACGGGCTTGGCGCGCCCGCTACTTGCGTCCAACCAATGCCGGGCGTAAGGCGAGCGATGAATAAGTCGGCAGGCGAAGCGACAATCGTGGTATTGCCAACAAGGGGCGGGTTGGTGCCGAAAACCGCATTGGCACCAATAAAGAAGCCGACAGCTACTGCAGTACCATCGGTATCCAGCGCGACGCCGGTGACGCGCTTCGAAGCAGGGCCAGCCACAGCAGCGGCCTGGGTCCAGGCATTGGCTTGGCTCAACCGCAGCACAAAACCATTGGAAAAGCCGCTGCTGCTGTTGGTGAGGGATTGGGTTCCCACGCTCATTGCCGTGCTGTAGTAGTACCCTCCCACTGCTACATCGCCCACGTCGTTGGTGGCCAGCGACAGCACGTAGTCGTCGTTGGTTCCGCCTATTTGCGCGGCGTAGGTCCACTGGCCGGCCCGATTCAGCCGCGCTACAAAACCGTCGTTGCTGCCCGCGTTGATGATAGGCGGCAGCGACCCAAAAGCCACCGCTGGACCGGTGAAAAACCCGCCTATCGTGGCCGTGCCCGTGGCATCAAGCGTCATGGCCCGCGCGCGGGTAGTACCCGTGCTGCTGCCCGCTTTCACCGCCTGGGTCCACTGACCGTTGGAATTTACCCGGGCCACAAAAACCTGAAATGGAAAATCAAAGTCGCCCACTGGGGCCCGGAAATTGGAGAGCGTGAACGGGCCAAAGGCCAGCGTAGCACCGTAAAACTCGCCGGCTACCACGGCATCGCCGTTGGCATCCAAAGCCACTGCCACTGCATAATCGCCATGTACCCCAACAGCCTGAACGGCCATCACCCACTGGCCCGCTGGGCTTAGCCGGGCCACGAAAAGGTCGCGCAGCAGCAAGCTGCTGCTGGCGGCCATGCTGCTATTGGTGAGGATGGTGGTGCCAAAGGCAACCGTCGGGCTGGTGAAAGTGCCGGTAACGGTCACACTGCCGTCGGGGCCGAGCGCAATGCCGGTGGCATCGTCGAACGTAAGGCCGCCCGCGCGCGCTGCCTGCGTCCATTGGCCAGCAGCGTTTAATCGGCCCACAAAGAGGTCGTACGAGCCGGCGCTCGTCAGCGTGAAGTTGCCTAAAACCAACTGCCCCTCGAAAGTGCCAGCCACAACAACTCCCCCCGTCGCGTCGACGGCCGTAGCCGCAATCGTAGCATTTCCGAAACCAGGGACGGCACCGCTAGCCCATTGCCAAGACTGGGCCTGACCAGTGGCAACTAGGCCACATAGCAGCAAAAACACGCATAAAGTTCGCAGCATAAGCCTCGGGAATGAGAAGAATGAAAAATGCTTTTTAGCCTATCGCCCCACGTAGCTATGCGGCGTGATGCCGCGCAGCTCCGCCTTCACGTCCTCACTCACGTCCAGCCCATCGATAAACGCGCCGATGCTGGCGGCCGAAATGGCCTCGCCGGTGCGGGTGAGGGCTTTGAGGGCGTTGTAGGGGTCGGGGTAGGCTTCTCTTCTTAATATGGTCTGGATGCCTTCGGCCACCACGGCCCAGTTGGCTTCCAGGTCGCGGTGCAACGCCGATTCATCCAGCGCCAGCTTGCCCAGGCCGCGCTGCAAGGCCCCCAGCGCGATGAGGATGTGGCCGAGCGGCACGCCCAGGTTGCGCAGCACCGTGGAGTCGGTGAGGTCGCGCTGGAGGCGGGAGATGGGCAGCTTGGCGGCGAAGTGCTCCAGCAGGGCATTGGCCACGCCGAAGTTGCCCTCGGCGTTCTCGAAGTCGATGGGGTTCACCTTGTGCGGCATGGCCGAGGAGCCCACCTCGCCCGCCTTAATAGTTTGCTTGAAGTAGCCGAGCGAGATGTATTGCCACACGTCGCGGGCCAGGTCGAGCAGGATGGTGTTGAGGCGCTTGAGTGCATCGCAATGCGCGGCCAAGTGGTCGTAGTGCTCTATCTGGGTGGTGGGGAAGGAGCGGTGCAGTCCCAGCCGGTCGTTCACGAAGGTGGCGGCGAAGGCGTGCCAGTCGGTGCCGGGGTAGGCCACGTAGTGGGCATTGAAGTTGCCGGTAGCGCCGCCAAACTTCGCCCCAAACGGCACCTGGGCCAGCAGCGCCACCTGGGCATCGAGCCGGGCCACAAACACCTCAATCTCCTTGCCCAGCCGCGTGGGCGAGGCTGGCTGCCCATGGGTGCGGGCCAGCATGGGCACGGCGTGCCATTCCTGGGCGCGGGCCGCCAGAGCGTTGCGTACCTGCGCGTAGGCCGGCAGCAGCACGCCCATCAGCGCATCACGCAAGCTGAGCGGGATGGCCGTGTTGTTAATATCCTGCGAGGTGAGGCCGAAGTGGATGAACTCAATGAAATCGCCCAGACCGAGCTTCGTGAACTCTTCGCGCAGCCAGTATTCCACGGCTTTCACGTCGTGGTTCGTCACCGCTTCGTGGGCTTTGATGGCCTCGGCGTTGGCTTCGGTGAAGTTTTCGTAGAGGCCGCGCAACGGTGCGAAAGCTTCCATCGAAACACCCGCGAGCTGGGGCAACGGCAGTTCGGCCAGGGCAATGAAATATTCGACTTCGACCAGCACGCGGTAGCGTATCAGGGCCATTTCGGAGAAGCGCGAGGCCAGGGGGGCGGTGGCACGGGCGTAGCGCCCATCGAGGGGCGAGAGGGCGAGGAGGGGGCTGGGCATAGGGCAAAAGTACGGGCCGAATGAGCGGGATAGCACGAAAAAAACTCCCCTCCTTACCAAGGAGGGGACGCGGCCGCGAAGCGGCAGCTGGGGTGGTTGTAGCGTTGAACGGTGGCCGTCCAACAAGCATTTAGCCTTCCGGCCCTTCGTTCAACGCCCCCCAATGTTAGCCCCAACGCCCACAACCACCCCCGTTTTCGCTGGCGCGAAAACATCCCCTCCTTGGTAAGGAGGGGAGTTGTGACCGTTCCCCGGTCGGCTTGCGTATTCCGCCTACTTTCGTTGTTCTTACCTTTGGCACTGGCCAGGCCAACCACCTCATTGATTTCCGTGCGCATTTCCCCCTCCACCAAACGTCTTCTTATTGGCATTGCCAGCAGCTTAGCGGCGGTGCTGCTGCTGGCTTTTGCCGTGTTTCAGTGGAAGCGCCAGCAGCTGCTGGACTATGCTTTGAAAGAAGTGAAGGCCAAAATTGAGCGCAAGTACCCGGTGATTCTCACGCTGGGGCCGGCCAAGTTCGCGGGCTTCAAAACCGTTGAAATCCAAGGCATGAGCCTGGTGCCCAGCGCCGCGCCGACGGATACGCTGCTCACGGCCAAGCGCCTGCAGGCCAGTCTGAGCGTGCGCTCCTTGTTTGCCGGCCGGCCGGTATTCAGTGGGCTCGAAATCATGACGGCCCGCCTCACGGCCCGCAAAACGGCTACTTCTGACAATTTCGGCTTCCTGGCCAAAAAGCAGAAGGCCAGTACCGTGCCCCAGGACACCACCAAGGGCACCAACTACGGCCTGCTACTAAACCGCGCCCTCGAAACCGCCTTCGACAACGTGCCCGGCGAGGCCAATTTCACGAATTTCTACGTGAGCTACGCCGGCCCGCGCCACACGGCGCTGCTGACGCTGCCGCAGCTCAAGATTCAGGACGGCGACATCTCGGGCCGTCTCACGGCCACCATTGATTCGGTGTCGAACGAGCTGGGCATCAGCGGCCATATCGAGCCCAGCGACTACGCCCTCACGGCGCGGGTGTTTGGGGTGGGTGGCTCGGTGCAGCTGCCCTACGTGCCCCGTCGTTTCGGTGCGCTGGTGAGTTTTGACACCGTGCTGGTGCGGCTCGATAGCAAGGATTTTGACAATGATGACACCGGCGGCCGCCTCACGGTGCGCGGCTCGCTGGCGGCGCGGGGCTTCAGCCTCTACCATCCCAAGCTGGCCTCAAATGAGATTGAGGTGAAGCGCGGCTCGCTCGATTTTGTGGCCACGCTGGGCCGCGGCACCGTGGCGCTGGAAAAAGGCAGCCAGATTACGGTGAACAAACTGGTACTCTACCCCGAAATCAGCGTGCGGATGAAGCCCAGCCGCGCCGTGAGCATCCGCGTGAAATCGGCCGAAACCCAGGCCAACGACTTCTTCTCTTCGCTGCCCACCGGCATCTTCGACGAGGTGCGCGGCACCACCGGCACCGGCACGCTCACCTACCACCTCAACGCCAGCCTCGACATGGCTCGTGTGGATAGCCTTAAGTTTGATTCGGGCCTGCGGGGCAAAAATTTCCACATCACGGGTTTTGGCGAAGAGGACCTCAACAAGCTGAATACGGCATTTCAGTACACTGCCTACAACGACAAAGGCGACTCACTGCGCACCTTCGCCGTGGGCCCGCCCAACCCGGATTTTGTGCCCTATAACAACGTATCGCCCTACCTCATCCACGCCATCACTACGGCCGAGGACCCGCGCTTTTTCTCGCACCACGGCTTCATGGAGCAGGCGTTTGTGAAGTCGGCCATCCAGAACATCAAGGAGCGACGCTTTGCCCGGGGCGGCAGCACCATTTCGATGCAGCTGGTGAAAAACGTGTTTTTGAGCCGCCAGAAAACCGTGGGCCGCAAGGCCGAGGAAGCCCTCATTGTATGGCTGCTCGAAAATACTCACCTCGCCAGCAAGCAGCGGATGTTCGAGGTGTACCTCAACATCATCGAGTGGGGCCCCAGCAAGTACCGCTGGCCCAGCGGCAAGCGCGGTGTGTACGGCGTGAAGGACGCCGCCCTGTTCTACTACGGCAAGCGCCCCGACGAGCTCAACCTGCCCGAGAGCCTGTACCTGGCCAGCATCATCCCCAAGCCCAAGTACGCCCGCTATTCCTTCGATGCCTACGGCGACCTGCGCCGCAGTACCCGCTACTTCTTCCGCCTCATTGCCGACATCATGGCCACGCGCGGCCTCATCACCAGCAACGACCGCGAAAACCTGCCCTACTCGCTGCACCTCGGCGGCCCGGCCCGCCAATACATGGCCTTCGCCGCTCGCCCTGACACCACCCGCGCCACCGTGCAGGCCGATTCGAGCCAGTTTGAGCCCCTCAACCTGATTGACCTGCTGAACACCGGTGCCGCCCCCGACGCCGGCGTTAACACCAACGTGCCCGATACCGAACCGGCCAAAGCACCGAAGTAAGCGAAGTTTATCCTCCAAAAAAAAAGGGTTGGCCTGCATGGGTCAGCCCTTTTTTTTATGGGAGCCTATCGACCTTATGTGCTTTTCTTGGGCCACAGCAACGAAGCCACCACACTCAGCACCAGCAGCGTGCCCACCACGCCCAGCGCTACCGGCATGGGAATGGGCACCATGTTTTCCAGCAAAATCTTGGCCCCGATGAACACCAGAATCAGCGACAGGCCATAATGCAGATGATGAAACAGGCGCATCATGCTGGCCAGGGCAAAATACATGGCCCGCAGCCCCAACAAGGCAAATACATTGGAGGTGAATACGATAAACGTGTCGCGCGTGATGGCCAGAATGGCCGGGATGGAGTCGACTGCAAAAACCACGTCGGTGGTTTCCACCATCACCAGCACCACGAAAAGGGGCGTGGCGAAATGCACCCCGTCTTTTCGGACAAAGAATTTGCCTTCCTCCAGCTGCCGGGTAATGGGCAGGTGGCGGCTCAGGAAGCGCACCACCGGGTTGTTTTCGGGGTCGATTTCGGGGTCGGCGTTGCTCAGGCCCATCCGAATGCCCGTGTACACGAGGAACACGCCGAGCGGGTAAATCAGGAAGTGGAACCGGGCCAGCAACGCCCCGCCCACCAGAATGAAAATGGCCCGCAGCAGCAACGCCCCCAGCACGCCCCAAAACAAAATACGGTGCTGGTACTGCGCTGGCACCTTGAAATAGTTGAAAATGAGCAGGAAAACGAAGAGGTTGTCAACGCTCAATGCCTTCTCGACCAGGTAGCCCGTGAGCCATTGCACGCCCGCGTGGTGGCCCATGGTGCGGTATACCAGCCCATTGAAGCACAGCGACAGGCCCACCCAGAACGCACTCCAGCCCAGGGCTTCGCGCAGGCGTATCTCGTGCGCCTGCCGGTTGAAAACCAGCAGGTCGAGCAGCAGCAGGCCCACCACGAAAACCGTGAAAGCCAACCAGAAGAAGGGAGTATTTGCCATGCGTATGGTAAGATACGCCGGGGCGGGTGGCTGGTTGGCGCAAGGGTGCGCAGGCAGGTAAATAGCTTGCCCTTAGCGGTTACCCACCGGCTTGAGCGGGCGCAGCCAGCTGCTGGCCTTCATTTGCAACACGCCAAAAAAGGCCTCCTGCACAATGCCTTTCGACATTTTGGAGGTGCCTCGGGTGCGGTCGGTGAAAATGATGGGCACTTCCTTGATGCGGAAGCCCAGCTGGTAGGCCAGCCACTTCATCTCAATCTGAAACGCATAGCCCACGAAGTGGATGTTGGCCAAATCGATAGCCCGCAGCACCCGTGCGGTGTAGCACTTGAAGCCCGCCGTGGCGTCGCTGATGGGCATGCCCGTTATCAGGCGCACGTACCAGGAGGCGAAATACGACATCAGCACCCGCGACATGGGCCAGTTCACCACGTTCACACCCTGAATGTAGCGCGAGCCGATGGCCATATCGTAGCCCTCCAGCGCGCAGGCATCGTGCAGGCGCAGCAGGTCCTCGGGGTTGTGCGAAAAGTCGGCGTCCATCTCAAACACGTACTCGTAGCCGTGCGCCAGCGCCCACCGGAAGCCGTGCAGGTAAGCCGTGCCCAGGCCCTGTTTGCCGCTGCGCTCTTCCAGGAAGAGACGGCCCGGAAACACGGTTTGCAGGTCGCGCACGATGGCCGCCGTGCCATCGGGCGAGTTGTCGTCGATAATCAGCACGTCAAACTCCCGGGCCAACGACATCACCTTGCGGATAATCAGCTCCGCATTTTCGCGCTCGTTGTAGGTAGGAATCAGGACGAGGCCTTCGCTCATGGAATACAAATTGACCCCAAAGATAGGGTTTGGGGGCGCGAAGCTGCACGGCCGAAATATCCGGCCGCTACTATTTAACCTGCCGCCGCTGGCAAACTGCCAGGCTAACCAGGAGCAGCCAAGGTAAAAAGAGCTATTTCTCAGCTGCTAAGAGGCCCGCCCGCATCCGCGCCTGGCGAATGCAATCGGGTACGCTCACGCCCACGCGCCAGTTGGCCACGGCCACAATATGCTCGGCTTCGAGGGCGTCGGCGGCGCGGTGGGCCTCCACAATGCGCGCATCAAACTGCGGAATGCTGCGCGGCCACGCGTAGCGCCCCTGCCAGCGCGGCGCGCCTGTGATGCCGTAAAACTTGCTCAGTTCAGCGTGCACGGCCGCTTTTTGTGCCTCTTCGGGTTGGCGGGCGGCATCCTCGTATTGCGTTCCACCCACAAACGTAGTGAAGAGCACCTGCCCGGCCGGTACCCGGTTGGGGTAGATGCTGCTGGTCCAGACGGAGCCGGCCGCGTAGGTCCCCTCCACCTTGGGGTGCAGCGCCCCGAAACCGTTGAGCGAGTGCACCACGGCGGTCCGGTCGTAGGCCGAGAACACGGCCGCCATCGGCGGATAATTCACGACCGCCAGCGCGGCAGCCGCTTGCGGAAACAACGGTTCCAGTAGCGGCGCGGCGGCGTAGGCGGGCAGCGCCAGCGCTAGATGCGTGTAGCCGGGCGCGGCCTCCAGGCCCTGCGGCCCCTTCAGCTCCAGCTGATACGTGCCATCGGTGGCGCGGGAAATGGCCGTGACGGTAGTAGCGGGCTGGTAGTTGGAGAGTTTGGCCGCCAGCGTATCAGTTATGGTTTGAACGCCTTTTTTGAGGTTGATAATGCGGCGACGGCCTGCACCCTTGCCGCTTTTCATCAGCCCGCGCAGCACCGAGCCGTATTGCTGTTCCAGCGCCGGCAGCTGCTTGAAGGTTTTGTTGATGAGCAGCTTTTCGGGGTCGCCGGCGTAGATGCCGGCCATGAAGGGATTGACGGCGTAATCCACGATTTCGGGGCCGAAGCGTCGGCGGAAAAAGTGGGCTACGGTTTCCTGCGGGTCGATGGGGGCGACAGGCTGGCGGAATTCTTTCAGCAGCTGCCACTTGGCTTTTAGGCTGAAAAAGCCGTTGGTGAGCAAGGCAGGGGGCGAGCCGGGCATAATCTGGTAGCGGCCGTCGCGCAGCACGTAGCGGTGCTGGCTCACGGCGGCGGCTTCCTGAATCTGGTCGGTGAGGCCGAGGTCGGCCAACAGCTCTTCCAGCTCGGCGCTTAGTTGCAGCGAGTTGGGGCCGGTTTCGAGCAGGTAGCCTTCGGGCGTGGCCCAGCTGCGCAGGTTGCCGCCGGGCCGGGCATCGGCCTCGAACAGGTCGTAGGCCACGCCGTTTTTTTGCAGGTACCAGGCTAGGGTGAGGCCGCTGATGCCGCCGCCGATGATGGCAATTTTCATGGTGTCGTTGCGCAAAGGGAAGTGGCAAAGGTACCGTCGGTATCCTGCGGGGCACCCGTAGCTTTGTCACAATGACAACAAAAAACAAAGCCGTTTTTCTCGACCGCGACGGCGTGCTAAACGAAGAAATTGGTCACTACGTGTGGCAGCTGGAGGAATTCAGCATCTGCCCCGGCGTGCCCGAAAGCCTGGCCCGCCTCAAAGCCGCCGGCTACCTGCTCATCGTCGTCACCAACCAGGCCGGCATCGCCAAAAAACTCTACACTGCTGCCGAAGTCCACGCCTGCCACGCCAAGCTGCAAGCCGCCTGCGATAACGTGATTGACGCCCTCTATTTCAGCGATGCTCACCCGAGCGTGAGTGACTCTATCATGCGCAAGCCCGGCTCCGCCATGCTGGAAAAAGCCGTGGCCCGCTTCAACCTCGACGTGACGCAGTGCTGGATAGTGGGCGACCGACTCCGCGACATGGAGGCCGGGGCCAACATCGGCGTGCGCGGTATCTTGGTGGGGCACGAAGAAGCTGTTGATTTCTCGCCCCACGTTGCCGACTTGCGGGCAGCCACGACTGTTATCTTAGGGCAATGACAGTCACCGAGACAAAGCCAGGTTGGCTAGCCAAAAACCGCAACATGCTGTTTTTGCTGGCCTGTGTCATCCTGGGGCAGGTGGTTTTTTACTTCACTACTACGACTAATAGCAAGCGCGAAATCGAACGCTACAAAGCCCTGCAATTAGCCAGCCGCGTAGAGAAAGTCTTGTCCTATTCCCACGGAATTCAAAAGGTGAAGCTGGCCACTGGCGAAACCCAGGCCCTGGCCCTGACCGCCGCCGGGCAGCAATATATTCAGGTGGGGGATTCGGTGGTGAAGGCGGCGGGCAGTGACAGCATCACTACATACCGCCGGTTTCCGACCTACACGGAGGTGTCGGTTTTCGGGCCCAACTCAACTGATAAGATGGGCTTCATCAGGCGTTACCAAATCAAGAAGCCATAAAAAAAGGCCGGCCTCCCACGTGGGAAGCCGGCCTTTTTTACATCGAAAATCGAAAGCGCTACTGGCGGGCCGCCGGGGTAGCCGCACTGGCCGTGATGGGCGAGGAAACGCGGTTGGCTTCCTTAGTGCTGCTGTAGGCGGGGCACTTCTGGCGATTGCAGGCGCCCAGGGAGAGGGCCGCGAAGCCGGCGGCGAGCAGAACGTACTTTTTCATAATTATATAAAAACGGGTGAGGGGTTGCGGGGTTGGGCTTCAAAGATAAGCAGGCAGCCTAATATTTCGCTACAACTCCTTAACGCCGAAATTGAATTATTCGTATCCGAGAATCCGCATCATGCTGCCGGCTTCCTGCTGGGGCGCGAAAACGGTATCGGTGAGGGTGCCGTCCTCGGCGCGGTCGAGGATGATGTGCTGGGGGGCGGGGATGAGGCAGTGCTTGATGCCGCCGTAGCCGCTGAGGCTCTCCTGATACGCGCCAGTGTGGAAGAAGCCGACGTAGAGCGGCTGGGCATCGGCCGGTTTGCGCTCGGGCAGGAAGGTCTGGTAGATGTGCTTCTCGGAGTTGTAGTAGTCCTGCGAATCGCAGGTGAGGCCGCCGAGCTGGATTTTCTTGTATTGCTTTTCCCAGCCGTTGAGGGCCAGCATGATGAAGCGCTGGTTGAGGGCCCAGGTGTCGGGCAGATTGGTGATGAACGAGCCGTCAATCATGTACCAGAGCTCCTTGTCGTTCTGCAGCTTTTCGTCGAGGATGCTGTAGATGGTGGCCCCGCTTTCGCCCACGGTGAAGATGCCGAACTCGGTGAAAATGTGGGGCTCGGGCACGCCTTCCTGGGCGCAGATGCGCTGGATGGTGCGCAGGATTTCGGCCACCATGTAGGGGTAGTCGTAGTCGGGCTGGATGCTGGTTTGGATGGGCAGGCCGCCGCCGATATCAATGGTGGTGAGGGTGGGGCACACCTTGCGCAGCTCGCAATACTTGTGCACGAAGCGGCTCAGCTCGGACCAATAATAGGACGTGTCCTTGATGCCCGTGCTGATGAAGTAGTGCAGCATGGTGAGCGTGAAGCGCGGGTCGTCCTTGATGCGCTGCTCGTAGATGGGCACGGCATCGGCGTAGCGCACGCCCAGGCGCGAGGTGTAGAACTGGAAGCGCGGCTCCTCATCCGAAGCCAGGCGCATGCCGATGTTCACGTTTTCGCGCACGTGGTCGTGGTAGTATTCGATTTCGTTGGGCGAATCGATGATGGGCATGCAGTTCACGAACCCGTCGTTAATCAGGTCGGCGATTTCCTTTTTGTAGGCTTCGGGCTTGAAGCCGTTGCAGATGATGTGCTTCTGCTTATCGACCTTGCCCTGGGCGTGCAGGTTGCGGATGATGCTGATGTCGAACCACGACGAGGTTTCGAGGTGGATGTCGTTTTTCAGGGCCTCTTCGAGCACGAAGCGAAAGTGCGACGACTTGGTGCAGTAGGCGTAGGAATAGGAGCCGGTGTAACCGGTGCTGGCGATGCCGTCGGCAAACCATTTCTTGGCCCGCTGAATCTGGGAGCTGATTTTGGGTAGGTAGGTGAGGCGCAGCGGGGTGCCGTATTTCTCGACGAGGCCCATGAGGTCGATGCCGTGGAATTGCAGCTCGTGGTCCTGCACGGTGAAATCGGCGGTGGGGAAATCGAAGGTTTGGGAGATGAGGTCGTGGTACGTATCCATTCGGGATTTTTGAATGCAGCGGGAAATATCCGACCTTTACGGCGGGCGGGACAAAAGTACCGCCGGGGTTAGGATATTGGCCGGGAACCGTTGGTTGTTCTTGCAGTATCCCGCCCCGCATCGTGACGATGGATGATTAGCGACTTGGCTACGGCAGATTCTTCTGCCGCAAGGCAGCGCTCGAAGACCGCCGCAAGGCTGTTTTGGAACGATGCCGCCAACCTGCTTACCCCAATTCCCACCCTCCGATGAAACGCATCAAATTACTGGAAGTCCGCTCCGAGCTCGGGGCGGGAACCCGCGGGGCCGGCATGGGCATCGACGCCCTGCGCGTGGCCTGCCTCAACAAAGGCTCCGACTATTTCCGCCGGTTCAACTCCGTGGTCGTGCCCGATTTGAACCACGTGCTGTTCGACAAAACGCCGTTTCCGTTCGCCAAGCACATCGACGCCATTTATACCGTGCAGAAGGGCATTGCCGCCACCGTGGAGCAGACGCTGCGCTTCGGCGAGTTCCCGCTGGTACTGGCCGGCGACCACAGCAGCGCCAATGCCACCATTGCCGGCATCAAGTCCGCGTACCCCACCAAAACGCTGGGCGTGATTTGGATTGATGCCCACGCCGACATCCACTCGCCCTACACCACGCCCAGCGGCAACGTGCACGGCATGCCCCTGGCCGCCGCGCTGGGCGTGGACAACCTGGCCCACCAGCGCAACATGCCCGACGCGGAAACGGAGTTCTTCTGGCGCCGCCTGCAAAACCTGGGCGAGCCCGGCCCCAAGCTCACGCCCGAGCACCTGGTGTACGTGGTGGTGCGCGACACCGAGGAGGAGGAAGATGCCCTCATCGCCGAGCTGGGCATCAAGTGGATAAAACTACCCGAAATCAAGGCCAAAGGCTCGCGCCAACTCACCCGCGAGATTTACGAGCACCTGCGCTTCTGCGACCTGGTTTACATTTCCTTCGATGTCGACAGCCTCGATTCGAGCTTCAGCATCGGCACGGGCACGCCCGTGGAGGATGGCCTCTACCTCTCCGAAGCCGAAAACCTCTGCCAGGACCTGCTGGAAAACGACCGGGTGGTGTGCTTCGAAATGGTCGAAATCAACCCCACGCTGGACAATGGGAACACAATGGCGAAGAATGCCTTCAATATCCTGGAGAAGGCGACAGATGCGATTGAGCGCCGACTGCGGCTGGAGGAAGTGGTGAGCCGGTAGTAGCTGGTGGCTCTTATAATTGCGGTTCTTAATATTCATTGAAACGGCTTAAAACGTCTGTCATCCTGAGCGCAGCGAAGGACCTTATCACGTCTGAACAAGTTGTTTAAACGTGATAAGGTCCTTCGCTGTGCTCAGGATGACAGACATTCTAAACCCCCTCACCCCACCGTCCTTTCCCAAAATGAGCAAACCAATCAACAATTCCGTCTTCTACGTCGAGTTCCCGGCCACCGACTTAGCCGCGACAAAACGATTCTACGCCCAGGCTTTCGGGTGGTCATTCGAGGATTATGGGCCCGATTACGTGGCCTTTGAGGACGGGCAACTATCGGGTGGTTTTTATCGCGCCGAAAGCGTGCCGCCCAGCAGCCCACTAGTAGTGCTCTGGGCCGATGCGCTGGAGGAGTCTCAAGCCGCAGTGGAAGCGGCCGGGGGCATCATCAGCAAGCCAATATTTTCCTTCCCGGGTGGCCGTCGGTTCCATTTCACCGACCCGAATGGCAATGAGTTGAGCGTTTGCGGCGAGGCATAGGACGGGCCAATAGTAGTTGTTGCCAGTGCCGTAGAAAGGGACCCGAATTATTTGTAAACATCCTGTACCTTTGCATCGTACCCTATAAAAAATAAGGGGCCGAGCACATGGCCCAGCCCCTTACCCAAACTACCGGAGCAGCTGCGTGAGCAGGAACAGGCCAATGGCCTTCCCTACACCGCTTGCCACTCCCATCAAAACAGCCTTACTGACTGCCTGAAGTAGTTTTAACACACGCTTATTTCTCATGTGGAGAAAAGAAGTTAGGTGCTGAATCCACCTGCTTCTTTGAAACCCCGGTTGTGTCCAGCAGCCGGGGTTTCGTCTTTTTAGGGACTAGCCGAGGTGAGGTGGAATAACCGTGCGATGCGGCGAAGATAGAAGCCCCCACCTGCTGGCCCGCAACGCCAACCTCATCAAGGAAATCCGCGTGCAGCTCAAGCCCTACCAAAGCTCGCCTACCAAGCACGCCGTCTGGGAGCGGTTCCAGGGCTACACCAAGCTCATTATCCTCGGCGGGGGCGGGCCGAAAGGCGACACCGAAACCAAGCCGTAAGCCCCCACTGCTGAAGAAACAACAAGCCCCGCCAGTAGCTGGCGGGGCTTTTTTAGATACATTTCTAATCTTTTTTAGTCTTATGGTACTAACACTTAATATAACCCTACTTTTATCTCTTAACTCTAAACCTTTCTTCAAATGGCCATCCCTAAAAATCTCGTTAATCTGGATGCAATGCTTTCTAGAGCCGATTTTGCTCAAAATCAAGAGAATGAAAACTCATATGAAACTATAACAGGCATATCTATCAGAGACCTGTCTAGAGATGGAATGACGGGCAAAATACTGAGAAAGCCGGATTTTCAGCGCGAAACAAGCCATTGGACGCCCGAGCAAGTTGTATCACTTTTAGAATGCTTTCTAAACGGTGATTTAATCCCTTCGGTTATTCTATGGAAAGCACCAATATTTTTATTTGTTATCGACGGAGGACACAGATTAAGTGTCTTAAAAGCCTGGACTGAGGATGATTATGGTGATGGCCCTTTGTCTGTAAAGTATTTCGGAGATGCAATGTCTGAAAATCAACTTAAAGCTGCTGCAAAGACGAGGAAGTTGGTAGCGGAATCAATAGGAACATATCAGCATTTCAAAAATCGTATTGATAATTCGGACTTTAATGCTCAAACACAATCAATAATAACTCGGACTTTGCAATTGCAGTGGGTTAGTGGAGATGCTGGCAAAGCGGAATCTTCATTCTTCAAGATAAATAGCCAAGGGACGGCGCTTGATGACATGGAAGAAATGTTATTAAGGTATCGCCATCGACCAATTGCTATTGCTGCTCGTGCAATTATTCGCGCTGGTAAAGGCAATAAGTACTGGTCTGCTTTTCCTGCTGACAAAGCTGCGCAAATTGAGGAGCTAGCTAGAGTGTTGCATAGAACACTTTTTGACCCCGAAGTTCCATCTGTTATAAAAACCTTGGAATTGCCATTAGGTGGAGCAAAAGGAATTAGGTCTGCTCTACAATTAATGATTGACTATCTAGGTATAGCAGCAATGAAGCAGGTCGGACGAAGCATTGTAATTGCTTCTATTGAGTCAGGTGAAAATGATGAATCGGGAGATTCAACTATCGAAGTGCTGAAAAAGGCACGTAAACTCAGTGACAGATTTACAGGAAATGAGCATGGAAGCTTGGGATTACACCCTGCAATCTATTTTTATGGACCGAGCGGAGTTCATTCTGCACCACTGTTTTTAGGAACTGCAAAATTTCTTAATCTAAAAATTCTTAATAATGACAATAACTTTTTCAAACAATTCACTTCCGTTAGGGAGCAAATTGAGAAGTGTTTAGTTCAGAATAAAGAACTCATTTCAACTATACTGCAAAAGGTTAGCTCCAGAAGAAGAACTAATACATATGCACTAATAATAAGTAATATTTTTATAAATATAAAATCTGGTAAAATAGTGTCAGAGGAAGATTTAGTGGATTGGGCAGGCCTCCTTGGTAAGATTGTCATAGGTGGAGATAAAACTACATCTACCACTTTTAGCGAAACTACCAAGAGTAAGATTTTTATTAATATGGCGCTTGGTTCGGCTCAAAAATGTTCGATTTGTGGAGGGTACCTGGACCAAACAAAGTCAGCTTCTTATGACCATATAATACCCAGAAGGGAGGGTGGACTAGGAAGTGTTTCTAATGGTCAAATCGTTCATCCTTATTGTAATCAAGGATATAAAAGTTAGCTATTGAAGTTGCGTTAAAAAAAGCGCGCATTAGTTATTGCCAGCAACAGAAAGCCCCGCCAGACACTGACGGGGCTTTCTGTTGCTTCAAGTTTCGGGGGGTATTCGGCCGGCGGGGGCGGGAGGCCGGGGAAGCGTCCTATGCCCATCCCTCAGGCCTCTACTCCTGCCGGCCCCGCCATAGCGCCCACAACCCCAGCGCCGGCCCCACGGCCAGCGGCAGCAGCAGCAGGTGCGGCGGCAGGAGCGGTACCAGCCGGCTGGTGAGCTGCACGCTGACAATGGTGAGGGCAAAGCCCAGGCAGTTGACGATGGTCAGGGCGGCCCCGCGCGTATCGGCGGGGGCGTGCCGGGCCACCAGGGTCGAAAACATCGGCGAATCGGCCACCACCACCAGCCCCCAGAAACCCAAAAAAGCCCCCAGCATCGCCCCCGAGCCCGTGCCCAGCACCAGGCCCGAGGCCAGGCAGCAGCCGCCCGACAGCGCCAATGCCCCGGTCGCGACCCGCGCCGGCCCCAGCCGCCGGGCCAGTAGCCCCGCGCCCACGCAGGCCAGGCTGCCCCCGCCAATTATGCCGAACGAAAGCAGCGGCACCGGCAGCCCCGCCCCCGCGTGCCGGGCATTGAAGGCCGCCAGCACCACCGGCACGAAGGCCCAGAACGTGTAGAGCTCCCACATGTGCCCGAAGTAGCCAAACGCCGCCGCCCGGAATGCCGGCTGCCGGAACCCCGCCAGAAATGCCGTGAGTGCCGGGCGCGCGCCGGCCCGGCGGTAGGGGCCATCGGGCACCAGCAGCAGCAGGGCTGCGCCGCCTAGCAGCGCCAGGCCAGAGGTAGCCCAGGCCACCGCCTGCCAAGGCAACTGGCCGCCCATGCTCTTGAGCAAGTGCGGAAACGCGGTGCCCAGCACCAGCGCCCCTACCAGCCAGCCCAGCGAGCGGCCCAGCCCGGCCTCATAGTAGTCGGCCGCTATTTTCATGCCCACTGGGTAGATGCCGGCCAGGAAAAACCCCGTGAGCACCCGGCAGGCCAGCAGCCCCGCCACCGGCAGCCCCGGCAGCACCAGCCCCAGGTTGCAGAGCGCCGCCAGCGCCGCGCTCAGCGCGAATACCCGCGACGGCGAAAAGCGGTCGGCCACGGCCAGCAGGGCAAAGGCCAGGGTGCCGGCAATGAAGCCCAGCTGCACGGCACTGGTGAGCGCGGCCACAAAATCGGGCCCCTGGTGCAGGCGCGCCGCCATATCGGGCGCTACGGCATTGCCGGCAAACCACAGCGAGGTGCAGCAGAACTGCGCCCCCACGATGGTGGGAAGGATACGGGACATGAACGGGAGCGGGTGGGAGAGAGAGCTGGCAAAATACCGCCATTTCGCCGAACGCCCCTGTCAGCCCTTTCCGTTGGCCATGGGTCAGGGCGCAGCGCTGGAATACCCTGCCGCTGGCAGCCGGCGAAAACCGAAGCCGGTGCTCCCGCTTTTTGGAAAGGGGGCAGGGGTACGCTTACCGCCAGCCCGTACCTTTGCCCCGTGCAACAGTTAGAATCCTCCCTCAAAACCGCCCTGCAAACCGCCGCTCAGGCAGTTTTTGGCGTTGAAATCCCCACCGCCAGCCTCACGCTCCAGCCCACGCGCAAGGAGTTTGCCGGCAGCTTCACCCTCGTCACGTTCCCGCTCACCAAGGCCTTTGGCAAGGGGCCGGAGCAAATCGGCCAGGCCCTGGGCGAGTGGCTGAAAGCCCACGAGCCCCGCGTGAGCGGCTACAACGTGGTGAAAGGCTTCCTGAACCTCGAAATTGCCGATGCCGAGTGGCTGGCCGTGTTTGAGCAGCTGCGCGCCCAGCCTGCCACCGCGTCCGTGGCCACCGAAGGCCCGCAAAAGGTGGTGGTCGAATACTCCTCGCCCAACACCAACAAGCCCCTGCACCTGGGCCACCTGCGCAATAATTTCCTGGGCTACTCGGTGGCCGAGATTCTGAAAGCCACCGGCGCCACCGTCACCAAAGCCAACCTGGTGAACGACCGCGGCATCCACATCTGCAAGTCGATGATTGCCTACCAGCACTTCGGCCAGGGCGAAACCCCCGCGAGTTCCGGCCTGAAGGGCGACCACCTCGCCGGCAAGTACTACGTGCTGTTTGAGAAGCACTACCGCGAAGAAATCAAGCAGCTCGAAGCCGAAGGCGTGACCACTGACATCGCCAAGAAAAGCGCCCCGCTCATGACTGAGGCCCAGCAGATGCTGCAAGCCTGGGAAGCCGGCGATGCCGAAGTGAAAGCCCTCTGGAGCCTAATGAACGGCTGGGTGTACGAAGGATTCGACGAGACTTATAAGAATATTGGTGTCGATTTCGACCAGTATTACTACGAGTCCGAAACCTACCTGCTGGGCAAGGAGCGGGTAGAAGAAGGCCTCGAAAAAGGCGTGTTCTTCAAGAAGGAAAACGGCTCGGTTTGGGTCGATTTGCAGGCCGAGGGCCTCGACGAAAAGCTCCTGCTCCGCGCCGACGGCACCAGCGTCTACATCACCCAGGACCTGGGTACGGCCGAACTCAAGTACCAGGATTTCGGCTACGACAGCAGCATCTACGTCATCGCCGACGAGCAGAACTACCATATGCAGGTGCTGCAAGCCACGCTCAAAAAGCTGGGCAAGCCCTACGCCGACGCCATCCACCACCTCAGCTACGGCATGGTCGATTTGCCCTCCGGCAAAATGAAATCGCGCGAAGGCACCGTAGTCGATGCCGACGAGCTGGTGCGCGACGTAATCGCCGCCGCCAAAGCCGCCACCCTCGAAAAGGGCAAAACCGAAGGCCTCAGCGATGCTGAGCTGGAAGAGCTTTACCACATGCTGGGCCTAGGCGCGCTGAAATATTACCTGCTGAAAGTGGACCCCAAGAAGCGCATGCTCTTCAATCCCGAAGAGTCCGTGAGCCTCGAAGGCCACACCGGCCCGTTCATTCAGTATTCGCACGCTCGCATCGCCGCCATCCGCCGCAAAGCCGCCGAGCTGGG
This sequence comes from Hymenobacter segetis, assembly GCF_038448715.1. Classification (GTDB taxonomy): domain Bacteria; phylum Bacteroidota; class Bacteroidia; order Cytophagales; family Hymenobacteraceae; genus Hymenobacter; species Hymenobacter segetis. Next base: position 13,173 of record NZ_JBCEVZ010000045.1, on the reverse strand, counting down.
CATTGACGAAACTGCCGATTGGAGCAGCATCACCAGCCTCGAAGGCACTGAGCGCGAGCTAGTGCAGGAGCTGGCCCGCTACGATTCCGTGGTGGCCGAAGCGGCCCGCAACCTTTCGCCCGCCGTCATCGCGCAGTATGCTTATGACTTGGCGAAGGCTTACAATCGGTTTTATGCCGAAGTGTCAATTTTCCAGGAAACCGACGTGGCCAAGCGTAGCCTGCGGGTGGCGCTATCAGCTCGGGTAGGGGAGCAGATTAAGCAGTCGCTCAAGCTACTGGGGATGCAGGTGCCCGAGCGCATGTAGCGTGGACTCTGCGAGTCCGCGCATCGCCCGAACATAACCATCCAAGCGCGGACTCGCAGAGTCCACGCTACAGTTCATCATATGAAAAGCATTGCCGTTTACTGCGGTTCCAGCGCCGGAACCAACCCGAACTACATCACCCAGGCGCAGTCTCTGGCCGCCGCTATGGTGGCCCAGGGCCTCACGCTGGTGTACGGCGGTGGCCGCGTGGGCCTCATGGGCACCATCGCCGATGCGGTACTCGCCCTCGGCGGCCAGGTTATCGGCGTGATTCCTGATTTTCTGGATGCTAAGGAGTTGGCCCACAAAGGCTGCACCGAGTTGCACGTCGTGAAATCCATGCACGAGCGCAAGCTCATGATGGCCGACCGCGCCGATGGCTTCATTGCCATGCCCGGCGGCTACGGCACCCTCGAAGAGCTGTTCGAAGTGTTGACCTGGGGCCAGCTCGGCCTGCACCAGAAGCCCGTGGCCCTGCTGAACGTGGACGGCTACTACGACCTGCTCCTCCAGTCCCTCGACCGCATGCGCGACGACCAGCTGTTGCGCGCCGAAAACCGCGCCCAGCTCCTGCAATCGGCCGACCCGCAGGAGTTGTTGAAGCAAATGGCCGCATATAAGCCAGTGCAGCTGGAGAAGTGGCTCACGCCGCCGACTACCTGAGTGTAGCGCGGACTTTGTAGTCCGCGAATTCAACGTTCCGACTCGCGGACTAAAAGTCCGCGCTACAATCCAGAGTCCGAAACCCTATTGACCTTCGTATGGTTACGCACGCAACTGCGCAAACTCTTACCTTCAACTCATGAAAAATTCCCTTCTTCTCACGCTGGCCACTGCCGCCACGGCCGTGGTTTTCATCGCTGCTAAACCCGCCCCCCCCACCGCCATGACTGCACCCGCTGAAACCACCGCCGCTCCCGCTTCCGTGTATGATTTCACTGTGAAATCCATCGACGGCAAGGAAGTGAAACTGAGCAAGTACAAAGGCAAAAAGCTGCTGATTGTGAACACCGCCTCGAAATGCGGTTTCACTCCGCAGTATAAGGAGTTGGAGGAACTGTCGAAAAAGTACGGCAATAAGGTGGTTGTCCTTGGCTTCCCTTCGAACAGCTTCAACCAGGAGTTGGCCTCGAACGCTGAAGTAGCCTCATTTTGTGAGAAAAACTACGGCGTGACCTTCCCACTATTCGAAACCGTAGCCGTGAAAGGTGATGACGCTACGCCGCTCTACAAATACCTGTCGGACAAGACCAAAAACGGTGCGGTATCTGACGCGCCGAACTGGAATTTCTGCAAATACCTGGTTGATGAAAAGGGCCACGTTGTGAAATTCTACAACTCGAAAGTGACGCCCCTGAGCCCCGAGCTGGTGGCCGATATCACGAAATAGTTTTCTGTCGTCTCTGATTTATCAGAACGTCATGCTCATCTGGCGTCCGCAAAGCCGAAGCATCTCTACCGCGCAACTAATTTCGTCGTTGCAACGAAGCGGTAGAGATGCTTCGGCTTCGCAGACGCCAGATGAGCATGACGTTCTTTTTTGCCGTCTGATTTCCCTTTGCCATGTCTCCTTGGATATCTGCATTCCGCCCCCGCACGCTGCCACTAGCCCTCGCCAGCATCCTCACCGGGGCATTTCTGGCCGCCGCCGTTGGCCAGTTCAATGGCCTGGTAGTGGGCCTGGCGGCCCTCACTACCATCCTGCTCCAAGTCCTCAGCAACCTCGCCAACGACTACGGCGACTCCCAAAACGGCGCCGATAGCGTGCACCGCGAAGGCCCGCAGCGCGCCGTGCAAAGCGGGGCCATCACCCCAGCCCAGATGAAGCGCGGCATGTGGATTTGCGGCTTGCTGGCGTTGGGCAGCGGCCTCGCGCTGCTGTGGGTGGCGCTGGGTGCGGCGGGGCTGGGGCTGTTTCTGGCGTTTCTGGCGCTGGGGCTGGCCGCCATCTGGGCGGCGGTGAACTACACGGCGGGCTCCAACCCGTATGGCTACGCAGGGTTTGGCGATATTTCAGTGTTCCTGTTTTTTGGCATTGTGGGCGTGTGCGGCACGTATTTCCTGCAAACCCGGACGCTGCCGCTGCAAGTGCTGCTGCCGGCCGCCGCGCTGGGCTGCTTCGCCACGGCGGTGCTGAATGTGAACAATATCCGCGATATCAAGTCGGATGTACTGGCCGGCAAAATCACCATTCCGGTGCGGCTGGGGCCGATATATGCGCGGCGCTACCATTGGCTGCTGCTGGTGCTGGGCGTGGGTTGTGCCACGGTGTTTGTGGCGCTCACATATCATTCGCCCTGGCAGTGGCTGTTTGCGCTGGCCGTGCCGCTGTTCGCTTTCAACGCCATTCAGGTATGGCAACGCCAGGAATCGATGCAGCTCGACCCGCTGCTGAAGCAAATGGCCCTGAGCACGCTGGTGTTCACGGTGCTGTTTGGGGTGGGGCAGGTGCTGGGGTAGTAGTTTAGCGGGCGTAGCAGGTTTTCTGCTGGTTTTGCCTGCACTCTACCCAACGCATACCATGCAACGCGCCTATTATCATGCTCCCATAGCGGATTTTCTGACGCATGACGAAAACCGGATAATTGGCGAACTGGCGCTGGCCCATACCCACGCCCTCGAAGAGCTTCAGAAAGGAGCTTGGCAGCAGCAAATTCAGGTTCTGAAACGCGAACTGGCCGATTTTCCCGATGGCCACGTGTTGTTTGAAGTGTCCATTCCACGCATGGGGAAGCGGGCCGATGTGGTGGTGCTGCTGGCAGATGCGGTGTTCGTGCTCGAATTTAAAGTAGGAAGCACAAGCTATGACCACGCCGCTCAGGACCAAGTGCTGGACTATGCGCTCGACCTGAAAAACTTCCACGCGGGCAGCCACCACGTCCGCATTTTGCCGGTGGTGGTAGCAACCCAAGCCACCGCGCTGTCGCTAGTGTTTCAATCGTATAGCGACGGTTTGTACCAACCCCTGTTGGCCAATGCATTCCAGATTGCCGACTGCCTACGTTCCGGGACTGCCGTTGTTACGGGGACGCTGTTGAGTGCTGAAGCGTGGCTGGCCGCTGGTTATCAGCCCACGCCCACCATCATCGAAGCTGCCCAGGCGCTCTACAAAGGCCATCAAGTAGCCGATATCACCCGCTCCGATGCCGGCGCCGCCAACCTATCAGTAACAGGCGCTTGCATTGCCGAAATCATCGACCAAGCCAAGGCACAGAACCACAAAACCATTTGCTTCGTGACCGGCGTGCCGGGCGCGGGCAAAACCCTGGCCGGCCTCAATATCACCAACGAGCGCACCCACGCCGACGAGCAGGAACATGCCGTATTTCTTTCCGGTAATGGCCCACTGGTGGACGTATTGCGCGAAGCCCTGGCCCGCGATAAGGTGAAGGATGCCCGGCAGCGTGGCAATCGCCTCGATAAGAAACAGGCCATCTCGGAGGTGCGTTCTTTCATCCAGAACATTCACCATTTCCGGGATGAAGCCCTGCGCCACCCTGGTCCACCCATCGAAAAGGTCACGGTTTTTGATGAAGCCCAGCGGGCGTGGTCGGCTCAGCAGGCCAGCAAATTCATGCAGCAAAAGCGCGGGCAGGCCGACTTTAATATGTCAGAACCCGAGTTTCTGGTGGAGGTGATGGACCGGCACCCCGACTGGTGCACGGTAGTGTGCCTGATTGGTGGCGGTCAGGAAATCAATACCGGCGAAGCGGGGCTTGAAGAATGGCTGCGAGCTTTCGAGTCGCGCTTTACGGAGTGGAAAATCTATTACTCCGACCGAATTCGCGCCGACCGCAATTACCTGAAAGACGGGGCTGCTGTGGCACGCCTGGATGACTTGCAGGCCGAACCATTGGCCGCGTTGCATCTGGCGGTATCGGTCCGCTCTTTCCGGGCCGAACAGTTGGCTGCCTTCGTGCAAACGGTGCTTGATGCGGATTTATTGGCGGCGCGGCAGCTCTACGCAACGCATCTGGAGGCCGTTTATCCCATTCGCATCACGCGCCGGCTGGAAGTGGCAAAAACCTGGCTCCGGCAGCAGGCCCGCGGCACTGAACGATGCGGCTTGGTGGCTTCGTCGGGCGCGCACCGGCTCAAACCATTGGGGTTAAATATCAAGGATAAAATTGATGCGCCGGTCTGGTTTCTCAATGGCCGGGACGATGTTCGTTCGTCCTATTACCTGGAGGATGTGGCCACCGAATTTGATATCCAAGGCCTCGAACTCGACTGGGTAGGCGTAGCCTGGGATGCTGATTTCTGGTTGCAACACGGCTACTGGCAGTATCGCAAGTTCAAGGGCACGCGGTGGCAACAGTGCAACACTGCCGACAGTCGCCGCTACCTGCTAAATGCTTACCGCGTATTACTCACGCGGGCTCGCCAGGGCATGATACTTTTCATCCCCGAAGGCAGTACTGCTGATGCAACTCGTCTGCCCGAATTCTACGACGAAACATATGCGTTTTTCCGCGCAATAGGAATTCCTGAACTTGAGGAAGTACCCGCGTGAATAACGGATTCCAACCTGTTGAAAAGCATTCGTATAAGCAGTAAAAACCAGTCGTAAAAATAAAAGGCAGCCTGTTGAGGCTGCCTTTTATCATAGATGCTCAAGGCAACTTTATTCGGCGGCGGGAGTGGCCGGTGCAGCACCCGAATCTGGAGCCGCCGAGCCCTCTGGCCGAGGACCGCGCTTGCGGTTGCGACCTCCGCGGCTGCGGCTGCGCTCACCCTCTGCGCGAGGCTCGCGCGTTTCGCCTTCAGGCCGCGGCTCGCGTGGCGGGCGGGCTTCACCCTCCGGGCGGGGAGCGCGGGGTTCACGCGGCTGACGAGCTTCACCTTCCGGGCGCGAGGTGCGCTCGGGGCGGGGGCCACGGTCGCGGCGCTCTTCGCCTTCGGGGCGGGGCGGGCGCTGGTAGGGCACGCTGGGGGCGTGGCCGGCATCGAGGGCGGCCAGGGCATTTTTGGCGGCGGCGAGGCGCTCCAAGTGCTTGGGGTCTTTGGGGTCGGGGGCATCGCGGCGGGGCTTGCCGCCGTCACGTCCGCCATCGCGGCCCCCGCCACCGCCTTCGCGGCGCGGGCCACGGTCAGCGCCTTCGGGGCGGGGGCCACGGTCACGGCCGCCACCTCCGCCGCTGCCTCCGTGGCCGCCACGGGCCGGGCGGCCACCAATTTTACCACCCAGGCCGGCGAAGCGCTTGGGGTCAAACTCCGGGGCGGGGCCCAGGCCCAGCTCCTCGGTGATGGCGCGCTTTTCGAGGTCGCGCTCGATGAGCTTTTCAATCTTTAGCACCCGGTCCTGGTCCTGGTCCGAGATGAAGGTGATGGCCGTGCCTTTGGTGGCGGCGCGAGCGGTGCGGCCGATGCGGTGAACGTAGTCTTCAGCGGCACGTGGAATGTCGTAGTTCACGACGTGGCTCAGCGAGTCGATGTCGATGCCGCGGCTGAGCACGTCGGTAGCTACCAGAATGGGGAACTGCTTGTTTTTGAAAGCGCGCATGATTTCCTCGCGCTCTTCCTGAGTGCGGTCGGAGCTGATGCCGCGGGCCTCGATGCCGAGCTTGTTCACCGCCTTCACAATGCCGCCCACGGCCGCTTTCTGGCTGGTGAAGAGCACCATGCTCTGCACGTCCTGGGTTTTGATGATGTGTTCGAGGACGTAGATTTTCTGGCGGTCGTAGGCCATGTAGAGCTGCTGGTCGATGCCGGCGGCGGGCTTGGAAACGGCCAGGCGGATTTCCTCGGGGTTGTGCAGAATCTGCTGCGAGAAGTCGCGGATTTTGCTGGGCATGGTGGCCGAAAACAGCAGCGTCTGACGCTCCTTGGGTAGCTGGCGCACGATGTTGAAGATGTCATCGCTGAAGCCCATGTCCATCATCTTGTCGGCTTCGTCGAGTACTAAGTACTTGATTTGGTCGAACTTCACGTAGCCCATTTGCAAATGCGCAATGAGGCGGCCGGGCGTGGCGATGATGATATCAGCGCCGCTGGTGAGGGCGCGTTTCTGCTGCTCCCAGTTCTCCGATTTACCGCCGCCGTAGATGGCTATCGAGCTGGCTTCCACGTAGTAGCCGAAGCCCATCACCTGCTCATCAATCTGGGTGGCCAGCTCGCGGGTGGGCACCAGAATGAGGGTGGTGGTGTGGCCGTGCTTGGCATGCGAAATCTTGTCGAGCAGCGGCAGCAGGTAGGCGGCGGTTTTGCCGGTGCCGGTCTGGGCGCAGGCAATCAGGTCTTTACCGTCGAGGATTTTGGGGATGGCCTGCTCCTGAATGGGGGTAGCCTGCTGGTAATTCATGGCGTCGATGCCAGAAAGCAGGTCGTCGTGGAGGTTGAATTCGTGAAACGTCAAGGTTCAGCTAAGTAAAAGTTATTGAAGGGCTGACCTTGATGCCTGGGCCAGCAAACCGCTTGATTTGGGGTAAAGATACGGCAGGCGGCGGGTGTTCTGCGGTGGTGGATTGGTGGGTTGGGTAACGTCATGCAGCGCGAAGCGAAGCATCTTTACCGCAGTAGTAAATCAATCAATAGGATTAGTGGTGGCGGGCAAGATGCTTCGCTGCGCGCTGTATGACGTTCTTTTGTTGCAGCCAACCCACCAACCCGCTTCCCTCATGCCCACCCTCGACCGTTTCTCCACCCAGGCCGCCGACTACGCCCGCTACCGCATTGCCTACCCCGCCGAGCTCTACGACTGGCTGCTGCCCCAGGTGCCGGGCCACGAGCGGGCCTGGGACTGCGCCACCGGCAACGGCCAGGTAGCGGCGGTGCTGGCCGATTCATTCGTGCGAGTTGATGCCACTGACCTCAGCGAAAACCAGTTAGCGCAGGCTCCGCCGCGCCCCAACATCCACTACCAGCGGGCCACGGCCGAGCACACGCCCTTCCCCGACCAGCGCTTCGACCTCATCACCGTGGCCCAGGCCGTGCATTGGTTCGATAGCGAAGCCTATCACCGGGAAGTGCGCCGCGTGGCCCGGCCCGGCGCGGTGCTGGCCGAGTGGGGCTACCAGCTCTGCCGCCTCGAAACACCCGAGCTTAACCAGGTGCTCGATGAATTCCACGACGTTACCTCCGGCCCGTACTGGGATGCCAACCGCCGCCACATCGAAAACGAGTACGCCAACTTGCCCTTCCCGTTTGCCGATGTGCAGCAAGCTCGCTTCGCCGTGATAAAGCATTGGACGGTAGATGATATGCTGAATTACCTGCGCACCTGGTCGGCCACGGCCAACTACGCCCGGCAGCACAACGGGGCCGATATGGTAGCCTTGGTGGCCGATGAGCTGACGCGGCTGTGGGGGCCGCAGGCGCGCCCCGCTACGTTCCCGGTATTTGCGCGGGCCGGGCGGGTAGAATAATTGGCCGGTTGCCGCGTTGACCTGCTGAACCAAGCGTTTTCGATGACCATTTTGGCTACCCAATTGCGGGCCGTGGCCCTGTTTTACCGCAGCGTGGCCCCGTTCATGCTGGGCATTTCGGGGCTGATATTGCTGGCGGTGCTGCTGCCGGCCATCCACGAAGGCTGGAGCGGCGGCCTGCTGCCGGGGCTGCTGCTCAGCAAACTGGCTACCACGCCGGTGGTGTGGTTCCTGTCGGAGCAGCTGCGGCCGGAACAGTATTGGTTTTATTTCAACCTGAATATTTCGCGCCGCCGATTATGGGCTGGGGTAGTGGCACTTGATGGCGGGCTGTTTCTGGGCAGCGCTTTGCTCATGCGGGCCGTGCTGTCATGAGCCGGAATTCAGATAAGCCGGCCGGCCCGCAGGTGCTGGAGGCGGATGGTATTCGCATCGTGTTCGGCGAGCGGCAGGTGCTGGGCAGCATTTACCTGCGGGTGCAAACCGGCCAGATTGTGGGCCTGCTGGGCCGCAACGGCAGCGGGAAGTCGGTATTACTCCAAACCATTTTCGGAGCCCGGGCCGTGGCCGATGCCTCGGTGCGCGTGAATGGCCGGCATGTGGTACCCGCCTTCCGCCACCCGGGCCTGCTGAATTATCTGCCGCAGGAGCCGCTGTTACCGCCTTCGCTGTCATTGGTACAGGCCGCTGATATGCTGGGGGTCGACCTCACAAGAGCCACCGCTCGCTTCCCGGAGCTGCGCTCGCAGTTTGGCCGGCGGCTGAGCGAATTGTCGGGCGGGTCGGCGCGGCTGGTGCAGGCGTTGCTGTTGCTACACGCCGACACCGCTTTTTCGCTCTTCGATGAGCCATTTTCGGGCGTGATGCCGGTGCACGTCGAAGCCCTGGCCGAGGAAATGCAGCGCCTCAAATCGCATAAAGGCCTACTTATTACCGACCATCGCTACGCCGAGGTGCTGCCCATCTGCGACGTGGTGTACCTGCTGCACCAAGGCCGGCTGCTGAAACTGGACGGCGACGTGCGCGAACAGCTGCGCGACTATGGATATTTGGCAAGTTGAGCCAATTTGTAGCCCGGCGTGTAGCTTGCCGGCTTTCCAAGCAGTCTGCTATGTCGTTGCCACTTCCCTTCGCCCATCTCCGCGTTCTCGAACTTGCTTCGGTGCTGGCCGGTCCGCAGGTAGGCCAGTTTTTTGCCGAAATGGGGGCCGAAGTGCTCAAAATCGAAAGCCCTACCGGCGACGTTACGCGCACCTGGAAAACCAGTGCCGAAACAACAGCCTCACCAGCCACTGGAGATGTTTCTGTTTCGGCTTATTTCGCGGCTTCCAATTGGGGTAAAAGCTCCCTGGTATTAGACCTGACCAACGCCGCCGGCCAAACCGCACTGTGCCGCCTGGCCGCGCAAGCCGACATCATCCTCGCCAGCTATAAGCCCGGCGACGCCGAAAAGCTGCGGGCTGACTACGCCACGCTGTCCGCCGAAAACCCGCGCCTACTCTACGGCCATCTCACCGGCTACGGCCCCGAAAATGCCCGCGCCGGCTACGATGCCGTGCTGCAAGCCGAAGCCGGCTTCATGTACCTCAACGCCGCCGGCGCCGGCCAGCCGCCCCAAAAAATGCCCGTGGCGATGGTCGACCTGCTGGCCGCGCACCAGTTGAAGGAAGGCCTGCTCACAGCCTTGTTTCAACGCGAAAAAACCGGGCGCGGGGCGCTGGTGCAAGTCAGCCTGCTCGACAGCGCCCTTTCGGCCCTGGCCAACCAGGCGGCCACTTACCTCGTCACGGGCCATGACCCGCAGCCGCTCGGCTCGGGCCACCCCAGCATCGTGCCCTACGGTACCGTGTACCGCGCCGCCGATGGCCGGGCGATGGTGCTGGCCGTGGGCTCCGATGGCCAGTTCCGGCAGCTCTGCGCCGCGCTGGGCCACCCGGAGTGGGCCACAGATGCCCGCTTCGCTACCAACCCGGCCCGCGTGGCGCACCGCCCCGAGCTGGAAGCCCTGCTAACCGAAACCATTGCCGTTGTGAGTGGCGACGAGCTGCTGACTGCGCTGGAACGCCGCGCCGTGCCGGCCGGGGCTGTGCGCACGGTAGGAGAGGCCCTGCGCCATCCCTCGGCCCGGCCCATGCTGCTGCCCAGCCACGCTGCCGGACCGCAGGGACTGCGCACGGTGGCTTTCCGTAGCCCGCAATGGGCCGTGGCGGGCCAAATGAGCGCGCCGCCAGCCTTGGGCTCGGCCACAATTGCCACCTTCACACCGGATTCATCAGCGCCGGATGAAACTACGGCCCCGCTTACTTGCGTACCACCTGCAACCTGAATGGCCCGTGCCGGCCGCGCGTCGTGCCTTAAAAAGACAATTTCCCGCCCGTGCCGCGCTCATTCGCGGCTTATTCCCCCTTCCGCATGGCTAAATCATCCCCCAAAAAAAGCGCCGCCCCCGAGCTGTTAATTAACCCCGAGCCAACGGCAACGCCGGAACCCGCGCCCGTACCAGCCCGCCGCAAAGCCGCAAAAGCTGCCAAACCCAGCACCGCGGCATCCGCAAAGCCTGCCGCCAAACCCAGCGCCCCACGGCCAGCAGCCCCCGAAACCGGCCACACCGGGGCCACTGCCACCAACAACCAGCCCACGGCCGCAGCCGGCTCGCCCACCGAGGCTCCGGCCGACCGCCTCAACCAGATTTTCGAGGGTCTCAAGCAAAAATCTACCGCCAAGCAGGCCATCTACCGCAACACCCAGGCCGCGTTCGACTGCCTGCGCCTGGTATCGCAGGAGCTGGTGCTGGAGCTCAGCCGCAAGCTCACCCCCTTCGATTCGAGCGTGGTGATTGAGTACCGCTCCATTAACGACATGGAGTTTCACATCCGGTTTTCGGGCGATTTGCTGGTGTTCGTGATGCACTCCAACATCGTCACCTTCCCCGACGACTACGGCCCCATGCCTAGCAAATACGTCGAAGCCGATTTCCGCCGCCGCTTCTTCGGCCACATCATGGCCTATAACTTCATGGCCGACAGCATCAAGTACCAGCGCCTGAACGACCCCGGCTACCTCGTGGGCCGCCTGCTCGTCAACATCAACAACCACTACTTCCTCGAAGGCGTGCAGCAGCTCGAACTGCCCGATAACGACATGAGCGACAATCCAGTAACGCCAGATTCCATGCGCCTCTTCGTGGAAAGCGCCATGATTGCCGCCGTCAACAACGACCTCATCGCCCCACCGCTGCCCGAAATCCAGAAAATTTCTGTGAAGCAAAAGCTGGAAAACCAGCAGGTGAGCCGCGGCAGCAAAGTTGGTTTCAGCTTCTCAGCCGAGCAGGCGTTTTAGGCCGGCTCTGTCATTGCGAGTGGAGCGGAGCGGAACGCGGCAATCCGTCCTCTCATGAGCGACCAACCCTGAGATGTGGCATACTTATTTTAAAATACAGAAAGCCCCGACACTGCGAAGTGCCGGGGCTTTCTGGTAAAAGAAAGTGTCTGGTATTGATAGGACGGATTGCCGCGTTCCGCTGCGCTCCACTCGCAATGACAGATGAGTCCTACCGTCCGTAGCCCACCTTCTGGCGCACTTTCGCCAGCACGCCCGCGCCGTATTCCTGTGCCCGCTTCGCTCCAATGGCCAGCGCCGCATCTAGCTCCGGCAGGTTGTTCATGTAAAAATCAAACCGCTCGCGCTCCACGGCAAATCGCCGCAGAATCACCTCGTACAGCTCCTTTTTGGCGTGGCCGTAGCCGTAGCCGCCAGCCAGATAGTTGGCGCGCATCGTCTCAATTTCGGCCGGCGTGGCCAGCAGCGAATAGAGTTTGAACGTCACGTCCGTATCCGGATTCTTGGGCGCTTCCAGCGGCGTGCTATCCGAAATAATGGTTTTGACGGCCTTCAGCAGGTCTTTTTCGGGCGCGAAAATATCGATGATGTTGCCGTAGCTCTTGCTCATCTTCGCGCCATCGGTGCCGGGAATGGTCATCAGCTGCTCATCGGCGCGGGCCTGGGGCAGCACCAGCGTCTCGCCGTAGCGGTTGTTGAAGGCGCTGGCAATGTCGCGGGCAATTTCGAGGTGCTGAATCTGGTCTTTGCCCACGGGCACGATTTCGGCGTCGTAGAGCAGGATATCAGCCGCCATCAGCACTGGGTAGGTGAAGAGGCCGGCATTTACATCCGAAAGCTTGTCACTCTTATCCTTGAAGCTGTGCGCGTTGGCCAGCATGGGGTAGGGCGTGAAGCAGCTCAGGTACCAGGTCAGCTCGGTCACCTGCGGCACGTCGGACTGCCGGTAAAACAGGTTTTTTTCGGTGTCGAAGCCGCAGGCCAGCCACGCGGCGGCCACGGCGTAGGTGTTGGCGCGCAGCACTTTAGGGTCGCGCACGGTGGTGAGCGAGTGCAAGTCGGCGATGAAATACAGCGAGTCGTTGGCCGGGTTTTTCGACAGCTCGATGGCGGGCAAAATGGCCCCAAGCAGGTTGCCGAGGTGCGGGCGGCCGGTGCTCTGGATGCCGGTAAGAATACGGGACATATTGGTAATTAACGGGTTAAGCGCACGCCCTGGTTATAAGCGTGTACGGCGGCAGCGAGTTGGGCCCGGCTAACGCCATTGATAGCAAATTGCCGCTGGAGCACCGGGTCGGCCGGAAACAGGGCCGCCACGAAGCCGCCGGGGGCCAGTTTCTGGTCGAACCCCGGCGTGTGGCCAGGACTGTACGCAAAGAACGTACTCGTGCCGGCTTTGCGCAGCACCGGCAGCTTTACGTGGGCCTTAAAATTGGTGCCCATCTCCACCTGATAGTAGTAATAAAACAGCTCCACCGGGCCGGCTTCGAGAATTTCGAGCAGCGCGGGTTCCTTGAAATCGGCATCGGTACCGCTGAGAAAACGGAAATCATTCGCCCGCACAAAGCGGTGTTCTGCAACGGTGAAAGCCGTGACTTCGGCGGCGCGGAACTTGCGCTCCTTGCCGTTTTTCACGCCCACCATCATCGTGGGGCTGCCGTTTTCGGCCAAGGCCAGCTTCAGCGACGCCTCGCCCTTGGAGCCGTTGGCCAGCTGGTAGGTGCCGGGGGCAAAATTGAATTGGGCGCGGGCCACGGTGGGTGGCAAAAAGGCCCCGGCCGCCAGCAGGAAATAAGGTAGTCGCATAGCGATGAAAGGCGGACGAGCGAAGAAAAGTTACACGCTCACGTTTTCCACGGCTTCTTCCTGCAACTCGGCGGTTTCTTCCTGCCCCAGGTACTTGTCAATCAGGAAGTGCGCCAGGTACAGCACCGGCGTGAGCAGAATGGCCGCCGCAAACTTGTACCAGTAGTTGGTGTTCGCCACGCTGATAACCTGGTCGAAACTCCAGTTGCCGAACACGTAAAAGGCCACATACAGCACCACAAACGAGTCGACCAGCTGCGAAATCAGGGTCGAGCCCGTGGCACGTAGCCAGATGTAGCGCCCGCCCGTTGCCTGGCGCAGGGCCGTAAAAATGGTGGCATCAAGTACCTGCCCTAC
>NZ_JBCEVZ010000044.1:0-42796 GCF_038448715.1 Hymenobacter segetis | reverse complement strand
CATCGGTGCTGGGTTCGAGCAATACGGCCGCCGCGCCGTCGCCAAACAAGATGCAGTTGGCGCGGTCGGTGTAGTCCACGATGGCCGACATTTTATCAGCGCCCACCACAATCACTTTTTTGTGCGTGCCGGCCTGAATGTATTGCGCGCCCGTGGCCAGCGCAAACAGAAAGGTCGAGCACGCTGCGTTCATATCAAAGCTGAACGCCTTGGTGACGCCCACGCCGTTGGAAATGATATTAGCGGTGGCTGGAAACAGCAAATCGGGGGTGGTCGTGGCGCAAATCAGCAGCTCCACGTCCTCGGGATTGGTGCCGGTTTTCTCCAACAAGCGCTGCACTGCCTTGATGCCCATCACGGAAGTACCCTGGTTCTCGCCCTTCAGAATCCGCCGCTCCCGGATGCCGGTGCGCGACATAATCCACTCGTCGTTGGTATCCACCAGCTTTTCAAGCTCGGCATTGGTTAGCACATAGTCGGGCACATAGGAGCCCACACCAGTGATGGCGGCAGTAATCTTCATACGGGCAAAAGTAGGCGGGGCAAGCGTAAAATGGGAATTCGGGCGGCTGTGCGGCCGAGTTCGGCCACTCAACCCTCCGGCAATGAGCGCCAAGCGTCTAAAAAAAATCCGGCCGAAGCCGGAGGTTTTTCACTGCCGGGAACCGGGGCTAAGACTTAAAAGTAGCCTTTATTTGGTCAACAATCCCGGAGTCGGCCATATTGAAGCCCTGCACCAGCATGTTGCCGATGGCCAGAGGCGTGCTACGCCCGTGCCCGATGATGGCGTTGTCGTTGATGCCCAAGATGGGCGAACCACCCACGGCCTCGTAGTTGAACTTGTCGAAGAACGGGTCGTGGATGTGCTTCTGCTCCATCATTTCGTAGATGGATTCGGCCATCTTTAGCAAAATGTTGCCCGTGAAGCCGTCGCACACAATCACGTCGGCTTTCTCGTTGAACATGTCGCGGCCTTCCACATTGCCCACGAAGTTGATGTGCGGGTTCACCTTCAGCAGCTGGTGCGCGGCCTGGGTGATGGGCGTACCCTTGCCCTCTTCCTCGCCCAGGTTCACGAGGCCCACTTTGGGCTGCTCGATGCCCAGCACATAGCGGGCATACAAAAATCCGAGCTCGCCGAATTGCTCCAGCATCTCGGGTTTGCATTCGGCGTTGGCTCCCACATCAAGCAGGATGCCGAATTCGCCGGTCATTTTGGGAACGAAGTTGGCGATAGCCGGGCGAATAACGCCGGGCACGGCCTTCACCGTGAGCATGGCGCCTACGAGCATGGCACCCGTGTTGCCGGCCGAGCAGAAAGCATCGACTTCGCCCGCGAGGAGCATTTTGTAGCCCACGGCAATACTCGAATCCTGCTTCTGCTGGAAGGCTTTGGCGGGGTGTTCGCCCATGTCGATTACCTGCGACGCGGGAACGAACTCGAGCGCGGCTGCGGCGGGGCCGGCAGCCTGGAGCAGGGGACGCACGGCGTCTTCCTGGCCGATGAGGACAATGGTGGCCCGGCCGGCGAGCTTTTCGGCGGCCAGTAGGGCACCCGCCACGGCGGCTTGGGGGGCGAAATCGCCGCCCATTGCGTCGAGGGCTATTTTCATGAAAGAGGTGTTTGGAGGGAGGTCAGCGGAAAGTCAAAAGTACCAAAAATCCGGCCCCGCTGGCTTAAAAAAGGAGCGAGGCCGGACCATGTGGTGCCGCGAAGTAACAACCAAACGCGCTATTCGTCGTCTTCGGCAACGTCGGCTGCCGGGGCAGCGTTGGTTTTAGCGTAGTTTTTGATGGCCAGCTGGCCGTTGTGGTACAGGTCGCCGTCTACCACGTACGCCTTGTGGCGCAGGTGCAGCTCGCCCGTGTTGGGGCACAAGGTCACGGCCTTAGGGGTCAGCTTGTAGTGGGTACGACGCTTGTCGCGAACGGCGGAAGAGGTGCGGCGCTTAGGATGTGCCATGGTTGAGTTGAAATTAGGGGATTGAAGTTGCGGTTAACGAGTGGGGAGCGACTCGGGGCACTGACGGATTAATTCAAATTGCGCAGCGCGGCCCAACGTGGGTCGGCCGGCTCGTCGTCGTCGGGCGCATCATCGGCAGGACGGGTGCTGAAGATGAGCTTGGTCGGCGCGTCGGGGTTATCGTCGGCCTCGTCCTGGAAGCGCGGGTGCAGCTTCTTCATGGGCAGGGCCAAACCAATGTAATCGTAGAGGTGCTGGGCGAGGGGCAGAGTCTGGGTTTCGGGCGTGATTTGCAGCACGTTGTCGTCCAGCTCCTTGGCCTCGTCGCCGAAGCGCACCAGCAGTTGTTCGTGAATGTCCAGCGGCTGGTCGAACTCATCAAGGCTCCGGTCGCAGGTGAGCTGCACGGTGCCGGTGATATGGAAGTTCAGTGTCATCAGCCGCTCGGTTTTAATGAGTTCCACGTCGGCGTGCAGGTGGCCTTGTTCCACCAGAGGCTGGTCGAATAAGGCGAAGAATTCGGGACCCAACTCGAACTCAAAGTGGTGCGTTTTCAGCGCCAGCTTGGCCAGGTTGAGGTCGTATTTGCTTTCTTTTTTCACGGTCGGCTGGATAGCAGGGGGCAAAAGTAGTGAAAATCCGGCTTTTTGCCAAAAAAACGGCTAAGTTTCTCGGTAGCAAGTTGCCAGAAAAGCCCTTTTACGGCTACCGCGCCGAGCGCGGCTGAGCATCTTCCCAGCGCTGTTTCCAGATGTCGCAGGCCAGATACACGGCGGCGCGGAAAGACGATTCATCGGCTTTGTACTGGCCGGCTAGGCCGTAGGCGGTGCCGTGGTCGGGGGAGGTGCGGACTACCGAAAGCCCGGCGGTGAAGTTTACGCCGCGCTCGAAAGCCATGAGCTTGAAGGGAATCAGGCCCTGGTCGTGGTAGAGGGCCAACGTGGCATCGAACTGCCGGAACTGCTGGGTGCCGAAGTAGCCATCGGCCGGGAAAGGGCCGACGACGAGGTGGCCGTCGTGGGCAAATTGCTGGATGACGGGGGTTACGATATCACCTTCTTCCTTGCCGAGCAGGCCGTTTTCGCCGGCGTGGGGGTTGAGGCCGAGCACGGCAATGCGCGGCTTGAGGATGCCGAAATCGTTTTTAAGCGACTTGAGCAATAGGGTGATTTTGGTGCGTAGGAGCTCCGGTGTGAGGCGGGCGGGCACGTCCTTGAGCGGAATGTGGCCGGTGACGGTGGCAATGCGTAGGCCCGCGTCCTCATCCACCAAGAACATGAGGCTTTCGGGGGCCTCGAAGTAGCTGGTGAGAAATTCGGTGTGGCCGGGGTAGCGGAAGTCGTCGGCTTGGGTATTGTCTTTGCTGATGGGGGCCGTCACGATGCCATCGAGCTTGCCGGCCTTAAGGTCGCGGGCGGCGCAGAGCAGGCTTTCGCGGGCGGCCGCGCCGGTGGCGGGGGAGGGCTGGCCGGGGGCAAGAACGAAATCCTCATCCCAGCAGGTCACGGCGTTGAGGCGGCCGGGGGCGATGTCGGCCGCGTCGCGCAGCTGGCGAAACTGGAGGTGCTCGGTATCGGCGGGGGTGGGGAAATCGTCGAACAGCGCCGTGGCCGTGCCGTAGATGACGGGCGTGCAGATTTTCAGCAGGCGCTCATCGAGCAGGGTTTTGTAAATGACTTCGGGGCCGATGCCGGCGAGGTCGCCCACGGAGAAGCCGAGGCGGGGGAGGTTGTGGGGCATTGTCAGGAGAGGAACGTCATGCAGAGCGCAGCGAAGCATCTCGCGTGCAGCAGTGACTCATTCGATTGGGTAAGTGGTGGCACGCGAGATGCTTCGCTGCGCTCTGCATGACGTTCCTTTAGGCAATGTGCTTGGTCAGAAACTCATACAGCAGGCGCACGCCGGTGCCGGTGCCGCCCTTGCCACGGTAGCTCTCGGGCGCGGTGAGGAAGGCCGGGCCGGCGATGTCGAGGTGAATCCAGGGGTAGCCCACGGCGAAGCGTTCCAGGAACTTGGCGGCGGAAATGTGGCCGGCTTCGCCCTTGCCCAGGTTGCTGAGGTCGGCGATGTCGGACTTGATGTGGTCGGCATACTCATCCCAGAGCGGAAACTCCACGAGGCGCTCGTGCACGGTGTAGCCGGCTTCGGAGAGTTTTTGCAGGGTGGCGGGCTCGGCGGTACCCATGGAGGCCGAGGCTTCGGTGCCGAGGGCGCGCACGGCGGCGCCGGTGAGGGTGGCGAGGTCGATGACCAGCTCGGGCTCGTAGCGCTTGGCGAAGCTGAGGGCATCTGCGAGGAGCAGGCGGCCTTCGGCGTCGGTGTTTTTTACTTCGACGGTGAGGCCGGAGTGCATCGTGATGACATCGCCGGGAGCGTAAGCGAGGCCGCCGGGGCGGTTGTCGGTGGCGGGCACGAGGCCGATGACGTGCAACGGGACCTGGTTTTTGGCCAAGGCGAAGAGGGTGCCGGCCACGGCTGCGCCGCCGGCCATGTCGCACTTCATCATGTCCATGCTGTTGGGCGTGGGCTTGAGGCTGAGGCCGCCGGTATCGAACACCACGCCTTTGCCGACGAGGACGTAGGGCTTCTCGTTTTTGGCGTTGGCGGGCTTGTATTCGAGGATGCTGAAGGTGGGCGGCTCGGGCGAGCCGAGGTTGACGGCGAGCAGACCGCCCATGCGCAGGGCTTCGATTTTGGCCAAGTCGAGAATGTCGGTGGTGTAGCCGGCTTCGTCGCCGGCCTGGGCCATGCGCTCGGCAAACTGCACGGCGTTCAGCTTATTGAGGGGGGCGTTGACAAGGTCGCGGGCCAGGATAACGCCTTGGAGCAGTCCATTCAGCTCGTGGATTTGGGCGGCGGTGGCGGCGTTGCCGACCAGATAAACTTCTTTCAGCGCCGGGGCTTTGCGCGATTTCTCGTCGGTTTTGTAGCCTTCGAACTGGTAGGCGGTCAGGGCCAGGCCTTCGGCCAGCAGCAGGGCCGCGTTGGGCGTGGCGCTGAGGTTCTGGATGAAAACTTCGGCGGTTTTTTCGGTTTTAAGCTGGCCGTGAAGGGTGTGGCCGGCGCGGCGCAGCTGCTCGGCTACCTGGGCGGCGGTGGGCTTATCGGCGAGCACCACGAAGAAGTGGTGATGGCTGAAATGATTGAGATGAACGAGCTTCTGGTCGTCGGCGAGGGCGGCGGATACGTACTGGCGGGCCGCGGCCGAAAGGTCGCCGGCGGCGGCATCGGGCAGGGTAGTGGTGCCAGTGGGCAGAATGAAAACCTGCGTGGACTGGGCGGGCGCGGTGGCCGCGTGAGCGAGGGCTAAGGACATAAGCGGAGTTGAAGGCCGTAGATTTGAGGCCGCAAGGTACTGTTTAGGTAGCAAGGTTTTTCTGACGGTAGTTATAGACCGTCAGGCTGAGCTTACCAAAGCATCTCTGCTGCGCAAATACCCCAGGCTGATGCAACGAAGCAGTAGAGCTGTTTCAGCAAGCTCAGCCTGACGTTCTGCTAATACATTAAAAGACATTCCCGTGAATACCGTTCGCCCCAAAAAGCATCTGGGCCAGCACTTTCTGGCCGACCCGAATATTGCCCGCAACATCGTGGGCGCGCTGCAGCTGCCCGATGGCGTGAAAGAAGTGCTCGAAATTGGGCCGGGTATGGGTGTACTCACGCAGTACCTGCTCCAGAACCCGGCCTACCAGACCAGCGTGGTTGAAATTGATACTGAATCAGTAGCCTATTTGAAAGTGCACTACCCGGCGCTGGCCGACCGCATCTACGCCACTGATTTTCTGAAGCAAAGTCTGGCCACGATGTTTCCGGACCAGCCGCTGGCCATCATCGGCAACTTTCCCTACAATATCAGCAGCCAGATTTTTTTCGCGGTGCTCAACAACCGCCAGCAGGTGCGCGAGGTGGTGGGCATGATTCAGAAGGAAGTGGCCCAGCGCCTGGCCGAGCCGCCCGGCTCGAAAACTTACGGCATCCTGAGCGTGCTCTTGCAGGCCTTCTATAAGATTGAGTATCTGTTCACGGTACCGCCGCACGTTTTCAACCCGCCGCCCAAGGTGGAATCGGCCGTGGTGCGCCTCACGCGCAACGACACGCTGCAGCTGGACTGTGACGAGAAGCTGTTTTTCCGGGTGGTGAAGCAGGCGTTTCAGACGCGTCGCAAGACGTTGCGCAATGCGCTGAAACCGTTCGGAATGCCGGCCGAAGCCACCACCGACCCCATTTTCGAGAAGCGCGCCGAGCAGTTGGGCGTGGCCGATTTCGTGGGGTTGACGCAGCGCGTGGCGCAGCATCAGGCGGCGGGGGCATCACTGCCGGATTTGAATATTGACGACGTGGCTGAATAAATAGTGGCTGAATAAATATCTGAATACCATGAGCGTTTGCCTCGTTGTTGACGAAATGCACCCCTCGCTGCAACCGCTGCTCCAAAGCATCGGTGTCGAAATCGATTACCAACCCAACCTTACCGCTGCGGAAGTGCCCGCTGCCCTCGCCGCCAAGCCTTACGAAGGCTTAGTAGTGCGCAGCAAATTGCGCGTGACCGCCGACTTGCTCGCCCACGGCCCGCAGCTGCGCTACGTGGCCCGCGCTGGGGCCGGCACCGATAATATCGACGAAGCCGCGATGGCGGCGGCCGGCGTGACGCTGCTGAACGCGCCGGAGGGCAACCGCGACGCGGTGGGCGAGTTTGCCGTGGGCCTGCTGCTGGGGCTGCTGCGCAACATTGTGCGGGCCGACCACGAGGTGCGCCAGGGCCAGTGGCGGCGCGAGGCCAGCCGGGGCGAGGAAATCGGGGGCAAAACCATTGGCTTGCTGGGCTATGGGCACATGGGCCGGGCCTTTGCGCGGCGCTTGGGAGCATTTGGCTGCACGGTGCTGGCGCACGATAATGACCCGGCCGTGACCACCGACGGCCACGCCACCTTGGTGCCGCTGAATGAGTTGCAGGCGCGGACCGACGTGCTCAGCCTGCACATTCCGTACTCGACGGCCAATCATCATTTTGTGGATGAAGCCTTCCTGGCCGGTTTCGCCAAGCCGATTTGGGTGATGAACACGGCGCGGGGCGAAGTAGTGGACCAGGCCGCGCTGGTGCAAAGCCTAAAGGCGGGCACGGTGCGCGGCGCGGCGCTCGATGTGCTCGATAATGAGAAGCTCAACAACCTCAGCCCGGCGCAGCAGGCCACGTTCGATTCCCTAAGAACTGCCCCGAATGTGGTGCTCACGCCGCACGTAGGCGGTTGGACATTTGAGAGTTATGCGCGAATTAACGAAGTGCTGGTGGAGAAAATTCGGGCTTTTCGGGCCGGGGCGCTGGGGGCAAACGCGGGGAGCTAATTCGTTTTGCGTATCTTTGCTGGGAACCTAAGAAGGGAGAACGGTTGGCAGTGCCAGCCGTTCTCCTTGCTTTTTAGCCAAACCGTCAAGCATCTACTCCCATGGCCACCACCATCAATTATTACACCCCCGAGGGCCTGCAAAAACTGAAGGATGACCTCCAGGACCTCAAAATCCGGGGCCGGGCCAAGGCCGCTGAAGACCTGCGCGAAGCCCGCGACAAAGGCGACCTGAGCGAAAACGCCGAATACGATGCCGCCAAGGACGCCCAGGGCCTGCTGGAACTCAAAATATCGAAGCTCGAAGAGGTGCTGGGCAACGCCCGCCTCATCGACGAAACCAATATGGATTTCAGCAAGGTGCTCATCATGAGCAAGGTGAAGCTGAAAAATCTGAAGAACAACATGGTGCTCGACTACACCTTGGTGGCCGAGGAAGAGGCCAACCTGGCCGCCGGCAAAATCTCGGTGAAGTCGCCGATTGGCAAAGGCCTGCTGGGCAAATCGGCCGGTGATACGGCCGAAATCACGGTGCCCGCCGGCAAGCTGCAGTTCGAGATTCTGGAGATTTCGCGCTAGTAGGTTAGTTGTCAGTTGCTCGTTGTCAGTTGTTAGGGCAGTGCCGAAAGGTGCTGCCCTAACTGTTTTTGGTCGGTGAGGCAGCCGGAGGTAGTTGCTTCTCGTTTATTTGCATCAGCGACCTGACAACGGACAACGAATAACTAACAACCAACCCGCCCATGCCTTCGATTTTCTCCCGCATCGTTTCCGGCGAACTGCCGGCCTATAAAGTGGCCGAGGATGGCCGCCACCTGGCTTTTCTCGACATAACGCCGCTGGTGGAAGGCCACGCGCTGGTGATTCCGAAAAAGGAAGTCGACTACATTTTCGACATGCCGGCCGATGAGCTGGCGGCGCTGCACGTTTTCGCGCAGCGCGTGGCCAAGGCCGTGCAGGCCGCCGTGCCGTGCAAGCGCATCGGTGTGGCCGTGATTGGGCTGGAAGTGCCGCACGCGCACATTCACCTCATTCCGATGAATAAGGTGTCGGACATGAACTTCGCCAACCCCAAAATCAAGGTGCCCGAAGACCGGATGAAGGAATTGGCCGCCGCCATTGCCGCCAAAGTGGAAGGTGGCAGTGGCTTGGCCGAGGCCAAGCCGTCCGGCGCTACTGCCGCCGCCGCCGTGCCGGCCGAGCTGCAAAAGCAGGTGGCCGGCCTGCACTTTATGAGCGAATCGGACGCGCCGCTGGAAGCGGTGGCCTATACCGCGCCGGGTGGCGAACTCAGCAACGCCGCGCTGCTGAAGCTGCTGGGCGAGCCGGCCGATGCCAAAGTAGAAACCGTGGAGCTGACGCAGTTTCTGCGCAACCACACGGCCGATGATGGCGTGCTCGGCGACGTGGCGCTTTCAAACCGCTACAAAGCCCTGCAAATGTTTATGAAGCAGGACATGGACGGCGTGCAGGTGTACCGCGTGGGCAGCGGCCCGCAAATCCACGCCTACGCCCTGGGGCGGATGGCGGACGGCACCCTAGCCGGCTTCAAAACGGTGCTGACTGAAACGTGATGAAAACCGGCCGGTGCCCATTGGGTACGGCGGGCTGCAACGATGGGGGAGAAAGGCTGTCTGTAGCGACAGTCTTTCTCCCCCATTTTTGTTTCCTGCTTATGTGCCGCGTTCTACTGGTGAGTTTTTTCTTGTTGCTGAGCTCCGGAGCCTGGGCGCTGAAGCCCAGCCGCGAGTGGGTGGCCACGCCCGATTCGCTGGGCCTGCGCTACCAGACCACCGCCCTTGCTACGCCCGACCACGCCCAACTGGCCGGCTGGATAGTGGAGCCCGCCGCCAACGTGCCCGACCAGCACACGACCATGGTAATGGCCTACGGCGACATGAACAACATGTCGTATTTCATCTATCAGGCGCAGGCGCTCAGTAAGGCTGGCTACCGGGTGTATATGTTTGATTACCGGGGTTTCGGGCACAGCAGCGACTTTGCCATTGAGCAGCAACGGCTGTACTACCCCGAGTTCAGCACCGACCTGCGCACCGTGCTGGCCGATGCCCGGCTGCGCTACCCGCGCAACCGCACAGGCATTATTGGCTTCTCGATGGGCACTATTATGGGCTCGGAGGTTGCGGCCACCAGCAAATGCGACTTTCTCATTGCCGAAGGCTACGTGGCCAGCCCGCAACGGCTGGTAGCTGCGGCCTTTCAGCGAAGCCAGAAAGTGGTGACGCTGCCCGCCGAGGCGGCCGACTATGCGCTGGTAGCGCGCCGCGTGAATTGCCCTTGGCTGCTGGTGGGCGGCACCGCCGATAAAAACACGCCATTGGCCGACTCAGTAGTAGTGGCGCGGCAGGCCCGGTGGCGGCAGCGGCGGCAGGTGCTCTGCTTCGAAGGTGGGCACCAGGAAGGTTTTTACCGGTTGAGCGAGGCGGAGTACGGCGACAAGTACGTGCGTGAGGTGACGCGCTTTCTGGCTGCAAAGCGGAGCTAGGGCGGCTACTCCGCCCGGCCGGTGTCCACCAGCTTTTGCAGGCGGGCCTGGGCGGGGCGGGGCAGGGCGCTGAGCAAATCGAGGCCGGTGGCGGCTTCGATTTTATCGACGGAAGTCAAATACTGCCGCCAATCGGGGCTTACGGTGTTATTGTCGTTGGGTGTGTCGACGGCCAGTACGCGCACGGCTGGGTCGGTGGCAATGCGCTGGAGGTCGTTGGTGCCGTCGGGCAGAATGACCATGACTTTCCAGATGCGGGCAGGTACTGTTACGCGGCCCTGGTCGAGGGTTTCGAAGAAGCCGTTGGCGCCGGTGCCGCCGCGGCCGTAGCTGCCCATGATGACGTAGATTTCCTGGCCGCGCTGCACTTGCGAGCGGCCGTATTCTTCGAGGTGGGCCCAGGTTTGCTGGTTGTTGTGCGGGGCCTGGGGCACCATGTTGGTCATCAGGAAGGTGTTGGAATTGGCGTCGAGGTCGGCGGTGCGGTCGCCGCTGGGGCAGTTGTGGCCTTTGTCGAAGCCGGAGCGGGCGTAGCTGGCGGGCGTCACCTGGTAGAACTGGCGGGGCAGGGCGGCATCGGGCCGGAAGTTGTTCTGGCGCGGGGCCTGGCCGAGGTCGGCTTTGTCGATGTGCCAGCTCACCCAGGTGGGGGTGCCGCGCGGGGCGTTGTAGCCGATGGTGAATTCGGGATGGACGAGCAGGTAATTGCTGGCGTTGTTGGGGTCGGAAGTCGCGCCGCTGGGGTTGCCGAGGGCCATATTGGCATCGTTGGGGTCCTGGGCGGTGCCCGTGCCGGTGCCGGCCGGGTACTGCGTGGTGGCCGGCGCGGGCTGCTTGGCCGGAGCCTGCGGATTATTTCGATTTTCAAAGTAGCCGCCCGTGGCCCCGGCGCCCACGGCCACGGCGGGGCCGGCGGCGGTTTCGAGGGTGATGTCGTCGATGTCGAGCCGGTTTTTCGGGCCGCTGGTTTTGCGGATTTCCAGGCGCAGCGGCTCGTTGGCGAGGCCTGCGAAGACGTGGGGCGTGAGCGCGGGGCCGCTCGTGACCACCGGCGCGCCGGTGCGGGCGTAGGTGCGGCCGCCGTCGCGGCTCAGCCACAGCTCCCAGGTGCTGGGGCCGTCCTGGCCGTAGGCGGCGGCCGAAATGGTGATGCGCCGCACCCCGGCGGCGGCATCGAAGCGCATGGAAATGCGGCCCAGGTTGCGCAGGCGGGCGGCCCGCTCGCCGGCCTTGTGGTCCTGCGGGCTGCTGCCGATGAGGGCATCCTGAAAGTGCCAGGCCCCGGTGGCCAGGGGCTCGTCGGCCTCTTCGTAAGCGCCCTTGCTGCCGGCCTCGAAGGTTTCGGGGAAGGGAGCGGGGGCGGGCGTTTGGTGCGCGGAGGCGGGCTGCCGGGTGGCGGAGGCGGAACCGGTTTCGGCGGATTGCGGCGAGCAGGCGAGCAGGGCAAAAGCCGCCGCGAGGGGAAGAAAGCGTAGCATGGGGCGAAGATATGCGCCGGGTTATTGGGGCCGGGGCACGTTGAACTCATTCAGGAGCCCGGGCATTTGCTTAGCTTAGCCGCACTATTCACTTTTCACTCCCTTTCGCTTACCTGTTTTATGGAAGACAATCAATTCAATCCCGAGCCTCGGTCGGTACAAATCTCGGCCGAGGAAGCCGCGGAAATTCAGTCCCGCTTTTTTGCGCAGGTGTACGGCTGGATGGCCGCCGGCCTGGGCCTGACGGGCGGCATTGCCATGTTCGCCTCCACGTCGCCGGAGCTGATAAACTTCGTTTTTGGCACCCGGTTCGTGTTTCTGGGGCTGATTATTCTGGAGCTGGTTATCGTGGGTTTTCTCTCGGCCCGCATCTTCGACTGGAGCCTGGGCAAGGTGCAGGCGGCCTTCGTGGGCTACGCCGTGCTGAATGGCGTGACGCTGAGCTGCGTGTTTCTGGCCTATACCTCCGCGTCCATCGCCTCCACGTTCTTCGTCACGGCGGGCACGTTTGGCGTCATGAGCCTCTTTGGCTACTTCACCAAGGCTGATTTGTCGGGCTGGGGCAAGCTGCTGAGCATGGCCGTTATCGGCCTGGTCATCGCCATGGTGGTCAATATCTTTCTCAATAACTCGGTGCTGGAAATCGTCACGTCCTTCATCGGAGTGCTGATTTTTACGGCCCTCACGGCCTACGACACCCAGAAACTGAAGCAGCTGGCGCTGCTGGGCGTGACGGAAGGCGAGGAGATGAGCCACAAGGCTTCCATCCTGGGTGCGCTCACGCTGTATCTGGATTTTGTGAACCTATTCCTGTTTCTGCTGCGCATTTTCGGGCGGCGGCGGTAGCGCCAGTTTGCTGCTTCTTGATGGTGCTAAAAAGGCCCGCTGGTATTGCCAGCGGGCCTTTTTGCTTGTTCAGTTTGGCGGGGTAGGCGCTGGTAAGGCAGAAGATAATGGGGGCCATTAGCCGCGCTCCGCTCCGGGCAGTCGTCGTGGCCGGGGTTTAAATGAGTGAGACTAGGATTTTTCTGTGTGAACCTTGGATTAGGAAACCTGTGGCGGGTGTTTGGAGAGTCGTGGCGGCCGTTTGGAAGGCTGCGGCGAGGGTTTGGGGACTCGTGGCGGCCGTTTGGAAACCCGTGGTGAGTATTTGGACAGTCGGGGCGGCAGTTTGGATAGGCGTGGCGAGGGTTTGGGTCGCCGTGGCGTAGGTGGGGGTGGTTGGGGCGATGATTTGGAGAACCAGCCGGTATTAACCCAATTTCAACCCCAGTCAGCTATTGCCCCGCCGGCTGGTCGACCTGGCCCTGGGTGCCGCCGTTGCTGATGGCGTTGGCCTCGGCCCCCTTGGGGATGCCTTTGGTGTAGTGGTCGTAGCGGGCGGCGCTGTCGGCGGCGGCTTTGGCGTGGCCGTGGGGGTGTTTGGTGGGGTTCAGGCCGTAGGGGGTGCCGTCGGGCTTGTGGCCGCAGCCGGCGAGGAGGGCCAGCAGCAGCAGGCGCGGGAAAAGGGGGGTGAGCATGAGCAGGCAGGGGGGCTGATGAAATTGCCCATGCTAACGGCCAGCTGGCTACGGGAGGTGCATTTTAAGCCCGATTTAATGTGGCACCGTCGTGCCGTTGGCCTGCAATACATTGGTCAGAAACAGCACCTGGTAGGGCAGGGCCGTTTGCCAGTATTCCCAGGTGTGGGCCCCGGGGCGCTCGGTGTAGTCGTGCGGAATGTGGCTGTACACGAGGCGGCGGTGCAGCTCGCGGTTGATGTCGATGAGGCCGTCGTCCACGCCGCAGTCGAAGATGAGGGGCAGGGCGTTGCGGTGCATCTGGTCGACCAGACTGATGACGGAATTGGCGGCGAAGCGCTCGGGATTATCGGTTTCGGAGCCCAGAATCGGGGTCCATAGCTTGGCCCGCTGGGCGGCATCGGCGGGGGAGAGCTTGCGGTTGAGGCTGGTCAAATCGAGGGCCCCGCTCATGCTGCCGGCGGCGCAGTACAGGTCCGGGTGGCGGGCCGAGAGGTAGAGCGCGCCGTGCCCGCCCATACTCAGGCCGGCGATGACGCGGCCCTTGCGGTCGGCCACGGTGCGGTAGGTCTGGTCGATTTTCTGGATGATTTCCTGGGTGAGGTAGGTTTCAAACTGGCTGTCGGGGCTCACGGGGCTGTTGAGGTAGAAGCTGAAGGTTTCGCCCTCGGGGTTCACGATAATCAGGTTGTACTGGTCGGCCAGGCGGTGGAGGAGCTGCTTGTCGGGCGTCTTGTTCAGCCAGTCGGAAAAGTGGCCCCAGGCCCCGTGCAGCAGGTACAGCACCGGGTAATTGGCCTTTTTATTCTTCGCATAAGAAGCCGGGAGCACCACGGCGGCGCGGTAGGTTTTGTGCATGGCCGCGCTCGGAATGGCCAGGGTATCGACGCGGGCGGCGCGGGCCGCGGTGGCGGTGAGGAGCAGGCAGGCGAGGAGCAGGAGGCGGAAGGGGAGCATGGTTGGGGGCAGGGTAATGATGGTGGTCATGCAGAGCGTAGCGAAGCATCTTTACCGCAATAGTAAATCCTTTCGATTGGATTACTACTGCGGTAAAGATGCTTCGCTGCGCTCTGCATGACGGTCTGGCGGTCCGGCGGCGTACCTTTAAGCTTTGATTCTATTAAATATTAATCAATGAAATTTCGCTTACTTATTATTTCGCTGCTGGCCGGTTGGGGCAGCGCGCAAGCCAATCAGCTCACGTTTCGGGTTGATATGGGCACCACGGCCGTGCCCGCCGGAGGGGTGCACGTAGCGGGTAATTTCCAAGCCGCCGCCGGCTTTCCGGCCGACTGGAACCCCGCCACCACGGCCCTGACCGATGCCGACGGCGACCATGTGTGGGAGGCCACCGTGAACGTGCCGGCCGGCACCTACCTCTACAAATTCGTGAACGGTAACGGGTGGAATACATCCGAGCTGGTGCCCGCCACCTGCGGCATCACCGATGGCGGCGGCAACGTGAACCGGCAGGTAATCGTGGGCGGCTCGGCCGTGCGGCTGCCCATCGTGGCGTTTGCCGGCTGCGCCCCGCAGCTGCGCTTTGCCGTGGACATGACCGGCCAGACCGTGGCCCGCACCGGCGTGCACGTGGTAGGTAATTTCCAGGCCCTGGCCGGCTACGGCTCAAACAACGACGCCACCGCGCTGCCCCTGACCGACGACAACAGCGACGGTATATATGAGGTGACGATTTCGCTGCCGGCCCCCGGCATGTTCCAGTACCGCTTCGTGAACGGCAACACCCTGGCCGGGGCCGAAACCATCCCAGCCGCCTGCGGCACCGCTGATGCCACAGGCACCCTCACCCGCGTGGTGAACGCCACCGCCGCCGTGAACACCACGCCGAGCTACTGCTTCGGTACCTGCACCGCCTGCAACGGGGCTACGCTCACCAGCTACCCGACTTATTGGTGGAATGATGCGGTGTTTTACGAAGTATTCGTGCGCAGCTTCTACGACAGCAACGGCGACGGCAAAGGCGACTTCGTGGGCCTGACCCAGAAGCTGGACTACCTGAACGACGGCAACCCCGCCACCACCACTGACCTGGGCGTGACCGGCCTCTGGCTGATGCCCATCATGGACTCGCCCAGCTACCACGGCTACGATATCAACGACTACAAGGCCGTGGAGCCGGATTATGGCACGATGGCCCAGTTTGATGCCTTCCTTGCCGCCGCCCACCAGCGGGGCATCAAGGTGATTTTGGACATGGTGCTCAACCATTCGTCGAGCCAGAATACGTGGTTCACGCAGTCGGCCGCCAGCACCACCAGCCCTTATCGCAACTGGTATTTGTGGTCGCCTACTGATTTGGGCTTTGGGCCATTTGGCAATGGCTGGCACCTGCGCAACGGCCAGTATTACTACGGTGCTTTCTATGACGGTATGCCCGATTTGAACTGGCGCAACCCCCAGCTCAAGGCCGCGATGTGGGATGTGGACCGGTTCTGGCTGCGCAAAGGCGTGGACGGCTTCCGGCTCGATGCCGTGCGCTACCTGGTAGAAACCGGCACTACCACCGCCGACACCCCCGAAACCCTCGGCATTCTGGAAGAATTTCACGACTCGCTGAAGGCCGTGAACCCGGCCGCGCTGTCGGTAGGTGAGGCCTGGACCAATACCACTGCCGTGGTTCCCTACGTGCGCAACAGCCGGCTGGACCTGTGCTTTGAGTTTGACCTGGCCAGCAGCATTATCAGTGCCGTGAGCACGGGCAGCCCCACCGCGCTGCGCACCCAGCTCAACCTGGTGACGAGCCTTTACCCGCGCCTGCAATACGCCACCTTCCTCACCAACCACGACCAGAACCGCGTGTTCGACGGCCTGGGCAGCAATGTGGCCCGCATGAAGCAGGCGGCGGCGCTCTACCTCACCATGCCCGGCGTGCCGTTCATTTACTACGGCGAGGAAGTGGGCATGGCCGGCACCGGGGCCGACGAAGACAAGCGCAAGCCCATGCAGTGGACGGCCGGCACGCAGTCGGGCTTCACCACCGGCACGCCCTGGCGCGGCATTAACTCCAACTTCGGTACCTACAATGTGGCTTCCGAGCAGGCCGACCAGAACTCGCTGCTCAGCCACTACAAGAAGCTCATCGGCCTGCGCACCGCCAACGAAACCCTGCGCAAGGGCTACTACCTGCCCGCCACGTCATCGGCTGCTTCGGTAATGGCCTACGCCCGTGTTTTCAATCAGGAAGCCACGCTGATTGCCGCCAACCTGGGCAGCACGGCGGTTAGCGGCTCCACGCTCTCGCTCGCTATGTCGACGCTGGCTGCCGGTACCTATCAGGTAACTGAGCTGTACAGCGGCCAGGCCGCCGGTACCGTCACGGTAAACGCGCAGGGCGGTTTCAGCAGCTTCGCGACGACGCTGCCGGCTTTGGCTGCCAACGAAACCTGGGTGCTGCGTCTGCGCTCTACCACGGCCACCAGCACGGCCAGCGCGCAGCCTGCCTTCGCCGTGGCCCTCTACCCGAACCCCACGGCCGGCGCGGTTCGCCTGGCCCTGGCCGCCGCCCCGGCCGCCCAAAGCCAACTCCAAGTATTCGACCTCACCGGTCGCCTGCTGCAAACCCGCAGCTTCAATGGCAACAGCTACGCGCTGGAAACCAGTGGTTGGGCAGCTGGCACGTACTTCGTACGGGTGCAGTCGGGCGCGGCCTTGGCTATGCAGCGGCTGGTGGTGGAGCGGTAAGGCTGTTGGCCTGAACTGAGACAAACCAGCAAAAAAGAACGTCATGCTGAGCGAAGTCGAAGCATCTCGCGTGTGGTAGTAAATCAATCGTTAGACGAAAGAATTACTAATGCACGCGAGATGCTTCGACTTCGCTCAGCATGACGTTCTGCTTTATTGACGTTCAATGACGAGACGCAAGTATGCGACTCTACTTCATAAACACCGGCCGAATCAGATTTTCAAACGTGAAAATCTCATCCCATTTCTCCTGCGTCAGCAAGCCGCGCTCGGTCACGGCAATGTCGTGGACGGACTTGCCGGTTTTCAGGGCTTCCTTAGCAATATCGGCCGAGGCTTCGTAGCCGATAACCGGGTTGAGCTGCGTGACAATGCCAATGCTGTTGCGCACGAGGCTTTCGGCGTGCTCCTTGTTGGCCGTGATGCCCACCACGCACTTTTCGCGCAGGGTGCGGCAGGCGTTGGTCATGTAGGAAATCGAAGTGAACAGCGCGAAGCTGATAACCGGCTCCATCACATTAAGCTGCAGCTGGCCGGCTTCGGCCGCCATCGTCACCGTGAGGTCAGCCCCGATGACGTAGAATGCCGTCTGGTTCACTACTTCGGGCACAACGGGGTTCACCTTGCCGGGCATGATGCTGGAGCCCGGCTGCAAGGGCGGCAGGTTAATTTCGTTAATGCCCGTGCGCGGACCGCTGGAGAGCAGGCGCAAGTCGTTGCAGATTTTGGAGAGTTTCACGGCCGTGCGTTTCAGCACGCCGGAGAGCTGCACGTAAGCGCCCGTGTCGTAAGTGGCTTCGAACAAGTCGCCGGCCAGGCTTAGGTTGAGGCCGGTGATGGTGCGCAGGTGCTCGGTCACGAGTTCGGGGTAGCCGGTAGGCGCGTTGATGCGCGAGCCGATGGCCGTGGCACCCATGTTGATTTCATCAATCAGCCGGCGCGAGTCGTCGATGCGCAGCAGTTCCTCGCGCAGGTTGGTGGCGAAGGCGCGGAACTCGTCGCCCATGCTCATCGGCACGGCATCCTGGAGCTGTGTACGGCCCATTTTGAGGATGTCGCGGAATTCCTCGCCCTTCTGGGCGAAGGCATCGGCCAGCGCGCCAAGGGTTTCGCGATAGCCTACTAGCTTATTGTTGAGCGCGATGCGGAAGGCGGTGGGGTAGGCGTCGTTGGTGCTTTGCGAGCAGTTGACGTGGTTGTTGGGGTGGCAATACTGGTAGTCGCCCTTGGCGTGTCCCATGATTTCGAGGGCTACGTTGGCGATGACTTCGTTGGCGTTCATATTCACCGACGTGCCCGCGCCGCCTTGTATCATGTCGGTGAGAAACTGGTTATCAAACTCGCCGGCGGCCACGCGGTCGCAGGCGGCGGCAATAGCGTCGGCGATGTTGGCGGGCAGCACGCCGAGCTCTTTGTTGGCCAGGGCCGCGCCTTTTTTCACGTAGGCGAGGGCCTGCACGAAGAGCGGCTCATTCTTGATGGGAATGCCGGTGATATCAAAATTTTCGAGCGCACGCAGGGTTTGGATGCCGTAGTAGGCGGTGTCGGGCAGGCTGCGTTCGCCGAGGAAATCGTGTTCGATGCGGGAAGTGGGCATGGGGAATTTTTGGGTGGGAAGATGGGGCTTGTACGGAATGGCCGAATGGTGGGACAAACCTACGGCGGCGCTTTGCAACGTGGCGGGTTTTTGCGTGTGTGTAGGTTTGTCGCACGTCATGCCGAGCGTAGCGAAGCATCTTTACTGCTTCGTTGCAGCGGTATTAATTACTATTGAGGTAAAGATGCTTCGCTGCGCTCTGCATGACGGAGGTTTTCAACCGCCAAATACAACCCATGAAATTCCGTTACCTGCCCTTGCTGGCCCTGGCCCTCGCCAGTTGCTCTCACGCCGACAAAACCGCCACCACCACCGGCCCTGATGCCCGTTTCGATGCCTTCAAAACCAAGTTCATTGAAGCCCTGTGGCGGCAAAACCCGGACTACGCCTCCAGCATGGGCTACCACAAATACGACTCGCTGCTGCTGATTCCCAACGCCGCCCAACGCCAGGCCGATGACGCGTTCGCCCAAAATAATCTGGCCGCGCTCGGCAAATTCGCCCTCGACAGTCTCTCGCCCAATAACCAGATTGACCTGCGCCTGCTGCGCAACGAACTGCGGGCCGAGCGCTGGTACGCCGACACCCTCAAAACCTGGCAGTGGAACCCGGCCAGCTACAACCTTGGGGCCTCGGTGGGTGATTTGCTCAACGGCCGCCACTTCCGGCTCGACCGCCGCCTGCGCAACATCTCCGACAAAATCAGCCACGCCGCCGAGTTCTACGCCGCCGCCCGGGCCAACATCAGTAACCCGACGAAGGAGCACACGGAACTGGGCATCAAACAGAACGCGGGCGGACTGGAGGTCTTTGGCTCCGCACTGGCCGATTCGGTGCGCAAATCGGGCCTGAGTGAAGCGGAGAAAAAGACCCTGACTGACCGCGTGGCCGCCGCCCGCACGGCCGTGCAGGGCTACATGGATTTCCTCAAAAACGACGTGCTGACGAAAGGCCAGTTCCGCTCGTTCCGCATCGGCAAGGAGCTGTTCGACCAGAAATTTGCCTACGATATTCAGTCGCGCTTCACAGCCGCCGAAATCTACCAGCAGGCCCTCAAGCACAAGGCCGAGCTGCTGCACGACATGGGCCACCGCGCCGCGCGGCTCTATCCCAAATACTTCCCCGGCCAGAAAGCCCCGGCCGATACCCTGGCCCTGATTACGGCCGTCATCAACCAGTTGACGTTGAAGCACGCCCCGCGCGACAGTTTTGTGGACGCCGTGAAGCGCCAGATTCCGACGCTGGTGGCCTTCGTCAACGAGCACAAACTATTAACCCAGGACCCCAGCAAGCCGCTGGTAGTGCGCGAAACTCCGCTCTACATGCGCGGCAGTGGGGCAGGAGCCAGCGTATCGGCCCCCGGCCCCTACGATAAAGGTGCGAACACCTACTACAACGTGGAGCCGCTGCCCGCCGAGTGGACGCCCGCCCAAGCCGAAAGCTACCTGCGCGAATACAACGACTACACCCTCCAGATTCTCAACATCCACGAAGCCATTCCGGGCCACTACACGCAGCTCGTGTACGCCAACCGCTCACCTTCGCTGGTGAAAAGCATTTTTGGCAATGGGGCCATGGTAGAGGGCTGGGCCGTGTATTCGGAGCGCATGATGCTGGAAAGCGGCTATGGCAACAACTCCGACGAAATGTGGCTAATGTGGGACAAGTGGAACATGCGCTCGACCCTAAACGCTGTCATTGACCACGCCATTCAGGCCGAAAACATGAGCGAGGCCGATGTAGTGGCCATGCTGCGCCGCGAGGGCTTCCAGGAAGAAGCCGAGGCGCGGGGCAAGTGGCTGCGCGCCACCCTAAGTCAGGTGCAGCTCAGCAGCTACTTCACCGGCTACACCGAGATTTATGCCCTGCGCGAGGAGCTGAAGCAGAAGGAAGGCAAAGCCTTCGACCTGAAAGCTTTTCACGAAAACTTCCTCAGCTACGGCAGCGCCCCGGTGAAATACATTCGGGAGTTGATGCTGCGCAAATAAGCCGAACCTGAAAGCCGAAGTGCGCGCTGAGTTTAATCGCCTGCGCGGCTTCGTGTCCGCCCAAGGGTAGCCGGCGCTACCTTTGGGCGTGTTTTTTCTGCTCTCGAAGGTTCTCGACTTTGTGCTGCTGCCCACCGTGTGGCTGGTAGTTTTTCTGATTGTGGCGCTCGTAGCCCGGCCGCCGCGCCAGCGCCGCTGGCTGCTGGCCGCGCTGGCGCTCACGCTGCTTAGTACCAACCCGTTTCTGGTAAACGAGCTGCTGCTGGCCTGGGAGCAGCCGCCCGTAGCCCTGGCCACCCTGCCCCGCCACGCCGATGCCGCCGTGCTGCTCACGGGCATCACCAACGTCAATAAATCGCCGCACGACCGGGTGTACCTCGGCCCCGGGGCCGACCGCCTCACGAGTGCGCTGTGGCTGTACCGGGCCGGGCGGGTGCGCCGTATTATCGTGTCGGGCGGCTCAGGCGCGGTGCAGGCCAAGGCCCACACCGAAGCCGACGACCTGACGACACTGCTGCGCTTGGCGGGTGTGCCCAACTCAGCCATCATCCGCGAAGAAAAAAGCCGCAACACCCGCGAAAACGCGCTTTTCACCAAGCAGTTGCTCACACCCGAGCAGGACACGCTCATCCTCGTCACCTCGGCCTTCCATCAGCGGCGGGCCATGGGCTGCTTCGCCAAAGTTGGACTGCACCCCATCAGCTTTCCAGCTGGCTACCGCAGCGCCGACCGCCGCCTCTCGCCTGATTCTTGGCTGGTGCCTAGTGCGGAGGCAATGGTCAATTTCAGCCTGCTGGTACACGAGGTGACAGGCTGGTTGACGTACAAAGTGTTAGGTTATTTGTAGGGTGCGGGGCTTGCCCCCGCCCGCCGTTGAACTACCATTGCTCAACGGCGGGCGGGGGCAAGCCCCGCACCCTACTCCGTTTTCGCCACCGTCGCCACTTCCTTACCAATCCAAATCGACTTCTGATTGACGAACTCGCGGATGCCCAGATAAGAAAGCTCGCGCCCGTAGCCTGACTTCTTTACCCCGCCAAAGGGCATTTCGGACATCGATTTCACCAACCCATTCACGAACACGGCACCGCTTTCAATCTGGCGGGCCATGGCTTCGCCTTTTTTCGGGTCCGAGGTCCACACGGCCGCACCTAGGCCGAAGCGCGAATCGTTGGCGAGGCGCACGGCATCATCGGCGTTTTTAGCTTCGAGCACCAACGCTACCGGGCCAAATAATTCTTCGGAGTAAGCGCGCTGGCCGGGCTTGATATTCGACAGAATCATGGGGCGGAAGAGGGCGGTGCCGGGCTTGGCCTGCCCGCCGAAGAGTTCCACTTTCGCGCCCTGGGCCACCGAATCATTCACTTGTTGGCTGAGCTCGTCGGCCAGGTCGGGGCGGGCGAGGGGGCCGTATTGGGTGGCCGGGTCGAGCGGGTCGCCGGGGCGCAGGGCTAGGAGGTGGGTTTTTAGGTGGCCGATGAATTCCTTCAGCACCGGCTTTTCCACTATGAAGCGCTTGGCGGCGATGCAGCTCTGGCCGCTGTTTATCATGCGACTTTGGGCGGCGGTTTTGGCGGCCAGCGCCACGTCGGCATCGGCCAATACAATGAATGGGTCGGAACCGCCCAGCTCCAGCACGGTTTTCTTGATGTGCTGCCCGGCGGCGGCGGCCACGGCCGCGCCCGCGCCTTCGCTGCCCGTGAGCGTCACGGCCCGCAGCCGGTCATCGGCAATGAGCTTTTCCACCAAGTCGGACCCGATGAGCAGCGTGCGGAAGCAGGCCGGCGGCAGGCCCGCATCGTGAAAAATCTGTTCCAGCGCCAGGGCGCACTGCGGCACGTTGGAGGCGTGCTTAAGCAGGCCCACATTGCCGGCCATGAGGGCCGGCGCGGCAAAGCGCACTACCTGCCAGAAGGGGAAATTCCACGGCATCACGGCCAGCACCACGCCCAAAGGCTGGTAGCTGATGAAGCTGCGGCCGGCATCGGTTTTGATGAGTTCATCGCTGAGAAATTCCTCGGCGTGGTCGGCGTAGTAGTCGCAGCAGGTGGCACATTTCACGGCCTCGGCGCGACCGTCGGTAATGGGCTTGCCCATTTCCAGGGCCATGAGGCGGGCCAATTCGTCCTGCCGCTCGCGCAGCAGGGCGGCGGCCCGGCGCAGCACCCCGGCGCGGTGGGCAAACGTGGTGGTGGGCCAGGTGGCCGCCGCCCGGTGCGCCTGGCCCAGAATACGCTCGGTTTTGGCCCAGCTGAAAGGGGAGAAGCGGCGCAGCACGCGGCCGGTGTAGGGGTTGTAGGACTCGATGGGCATTGCGAAAAAGTAAATCGAGAGGAAGAAAAATTAAGGGGAAAGCAGGGCGCAGAGCAGCGGCAAAAATCGGCCACTTGGTACAGTCGGTAAGTAGCTGGTCAACATCATAGCCCCGCCGGGTGTTGTGGCGACAGCCGGGCCGCAAGGTGCAGCTTCCGGCTTCGGTTGCGGCCCGCAAAAGACCGTATACGGGCAATTGCGCGGCACACCGTATTTTCGTGCGCTTCGCAAGGCCCCGCCTTTCCGCTTTATTACTCACTTTCAGTCACTCCCGTGTCCGATAATCCGTTAATTTCCCTACCACCCGCCGCCGAGGAGGACCTGGTCCGGCGCCTCCAGGCCCGCGACGAATCGGCCATGACGCTGTTTTACGACCGGTATTCGGCCGCGCTCTACGGCGTCATCTTTCGCATCGTGAAAGCCGAGGACGAGGCCGAGGACGTGTTGCAGGAGGCACTGGTGAAAATCTGGAATGCTTTCGCCAGCTACGACCCCACCAAGGGCCGGCTATTCACCTGGGTGCTGAACATTTGCCGCAATCTGAGCATCGATAAAATCCGCTCACGGCAGCACCGCGTAGGTAGCAAAACAACGGGGTTGGACGACAGTCTGACGGCGCAGCGCCAAGCCGCGCCTACGTCATTCCGCCCCGAGCACATTGGCTTGCAGGAAATTACCCAGAAACTTATTCCCGAGCAGCGCCAGATTATCGACATGCTCTATTTCGAGGGCT
Organism: Hymenobacter segetis; assembly: GCF_038448715.1. Lineage (GTDB taxonomy): Bacteria > Bacteroidota > Bacteroidia > Cytophagales > Hymenobacteraceae > Hymenobacter > Hymenobacter segetis. The sequence goes on along the minus strand of NZ_JBCEVZ010000044.1, from coordinate 19,657 downwards.
TCACCCAAAGTGAGGTGGCCGAGGAGCTCAACATCCCTTTGGGGACGGTGAAAACCCGCGCCCGCACCGCTATCAAAGTCCTAAGCAAACTTATTCGCTGAACCAACCGTGGAAAACTTCCAAGACTATATAGAATCGGGCATCCTGGAGCAATATGCTCTCGGCGAGCTCTCGGCCGCTGAGCAGGCGGCCGTGGAAGCCCAGGCCGCCAGCCACCCCGAAATCCGGGCCGAGCTGGAGCAGGTTCAGGCAGCGTTGGGTTTCTACGCCGAAGCCCACGCCATCACGCCCCCCGCCGCCATGCGCGAGCGGGTGTTGAACAACGTACTAGCCCAAATCTCGGGCTCCTCCGCCAACACCAGCCTCCGCGCCGACGTGGATGCCGTAGCCCAGACCACCAGCCGCCCCGCCGCCAGCGCCCCGCAGCCCGTTGCCACCCCCACTGAAGCCGTAGTACGCCCCATGTCGTCCGCGCCCGTGGAGGTGCCGGCCAGCCGCTCGGGCTGGGCCATTGCCGCCTCGGTAGCCTTGCTGCTGAGTTTGGGCGGCAATATGCTGCTGTATTCGAACTGGAAAAGCGCCAGCTCGGAGCTGGTGGCTTTGCAAAACGAGCAGTCCCGCTTCGCCACCACCTCGCAGGTAGTGGAGAAGAAACTCGGCGCGCTGCAACAGGAAAACGAAGTGCTGCGCAACGATGAGTTCCGCGCCGTGGCTTTGGCCGGTACAAAAACCGCCCCCACGGCCCACGCCCGTGTGCTGTTCAACCCCGCCACCCACAAGGTGTACGTGGACGTGCGCAGCCTGCCGCCTCTGCCCGCCGACAAGCAGTACCAGCTCTGGGCTCTCGATAAAGGCAAGCCGATTGATGCCGGTGTGCTCACCGTGGCCACGGCCACCGGCGAAGGCCTCCAGCACATGAAGGACATTGCCAGCGCTCAAACTTTTGCCATGACCGTGGAACCCGCCGGTGGCAGCGTAGGTCCCACGCTGAGCACAATGACGGTGGTAGGCAATATTTAGCCCCTCCACAATTAATGGTTTAGCCCGTGAAAATCAGTTGTATTTGGTTTGACCGAAAATAAACATTGCCGCCTGTTGGCCGTTTGGGCTGGCAGGCGGTATTGTTTATCAAACGAAAAATCTTCTTTAAATCATGCACGGCACCATTCTGACACTCCTAAAACGCTACGTGCAAACCCAGTACGACCACAGCACCTGGGTGAAGCTAATGGAACTGTCGGGCCTCGACAAAGTAGAATTCGACCACAAAACCGTGTACCCCGACGAGCACATTTATGCCCTCGTGGGCCATGCGGCCGAGATGACCGGCCTGTCGGCCGGCGAGCTGCACGAGAAGTTTGGTGAATACCTGGTGCCTGACCTTATGTACATGTATCAGCGCCTGCTCAAGCCCGAGTGGAAAACGCTGGATATGCTGGAAAACACCGAACTAACCATGCACAAGCAGGTGCGGCAGGAGCACAGCGAGAACTCGCCGCCCGTGCTCGAAGTCAGCCGCCTCGGTCCCAATGAGCTGATGATTGACTACGTGTCGCCGCGCCGTATGGGTGGGCTGGCGGTGGGCATCGTGCGCGGCGTGGCCGCTTACTACGACGAAGCCGACCGCATCGACGTGATGCCCACCACCACCGAAGACGGCGAACGGGTGCGGATTCACGTGCGTCGGCGCTAGCTTATCTTTTCCTGATTTATCTGTTTCAATTCATTTTTTCAACCATGAGCGACGCTTCTTATTACAACCCCGCCGACCTGGCCAAATTTGGAAAAATCTCGGAATGGCAGCCCGAAATGGGCCGCAAGTTTTTTGATTATTACGGCGAGGTCTTCAAGGAAGGTGCCCTGACAGAGCGCGAGAAGTCGCTGATTGCCTTAGCTGTAGCTCACGTAGTGCAGTGCCCGTACTGCATCGATGCCTACACCGCCGACTCGCTCCAGAAAGGTGCCGACGAGGCCCAGATGATGGAAGCCGTGCACGTTGGCGCTGCCATTAAGGGCGGGGCCACGCTGGTGCATGCCACCATGATGATGAACAAGGCCAAAGAGCTGTCGATGTAAGTCGGAGATTACTGTAAATCAAGTTCATGAAATCTCTCCACGCCCAGCACCACGCGCTGGCTGATTCCAACTATCAACTCGATGTCCTCAACCCGGCGCAGACGGCGGGGGCGCGCTTTCCCGCCTTCGGGGCCAAACTGCGCGAAACCGGCCTGCTGCCGCTGCGCCCCACCGAAATGAAGGTGCTGCAGGTGAACGTGGGCAAAATGTGCAACCAGGTGTGCAAGCATTGCCACGTGGATGCCGGCCCCGACCGCACCGAAATCATGACCCGCGAAACTATGCAGCAGTGCCTGGATGCGCTGGCGCAAACCGACATCCAGGTGGTGGACCTCACCGGTGGCGCGCCCGAGATGAACCCCGATTTCCGCTGGTTCGTGGAGGGTATTTCGGCCCTTGGCCGGCAGGTTATCGTGCGCTGCAACCTCACTATCATCGTAGCCAATAAGAAGTATAACGACCTGCCGGAATTCTTCGCCAAGCATGGTGTGCAGGTGGTGTCGTCGCTGCCGCACTTCGCGGCTGGCCGCACCGATGCCCAGCGCGGCGAAGGCGTGTTCGACCGTTCGATGCGCGCCCTGCACATGCTAAACGCCGTGGGCTACGGGGTGGAAGGCTCGGGCCTGAACCTGGATTTGGTGTACAATCCGTCGGGCGCGTTTCTGCCTGGCAACCAGGCCAGCCTGGAGCGCGAGTTCAAGCAGCGCCTCACCCGCGACCACGGCGTTAGCTTCAATAACCTGTTGGCTATTACCAATTTGCCGGTCAGTCGCTTCCTCGATTATTTAATTGAAAGCGGTAACTACGACGGCTACATGGACAAGCTGGTGCAGGCCTACAACCCCGTGGCCGCCGCCAATGTGATGTGCCGCAGCACCATCTCGGTGGGTTGGGACGGCCTGCTCTACGACTGCGATTTCAACCAGATGCTGGACCTGCCGGTAGCCGCCAGTAGCACTCGCCACATCCGCGATTTCAACCTTGATGCCCTGCAAAACCGCAGCATCGTTATCAACCAGCACTGCTACGGCTGCACTGCCGGCGCGGGCTCTAGCTGCGGCGGGGCCACGGCTTAGCGGTAAGCCGGATTTAAAAAATTCTCCATGAATTGGTTTCGTCTTGTTCTCATCAGCCTGATTGCCGGATTATTGGCCTTGAGCGCGTGTGGGAGCGGGGCAACCGACGAAGCCGCTTCTTCCAGTATGCTCTATAAGCAACTGCTGCGCACCCTGTACCGCAATACCGTGCCCACGGTACCGGCGGCCGCATTGGCGCAGGAACTGGCCGCGCCCGCCCCGCCGCTGTTGCTCGACGTGCGCACACCCGCCGAATACCGCGTGAGCCACCTGCGCGGAGCCCAATTTGTGCCCTTCGATTCCATCGCCACCGCGCCGTTTGCCGGCCTCGACCGCAGCCAGCCCGTGGTGGTGTACTGCTCGGTGGGCGTGCGGAGCGAGCGGCTGGGCGAGCGACTCCACGCGCTGGGTTTCCGCAACGTGCGCAACCTGTATGGCGGGCTGTTTGAGTGGGTGAATGAGGGCCACCCCGTGGTAGATTCCACCGGTCCCACCACCAACGTGCACCCATATTCCCCGTTCTGGAGTCCTTGGCTGAAGCGGGGACGAAAAGTTTATGAATGAAGACCTTGCGGCCCGCGCCGCTCAATCGAAGAGTGATGCTCATCTGCTGGTATTTGCCCGCGTGCCAGCCTTGGGCCGGGTAAAAAGCCGGCTGGCAGCCGGGGTGGGAGAGCCCGCCGCCTTGGCGGTTTATCACGAGTTGCTGGCCATTACCAATGCCGCCGTGGTGGCTGCGGGCGTACCGGCTACTATCTGGCTGGCCGATGCCGCCGGCGCGGAGCCTACCGCTGCCGAAGCCCACGAATGGGCCACCCACCACGCCAAATGCCAGACCGAAGGCGACCTCGGCGCGCGCATGGCAACGGCCTTTGCAGTAGCATTTGAAACGGGAGCGGGCCGGGTAGCCATCATCGGGACCGACTGCCCGGGGCTGAACGACACGCATCTTAACCAGGCCTTTGCGCTGCTCGAAACCAACGACTTGGTGCTGGGGCCGGCCACCGATGGCGGCTACTATCTCCTCGGCCTACGCCAGCCCCAGCCCGAGTTGTTCCAGAACAAAACCTGGAGCACCGATTCGGTTCTGTCTGATACCCTTGCTGATGCCGCTGGTCTGGGCCTGCGCGTAGCCTTACTGCCCACGTTGCGCGATGTGGACGATGCCGCCGACCTGGCCGCGTGGCGGGCTGAGCGCGTGAATTAGCGCGGTTTTTGCCCTGCGGTTTTTGCTTGTGCTGCTTTTAGGCTCATCCGTAGCATGCGACTCCTATATTCGCTCTTCCAAATCCCGCCCGTTGTTATGAGTTGCTTTCCGCTGCGCCTGTTGATGCCTACGCTGCTGGTAGGCCTGCTCGTGGGCAGCTGCCATCCCGCCGAGGACAAACCGGTAAAAGCCCGCACGCCGGTTTCGGCCCAGGCCTTGCAAGCCGTTATGCCTTATTTCGACCAGAACTGGGCCATGCGCAAGCTCTGGGAAGATGGCTTGGCCGAAGTGGCGACCTACGACGCCGAGCGGGTGATTTATAAGAAGAAGCGCACGTTTGAATACACGCAGATTACGGTGAAGGAAGAGTTCAACCAGCAGTTCAACGTGAAAACGGACGATTACAAGCGGGATGACCTGTTTCCAGTGATGAAAATCAACCAGTTCTGCAGCATTCCGGCCGATGAGTACCCGTATCACTACCTCACGTCGCTGTTTTTCCGGCGCGACCAGCCGGTATCGCTGTTCAAGATGTCGTCCTCGTCGCAGGAATGGTGCGGCAATACCTTCAAATCCATCATCGATGATGGGGTGAACTTCGAAATGTGGTATCATTCCTACTGGGACGGCCAGGGCGATAACAGCCGCGACCTGCGCCGCGACATCTTCCTCGAAGATGCGCTACCGTACACGCTCCGCGCCCTAAAATTCGACCAGAAGCCCAGCTTCCAACTGGTGGTACTGGACTTGCAGCAGACCAACAAAGTCACGCCGCCGGTCTACTACCAAGCCCACCTCACCACCGCCGAAGCCCCGGCCGCCGATGCCCCCGAGCCCGCCTGGCGCGTGGCCGTGACGCTGGCCCCCGGCAAGGAAAACGTGTATTGGTTCGCCAAAAATTACCCCAACATCCTGCTCCGCCAAACTACCTGGGACGGCCGCACCCTGCGCCTGAAATCGACGCGCCGCTACGCGTATTGGCCTAAGTAGAGTGTATTTAAGTAGAATGTATTAGGGCATGCGACAGAAACGGTCATGCAGAGCGTAGTCGAAGCATCTCTATCGCACAACTAACCCCAAATGGAGGAAATGGTACTGCGGTAGAGATGCTTCGACTACGCTCTGCATGACCGTTCTCTATTATTCAGTTGCCACTTCACTGCTGCGCGAATACAGCGTCAGTTCCCAAGCCAAAACCCCAAAAACAACCCCATACTCCAGCGCCACCAGCCACAGATTCTCAGTGTAGGCACTGGTCTGGTAAGTGGCGTAGGAAAGCACCGCCAGCCCGCCCCACACCAGCGGAAAGCGGAACCGCGACAGCACCCCCAGCCCAATGAGCAGCGTGAGATACCACGGGTGCACGGTGGTGGCCAGGGCATAATACGCGGTGAGCATCAGCAGCAGCGTCTGGGCTAGGGATGCCGTAGTGAGGCGGCGCTCGCGCCACGCCAGTCCCAGCCCAAGCAGACCACTGGTGAGCGCCAGCGCCGGCCCGATGCGGGCAATTTCATTGTAGGTGGTGAGCCGATAGCCGATGGCCCGAAGCACGTAGTAAATGCTGGCATTGAACTCGAAGCTGCGGAAATAAAGGTTCAAACTACGGCTGATGTTGACGAACAGCGCCACCGACAAAAACGGACTGAACAGCACCAGCAGCGTGCCCGCCACCACGCCCGCATACGCCAGAAACCGTCGCCAGCCCAGCCGCCGCACCAGCAGCGGCAGCACCAGCAGCGGCAGTATTTTGGCCGCCACGCCCAGCGCCAGCGCCCCCGCTGATTTGGCCCATTGCTGCCTACTCAGCAGCCAGATGGCTAGTAGCAGGAAGCACAGGGCCAAGGCTTCAAAATGCAGGTTGCCGGTGAGTTCGACGATAACAAGCGGGTGCAATAGGTAGCGCAGCGCCCGCGCCCGGGGCCAGTTCATTTCGGCCAGCAACGCCAGCAGGAGCCAGGTCGTGCCGGCTTCGGCCGCCAGAATTACTAGGCGCAGGCAGGTAATGAAGCCACGCTCAGAAGTGGGAAATAGGCGGGCCGCGCCGCCGAATACCGCCTGGCACACCGGCGGATACACCGAGTAGTAATGCGGCGAATTGAGCTGTCGGTACAGCTGCTGAAACTCGGGCAGCACGGCGTTGCGTACGGCGGCATCGGGCAGGGCGGTGCGGGCGCCGTCGGCAATGATTTCATCGGGCCGAAGCTGGAAGGGGTTGACACCGTGCGCCACCAGCAGACCATCCCAGCGGAAGCGGAAAATATCGTCGGAAAAAGCCGGGGTAGCCGGCAGCCACAGCAGCCGGAACGCCAGCGCCGCGCCAAGGCCCCAGCGCAGCGGCAAGCGGCTGTGCAGCAGCCACACATATGCTCCCAGCGCCACCGCAAACAGGCCGGCTAACTGGCCAAAATCAGCCCTCGGCGTGGCAAATGCCAGCCCCGCATACGCCGCGCCGGACAGCAGCAGCGCCACAACCTGAGAAATGGAAGGCAGCTTGAGAGACAAGGGGTTCAGATATTGTTTAGCTGTTGTCGCGGATGGAAAAGTAGCAAATGGCCGCGAAGCCAATGGTCAGCAGTGAGTGGAACGGCAGCAGTCCGAAATCGTCTAAGTAAATGCCGGCCACGAGGCCAAATGCAAAGTAAGCCGCGAGTACGCCCTCCAAAATGACCAGCCAGCCCACGCCGCCGGTGCGGTAGCGCCGCTTGCGGGCAGGGCTGCCGGTGCCGGCCTTGGGCGTGCGCACAAACGGCGTGCGCCGCCCCAGCCAGCCGAGAATCACGGCCCGCGCATTGTGCAGGGTCAGGCCCATCGAAACCGACAAAAACAGCAGGAAAAAGCCCGGGTAGCGCCACAGCGGCTTGTCCGGATGGGCCAGCCGCCAGGCGGTGTAGTAGTAGTAAATCAGCGGCGTAAACCCAATCAGAAACACTGACGCCAGCTGAAACACCGCCTTGTACTCGTGGTAGTGCGCCCGCACAAATACCAGCGGCACGCTCAGCAAAGCCATAAGCATGATGACGATGTACACCGAGCTATTCAGCAGATGGAAGGTGGCTTGGAGCTTCACGGGGAGCGGCTGCTCGGAGCGCCACATGTTGCCCAGGTGCTTGTGGGCGGTTTCGGCCGCGCCCTTGGTCCAGCGGAACTGCTGCGATTTGAGGGCATCCATCACGGCGGGCAGTTCGGCGGGGGCCACTATTTCAGGACGGTAGACGAAGCGCCAGCCGCGCAGCTGGGCGCGGTAGCTCAGGTCGAGGTCTTCGGTGAGGGTGTCGGTGTGCCAGCCGCCGGCATCGTCGATGCAGGCACGCCGCCACAAGCCGCCCGTGCCGTTGAAATTGATGAAAAAGCCCGCCGACGTGCGCCCCACTTGCTCTATAAGAAAGTGTGCGTTCAGCCCGAATGCCTGTAGGCGCGTGAGCAGCGACTCGTCCTCATTAAGATGCCCCCAGCGGGTTTGCACCACGCCCACCTGCTTATCCTGCAAAAAGTAGGGGATAGTGCGCCGCAGGAAATCCGGGTCGGGCACAAAATCCGCATCAAAAATGGCGACGAACTCATCGGCGTTTTCTTCGAGCCCGTAGCGGAGTGCACCGGCTTTGTAGCCCTCGCGGTTGGGCCGGCACACGTGGCTGATGCGCAGGCCCCGGGCGGCGTGGTAGGCCACGCGGGCCTCCGCCAGCGCCACGGTGGCATCGGTCGAGTCGTCGAGGACTTGGATATGAAGTAAGTCAGTGGGGTAGTCGAGGGCGGCGGCGGCATCGATGATGCGCTCCACCACGTTTTGCTCATTGTAAAGCGGCAGCTGCACCAGCACGCGGGGCCATTTGGCGGGTGCGGGTGGGGGCGGGGGCAGCCCCTTGGCGTAGGCGCGCAGCGCCAGCCGCGTAAGCTGCCATTGCCCCGCACTGAACCCCAGGATAAACAGCAGGCACAGGCCGTACAGCACCACCAGCAAAATGGGCAGTACCGCCATTAGATATGGAAAATCAATTTTTGTAACAATGCGAAAAAACGGCCTGTTGTGGCCTCCTGTCATCCTGAGCTTGCGAAGGACCTTATCGTTGATGAAGAGTTTGCGGTACGCTCAAACAAGGCAGCCGTGATAAGGTCCTTCGCAAGCTCAGGATGACAGTGAAAGATGACGGGAAATATTACCAGTACTTAAAAATCGTCCACAGAATCTTGTAGCCCGCCCCGAGGGTGCCGCGCACCGTGCCCGACACCTTGCTCGTGCCGATGCGCTTGCGGTAGCGCACGGGCACTTCCACGGTACGCAGGCCTAGGCGGGCGGCTTTCACCTGCATTTCCACGGTCCAGCCGTAGGTTTTGTCTTCCATGCCGATGCGCAGCAGGGCCGGAGTCGTGACGGCCCGAAAGGGCCCCAAATCGGTGACGGTGCCACCGTAGCGGATGTTTAGTAGACGGGCAGCCAGCCAGTTGCCAAACCGCTGCTGGGGCAGGAGGGAGCCTTTTTCGCGCACGCCCAGGGCGCGGGAGCCGATGACCAGGTCGGCCTCCCCGCGCAGAAGCGGGGCCAGTAGTTCGGGCATTTGTTCGGGGAAATCGGAGTGGTCGCCGTCGAGAAATACGACGAGGTCGGGCCATTCGGATTGCGGCCGGCCGAAGGCGTAGGCCATGCCCGCCAGGCAGGCGTAGCCGTAGCCGGGGCGCGGCTCGCGCAGCACGGTGGCCCCGCTGGCCCGGGCGATTTCGGCCGTGTTGTCGGTCGAGTTGTTATCGACCACGATGATTTCCTGGGCCAGTCCGGCCGGAATTTCGGCCAGCACCAGGGCAATGGCCCCGGCCTCGTTGTGGGCGGGAATGATGACGCTGACGCGGGGCTGGGGCATGAAGCAGAATAACTAACGAAACACAAAGATGCCGCCGCCGCCGTAAAGCCGCACCGTGCCGCTACCTTGCGGCCCTATTTCAATCTTCAGTTATATGCTCCAGGTAGGCCAGCCCGCTCCCGATTTCACCCTCACCACCACTACCGGCGAAACCTTCCGCCTGGCCGACCAGCGCGGCCGGCACTTGGTGCTGTATTTCTACCCCAAAGACGACACCCCCGGCTGCACCGCCGAAGCCTGCTCGTTCCGCGACCAGTACGAGGATTTCAAGGACCTCGGGGCCGAAGTAATTGGCATCAGCTCCGACAGCGAAGCCTCGCACCAGAAATTCACCCAGAAGCACCGCCTGCCCTTCGAGCTGTTGGCCGACACCGACGGGAAAGTCCGCAAGCTCTATGAAGTACCCCGCGCCCTACTGGGCCTGCTGCCCGGCCGCGTCACGTTCGTGATTGATAAAAACGGAATTATTCAGTACATCTTCAACTCGTTGAGCGGGGCCACGGACCATGTGAGCAACGCCAAAAAAGTGCTGGAAGGACTGCCCGCGTAAGCAGCCAATGGCACGCATTGAGTTGGAAATGATAGTGCAAGCGCCGCCTGAAGCTTGCTATGCGCTGGCTCTGAACGTGGAGGCGCATCTTGCCTCTACCCACCAAACGGGGGAGCGAGTGATAGCCGGCCCCGCCGATGGGCAGCTGAAACTCGGTGACGTAGTGACCTGGGAAGCGCGCCACCTAGGCATCCGCCAGCGCCTGACCGTGCGGATTACGGCGGCCTCGCCGCCGCACTATTTTCGGGATGAGCTGGTGCGAGGAGCTTTTCGAACCTTGCGGCACGACCATTATTTCGATGCCGTGCCGGGCGGCACTCGTGTGCGCGACGTTTTTGAATTCAGCAGCCCGTTGGGGTTCGTTGGGCAGTGGTTTGATAAGCTATTCCTGAAACGTTATCTGACTCAGTTTTTGCAGGCGCGCAATGCGATGTTGAAACAGCAGCTTGAGCAAAGGCGCTAAGTTCTTCGTAGAAGCAAACTCACCAATTGCTTCCCAGATGCCCCGTTTCCTGCTGCTGCTGTTGCTGCCCCTGCTACTTGCCGCCACTGCCGCGCCGGCCCAGACCTCGCCGCTCAACGCCACGCTCGATGGCTACGAGTACCCGTTTCCGGTCCATTACTTGCCGCTGAAGCTGGAAGGCCAGGCCCTGCGCATGGCCTACATGGATGTGCCGCCGACTGCCAAATCCAACGGCCGCACCGTGGTGCTGCTGCACGGCAAAAACTTCTTCGGGGCCTACTGGCGCGAGACGATTAAGACGCTGGCCGGCGCGGGTTTCCGGGTGGTGGTGCCTGACCAAATTGGTTTTGGCAAGTCAGATAAGGCCGATATCCACTACTCGTTTCATCAGCTGGCGCGCAATACCAGGCGTTTGCTCGATACGCTGGGCGTGAAGCAGGCCGTCATCGTGGGCCACAGCATGGGCGGGATGCTGGCCACCCGCTTCGCTCTGCTTTACCCCGAAACCACCGAAAAGCTGGTGCTCGAAAACCCCATCGGCCTGGAAGATTACCGCGTGGGCGTGCCCTTCCAGACCGTGGACCAGGCCGAAGCCACCGAGCTGAAAAGCACCGAAGCCAGCATCCGCAAGTACCACGCGACCTATTATCCCAACGGCTATCCGGCGGCCCACGACCAATGGCTGCTGCCCCTGGCCGCCCAAACCAAAAGCCCCGATTTCGCCAAAGTAGCCCGCGCCAACGCCCTCACCTTCGACATGATTTACCAGCAGCCGGTGAGCTACGAATTCAACCGAATTAAGGTGCCCACGCTCCTCATCATCGGTCAGGCCGACCGCACGGTGGTGGGCAAAGGCCTCATAAAAGACCCCAAAACCCTGGCCCAAATGGGCCAGTACCCGGCGCTGGGCCGCCGCACCGCCGCCCAAATCAAAGGGGCGAAACTGGTAGAGATTCCGAACGTGGGCCACATCCCGCATCTGGAGGCTCCGGCGCAGTTTTACAAGGCGCTGCTGGGGTTTTTGGGGTAGGGCTAAGTACTGTGAAGTTTCATTAGCAGTACTTGACTTATGCTTAAACGACCCTTTTCGTGGTCCACCAGCACCTTTTACTGCTGCCATTCTGCCTTTAGGACAGACATCACGATTTTATCATGGAACAGGCCGTTGCGACAGCAGGCCGCTCTCAGGCGCCCCTCAACCACAAAGCCGGCTTTGGTATAGGCTTTTATGCCGCCCAGATTCGATTCGGAAACCGTGAGCATAATGCGATTGAACCGATGCACGGTAAAGCCCAGTGTTAGTACCTGTTTCGTCACCGCCGTGCCCACCCCTTTCCCCCAGTAGGCTTTCTCCCCAATCAGGATGAAATATTCGCCCGACTGGTTGGTGGTCGAAAGGTTCGAGAGGCCCGCGTAGCCAATCAACGCATTGGTCTCTTGCAGGTAAATGCCGAGGTTGATGCTCTTCTCATCCTGTAAGGTCGCCGCGAACCAGTGGTCAATCTGCGCCGGCGTCTTCAGGCCTTGGAAAGCGGACAGCGAATAGTGAATGACTTCGGGGTCGCTAATCCAGGGGTAAAAACAGGCGCCTTCTTCCGGCTGCATGCGTGCTAGCTTAATCATTGCAGTATTTTGAGCGAAGGTAATATCCTCCTTTTGCTAGTCAGGCAGTTTTTCTGGATACCAATTGCCGCCGCGGTGTCAGGGAGTGACGCGTTCAGTTGTTCGGCGAACAAATCCCCAGCAAACGTCCTCCTGTTTTAAGGGCGTGTCGCGGAGCCAGTAATTGGTGGACCAAAAACAAGAGCAGCGTTGATAGGGACGCTAGAGGGAGTCAGAAAGTGGGGCTACAAGTACCTCGCAGGTAGTCCCACTTTCTGACTCCCTCTAGCGCCAATTAGGCCCTTTCCTCTGACCGGGGCCAGCAAGGGGGGGCTTTCTGAGCCAATCATGCGCAGCAGTGGGTGTGTATCAGACAACCCCCTGGCGACCGGTAACCAACGGTCCGCGTCCTCGTGCTAGTATTGTAAATATATTTATAATATATTTAATATAAATGCCATCAACTGCTGTTGCCACCTAGACTCATATGGTCCAGCTCCGTGCCCCCGCCGTTTGGTCATCACCGCTCGCAGGGCCTTTCCGCTGGTCGGCGTTCCCGCTGGTGCTGCTGGGCCTGGCGCTGCTGAGCGCCTGCGTGAACACCCGCAAAACCAGCACTGTGTACCTGCCCCGGGGCCAGACGCTGTACCGCGCCGCGCCCACCCCGACGGGACAACCAACCGCCCTCGTGCTGCCCCGCCGCACGCTGGCCCAGATGAGCCTGACCGAGCAAACCGTTGCCATTACGCTGCTGCCGACCGGGGTCGGGGCCGATACGGCCGTCCGGCAATGCTTCTTCGCGTCGCCGGGCAGGGGGGCGCGGGGGGGAGGCCCGCGGTACTACGCCGGGCAGAAGCTCCACTTCTTCGAATCCTACCCCATCTTTCAGGCCATTACCGTTCCGGTCAAGCTGCGCCCGGGCGTGGGCGATACGCTCGGCTCGCGCGCTGGTGGCGGCTTCGACGTGGGCATTTCCTGGGGGTGGAAAAACTCCTTCCACACCTACCAAAACCTCTACTACCGGCCCACAGGGCAGTTTCTCAGCCGGAAGATTTCGCAGTTTTCCCTGGTGCCGGGCGCCTTTCTCACCGTCGGCACCGAGGAATTGAACAACGACAAAAACAATGTCAAGCACCGCATCCACTACATCCGCGAAGTGCCCATTCTCTCGCCCGGCGGCTACCTGGTCATCGGCGTGAACCGCGCCAACGTGGGCTTTGCCTTAGGTGCCGATTTTGCCATTGGCCCGGAAGCCAGTAACTGGATTTACCACGGCCGGCTCTGGCTGGGCCTGGTGCTCAGCGTAGACCTGCTCGCCAGCCACGACCCATTCGACTTCTGAGGCCGCCCCGTCCGACCGGCAGCCGTCAGGGGGCGCATTGACGGAGCCTTCAGTGGGTGAGCAATGCCAGTGGTGGAGAGATGCACTGCCACTCGGTTGGGGGCCAGGGAATGGCTGGAGGATAGAAAAAAATCCCTCCTTTTGTTATTCGGACCCTCTCCGAAGGCCTATTTTATCCCTGCGCGCCTAGCTGCGGTCCCCGATTCGATGATTCCGGCCAAAACATCGGAATAAGCACCTCGGCTGGAGTGGGCCAGCACGATAGGCTGGTTCAGTTGCACGCATATTTTGCAATGGGCGCGCAGGTGGTCCTGGCCCGGATGGCGGTCCTCCAAGGCAATGCTATGACCCAGCTGGCAGGCCTCGTTGTCGTGCCAAACGGCCACGCTACCCAGGTGGGGCGTCAACCGATTATAAAAGGGGAGCGTTTGCATGAGCTGTTTTGTAAGGTGTAAAGATTAAATATAACTATAATTTAATTAATTGGTGGCAAGTATACCTGGCAGGTCTGTGTTTTCCCTCTATCGACGTGATGATTTCGCCCCCGTTGGGACTGCACCGCGAGCGCAACGAACACCGTAACGCAGCCCCACTTTTATGTGAATACATGCCTGATGCCAGGCGGTTCGCAGGTCAATCTAATGCGCGTGCGCGGAGAGTTTAAGAAACTCGTTCACCAATCAAAATTCAGGAAACCTCGCTAAGTCACGAGTTTCGTGCACACCACGCCTTCAGGCTTGGCAAGCTCTATTCTTTCCTATTCTGAATCAGCTAACTCAATATTCGAAGCGAATCTGCGTGAATCAGTGGCGACGCTTGGTACCGACCCTCGCGCGGGCCATTCTCCAGGTTGAGCACGCCGCGGGGGCAGGCGGTGCTGCACATGCCGCAGCCCACGCACGAGGCCCGGACGATGGGCGCACCGCGCTGGGCGTACTGCTGCACGTCGATGCCCATTTCGCACACGTTGGAGCAGTTGCCGCACGAGATGCACTGCGCCCCATTGGTGCTGATGCGGAAGCGGGAGAAGTGCTTTTGCAGCAGGCCCAGGTAGGCCGCCATGGGGCAGCCGAAGCGGCACCACACCCGCGAGCCCATGATGGGGTAGAACCCCACCCCAATCACCCCGGAAAACACTGAGCCGATGGCAAAGCCGTACCACTTGGCGGCCACGTTGCCAGCTTCGCCCAATAGGTTGCTGCCGGTGGCAAAATGCACCCACAGCAGGGCCGTGATGGCAATTATCAGCCCCAGCACAGGGTAGATGATGCGGACTTCCCAGCGCCAGGCAGCGCGGCTTTTGTCGGAGAGGTGGCGGTAGGGGTCGCCGGCGGTTTCGGCCAGGCCGCCGCAGCCGCACACCCACGAGCAGTACCAGCGCTTGCCGTAGAAGTAGGTGAGCACCGGCGTGGCCACCAGCGACATCACCGCGCCCCAGAACACCATGAACACGCCCAGGCCGCCCTTTTGCAGCAGCGAGGTAACCGTGCCGGGAAACAGGTAGTCGTACTTCAACGGCCAGAAGTAGCTGAAATAAAACTCCGGCTGCTGAAAAAACTGGAGCAGCCCTGGAATCAAAAACGAGAAACCCAGTTGGAAAAACATCACCGAAACGGTGCGGATAACCTGGTAACGCGAGTGCCGGTATTTCCACAGCGCCCGGCTGCCCATCAGCAGCACGGCCAGCGTGTAGAAGGTGCCGTAGAGAAACCATTGGTCGGCCGGCCGGGCGCGCAGCGCCTGGCTGAGGCCGTCGAGCGGGTGAATCAGGTTGTTGAGCAGGCCGAAATTGCCCTGGCCATCGTCGTTGCTAAACCAGTACAGCACCACATAGAAACCCGTGAGCACCAGGCCCGTGACCCAAGCCACGGCCCCGCGCCCGGTGCTGGCCCGCAGCCAGAGGTTGTCCTGCTGCACGCCAGATGGGTGCCGGCCAAATTTCAGCCAGCTCCAGGCCAGCGTGCCGGCACTCACCAGCCCTACGGCCAGCCAAAACCAAGTGTTGCGGCGGCTGGGGTCAGCATCGGCCAAGGCCAGGAGCAGCGCTAGCAGGCCGCCGGCCACCACGGCCAGCGTGAGCTTTTCGGCGGGAGAAGTCGCGGGCAGGGGCGGGGTGAGGGTGGGCGTCATGCAGTGTAACAGGATGATACGATAGAGAGACGGACATGCTGAGCGGAGTCGAAGCATCTCTACCGCAGTACTATATCATCTACGATTGGGATTAGTTGCGCGGTAGAGATGCTTCGACTCCGCTCAGCATGACGGGCGACTTAAAAAACGACTATCAATTGCCATCAATCCTTCCTAATGGTGGTGATGATGGTGCGGTTCATCGGGTTTACCGAAGAGGTTGATGAGCGTGCCCACGATGTAGAATCCTGACCAGCATACATAAAGCCAATTGAAGCCCGCCGGCAGACGGCCCACGAAGAAGTGCAGAATCAGGTGTGCGCCGGCGCTCATCAGCAGGCCCGTGAGGGCGATGAACTGGAAGCTGTTGAGGGCCGAGGGACGGTATAGCTTGGAGAAATCCACAGAAAAAAAGTTGAGTGACGAAGGCTACAGACGTGCAAAAAGTCCCTTGCGCTGCTTCAGCGCTACGGATTGCCCGGGAAACTGTCGGTTGAAGTCGGCCACGATGGCTTTTTCGTGCTGCGGAAAAAACTCTGGGTCGAAATTGGCCGCACCTAAATGGCTCATGACCGTGGCTACGGGCGTGCGCTGCGCAATCCACTGCTCGCACACGGCGTGGCGCAGGCGCAGGCCCAGCGCGTTGAAACCCACCACGGCGTGCGGGGCTTCGCTTTGGAAATACACCCGCACCGCCGTTCGACTATTCGGGTGCTCCCAGTAAAAGCTGGTGAGGCCGGGCGTGGGGCCAGCCGGGGCCTGGCCGTAGGTCTGGTATTCAAGGTTGAAGAACTTGGCCGAGTTGAACCAGATGCCGCGTCGGTAGTGCATGGGCTGCCCGCAGATGGTGTGGGCCACGGTTTCGCCCTGCATCCGGCCGGTGTACCAGAGCTGCTCGATGGGCACTTCGCCCGTGCCGGGCTGGCGGTGCTGGGCACAGTCGCCGGCCGCGAAGACGTTGGGTACGTTGGTCCGCAAGAATTCATCAACCAGAATGCCCTGGGCAGTTTCCACGTTCGAGGTGTTGGCCAGCGTGAGGTTGGGCGTGACGCCGGTGGCCAGGCCCACCCACTGGCAGGCAATTTCCTCGCCGGCTGTGGTCACCACGGCGCGCACGCGGCCGTCCGCATCGCCCAGAATCTCGCGCAGCTCGGTGCCGTAGCGCACCGCAACGTGGTTTTCCTGGAACTGGCGGTCCACCAGGTTAGCCTCCTCGGGCGGCAGCACCGAGGCCCAGTAGCGGGCCTCGCGCACGAGCACTAAGGGCTCGATGCCGCGGGTGTGCAGCATCTCGGCCAGCTCTACGCCGATGAGGCCGCCGCCCACCACCACGCCCCGGCCGATGCCGTGGGTGTCGCGGGTCATGGCTTCCAAATCGGGCAGACCGTAGAGGCCCTGCACGCCGGCCAGGTGCTGGCCGGGCCAGCCAAAGAGTTTGCTTTCGGAACCAGTGGCCAGCAGCAGCTGGTCGTAGGCGAGGGTGGTGCCGTTGTCGAGGACGAGCAGGTTTTCGGCGGTGTTGAGGGCGGTGGCGGTGGCGTGCACCAAGGCCAGCCGGTTTTCTGCCCAGAACCAGTCGGCGTAGGGCTTGATGTCCTGCGCCCGCAAGTGGCCCATGTACACGTACATCAGCGCGGTGCGGGAGTAGTGGTGGGCGCTTTCGCTCGATACCAGCGTGATGCGGGCCTCGGGGCGCAGCCGGCGCACGGTCAGGGCGCACGTCACGCCGGTAATGCCGTTGCCGAGGATGACGAGGTGCATGGGCCGGGAGGAAAATATTCTGGCCTCAAATGTAGCGACAAGGTGGGCCGGGTGGGCGGCGGCCCCGCCGCTTCCGCCGCGCCAGGCCGCCGCGGGCTACGCACCATCACCGGCAGCCGCAGAATAATTCTAATGCCGTCTCGTATTCCACCGGCGAAAAATGCGGATGACAGTCGAGGAACCGCATTAATCGAACCGCTGAATACGGAAATGACAGACTATTTTTTGGAATAGAAAGGTCCTCAACCCACAATTCGTTACGGAATGCTGGAAACTGGAATGCCAGGTTTTCTCAAAATGGGAAAATCGAAAAAGTGTAAATCTGATGCTCCGGTCCGGTAGTAAGTTTCGAGTCTTCGAACACTTGCTAAACTACTTACTTTATGAAATTCTGCTACGCCTTCGGAAAGTTTTGGGCTTTACTGTTGCTGAGCCTGATGTTGGGTGGCACCGCTATGGCCGGTGAAGTTGCGCCGCTCACGGCCGCGTCCATCACCGCGCAGACCACGGCTTTCCTGCAAAAATTTGTGAACAAGGAAGGCAAGGTGAGCTACGAAACCCTGCAACGCAACCCCGAAATGCTGGACGCGCTACTGAGCAACATCGGCGATTTCGACCTGGCGAAGGCCGGAGCAGTCGACCAATATGCTTTTTATCTGAATGCGTACAACGTACTGGTTATCGGCGAAATAATTAAAAATTATCCGCTCACGTCGTTGCAGGACATGCCCGGCTTTTTCAACCGGGTGCGGATGCGCGTGGGCCGTGAGTTGCTCACCCTCGACCAGATTGAAACCGACAAGCTCCGCAAAATTTACGACGACCCGCGCCTGCATTTTGCCCTGGTGTGCGGCACCAACAGCTGCCCCCGCCTGAACCGCGTCGCCTACGTGGGCAAGGACCTGTTTGCGCAGCTGAACAACCAGGCCCGGTTTGCTTTGCTCGACCCGAGCTATGTAAAGGTTGACGACGCGAAGAAAATTGTGCGGCTGCCCGAAATCTTTCAGTGGTACGAGAGTGATTTCAGCACCAGCGGCAAAACGGGCGTGATGTACGTCAACCAGTTCCGCAAAAATGACCGCATTCCCACCTGGTACACGGTTGAATATTACCCCTACAACTGGAGCCTGAACGACCAGAAGCGCACCGATTCCGAAATCATGGCCAGCAAATAAGCGTCGGCCGGGCGTCATGCAACGCATTGCCGGGGCCTGCGTAAGCCGGGAGACACTTCATCCTCAGACTTCCCACGCGTATGATTCCCGATAATAGCAACGGCAACAGTACCGACCCCAACGAAGGCGAAAACGCCGATACCACCGAAAATCAGCAGTTTCCGAAAAACGAAAAGCTGGAAAAGGAAAAAGAATACCAGCAGGACCAGAGCAACGGCAAAGCCAGCAACGACCCCACCGCCGCCCGCAACGTGGGTGCCAATGGCTACACCCAGCGCAATAACCAGAAGGACCAGCTCGAAAACCTGCACATCGGCGGTTCCGAAACCAGCCCCCAGGGCGGCAACGACCACACTAACGCTGGCGAGCAGGCCCAAGGTCCCGGTTTCGAGGCCGAAGGCAGCTTCGAGCTGGACCACAACCTGCGCACGCGGGAGCAGGAGTTTGGCGAAAAAGCTCCCAGCGGCCCCGCCAAGCCCTCCAACGACGGCGAAGCGCCGGGCAGCGAATAAGGCGCTACCGGCATTCTGAATGCGATAATTGACCGGCCGGGCCGGAGCCTGCTGCGACTATGGTCCGGCGGCTCCGGCCCGGTTTTATTATGCGCTAGCCACCAATGTGCTAGGGCCAAGCTGAACGGTAGATAAGGGCATTGGGGCAACGACTTCAATTTATCTAATCAAAAAAAGGTTAGCTGCGGCAGATAACGCTGCAAACGCTTAACTTGCGCAGCCTATTTGGATAGGTGGCTTTTGGCCAATAAATAAATCCCGCGCAAGCATTAACCCACCCATTACTTTTTTAACGATGAATTCAGAAAATCTACCCAAGGTTGAAAACGAGCCTTACAATCCGAACCTGGATGCTCAGGATGAGGATGTTGTATCGGGGGGCAACAACAAGCTGACCTACATTCTGGTGGGCGTGATTCTGGCGCTGGTGCTGGCCTACGTGGCCCTGCCCAAAGGCGGCGGTACCGGCCTGGCATCGGTGACGCCCAGCTTTATGCTTGACGATGCGGCCGTGACGGCCACCGCGCCCACCTCGGCCGATAGCATTGCCGCCGGCCTCAAAGCCGCCCCGGCTGCTGCCGAAGAAGAAACCACCACCAAAACCACCACCAAAACGGTAGCAAAACCCACCGCTACTGTCCCCACTGCCACGCCTGCAGCTGCCCCGGTCGTAGCAGCGGCGGCAGCCCCGGTAGAGGCCGCTCCGGCGCCCGCACCCGTGGCTGCTCCCGAGCCCGCCGCCCCGACTACCGTTACCATGTCGGGCAAGATTGAAGACGAGAACGGCCGGCCGCTGGTAGGTGCCACCGTGCTGCTAAAAGGCAGCAGCAAAGGCACCAGCACCGACGCCAATGGCAACTACACCATGGAAGTACCCAGCGGCGACAACACCCTCATCTACGGCTACGGC
>NZ_JBCEVZ010000043.1:0-44549 GCF_038448715.1 Hymenobacter segetis | reverse complement strand
TGGAAGTCGGTACTGCAAGCGCACTGCCCAGCGGGCACAACGCCCCGTTTCACCCCCTCCACTGCCTTACTGTGGGTCGGGCAGGGGAGGCGTTTGCGAATTATTTTCGCGCTCTATGCGGGGGTAGGGGAAGAAATTGCGGTTGCGCTCGGCCCCGGTGGTGCCCGGCGCGGGGCGGCCGAAGCGGCGGCTATCGGCCAGCCGGAAGCCCTGGAAGGCCAGCTCAATATCGCGGTTGCGCAGGATGTCGGTGAGCACGTCGGCCGTGGTGAGGGGGCCGGCGTAGGGGGGCAGGGCCGCGCCGGGCAGCGCCAGCAGCAGGCCGGTGCTGGTGGTGGCAGCGGCGGCCGTGCTGGTGCGCACCTTGTTCAGCTCCGTCACGGCATTGGGTACGTCGTTTTTGCGGGCGTAGGCCTCGGCCCGAATCAGGAGCATTTCGTTGGGCACGTACACCGGAATGGGGGCGCTGTTGGCGGTGTAGAAGCCAGTGCCCAGGTTCTGGGTGGTGGTGGGCGGCGGGGTGATGCGCAGCAGGAAGGGCAGGCGGCGGTCGCCGGTTTCGGGAGCCAGCGCGCCGGTGAGGCCCAGGTTGGTGTTGGTGGGCTCAAACACGTTCTTATTGCCAAAAGACGTTTCGAACAGCGGGTTGCGGGTGTTGTCGTCGAAGTTGAGGACGGAGCGTTTGGTGAGGTCCACGCGGCCGGCGGCGGCCAGGGCCTTGTCGTAGTCGCCGGCCTCCAGGCTGTAGCGGGCGATGAGGGCCTGAATGGTGTTCGGTAAGTCAATGCCGGGCACAATCTTGGCGTTGAAATCGGCCGAAACCGGCGTGGCGGCCAGTTGCGTGGCGGCGGCTTCGAGCTGGGCTACGGCGTTGCGCAGGGCATCTACGCGGGGCACAAAAGGCGCGTTCTCCTGCGTGACCAGCGGCAGCTGTTCGAAATATTGCGTCAGCGTGCCAATGCTCAGCGCCCGGAAAATGCTGGCGTAGGCCACGATGCCGCTGCGGGTGCCCGCATCCGGCGCGTTGCCCACGTTGGCCAGCACCAGGTCGGCGTTGGATTTCACCAAGTTGGCCTGGGTCCAGAGGTTGCGCACCACGCCGTTGCTGTTGGTGATGCTGCCGCCTCCGAGGCCCACGTTGAATTCCTCAATATTGCCCTGGTTGAGGACGGTGAGCTCGCGGGTGGTGAGGCCGCCGGCCGCCACCGTATTATACAGCACACTGAGCAGGCCGCCCGTGCTGTAGCGCGCCTGCAAGCCGTTGCAAAGCGTGATGAGGCCATCGGAGGAAGTGACCACCTGCTGCTGGCTGGCGGTGCTTGGGTTCAGGTATTCCTTGTTGCAGCTGCCCAGCGCGAGGGCCAGGGCTGCGAGGGTTATTATTTTCTTCATGATGATGAATTGCGGGAAGGTGGGAGAGTAGCGCGGACTTTTAGTCCGCGCCGGAAACGGCTCAGGCGCGGACTAAAAGTCCGCGCTACACCTAAAAAGTAGCCGCCAGCTTAACCTGGTAAGTGCGCGGAATCGGCACGTTGCCGAAGTCAATGGCCCGCAGCAAATCCGAGGCACCGCCGGCGCTGGTTTCGGGGTCGAAGCCGTTGTATTTGTCCCACGAATACAGGTTGCGGCCTACCAGCGACAGGTTCAGGGAGGTAATGAACTTCGTGAACGTGGGCAGGCCGTAGCTCAGCGCTACCTCGCGCAGCTTCACGTAGGAGCCGTCGTCCACCCGGAATTCCTGGGTGTTGTAGATGGCGAAAATGTAGCCGCGCGGCAGTGTGCCGCGCAATTCCTGCTCGGCCAAATCGCCGAGGCCCACGCCCTGGCGGGTGCGCTTGTCGGCGTTGAATACGCTCACGCCCTGCACCGCATCAAGCAGCACGTGCAGGCCCAGCTTTTTGTAGGTGAAGTTGGTGTTGAAGGAGCCCGTCCATTTCGGATTGGGGTTGCCGATGAGCACGTTGGCAGTGGGGGAGCTGGCGGGCGGCTGGCCGTCGCTGCCGCGGGCCGGCGTGAAGCTCACCGCGCCTACGCCCTGGCCCACGGCGTGCTCGTCCTGCGCGAAGCCCTGGGGCGTGAGCAGCAGCGAGCCGTCGGGGTTGCGGGCGTAGCCCGAGCCGTAGAAAACGCCCGCCGGCTGGCCCTCCAGCAGATACACCGGCGCACCGGCCGCGTTATCAATGGAAATGGCCTGCACGCTGCCGTTCGAGCCGGGCAGGCTTAGCACCTTATTGCGGTTGCGGCTGAAAATGAAGGCCACGTCCCAAGTGAAATCAGTCGTTTTCACGGGGGTGCCGCCCAGCGACACCTCCAGGCCCCGGTTTTCCATCGTGCCCACGTTGTTCACAATGCTGGAGCCGCCCGAGCTCGGGGCCAGGTTGCGCTTCACCACCAGGTCGGTGATTTTCTGGTAGTAGGCCGTCACGCCCAGCGTGATGCGGTCGTGCAGGAAAGCCAGGTCGGCGCCTCCTTCCAGCTCGGCCATGCGCTCGGGCTTCACGGCGGGGTTGGCCAGCTGCGTGCCCGGCGTGATGGTGTTCTTGCCCAAAAAGCCCACCGGGCTGAACTGGTAGAACCGGTCGTAGGAGCCGATGCCCGTCAGGTTGCCGGCCTCGCCGTAACTGGCGCGCAGCTTCAGGCTGTTGAAGGAGTTGGCGTAGGCGCTGTTTTGCCAGAAGCTGAAATCCGACACCACCAGCGAGCCGCTCACCTTGGGGTACACCTGGTTGGTTTCCGACGACGAGAACTTCGACGACCGGTCGCGCCGCACCGCACCCGTCAGAAATGCCAGGTTGCGGAAGCCGATGGTGGCCTGCCCGTAGTAGCCGCTCAGGTCGTAGCGGTCGAGGTTGTAGGCCGATACCACCGTGGTGCTGCCCGCCCCCGAAACCGTGGTGATGAACGGGGCCAGGTTCTGGCCCTGCGTGGTGGTGTAGTCCTGCTGCGCGTACTGGTAGCTGTAGCCGGCGCGCAGGTTCAGCTTCAGGTTTTCACTGAGCTGGTACTCGTACCCGAGGTTGATATCGGAGTTCAATTGGATAACGGCGTTGTTGCCATTGGCCGCGAAGCCCAGCGGGTAGCGGGCGGCGGGCAGGCCGGCCGTGGCCTGGTAAGGGTAGGGCCGGATGTAGCTCTGGCCCACCTGCGAGTAGGCATCCACGCCCAGCACGTAGTCGGCCGAAAAGCCTTTGAAAGGCGTGAGGTTCACCTGCACGTCGCTCACGGTGCGGTTCACGCTCTGCGTAAATTTCATGTCCTCGATGGTCGAGAGCGGATTGACGCGGGTAGGCTCCACGGCCATCAGGTCGCCTTTGATGTCGCGCTTCGTGATGTCGTAGATGTTGTTGGTGATGTTGATGGAGTTAATCGGGCTGTAGAACACGTTGCCGTTGGCTTTCTCGTTCGAAAAGCTGTTCACGTAGCTCAGGCCGGCCGACACTTTGGCCCAGTCCGTGAGCCGCTGGTCGACCCGCGCCCGCAGGTTGTAGCGCGTGAAATCGGTGCCCTTGATAATGCCCTCATTTTTCAAATAGTTGGCCGACACGTAGTACTGCGTGCGCTCCGAGCCACCCGATACCGACACCGCGTTATCGGTGCCGTAGCCAGTCCGGAAAATCTGGTCGAAGTAGTTGTAGCGGGTCACGTCAATCAGGTTCGAAGCCAGCGGGGTGGTCGTGCCGGCCCGGGTAATCGGCACCGTGGTCAGGAAAGTGTTGGCCGGATTGGAGGCAATGGGGGCCGCCGAACCAATCGTATACAGCCGGAAAACGCTGGGTACGGGCCGGCCCAGGTTATCGAGCGCCGTGAAATTGTCGGCCCCAAACTGCTTGCCGTAGGTATTCACCGGCACCGATTTCCGCAGCTCATTCATGTTAAAGCTGGTGGACACCGCCACCCGCGCCGCGCCGCTCTGCCCGCGCTTGGTGGTGATGAGCACCACGCCGTTGGCCGCGCGCGAGCCGTACTGGGCCGCCGCCGCCGCGCCGTTGATGATGTTGAGGCTGGCAATATCGTTGGGGTTGAGGTCGGCCAAACGGTTCTGGCCGGGGTTGGCCGCGCCGATGTCGTTGCTCAGCGCCAGCTGCGACACGTTGGTGCTGGCGTTGCTCACAATCACGCCGTCAATCACATACAGTGGGTCCGACGAGCCTTGCAGCGAGTGCACCCCGCGCAGCCGCACCGAGAGCGAGCCGGCCGGGTCGCCCGAGTTCTGGGTAATCTGCGCGCCGGCCACCTTGCCCTGCAAGGAGTTCAGCAGCCCGCCCGAGCCGCTCTGGGCTAAGTCCTCGGCCCGAATGGTGCTGATGGCGTTGCCCAGCTCCCGCTTCGGCGCGCTGATGGTGGAGCCCACCACCACCACTTCGTCCAGCTTTTGGCGGGCTTCCGTCAGCGCCACGTCCGTGGTCACCGTCGGGCTCGCGCCCAGCGTGAGGGGCCGCGACACGGCCGCGTAGCCAATCAGCGACACGGTGAGCGTGTAGCTGCCCGGCGCAATGCTGGCCTCCAGCGAGTAGCCGCCATCGGCTCCGGTCGAGGCCCCGAGCGTGGTGCCGTTCAGCAGCACGGTGGCCCCGGGCAGGCCCTGGCCGCCGGCATCGGTCACGCGGCCTTGCAGGGTGTAGCGCTGCGCCGCCGTTTGCGCGCCGGCCGAGAGGGCCGCCAGCAGCAGGAGAAATAGCAACCCGGTCCAACGGAGGCTCGAGCTACCAGATGAGTAGGGGTTTCGCATGGGAAAGAGGGGTTAGGTGAGAGTGAAGGATGAGGTGGCTAATATCGCAAAAAGTTGATGCTTGCCTAATGCCGAATGGTTTGCTGATGAATGGCTTGGCGAGAGCCCTGCAAGCCCCGATAGAGCAACTATGCCCAGACTGGCCCGCCTGGGGCATTGGCTTTGGTCATTTGGGCTTGATTGTCAGGTGAAAATCAGGGGTGATATTGTGCTGATAAATATTGAAAAATAAATAATTATAAAATAGAATGTGCTAATTTGTTGGTGATGAGGCGGCGTGGTTTCCGCTGAATGTTTCCTGAATATTTCGCACATTTGACCCCTCATTTCCATTTCCCACCCTTCTTGTCCTGAATACGATGTCCTGCGCGGCTTCCTGCTGTTGCCACCTGCCGCCTTTACCCAGGGCCGGAACCTGAGCGCGTACCGCGCCGGGTCCCGGCCTTTTTTATTGACTCTCACCCCCAATTTCTCACCCTAATTCCCCTTCTCATGAAGAAAACATACTGGCTATTATTGCTGCTGCTGGGCCTGCTGCTGGCCACGCCCGGCTGGGCCCAGACGGCCCGCACTGTGTCGGGTACCGTCACCTCGGGCACCGACCAAAGCCCACTCCCGGGCGTGACCGTGCTCGTGAAGGGCACCACCATCGGCAGCACCACCGGTTCCGACGGCCGCTATTCCTTATCGGCCGCGCCGGGCGCGGTTATCGTGTTCAGCTTCATTGGCTACACGTCGCAGGAGCGCACGGTGGATGCCAGCGGCAACATCGACGTGGCCCTGAAGGAAAGCACTACCGGCCTCGATGAGGTGGTGGTGACGGCCTACAACATTGCCCAAAACAAGCGCGAGCTGGTGACGGCCGTGCAGGAAGTGAAGAGCAAAGACATCATCGACTCGCGCCAGACCAACGTGGTGAACGCCCTGCAGGGCAAGGTGGCGGGCGTGAACATCACCTCCTCGGGCGGCGCGCCGGGCGAAGGGGCCAGCATCGTTATCCGGGGCGGTACGTCGCTGGATGGCGACAACCAGCCGCTGTTCGTCATCGACGGGATGATTATGGACAACGGCTCGTTTCAGGAAAGCGCCGCGCCGGGCGCGGGCTCGCAGTTCAACGGCCTGCTGGGCCGCTCGGTGGGTGCGGCCAACCGCGCCGGCGACCTCAACCCCGAGGACATTGCCAGCATCACGGTGCTGAAAGGGCCGGCTGCCGCTGCCCTCTACGGCCTGCGCGCTGCTGGTGGCGCAGTGGTGATTACGACCAAAAAAGGCACTTCCGGCCGCACTACGCTGAATGTGCGCTCGCAGGTTTCGGTGGATGAGGTGAACCGCCTGCCCAAAATGCAGGACCAGTACGGCCAGGGTTCGGGCGGCGTGTTTGATGGCACCACGCGGGTGTCGTTCGGGCCGCGCTTCACGCCGGGCCAGCCGGTGTATGACAACCTGGCTAACTTCTACCGCAAGGGCTACACCTACCAGAACTTCCTGAACATGTCGGGCGGCTCGGATAAGGCCACGTTCTTCGTGTCGGCCTCCAACCTGCAGCAGAGCGGCGTGACGCCCCAGAGCAAGTACGACAAAACCACCGTGCGCCTGTCGGGCACGGCCGAAATCTCGCCCCGGCTCAATGTGAGCGGCTCGGCGCAGTACCTGACCTCGGGCGGCGAGCGGCCCATTCAGGGGCCGGGCCTGTTCGGTTCGTCGGGCGGCTATCTGCTGAGCTTGCTGAACTGGCCGCGCGGCGACGATGCCCGCAACTACCTCAACCCCGATGGCTCGCGCCGCCGCCTGCTGGCCCTGGGCAACGGCACCGATGCCGACGCCGACAACCCCTACTTCACCGTTGAGAAAAACCCGCAGACCGACCGCACCAACCGCTTCATCGGCAACGTGCAGCTGAGCTTCAAGGCCGCCAAATGGCTGACTTTGAGCCACAACATCGGTACCGATTTGTACACCTCGCGCAACACCTCGGTGCGCGCCGTGGGCACCTCGCAGGTGGGCAATCAGAACGGCGGCCTGGCCGAAACCGTGGACCAGTTCCGCCTCATCACGGCCACGTCGCTGGCCACGTTTACGCATGATTTCAGCTCAAACTTCGGCGGCACGTTCATCCTGGGCAACACGATTGAGGAAAACAAGGACCAGGCCGTGGACTACATCGGCCTGATTTTCCAGAACCCCGGCTTTGTGGGCCTGAACAACACCGTGAACCGCAGCGCCTTGCAGCGCGACAATACACGCCACCTCATTGGCAACTTTGCCCGTCTGAGCGTGAGCGCCTTCAACCAGCTGTTTGTGGAATTGCAGGCTCGTTACGACCAGTCGTCGACCCTGCCGCGCCCCGACCAGAACAAGATTTACGGCAAGGGCTTCCTCTACGGCTCGGCCGGCCTGGGCTATGAGTTCACCAAGGCCCTGGGCCTGGAGCAGAACAACATCCTGAACTACGGCAAGGTACGCGCCTCGGTGGCCGAGGTGGGCAAGGACACGCAGCCCTACCGCATCCAGGCCGCGCTGGCCCAGAACACCTACATCGGCGGCGGCTTCCGTAATGATTTCTTCGGCTCGAACCCCAACCTCAAGCCCGAGCGCACCCGCACCTACGAGGCCGGCGTCAACCTGCAGTTCCTGAAAAACCGCCTGGGTCTGGACTTCAACTACTACTACTCGCGTACTACCGACCAGATTATCGCGCCCCGCGTGAGCCAGGCGGCCGGCTTCATCCTGCAGTACATCAACGGCGGCATCGTGACCAACGAGGGCCAGGAAATTGCCCTCACTGGCACGCCCGTCAAGAGCAAGGATTTCAGCTGGGACATCATTGCCAACTTCTACCACAACACCAACCGCGTGGAAGAGCTGCCCTATCCGCTCACGGTGGTGTTTCAGTCCGATGCCTTCATCACCGACGTGCACGAGGGCGGCGCCTTCCCCGGCCGGGCCATTTCCAGCATCGGGGCCACCGATTTTAACCGCGTGACCGACCCCAACAGCCCCGATTACGGCAAAGTCATCGTGAGCTCGACGGGCTACCCCAGCGTGAACACCACTCTGGGCTACGCCGGCAACCGTGCCCCGCGCTTCACCACGCAACTCACCAATACGTTCACCTACAAAGGCCTGTCATTAGCCGCGCTGTTCGACTTCCGGGTGGGCGGCAAAGTGGTGAACGGCAACGACTGGTACCAGACCGGCGTGGGCACCTCGCAGCGCACCGCCGACCGCTACAAGCAGGTGGTGTTCGATGGCGTAGTGGCCCCGCTCAACGCCGACGGCACCATCAAGAAAAATGCTGACGGCAGCGTGACTTACTCCGCCAACACCCGCCCCGTGGAGCTGACCCAGACCTACTACACCAGCATTCTGGGCCGGGTGGGCACCGCCTTCATCGAGGATGGCTCGTGGGCGCGCCTGCGCTACGCCACCCTCAGCTACGCGCTGCCCGCCAGCCTGCTGAGCCCCACCAAATACATCAAAGGCGTGGAGCTGAGCGTGACCGGCCGCAACCTGATACTGCTGACCGGCTACACCGGGGCCGACCCCGAAACGTCGGCGGCCGGCGCGGGCGTGCGCGGCGGCGGCTCCAATGGCTTCGACTTCGGCAACGTGCCCGCCACCCGTGGCGTGGACATGGCCGTGCGGGTCAATTTCTAACCGAGTAGGGGCGGGGCTTGCCCCCGCCCGTCGTTGAACGATGCCCATGTGGCGCGAACTGCGGGCGGGGACAAGCCCCGCCCCTACATCCTAATAATTCCTCCGATGAAAAGATATATCCTAGGCTTCGGCCTGTTACTTAGCCTCCCGGCCCTTACCGCGTGCGAGAAGTTTCTCGACGTGAACAACAACCCCAACAACCCGGTCGTCTCCACGCCCAACTTCCTGCTGCCGGGCATCATTGCCAATGGCATTCAGACGCAGATGTTCACGGCGTTGCGCACGCCCTACATCACGCAGTACGTGGTGAGCCGCACGGCCAACAGCGGCGGCAACGACCAGTATTTCTTCACCAACGCCCAAAGCACAAACACCTTCAACTACTCCTACTTCCAGTCGGGCGGCAACATCCCGACCATGCAGAAGGCGGCGGAGGCCGAGGGTTCGGTGTACTACATCGGGGCGGGCAAGATTATGCAGGCCATGATTCTGGCCCATGCCACCGATATGCTGGGCGATATTCCGTACTCCGAAGCCTACCAAGGCGGGGCCAATTTCACGCCCAAGTACGACTCGCAGCAGCAGATTTACGCCACCATCAACAAGCTCTGCGACGAGGGCGTGGTGGAAATGAGCAAGCCCGCCAGCGCCCAGGTGCGCCCCTTCTACAGCACCTCGCCCAGCGAAAGCGGCGACATCCTCTACAAGGGCGATGCCGCCAAGTGGGTGCGCCTGGCCTACGCCCTGAAGGCCCGCCAGGCCCAGCACCTCACCAAAAAGACCAGCTACGACCCCAACGCCGTGCTGGCTCTCTGCGACAAAGCCTTCCAGAGCACGGCCGATGATGCCCAGATTAACTTCCAGACGGCCATTGCCCCGCTCTCGAACACGACCAATATTTTTGGGGTGACGCGGGCCAACTTTGGCACGGCCACGTTCTCGTCGAACATCGTGAAGTACCTGAACGGCACCACCTACCCCGGCGTGATTGACCCGCGCTTCGGCATCCTCACGCCCACCAACAGTCAGGGCATCGACCCCGGCCGGGGCACCAGCACCACGGCCAACCTCACGCCGGGCACTACCAACATCACCGATTTCTACGGTGGCTGGTACGCCCGCGACCTGGGCTACTACGAGGCCATCACTTACCACGAGCTGAAGTTTATTGAGGCCGAGGCGGCCTTCCTGGCCGGCAACAAGCTCCGGGCTTTCAATGCGCTGCGGGCCGGCATCACGGCGCACATGAAGAAGGTGGGCGCGGGCGGCTCGTATTCGCCCCCGGCCGTCACGTTCCCGGTCATTCTCGACGGGCAGATTACGGCCTACCTGGCCAGCGCCGCCCTGCCCCAGAATGAAACGGCCCTCACGCTGCGCCACATCATGGAGCAGAAATACATTGCCATGTTCCTGAACCCGGACTCGTGGTCGGACCTGCGCCGCTACGATTTCCGCAGCGACCTCTACGTGAACTTCCTGTACCCGACGTATTCCGGCAACACCATCCCGCCGCTGACGGGCAACAAGTTCCCGCGCCGCCTGTTGCCGGGAGCCACCGAAGTCACGGTGAACCCCAACGCCATCGCGGCCCTCTACAACGAGGCCGGCGTGGCGGTGGGCACCACGGCCGGTGACCAGGAGTACGTCACCAAGAATCTGTGGTTTGACCGGCCGTAAAGCGGGCTTGGCTGACCTCGCCAGAAAGGTCATGCTGAGCGCAGTCAAAGCATCTCTACTGCGTAACTATTCCTTTTAATTGAATTACTGCTGCGGTAGAGATGCTTCGACTGCGCTCAGCATGACGGGCGAGCGCCGAATCCATCTTCCTCTAAACTTCCATTCCCTCCCGATATGAATTTCTTCTCAACCAAAAACCTGCTGCTGGCCTTGCCGGTGCTGGGGCTGCTGCTCGGCGGCTGCAAAAAGAACGAGCTCGACGACTATTTCCACGCCCCGACCAACGAGTCGTCGGATTCGGGCTTTGCCGGGCTGGGGCTGCCCCGCGTGCCCCTGAGCCCCCGCTACGCCCCCGGCGATGCCGTGCCGCTCTACGTGACCTATAACGAAACTGACCAGCTGCGCGACATCACCGTGTTTCAGGTGGTAAACAAGGCCGACTCGGTGCAGACCGGCGTGTACCCAGCCAACGGGGCCTTCAATGCCAGTGGGGGCCTGCTGGCCCAGGCCGTGCCCTATACGGTGCCCGCCAATGCCGCCAACGGCGTGCCCGTGCGCGTGGATGTGACCCTGACCTTCCAGAACGGGGCCAAGCGCCTGCGCCGCTTCACCTACACCGTGGCCCAGCCCATCACCCTTAAGTTTGGCGCGACGCCGGCCACCTACCGCAACACGCTGGCCGCAACGGCCCAGAGCGAGGGCGACATCATCGGCTACTCGCTCATCACCAACGAAACCGGAATTGGGGCGCTGCCCACGCCGCCGGCCGTGCTCACGGCCGCCAACCCGCTGTTCAAGGCCGTGGACAGCCTCACCACCTTCTACCGCATCGGGACCGGTGCGCCGGTGCGGGTGGGCGTGATTCGGAACCCCTCGAACGGTGCGGCCAACACCCGCACCGTGGACGTGACCATTCCGCGCAACACCAACGGCCAGCCCGTCACCTATTCCTTCACGGCCTACGGGGCGGTGCAGGCCGTGACGGTCACGGCCCCGCCCATCAACGTGACCAACCCCACGGCGCTGGCCACGCTGCGCACCGGCCGCATCAGCGGCGGCCCCAATGCTACGCCCGATTCCCTAGCCTTCAACCTGCGCACCGGCCTCATCGAGCCGGCCGCCAACCCGGCTACCGCCAAGGATTTGTTTGTGAGCGGCGTGAGCGGCGGCGTGTACCTCTCGGCCGCCAACACCACGCGCTACACCAAAATCACCCCTTTGCAGCTTGACCGGGGCTTCTACTCCGCGCCCACGGCCAACGCGGTGGGCACGGCCCTCTACGCCAACGGCGTGGCCTCGGCCGCCAGCGTCAGCGCCGACCTCGGCCCCGTAGCGGCTGGCGACGTGTACGCCGTACGCATTCGCGCCGCCGAGTTTGCCCTGCTGCGCATCCTCAGCGTGAAGCAAAGCTCGGCCGGCTCCAACGCCCGCGTGCGCTTCGAGTACAAGACGCTGTAAGGACTTAACCTTCTTCGGCTAACATGCAAAAGCGGCCTTCTCCATTGGGGAAGGCCGCTTTTGCATGTTAGCCGAAGGGACAGGGCGAGCATTACCCTCCGCCAAACAACCGTGCGAAAAAGCCCTTCTTCTTCGCCGGCTTCTCCTTGATTTTGATTTTGGAGAACGGTGCCGAAGCCTCGGGCTTATCGGCCGGGGCGTTGAGGCGGATGGTGGGGCGCTGGGCTGCCGGCGCGGGCTGCGTGGCCACGGCCGGAGCCGCTGGCCGGGGCGCGCCGCCGGGGGCCTGGCCCAAGGCCAGCTCCGCCGATTGCTGGCCGGTGGTGATGACGCGCATGGGCCGGCTTTCGTTGTGCAGGCGGTCCACGGCCGTTACGTAGTAGGCGTAGGCCTGGCCGGGCACGGCGGTGGTGTCCACGTAGGTGGCGGGGAAGCCGGGGGCCGGCCGGGGCAGCGCCAGGATGCGGCGCGGGTCGTTGGGGGTGCTGGCCTCGGTGGGCTCGAAGCGGTAGAGGACGTAGTAGGTGGCCGCATCGCCGTCGGCGGCGGGCGGGCCGGACTGCCAGTTCAGGGTCACGTAGTGGCTGAGGCGGCGCAGGGTGAGGTTGGTCACCGGCAGGGGCGGGGTGGCGTCTTTCCAGGGCATGGCCGGCACCAAGGCCAGGTAGCGAAACAGGTCCTGCCGCAACGAATCGGTGGTGTGAAGGGGATTGGTGAGCACCGATTTGGCCGAAAAGAATACGCTGCCGATGGCCTCGCCGTCGGTGGCGCGATTGGTCCGAATCTGGCGGGGCAGCTCGCGGGCGTTGCGCCAGGTGGTGTCGGAGCGGGTGCTTTCCAGCATCCGGTAGGTGCCGTGGCCGATGTACAGGTGGCGGTCGAAGTGGTTCTCGGCCCACCATTTTACCAGCACGGGGTAGGGGCAAAGGCGGAAGTTCGAGCTCCAGTACAGCTGCGGCACCACGTAGTCAATCCAGCCCTTTTCCAGCCACAGCCGCGTATCGGCATACAAATTCGAATACGACGGCTGCCCAGCCCGCGTATCAGACCCCTGCGGGAAATCCTTCGACTTGTTCATCCACACCCCAAACGGCGAGATGCCAAATTTCACCCAGCGCTTGGCACTCTGAATGCTGTCGTGCAGGTCGTGGATGAGGATGTTGACGTTCTGCCGCCGCCAGTCGGCCAGCTTTTTCAGACTGTCGGGGTTGAAGTCGCGGAAGGCTGCCTCGTCGTGAAACACCTTTCCCGGGTCGGGGTAGGGGTAGAAATAATCATCGAAATGCACCGCGTCGATGTCGTAGCGCCGCACCACGTCCATAATCACGCGAGTGATGTGCGTCCGTACCTCCGGCAGGCCGGGATTATACAGCAGCTGCCCCCCATAGCGCAAAAACCATTGCGGATGCTGGCGGTAGGGGTGGTTAGCAGCCAGCCGGCGCGTCACCGAATCCATGGTGGCGCGGTAGGGGTTGAACCAGGCATGGAACTCCATGCCGCGCCGGTGCGCCTCGGTAATGAGAAAGGGCAGGGGGTCGTCGCCGCCGGCGGGGGCCTTGCCCTGCACGCCGGTCAGCCACTTGCTCCAAGGCTCCAGGTCTGATTTATAGAAGGCATCCGAGGCGGGCCGAATCTGCACGAACACCGCGTTGAGGCCGGCGCGCTGGCCGGCATCGAGCAGGCGGCGATAGTCGCGGCGGTACTGCTCGGGGGCCTCGCCGCGCTGGTTGGGCCAGTCGATGTTTTCGACGGTGGCAATCCACATGCCGCGCAATTCGCGCTTTGGCGGGGGCAGAGCTTCGGTGGAGTCGGCCGCCGTTTGGGCCAGGGTGGGCAGTGAGCCGCAGAAACCACTCAGCAGCACCAGAAAAAACAAAAACCGACCAGCGGAAAGGAAACGACGCATCAAGGGAAAATCAGCAGCAGGAATAATTGCCGCAAATTACGCCATTAAGCCCCGCAGTCTGATTGCTGCTTAATGAAGAACGGTTATGAGAACGGTCATGCCGAGCGTAGCCGAGGCATCTCGCGTGTGACAGTAAATCTTTCCTTGCGATGGAATTACTACCACATGCGAGATGCCTCGGCTGCGCTCGGCATGACCGTTCTATTTTGCTGTTGCCGGGTTTACGAGCCCGTCAGTTCGGTGTCAGTCATCGGCTGGTCGGGCGTATCGGGGCCGCCTTCGAGGCCGTTGGTCTGGCTGGCGTCGCCGTAGTCGCCGCGAATGCCGGCCCCGTCGCCCATGTTCTGCTGGGTGCTGCTGGGGATGGTAGTACCGGTGCGGGGCTGTTCGTCAGGCCCTTTGTCGGGCGTGGCGTTCACGGTGGCCTCCTGCTCCGAAGTATCGTCGGGGGTGCTGGAAGTGGGCGCGTAGTCGGGCTGCGGGTCGGTGGGGTTTTGCGTGGGGTCAGGCATGATTGAGAGGAAATGAGAAGGATGAAGGAGGCGCGGTAGCAGCCCCGTGGTTGGGTTTACGGCGGCCGGCCCGCACGGTTGGGCGCGGTAGATTGCGCGGCGTTTGCCATCTTGCTGAGAACTTTCCTTTTCACCCAATATTCCACTTGCCGTGGCCGATTCCATCACCGACTTCTACCATCAGAAAACCGACGCTGAGCTCCAGTTCTTCATCGAAAACCCCGACCACTACCAGCCCGACATTGTGGCCGAAGCCCGCCGCGAGCTGCGCCGCCGGGGCGTGGCGCTGCCCCAGCCGGCACCCGCCCCAGCCGAAGTAGCATATGCGCCACCCACCCGCGGCCTGCCAACCGGTCCGCTGGTACTGGCCGTGGCCGTAGTGCTGGCCCTGACCTTGGGCGTGCTCTACTTCATCAACCACAAAAATGACCCCGCACCTGCCACCACCGCCCCGGCCAAACCCAAAGCGCCACCCCGCCTCACGGAAGTTGCCACCTCCACCATTCCCGATTTCGGGCCGGCCGTGGTGGCCAGCGTGCAGCGGCAGGTGCAGCGCATTCCGGCCGCCGAGCGGGCCGCTGCGGCTAAGGAGGCCATGCCCCTGCGCCAGTACCGCGAATTGGCCAAGCGCTTCTGGACGGCCGAAACCCAGACCGAATACGTGATGAACCAGGCCCGCCGGGGCCAGCTCGACGCGGCCCTGCCCGGCCACATCCAGGCAGTAGGAGCCACCTGGGAGCAGTGGAACAAGGCCCTGCGCTACAGCTATAAATTCGGCCCAGCCATGAGCGACCATCTCGACATCATGACCCGCGTGGCCCAACAGCAGCAGGAAGGCCTGAACGACCTGCTGATAGTAGCCAACAACCCCCAGAGCTACGAAAACGACCAGACCCGCAAGCGCACCGCCGATGTCAGCGACCTGCTCTCCGGCCTGCTGCCGAAATCGCCGGTCACGGGGCAGCCTTATAATACCATCGTGCGCCGGGTGCGGCTATAGCGGGAGGGTAGCCAACCCCCCTCCTTGGTAAGGAGGGGATGTTTCAGTGAAGCTGAAACGGGGGGTGTGGGTGGCCGCTTCGTTGAGCAGGTATTTCAAGGGGTTTTGGTTGCTACTCAGTGTCACCCAACGCCACAACCACCCCAGCGTCCGCTTCGCGGCCGCGTCCCCTCCTTGGTAAGGAGGGGAGTTGGTCCTCGGACCTCAGTTTCCAACATCTGGCAAATTGGCCGGTTGGGGAAGCTGGCGCACTCCTTGCCGCGTCCGGCTTTCTAATGGAACCATCTCCTCCCGACCACGCCCCCGGCTCCACGGCCGCGCTGGCTGCCCAGCTTTTTGCCCAGAAGCCCGAAGCCGAGCTGCTGTACCTGGCCCAGAATTCGGCCCGCTACCCGCCCGCCGTGGGGGCCGCCGCCGTGGCCGAGCTCAACCGGCGCGGCCTGCTGCCCGACACCGCCCGCCCCGTGCCGCCACCCGCCAAAGCCGAAACCGAGCACGAAACCTGGCCCCAGCTGCTGGGCGATTTGCTGCGCGGGCTGCTCATCCCTTCGCGCCGCTTCTTGGCCACGCCTCTGCTGATTGATGCCTGCCTGCTGATATTCGGCCTGATGATGCTCAACGGCGTACCGGCCTCCGACCCCACCGCGCAGCAGCTCGTGCGCTGGGGTTCCAACGTCACCGACCTCACGCTGTATGGCCAGCCCTGGCGGCTGCTCACCTACATGTTTGTGCACGCCGGCCTCTCGCATTTGCTGCTGAATATCCTCTCGCTCTGGCTGCTGGGCTTGCTGGTGGAAGACCGGGTGGGGCCGCTGCGCCTGCTGCTGGTGTACCTGGCCTGCGGGGTGGGCGGTGGCCTGGCCAGTCTGTGGTGGAATACCCAGGGCATTAATTCCGTGGGCGCCAGCGGGGCCATTTTTGGCCTTTACGGCCTGCTGCTGGCCCTGCTGATTGGCAAGAAGCTGGTGCTCGATAAGTCCGACCGCCGCGCCATGCTGGGCCTGGTGCTCTACCTGGTGCTCAGCAACCTGCTCTCCGGCCTCACCGGCAATATCGACAACGCGGCCCACCTCGGCGGGCTGGCCACTGGCTTGTTCATCGCCGGCCCGCTGGCGTTTATCGGGCTCAAGGGCGGGGAGAAAATGGAGACGGTGTAGTCTGTTATTAATATGTAGAACGTCATGCAGAGCGCAGCGAAGCATCTTTACCTCGGTAGTAAATGATATGCTTCCACGGTAAAGATGCTTCGCTGCGCTCTGCATGACGTTCCTTATTGTTCGCCACTAATCCAAAACCCAAAAACAACCCATGCAAGCTCTCCAGCTCGATGCTATCCACCAGCCCGCCGTTGTGCGCGAAGTGCCTACGCCCACGCCCGGCCCCGGCGAAATCCTCGTGAAGCTGCACGCTGCCGCCCTCAACCACCGCGACGTGTTCATTCAGCAGGGCAAGTATGCCGGCATCAAGTTGCCCTGCACCCTCGGGGCCGATGGCGCGGGCGAAGTAGCCGCCCACGGCCCCGACGTGCCCGCCGATGCGCCGGCCGTGGGCACCCGCGTCCTCATCAACCCGGGCTTGCGCTGGGGCACTAACCCCCGCGCCCAGGCCCGCGATTTCGTGGTCCTCGGCATGCCCGACCCCGGCACGTTTGCCGAATACATCACCCTGCCGGCCCAATACATCCGGCCGCTGCCGACCCACCTCAGCTTCGAGCAGGGGGCGGCGCTGCCGCTGGCGGGCCTCACGGCATACCGGGCGGCCTTCACCCGCGCCAAAGTGCAGCCCGGCGAGCGGGTATTGGTAACCGGCGTGGGCGGCGGCGTGGCCATCACGGCCGTGCAGCTGTGCGTGGCCCGGGGTGCCGAGGTGTGGGTAACGTCCAGCTCCGAGGAAAAAATAGCCCGCGCCCAGGCGCTGGGAGCCAAAGGCGGCATCAACTACAACGCCGAAAACTGGGTGAAAGCCCTCACCCATCAAGCTGGCGGCGCGTTCGATGTCATCGTCGACAGCGCGGCGGGGGCGGCTTTCGGGGCGCTGCTCGATGCGGCCACGCCCGGCGGCCGCATCGTGTTCTACGGCGGCACGCTGGGCAACATCCCCGATGTGCCGCCCGCCAAAATATTCTGGAAGCAGCTCAGCATCCTGGGTTCCACCATGGGCACGGCGCAGGATTTTGAGGACATGCTGGCCTTGGTGAGCGAGAAAAAACTGGTGCCGGTGATTGATGAAATCTTCCCGCTGGCCGAAGGAGAAGCCGCCCTGCGCCGCCTCGACGCGGGCGCGCAATTTGGCAAAGTGGTGCTGAAAATTGCCTGAGAAAAGAGCTGGATAAATGATAAAATCGCAGTTAAAATCCGTGAGATTTTAACTGCGATTTTGCTTGCTGAAAAAGTGGTAAAACATTGCTTTGTGGAATGAAAACGAGGATTTTAGAGTTAATAAAGTGCGCTGTCATATGACCTAAATACAGCCGCTTTTCCGCTATGAAGTCCGCCGCCGAATACCTCAAAAACCAAGTGTTTGAAGCCCGCCGCCCGCGCCGCGAATTGCAGCCGGTGGTAGCCTATGATGCCGCTCTGAATGCCATCGAGCAAGCCGTGGCCGATGCCGAGAAATACCGCTACCTGCTGATGCGTGCCCTACGCCATCACGCTAGCGACCCGGCCGCTGCTCCCGCAGTTAATGCCACTTCTTCGTCCTTCTTTGCTGACGAGGCCACCGTGCTGCCGCTCTATCCCGGCCAGCAAAACATGGCGGCCTAACCACAAGCCAAAACCGGTATGCAAAGCCCCCGAAATTCTATTTCGAGGGCTTTTTTATTGTGCCAGATGGGCTGCCAGCGCCGCCGCCTGCTGCCGCAATTCCGGCACCGCCGTCGACTCAAAATAAGCCGGCCGGCGGCTGGGGCCGAGCGTGAACAGGCCCGGCGAAACCGCCCCGGCAGCGTTCAGCAGCGCGCCGTGGGCATCGGTCAGCAGGCCCAGGTGCAACGGGTCGGGAGTAAGGTCCCCGGCTTCGCGCAGGCTCACCACCAATGGGTCGGCAATGCGGGTGTAGTCCAGTAGCGGCCCTGCGCAGCTGACGACGTGGTCGGCGGTATGCCAGCAAGTCTCTGGGCTATGAGTTCGCACGCCCACCCGTAGCCGGTTGCCTTCAGGCAGAATCTCGCGCACCGTGCCAATGTGCAGCTGGACCAGCCCGGCGGCCGTGAGGGCGGCCACTGCCTCCGCATTCTGGGGTGGGCTGCGGTGCCGGGCCACGGCCCACAATCCCGCCAGATGCTGCAGAAACCGGCGCTGCTCCGCCAGCGGCCACGCCGCCCAGATGCGGCCCAAATCGGGCCGGAGCGAATCCAGCACCGGCCGCCAGTCGAGGCCCTGCGCGGCGGCCAGTTTCAGGTGCCGCTTATACACCGCGACCACACCCGTCACGGTAGTTTCGTGGGCCAGTTCGGGATAAAAGCTGGGGTAGGGAGCCATGAGCGGGCCATGCGCCGAGGGCCAGCGCCCGTGCCGGGCCACTACGGTAATGGGAGCGCGGTGCCCATCCTGGCGCAGGGCTAGCAGCACATCCACCGCCGTCAGCCCCGAGCCGATGAGCAGTACTTCTTCATCGGGGCCGATGCGGCGCAGGTTGCCGATGGCCCACGGGTCGGCGTGGTAGCCGGGGTGCTGGAGGTAGCGCCGGTCGGGACCGGTGGGGGGCGGGGGCGGGAAGTTGCCGAGAGCCAACACCACGATATCACTGCTGATTATGGTGCCATCGGCCAACAGCACGGCGCGCCGGCCATCGGGCAGGAGCGGAGCGGCCACGGCGGTAGTGTGGTGCCAGCGCACGGCGGCCGTGGTTAATTCCTGCGCCAGCTCCTCCCGCAGGTAGCGGCCATAAGCGGCGCGGGAAGCGAATTCCGGCAGTCCGGCGGCACTTTCGGGTTGGGTTTGCAGCCAGTCGGCAAAATGGTTGGGCTCGTCCGGGTACAGACTCAGGCCGCCGGGGCGCACGTTGAGCAGGTATTCGGGGCGGCGGGCGGTGTAGGCCAGCCCGGGGCCGGGTACGTCGCGCGGCTCAATGAGATGAATTTCAGCCGCAGCCAACGCCGGCTGCCGCCGCAATTGCAACACCAGCGCCGTGCCCGCGAAGCCGCCGCCCACAACGGTAATAACGGGACGAGCAAGTTGGGGCACGGGCGGAGAGGTATTTGAATAGAGCGGAACCAAAGAACGTCATGCTTCGACTTCGCTCAGCATGACAAACGGGAGTATTACATATACCGCCCCGGCACGAGGTAGTTCTGCACGTAATCGGCAATGCCATCTTCCAGACGCGTAAACGGCCGGTCGTAGCCAATACTTTTGAGTTTGCTCATATCAGCCTCGGTGAAGTACTGGTATTTATCGCGAATATCCTCGGGCGTGTCCCGGAACTGGATATCGGCCGTGCGGCCCAGGGCGTTGAACGTGTTCAAGGCCAGGTCCAGGAAGGTGCGGGCCTGGCCGCTGCCCAGGTTGTAAATGCCGGAATGCGTGCGGTGGTTCAGCAGGAAAAAGCATACTTCCACCACATCCTTCACGTACACGAAATCGCGCATCTGGCCGCCGTCGGTGTAGTCAGGGTTGTGCGATTTGAACAGCATCATCGAGCCCGACTGCTGAATCTGGTGGAAGGCGTGCATTATCACCGACGCCATGCGGCCCTTGTGGTATTCATTCGGCCCGTACACGTTGAAAAACTTCAATCCGGCCCAGAAATACGGCTTTTCTTCCTGCTGCAAAGCCCAGTTGTCGAAGTCGTTTTTCGAATCGCCGTAGGGGTTCAGCGGGCGGTAGAGGGGGAACAGCGCCTCGTCGGTATCGGTGTAGCCCAGCGTGCCGTCGCCATAAGTCGCGGCCGAGGAGGCGTAGACCAACGGCAGATTATACTTCACGCAGGCCTGCCACATCTGCTTGGAATAGTTCAAGTTTAATACATCGAACACGGCCGGGTCCATCTCCGTGGTATCGGTGCGGGCCCCGAGGTGGAAGATGAATTCCACCTGTTCGTGGTTGGCATCGAGCCAGTCGAAAAACGTTTCGCGGTCCACGTATTCGCGCAGCTTTTTGCCTTCGATATTGGGCAGCTTCTTCTCGATGGAAAAATTATCCACCACGACGATGTCGTTGAAATTGGCGGCGTTGAGGCGGGAAACTAAGCAGCTGGCAATAAAGCCGGCTGCGCCGGTGACTACTATCATGGGAGCGGAGATTGAAGCGGGGAAGGGCAAAGGTATACCGGCGCGCCGGGCCGTGGGGCCGCTCGCCTACCTTTGCGCCATGCGTGTTCTGATGCTGCTTTTACCCCTGGCCCTGCTGCTGGGTTGCCAATCCGAGGCCGGGAAAACGGGCACCGTGCAGGTGCGCGACGACCTGGGCCGGTCCATGAAAATACCCGCCCATCCGAGCCGCGTACTGGCCCTAGCCCCCAGCATGACCGAAATGCTGTTTGCCGTGGCCGATACCGCCACCATCGTTGCCCGCGTGCCACAGGACGATTATCCCGCCGCCGTCTACCGCAAGCCGGTGGTGAATAACTACCCGCTCGACCTGGAAAAGCTGGTGCTGCTGAAGCCCGACGTGGTTTTCACCATCGAAGGCATTACCTCCGTCGATGACGCCAAACGCCTCCAGGACCTGGGCATTCCGGTATATTTCCAGCGCTACCGCCGCGTGGAGGACGTGTTCAAGGGCATCGACGACGTGGGCCGCCTGCTGGGCCGCACCGCCCAGGCCCGGCACCTGACGGACTCGCTCCGGCAGCAGCTCCGGCAGCTCACGCTTTCAGCCGCGCGCCCCGCCAAAACCCCCAAAGTGCTGGCCATTACCTGGCTCGACCCCATTTATTGCTACGGTCAGAATACGCTGTTCACCAATGAGATTCGCTTCGCCGGCGGGCGCAATGCCATCACCGAAACTTTCCCGCAGCCCTACCCGGCTCTCACCCGCGAGTACGTGCTCAAGCTGAATCCCGACGTGCTGCTCGGCGGCAACTTCGGGAAGCTGGACAGCACCTTTTTCAAGAATTACCCCGAGCTACGGCGCATCAATGCGTATAAAAACCGGCGCGTGTTCCCCATCACCGGCAACCTCATGGAGCGGCCCGGTCCCCGTGTGGTCGAGTCGGTGCGCGAGCTGCAAGGCTTGCTGAACCAGGCTCCGCCCAAACCACCCATTCCCGCCCGCTGATGCCGGTTCGTCGTCCTGCGTTGTGGCTGATAATCGGCTTGCTGCTCGCGCTGTCGCTGCTGGTACTGGGCCTGCGCGTGGGCAGCTACGCTACGTCGTACAGCTTCATCCTGAACACCTTCCAGCACTACAACCCTGCCGACCCCGCCCAGCTGGTGCTGGTGCAGCTGCGCCTGCCGCGTCTGCTGCTGGCGCTGCTGGCCGGGGCCAGCCTGGCCGTGAGCGGCTACCTCCTCCAAACCCTCGTCACCAACCCGCTGGCCGACCCCTACCTGCTGGGCACGGCCTCGGGAGCTTCTTTAGGGGCTATTGCCTGCTATGTTCTGGTGCCGTCACTCACGTTTATGAGCGTGTATCTGCCGCCGGTGGCCGCCCTTGCGGGGGCCTTCGCGGCCACGCTGCTGGTGGTGGCACTGGGCACCCGGCGTGGCAAAATTCTGCCCGCCCCGCTGCTGCTGGCGGGCGTGGCCGTGGGGGCGCTGGCGGCGGCCGTGGGCAGCCTGCTCACCTTTCTGGCCTCGCCCGAGGGCAGCCTGCGGAGCGTGGTGTTCTGGGCGTTTGGTAGCTTCGAACGGGCTGGGTGGGATGTGCTGCCGTATCCGGCTGCCGCACTGGTTATCAGCCTGTTTGTGCTGGCTTTTTTGCAGAAAGACCTCAACCTGCTGTTGCTGGGGGAGGAGCGGGCTGCTGCTCTGGGCCTGCCGGTGGCGCGGCGGCGCTGGCTGCTGGTGCTGCTGGCGGCCGGCCTCACGGGCGGCGTGGTGGCGCTGTGCGGGCCGGTGGGCTTCGTGGGCTTGCTGGTGCCGCACCTCACGCGGGGGCTGCTGGGCACCACGGGGCGCTACAATCTGCTGGTGTGCGCGGTGCTGGGCGGGGCCTTTTTGCTGGCCTGCGACCTGCTGGCACGGCTGCTCTACCCGCCGGCCGGGCTGCCGGTGGGGCTGGTCACGGCCCTGTTCGGGGTACCCTTCTTCGTATATTTGCTGCGGAAAACTAATTAAGCCGTTAGCTGATTGCTGACGGCGGTAAGCCGCTTTCAGAAGCGCTTATTTGAAAGCTAATGGCTAATGGCTAGTAGCTAACAGCTAAAAATCAGAATGATATACATCAGCCGCCAGGAACATTTCAACGCCGCCCACAAGCTCTACAACCCCAAGTGGAGCGAGGAGCGCAACCGCGAAGTATTCGGCCCCTGCGCCAACACCAACTGGCACGGCCACAACTACGACCTCATTGTGACGGTAAAAGGCGAGCCCGACCCCGAAACCGGCTTCGTAGTCGACCTCAAAGCCCTGTCCGACCTGCTGCGTACGCACATCACCGAGCAAGTCGACCACAAAAACCTCAACCTCGACGTGCCTTTCATGGCCGGCCAGATGGCCAGCACCGAAAACCTGGCCATCGCCTTCTGGCAAATCATCGAGCGCGAGCTGCCCGCCATTACCCCGGCTAAGCTGCACTGCATCAAACTCTACGAAACGCCGCGCAACTTCGTGGAATACTACGGCAACTAGGCCGTTGTCATGCTGACGAAGGAAGCATCCTATCACGGGCGCTTTTGTCAGAATTACTAACCCAAGCGGCGCGGACGTGATAAGGTCCTTCGTCGCCCCTTCATTCGGGGAATGCTCAGGATGGCGTAACAAATTGAAATACTACCTAATAGCCGGCGAACGGTCGGGCGATTTCCACGCTGCCAACCTCATGCACGAGCTGCGCGGGCAGGATGCCGACGCGCAGTTCCGCTACTGGGGCGGCGACATGATGCAGGCTGAAGGCGGTGAGCTGGTGCGCCACTACCAGGACCTGGCCATCATGGGCTTTCTGGAAGCGGCCACTAGCATCCTTAAGTTCCGGGGCTACCTCAAGCAGTGCCAGCAGGATTTGCTGGCTTACAAGCCCGATGTGCTCATTCTGGTCGACTACGCCGGGTTCAACCTGCGCATGGCCAAAATCGCTAAGGAGAATGGTATCAAGGTGTTCTATTACATCTCGCCCAAAATTTGGGCCTGGAACCAGGGCCGCGTTGAGCAGGTGAAGGCCCGGGTGGACAAGATGTTCGTCATCCTGCCCTTCGAGACGGAGTTCTACCAGAAATTCAACTACCCCGTCGACTACACGGGCAACCCCACGGCCGATGCCGTGGCCGAGTTTAAGCCCACCACCGATTTCTACGAGCGCAACCGCCTGGAGGCCGGCAAGCCCATTATTGCCGTGCTGCCGGGCTCGCGCAAGCAGGAAATTGAGGAGATGCTGCACGAGATGATTGCCATTCTGCCGGGTTTTCAGGAGTATCAGTTCGTGGTGGCCGGCGTCACCAACCTCGACCCTAACTACTACAAGCACTTCCACCGCAACGGCATCCGGTTCGTTTTTGACCAGACGTTCGACCTGCTCAGCCACGCCACGGCGGCCCTCGTCACCAGCGGCACGGCCACGCTCGAAACCGCTTTGTTCGACGTGCCGCAGATAGTGTGCTACCGCACCAGCTCGCTGAGCTACGCCATCGGCAAGATGGTTATCAAGGTGCCCTACATTTCGCTGGTGAACCTGATTGCCGGCCGCGAGGTGGTAAAAGAGCTGATTCAGGGTGACTTCACGGCCCGCAACCTGCTCGACGAGCTGCGCGCCCTGCTCACCGACCAAGCCTATCTGGCCCGCATGAAAGCCGGCTACGCCGAGCTCCGCGAAAAGCTGGGCCAGCACCAGGCCGCCAAAAAAACCGCTGAGCTGATGGTGAGCTACCTGCGGGACAAGTAGCCGCCGGCGCCCTTATTTATTCCCCAAACACAATAAAAAAGCTCCTGGTATTTCCAGGAGCTTTTTTTGTGTTTGGGGAATATGAGTGATTGTGTTGGGGTTGAAGGGCAACTGTTGAAAGAGTAATTGTCGACTAAATCAGCCAATTAGCAGACAAAA
The DNA here is from genome assembly GCF_038448715.1 of Hymenobacter segetis. Lineage (GTDB taxonomy): Bacteria > Bacteroidota > Bacteroidia > Cytophagales > Hymenobacteraceae > Hymenobacter > Hymenobacter segetis. The sequence continues at coordinate 20,473 of NZ_JBCEVZ010000043.1, read as the reverse complement.
TGCCCCATGGTAGAGGTTATTCCTTAGATTTACTCTTACATACCATTTTCCTCTTTTAATGACACAACGTTACTCACGCTGGCCGGCCACCCTTCGGCCGGCAACAGGCGGCCGGGGCCGTATCGGGGCCGTGCTGCTGGCCTTGGGCCTGACGCTCGGAGCCAATGCTCAACAAACCGCACCTCAGTTTTTTGAGGCCGATGCCGAGGCCCGCCGTGTGGCCGCCGCTTCGCCACTTGCGGCGGCGCTGTTCCACTCGCAGGCCCTCACGCTGGACGTGAACAGCCTGCAGGCCGCCCTGGCCACGGCACCGCCCGAAATCCGGTCCAGTGCCGCCCCGCTGGTGCTGGCGCTGCCCCGGCCCGATGGCAGCACCAGCCGCTTCGCCGTGCGCGAAACCTCGGTGATGGACCCGGAGCTGGCGCGCAAGTACCCAACCATTAAAACCTACGCCGGCGTGGGCCTCGACGACCCGTCGGCTTCGGTGCGCCTCGACCTGACACCACAGGGCTTCCACGCCCAGGTGCTGGCCGGGGGCGGCAAAACTTATTACATCGACCCCGTTAGCCACACCGATAACCGCCACTATCTGGGCTTTTTTCGGAAGGACATGAACCGCGTGGCCGCCGGCCCGATGCCAGCCTGCGAATTTGCCCCCACCGCCGAAGAACTGAAAGACAACCGGTTGCGCCTGACGGCTGCTGCTGCTGCGGGCAAGGCCCTGGCCAGCGGCTCGCAATTGCGGACCTACCGCCTGGCGCTGTCCAACACCCCCGAGTATGCCGTAACCAAAGGCAACACGGTAACCAGCGTGCTGGCTGCCGAAGTTACCACCGTGAACCGCGTAGTGGGCGTGTATGAGAAAGAGCTGGCCGTGCGCATGGTGCTGGTGCCCAACAACGACCAGCTCGTGTTTCTGAGCGGTATTGGCACGCAGCCTTCGCCCACGTTCAGCAACAGCAACGGCGGCGCCCTGCTGGGCCAGAACCAGTCCAACGTTGACCGCATCATCGGCTCGGTCAACTACGACATTGGCCACGTGGTGAGCACCGGCGGCGGCGGCATTGCCGGCCTGGGCGTGGTGTGCTCCTCGGCCCGCAAGGCCCAAGGTGTCACCGGCCTGCCCAACCCCGTAGGTGATGCCTTCGATATCGACTACGTGGCCCACGAAATGGGACACCAGTTTTCCGGCAACCACCCGTTCAACGGCAATGCGGGCAGCTGCGCCGGCGGCAACCGCAACGGCACCACGGCCTGGGAGCCGGGCTCGGGCACGACCATCATGGCCTACGCCGGTATTTGCACCGCCACCAACGACCTGCAGGCGCACTCCGATGCTACCTTCCACACCGGCAATTACCAGGAGATGCGGGCCTTTATCACCAGCACGACCTGCGGCACCGATGCGGCCACCGGCAACACGGCTCCCGTGGTAACGGCTCCGGCCAGTGGCAAAACCCTGCCCATGGGCACGCCCTTTAAGCTGACGGCTACGGCCACGGATGCCGAAAACGACCCCCTGACCTACATGTGGGAAGAAATGGACCTCGGCTCGCAGAAGGCCCCGAACGACGCACAGGTTGCCAACGACAACGTGCCGCTGTTCCGCTCGTTCGTGCCACTGCTGGACGGCACCCGCTACTTCCCGCGCCTCACCGACCTGGTGAACAATACCACCGTCATCGGCGAGCGCCTGCCCACCGTGACGCGCACCCTGAAATTCCGCTGCACGGCCCGTGACCAGCACAGCGGCCCCGCCGGTGTGATTGGCGGCGTCGACTACAGCGCTTTCGTGAACCTGAACGTGGTGAGCACCGCTGGTCCCTTCGTGATTTCGGCCCCCAACACGGCCGTTAGCTGGACCGGTGGCACCGCGCAGACTATAACTTGGAACGTGGCCGGCACCGACGCGGCCCCCGTGAGCTGCGCCATCGTGAACCTGCGCCTGAGCCTCGACGGCGGCCTCACTTACCCGGTGTTGCTGGCCTCAAATGTGCTCAACAACGGCACTGCTACGGTAGTCGTGCCTAATGTGAGCACGGCCCAGGCCCGTGTGATGGTGGAAGCGGCCGACAACTACTTCTTCGATATTTCGGATGCCAATTTTACCATCGCGCCGGGTCCGGGTGCCACCATCACCAGCTTCACGCCCGCCAGCGGGCCGGTGGGCACGGTGGTTACCATCACGGGCACCAACTTTACGGGGGCCACGGCTGTGAACATCAACGGCACGCCCGCTACATTCACTGTAGCATCAGCTACCAGCATCACTGCGACGGTGGCTGCCGGTACCACTAGCGGCCTCATCAGCGTGACCACGCCGGCCGGCACGGCCGTATCGGCCACGTCGTTCCTGGTAGGGGTGCCGCCCACGGTTACCAGCTTCACGCCCGCTACGGGTGCGGTGGGTAGCACGGTGGTCATCACCGGCACCAACTTCACGGCCGCTTCGCAGGTTACCTTCGCCGGTACGAGCGCACCGGTCTATTCAGTGAATTCGCCCACCCAGATTACCGTGGTGGTGCCCATCGGGGCCGTCACGGGACCTATTGCGGTGACTACGCCGCTGGGCACGGGCACCTCGGCTACTAATTTCACCATCCCGGCGGCTCCGGCCATCACCTCGTTCACGCCCACTATCGGCGTGCCCGGCACGGTCGTGACGATTACCGGCACCAACTTCACTGGTACTACGCGCGTGACGTTCAACGGCACGGTGGCTCCGGTGTTCACGGTGGTTTCGGCCACGCAGATTACCGTGACCGTGCCTACCGGCGCTACCACGGGCCTCATCACCGTGACTACGCCCAACGGCATTGCCGTTTCCACCACCCGTTTCACGCTGCAGGTACCGGTCATCACCTCGTTCACGCCCACCAGCGGGCCAGTGGGCACGCTGGTGACGATTACCGGCAACTACTTCACCGGGGCGACGCAGGTTTCCTTCAATGGCACCGTCGCGACGACATTCACAGTGGTTTCGGCCACGCAGATTACCGTGGTGGTGCCCACCGGCGCTACTTCGGGCCCCATTACCGTAACCGCGCCCATCGGTAGCGGCACTTCGACTACGCCTTTCCTGCTGCCGCTGCCCAACGACCAGTGCACCGGTGCCATTCCGCTGGCCTGCGGGCAAACCATAAACGGCACTAACCTGGGTGCCACGTCTACCGGCGACCCCACCGCTGCCTGTACCCTCAGCATCGGCCCGGGCGGCGTGTTCTATACGGTGGTGGGCACCGGAGCCAGCATGACGGTGACTACTTGCAACGCCGTCACGGACTTTGACACCAAACTGTTCGTATTCACGGGCCGTTGCGGCTCTTACACCTGCGTAAGGGGCAACGACGATACCGGCGCGAACACGTGCTCGACCGTGACGTTTGCTTCGCAGTATGGAGTCAATTACCTCGTCTTTGTGAATGGCTACGATGCCACCGAGGTTGGCAACTTCGGGCTGACGCTGACCTGCGCCACGCCGCCTGTGGCCCCGGCCATCACCAGCCTGAGCCCCACCAGCGGCCCGGCCGGCACCACTGTTACGGTCACGGGTAGCAACTTTACGGGAGCTACGGCAGCCACCATCAACGGCGTGGCCGTAACCGGCTTCACGGTGGTGAATGGCACCACCATTACCTTCACCATCCCGGCCGGTGCTACCTCCGGCAACGTGGTTATCACCACGGCCACCGGCATCCCCAGCAACGGCGTGACCTTCACGGTAACAACTACGGCTACGGCTACCGCCGCCGCTCAGCAGAGCGCGTTCAGCGTGTACCCCAACCCGGTAGCCGGCCACGGCACCCTGAACCTGAAGCTGGCCACTGCCACCACCGCTGCTCAGGTCACCCTGCGCAATGTGCTGGGCCAGACGGTAGCCACCCGCGCCTTCAGTGGCACGGCCACCGAACTGCCCATGACCGGCCTGGCTGCCGGTACCTATCTACTCACGGTGCAGGCCGCCGGCCGTGCGCCGAGCGTGCAGCGCGTGGTAGTGGAGTAGGGTTGAAAGTTGATTGGAAAATTTCCAATTGTGTATGAAAAAGGCCCGCCAATTGGCGGGCCTTTTTTGTGGGGCTGAGGCAGGAATGAGCCAAACTTGTTTGGGTGCACGGTGCACAAAGGCGGGCGATGTCAGTACGAATAAATTCAGTTTTGCAAATCCACTCGTACAGATAGAGATGTTAATGTGTACAAGTAAATTTCATTTTCTGAAAATACTCGTACAACTGTTGCCTCCATCATTACGCCAGGGGCGCTCCAACGAAAACCAACTAAAAAGCCCGCCTGAATTATCAGGCGGGCTTTTTAGTGATGATTACGCGGCAACCGATGTACCGGAATGGGAGGCTTTACGCCGCCCGCATGTGCCGCAGCGGCGATTTCTCGAACTTGCTGCGGCAGTAGCTCAGGTTGATTTGCAGCGCGTCGGAGCCTTCTTCCGAAGGCATTTCGAACATGGCATCGGTCATGATGCTCTCGCAGATGGAGCGCAGGCCGCGCGCGCCGAGGCGGTACTCGTCGGCCTTCTCCACAATGTATTCCAGCGCATCCTCGGTGAAGCTTAGCTCGATGTTCTCCATGCCAAACAGGCGCTTGTACTGGCGCACGAGCGAGTTCTTGGGCTCGGTCAGAATCATGCGCAGGGTCGTGCGGTCCAGCGGGTTGAGGTGGGTGAGCACCGGCAGACGACCAATCAGTTCCGGAATCAGGCCGAAGCTCTTGATGTCCTGGGCCGACACGTAGCGCAGGAAGTTCTGCGTGTCCACCTGCTCGTCCAGGTTGGTCTTGGCGAAGCCCATCGGCTTGGTATTCAGGCGGCTCTTGATGATGCGGTCGAGGCCCGAGAACGCACCGCCGCAGATGAAGAGAATGTTCTCGGTGTTCACCGAAATCATCTTTTGCTCGGGGTGCTTGCGGCCGCCCTGCGGCGGCACGTTGATGTTGGTGCCTTCGAGGAGCTTGAGCAAAGCCTGCTGCACGCCTTCGCCGCTCACGTCGCGCGTGATGCTGGGGTTATCGCTCTTGCGGGCAATTTTATCGATTTCGTCGATGTACACGATGCCGCGCTCGGCCGCTTCGAGGTTGTAATCAGCGGCTTGCAGCAGGCGGGTGAGGATGCTTTCCACGTCTTCGCCCACGTAGCCGGCCTCCGTCAGCACGGTGGCATCGGCAATGCAGAAAGGCACTTGCAGGATTTTGGCCAGCATGCGGGCCAGGAAGGTTTTGCCGGTACCGGTTTCGCCCACCATGATGATGTTCGACTTTTCAATCTGCACCTCGTCGTCCTGGGGCTTCTGCATCAGGCGCTTGTAGTGGTTGTACACGGCCACGGCCATCACGCGCTTGGCCTCGTCCTGGCCCACCACGTACTGGTCGAGGTGCTCCTTAATGGCCTTGGGCTTGATGAGGTTGAACTTGGGCTGGCGGCCGGCGTCCTGGGCTTTGGCTTCTTCGTCGAGGATGTGCTGGGCCTGGCCCACGCATTTTTCGCAAATGTGGGCGTTGATGCCCGAAATCATGACGGCGACTTCGCGCTTGCTCTTATTGCAAAAGGAACAGGATATTTCGGCCACGGAGGGAGGTATAGAGGAAGGTGGGAGGGCAAGTTTTAGAACAAGCGGGCTCAAAGATACGACATGCCCAACGTCGGCGGCTAGAAAAATGGTGCCATCGCCTTCGCATGGGCCCATCGCCCAGCCGCGCGTCAAATCCCCGAATAGGCCGCTGTTAACGGCAAAAACGGCGGCCTGTAAATTGCCTTCGAGGTAGGTGGACAGTTGCCAGGGGGCTTTGATGCGGGGATTAAACGACTCGTTTCGCGGGCTAATGGTTGCTTCGGGTAGGCCCGCCGCACGCCTGCGTTTAGCCGCTGGCTACCGTTAGTTAACCCAGTAGTCAATCCAGAAATCAGTTCCTATATTTGGCAATCTACCATATTTGAATTCCTGAATCAAAAGGTGCTGGTATGGGGCTTGAGTACACGCATTTTCGGTGGCTGGTGAGGTCAGTATTGAGCTGCCTGGCCGTACTGCTCAGCTTAGCCGCCGTGGGTCAGACCCTGCCTTCGCGCAGCTTCAGCCTGGCCGAGGGTCTGCCCGAAACCAGCGTGAGCGCCCTGGCGCAGGATGGCCTGGGCCGGTTGTGGCTGGTGTCAGAAGTAGGGGCGGCCTGGTACGATGGCCACGCCTTCCATTCGCTCACCACCCAATCGGGCCTGCCCAACACGCGCGTGACGGCCCTCGCGGCCGACCCCGGCCTGGCTGCCGGCCTGTGGATGGGCCTGCGCGACGGCTCCCTCTGCTATTTCAACCCCACTTCCGAGCGCGTGCAGCGCGTAACGCCCCGCGTCCTGGGCTACCCCACCGATGTGCGAGCCATCCTGGCCCGCGACACCGCCGCCCGGCGGCGGGTGTGGATGGGCACCGGCGGCGGCGATTTATACTGCCTGCTCTGGCCCCAGGAGTCGGGCCGACGCATCTGGCCTGCGGCCCCACAAGTGCAGCGGGTGCCGCTGCCCATTGGTCCGGGTGGGCAGCCACCCGCCATCAATGCCCTGGCCTTGGGGCCATCCGGTGCCCTCTGGGTCGCCACCGACCAGGGCCTGCTGCTGGTAGATGAAGCCACGGGCCAGCCTCGGGCGCTGCCGGGGCCGCTGCCGGCTGCCCTCACCACCGGGCCGGTACTGGGCCTGAACGCCGCGCCCGACGGCCGGCTGTGGGTGGGTACCGAACGCGCCGGGATGTTTGTCCTCGACCCGCCCGCCGCTGGGAGCAGAGTGCATCAATATGCTATGGCGCAGGGCTTATGCTCTGATAAAGTGCTACGCATAGTGGCCGAGCCCGGCCCGGCCGGCCGGGTGTGGGTGCTCACGGGGCAAGGCTTGAGCTACCTGGAGCGGGCCACGGCCCCGGTGGCCCGCTGCCTACCGGGCACCGGCTTGGTGAGCCACAGCTACCGCCGGGGCGACCTATTGCGCGACCGCGAAGGCAACCTCTGGGCCACCTCCGCCAACGGCCTGACCCAGTACCCGCCCGATGCCCGCTTTGCCCTGTTCGGCACCGTCGACGGGCTGCCCGGGGCCAAAGTGTATGCCCTGGCCAAGGCCCGGGGCACTAGTGGCGACTATTGGGTGGGGACCAATAATGGCCTGGCGCTGCTGCATCCCGGCCCATTTCCAGCTACTCGCTGCCAAGTGCTGCCCCAGCGCGAGCCCGATACCTACAACATCATCCGGGCCGTGCTGGAGCGGGCCAACGGCGACGTGTGGGCCGGTGCTACCAAAGGCGGCACCGCCATCTGGAACCCCCGGCAAGCCCGCTGGCTTTCGCTGAATGCCCAAATCCCGGAGCTGAGTGACGCCACCGTGGCCAGCCTGGCCGAGGACCGGCACGGTCGCATCTGGCTGGCCACCGAAACCCAGGGCCTGATAGTGTACGACCCCGCCACGGCACACTACCAGCAATACGTGGGGGCCACCCTGGCCGGCGCGCGGCGCGTGATGAAGCTGTTGCGCAGCCACACCGGCACCATCTGGTTGGGTACTGAGAATTCCGGCTTGCTCGAAGCGCAGGAAATCGCCCCGGCCAGTCCGGGGGCGCTGCCCGGCCTGCGGTTCCGCATCGTGGCGCCCCGGCCAGCGGGAGCCGAGCCCCTCAGCGTTTTTTCGATGAGCGAAGACGGTCACGGACGGCTGTGGCTCAGTAGTTTCGGTGAAGGCATGTTTTGCTATGACCCGGCGCACCCCGCCGCTGGGCTGCGCCGGGTGCCCTTGCAGGATGTGCCCGGTGCCCACGTCAACAATCCCTATTTCGTGCAGTGCGACGCCAGCGGGGCCGTTTGGCTGGGCACCACCCGGGGCCTGCTGCGCTACACGCCCGCCACGGGCCGCCAGGATTTCTTTGGCCATGAAGAAGGCTTCATCGGTCAGGAAGCCGGCATCAATGCCGTACTGGCCGAGCCCAACGGCGTGCTCTGGGCCGGCACCGTGTTCGGCCTGATGCGCTATACGCCCGCCGGGGCGCACCCCAACCGCGTGCCGCCGCGCCCCCAGCTCACCGGCTTCCGCCTGTTCATGCACGACACGGTGCTGCTGCCCCACGCCCGCCTGCCGCACCGCCTCAATTACCTCACTTTCGACTACGGCGCTACCAGCCTCACCACGCCCGGCCGCGTGCGCTATCAGTACCGCCTGGCGGGCTTCGAGCAGCGGTGGAATGGCCCCTCGGCGGCGCGCTCCGCCACCTACACTAACCTGCCGCCCGGCGACTATCAGTTCGAGGTGCGGGCCGCCAACGAAGACGGCTTGTGGAGCCCGCGCCCGGCGGTGTTTGCCTTCAGCGTGCAGCCGCCGTGGTGGCGTGCCTGGTGGGCTTATCTGCTGTATGTCATAGTTTTTGCCTGCATAATGTACGGGGTGCGGGCCTACACCCGCAACCGGGAGCGGGAGCGCGCCGACCGCCAGCTCGAACGCCAGGCTCTGCAACACCTCCAGGAGCTGGACCGCGTAAAAACCGACTTCTTCACCAACGTCAGCCACGAGTTTCGCACTCCGCTCACCCTCATCCTCGGCCCGGCCGAAGCGCTGGCCACCGAACCCGCCGACCCCGCCGTGCGCCGCCAGGGTGGGCTGGTGCTGCGCAATGCCCGCAAGCTGCTCACCCTCATCAATCAGCTGCTCGATTTGAGCAAGCTCGAAGCCGGAGCCCTCCACCTGCTGCCCACCCCGGGCGATGTTGCGCTGGCCGTGCGGCAGCTGGTTTCGTCCTTTGCCGTGCTGGCCGAAAGCCGGCAGATTGACCTGACCTGTCAGGTACCCGCTCAGCCAGTGCCGCTGGTGTTTGACGCGGGCAAGCTGGAGGAAATTCTCACTAACCTGGTGGCCAATGCCCTGCGCTTCACCCCGGCCGGCGGCCGCGTAACGGTGATTGTGACCGAGGAGCCAGCCACGGCTGCCAGCCCCGCCGGCAGCGTCAGCATTGCCGTGCAGGATACTGGCCCGGGCATCGCGCCCGAAGACGTGCCCTACCTGTTCGACCGATTCTTCCAGGCCCGCAGCCCCGGCCGCGAGGCCCGGCCTACCGGTACTGGCATTGGCCTGGCGCTGGTGCGCGAGCTCACCATGCTGCACGGGGGTACGGTGGCCGTGGCCAGCCAGCCGGGGGCCGGCTCTACCTTCACCGTGCAATTGCCGCACGGCCTGCCCGCCAACTCGACCCGAGAAGTGCCGGATTTAATTGGCGGAGTAACTACGCGTAGTCCCGTTTATCCGGAGTCAGCCCCGCTGCCTTTTCCCGATGGTCAGCAGCTTGATGAGCCGGTTCAGGGCACTGTCGAGCCCGACCTTGTCCTCATTATCGAAGACAACAACGAGGTGCGCGAATTCATCCGCGCGACGCTCGCCCCGGCCGGCTACCGCCTCCTGCTGGCCGCCACCGGCGATGCCGGTCTGGAGCTGGCCCGGGCCGAAGTGCCCGACTTCGTGGTGAGCGACGTGATGATGCCCGGCCTGGACGGCTACCAGGTATGCGCCCAACTGAAGGCTGACGTTGCCACCAGCCATATTCCGGTGGTGCTGCTCACTGCCAAATCTGGCCCCGCTGCCAAACTCGAAGGCCTCGAAACAGGTGCCGATAGTTTCCTGGCCAAGCCATTCAATCCCCGCGAGTTGCGGGCGCAGGTGCGCAACCTGCTGGCGCTGCGTCGGCAGGTGCAGGCTCATTTTGCCCCCGTGCCACCGGCGGCACCTAGCGCCCCGCTGGTCAGCCTGGAGCCCGCGCAGGCGGCGGCCCACACCGCTGCCGCCGCTGGCCAGCTTTCCCTCGACCAAGATTTTTTGCGGCGCGTGAGCGAGTCAATGCTGCGCCACCTAGCCGATGAGTCCTTCGGCGTCGATGAGCTTGGGGCTGACATTGGGCTGAGCCGCACCCAGATTCACCGCAAGCTGAAAGCCCTCACCGGACAGTCGCCGGGCGAGAGCCTCCGTACCACGCGGCTAAACCGGGCGCTGGTGCTCCTGCAAGCGCACGTGGGCACGGTGGCTGAAGTGGCTTATCAGGTGGGATTTGGCAGCCCGGCTGCTTTTTCAACCGCCTTCTCGCGGCAGTTTGGCATGCCTCCCAGTGCGGTAACAAGGAATGGCGCAATGGCAGGGGAGGAGGCCGTTAAAGAGTACGTTGCCAGTAATAAAATTCAATAAATCAATTAATTGTTACATTTTTTTAGGGCGCGAGGTTTGAATTTTACAGAATAATTCCAAGCTGTTTTTATAAAATAATGAGTTTTTGCAACGTTTTCGCATGCGGCGAAACGTTAGCGAATGTATTTGCAACATCAGCGAAACGCATCTGGGGAAGAACGGCCGTGCTTTGAGATTGCCGGCCAACGCATGGTTGGTGGTTAATGCGTCACCATGAAAAAACACTACTTGCTATTTAATGGGCTCGCCCATTTGCGTGCCGCCGGGCTAGGCCAACGGCGACCCATCATACAACGGGAATAACCAGACGGGTATATCATTGGGCAAACTCACACCCGTCACCACCTAGTCATTCCCGTCCATTACCGATGCGCCTATGCACCCCACCACGACCCTGCCCGCCCGCCGCCTTGAGCCTGCCGATATGGTGTGGGCCACCGCCCTGCTCGAAGCCGCGTGCGCCGACCATCCCGTCCTGAAATATTGCTGCACCGGCTCCGATGACAAAAGCCAGAAAATATGGCTGCTGGAACAGTTGCTACGTTTCGGCCTGCGCTACGGCCGCGTGTACACCAATGCCGATTCCAGTGCCATTGCCGTGTGGCTGGGACCCAGCCATCCGGCCGTCACGCTGCAGCGCTTGCTGCGCATGGGGCTGCTGCCTGCCGCCGTATGGCGGCTCGATTGGGCCGGGTTTCAGCGGCTGCGGCACTTTCTGGTGGCCTCGGCGTGGCTGCGCCGCCAGAGCCTCACTGCCACCAGCCACTACTACCTGCTGGCGCTGGCCGTGCACCCCGCCGCCCGGGGCCACGGCCTGGGCCGCCGCCTGATGCAGGCCACACTGGCCGCCATGCAGGCCACCCACGCGCCCTGCTACCTTGATGCCCAACGGTCCGAAATCCTGCTCTTTTTCCAACGGCTGGGTTTTCAGACTACCGGCCAGTGTGCTGCCGGCCACGACGCCGAAGCGCCCATCAACTGGGGCCTCATGCGCGAAGGCCACGCCTGAAGCACTAATGCTGCCAGCCCGGCGCTTTTTCAAAATACCAGTTGACCATCCTGCCCTTATGCTACCATTAGTTGCCCCGTCCTTTCCTGTTGAAAATGAATTCCCACATCCTGATTTTATCCGACACCAAGTGACTTGCCTTCGCGCTGCCTTGCCCAATGGGTACCCGCATCATCGAAGCCAACCCAAGAATGCGACGCCTGGCGCAAGTCACGTTTCCTGCTCTTACTCATGGAATCACAAGCCCAACATCTGCAATTAGTATTTCTAGCTTCCACCATCACCCCGGCCTGGGGTACAGGGTGGGTTTTCACCGCCACTCCGCTCCAACCCTCGCGCCCGGCGGGCTATTACGCGGCTCCCGTCCGGCTCCGGCTAGCCGTTATTAGCGCCTAAAATCCGGTCAATAAAAAAGCCCCTGCTAAACCAGCAGGGGCTTTTTTACAAATAGAAGCGACTACAAAATCCGTGAAATCAGTTAAATGCGACTGAATCCGTGATTAGGCTTTCTTCTTCTCCAGCACCTCGTCAATCAGGCCGTACTCTTTGGCCTCATCGGCGCGCATCCAGTAGTCGCGGTCCGAGTTGTCGTGGATTTCCTGGTAGGTTTTGCCGGTGTGCTGCGCCAGAATGTCATACAGCTCCTTCTTCAGTTTCAGGATTTCACGAGCCGTAATCTCAATGTCCGACGACTGACCCTGCGCGCCACCCGAAGGCTGGTGAATCATCACCCGAGCGTGGGGGAGGGCCGAGCGCTTGTTGGCAGCACCGCCCGCGAGCAGCACCGCGCCCATCGAAGCGGCCAGACCCGTGCAAATCGTGGCCACATCGGGATTTACATACTGCATCGTGTCATAAATGCCGAGGCCGGCATACACCGAGCCACCGGGCGAGTTGATGTAAAGCAGAATGTCCTTCTTGGCATCGGCCGATTCCAGGAACAGCATCTGCGCCGTCAGGATGTTGGCGATATAATCGTCCACGGCCGTGCCCAGGAACACGATGCGGTCCATGATGAGGCGCGAGAACACGTCGATTTCGCGGAAGTTCTGCGGACGCTCTTCAATCACCGAGCGGGTCATGTTGGTGGGCAGCATCATGCCGTTGCGCACCTGGCCTTCCATGTGGTTCAGGTACTGGTCAACGCCCAGGCCGCTCAGTCCCTGGCCTTTCACGGCAAACTTGCGGAATTCTTGTCTATTCAGTAATGGATTCATTGGAGAAAAATGGGGTGCGGGCCTGCGCTCGCACGGGTGAGGTTAGTAAGACGGACGAAGAAAGCGAATGTTGCTGGAAACCCAATAAAAAAAGCCCCTACGTTTCCGTAAGGGCTTTTCCAAAAATCGGGTTGCGCAGGGGTTAGCTGTGCAGGGTCCGGAATTCTTCGGCCGTTACGGGCTTGTCCGTAACAACAACTTTGCCGCGCAGGTTTTCGAGCACTTTCTCTGCCAGAATGGCCTCGTACTCGCTCACGTAGTTCTTGCCGTTCTCCTGCTTGAGGTACTCGTTGGCGTAGTTGCGCATCGATTCGCGCATCTCGTCGGGCATGTTCGGCATGTTGAACTGGCCCATGATTTTGTCGAGCGTGCGGTCCACAATCTCGTCATTGCTCACCTTCAGGCCGGCTTCTTCCACCACCTTGTTGCGAATCATGCTCCACTTCAGCTCCTTCTCGTAGTCAGCGTAGTGCTCTTCCACCTTCTCGGCGGTCAGTTTGCCTTCGTTGGCACGCACCAGCCACTTCTTGAAGAACTCCGTGGGCACTTTGATGGAGGTTTTCTCCACCAGCTGCTCCACGATGCTGTTGTTCATCGCACCGTCGCTCTCGCGGTCGTAGTTCGACTGGATGGTTTCGCGCACTTTGGCATCGAATTCTTCCTGGCTCGAAACTGCCTCGGGGCCGAATACTTTGTCGAACAGCTCCTGGTTCATTTCCGGGGCAGCCGTGCGGTTCACTTTCTCCACGCTGAACTCGTAGTCGCCGGTAGCTTCTTCCGCTTCGGTTTTGCTCAGGCCGGTCACGTTTGAAATCGAAGCGGCATCATTGCTGAAAGCTGCCTTCAGGTCAAACGTAATCACGTCGCCGCCTTTTTTGCCGATGAACTGAGCCGGGTCGCCGGTCACCTTGCCGATGGGCAGCAGGATGGTGCGGCCTTCGCCTTCTTCGCCAGCCTTCTTCAGCTTGCCGAACAGGTAGTCGCCAGCTTCCGAAACCTCGGGGTTGGTCGTCTCACCATACTGACGCGCGATTTGCTCGTTGGTCTGGGCCAGCGTCTCGTCATCAAGGCTCACCTGGTGGCGCTCTACGGTGAGGTCAGCGGGCAGCTCGAAATCGGGCAGCAGGCCCAGCTCAAACTGGAAAGCGAAGTCTTTGTCCGTATCGAAATTAACCTCCGAAGGCACGGGCAGGGGCTCGCCGAGCAGCTTCACGTTGTTCTCCTTGATGTAGGAGTCCACCGCTTTGCCCAGCATTTTGTTGATTTCTTCGCCCATGATGCCTTTACCGTACATCTTGCGCACCATGCCCACGGGCACCATGCCGGGACGGAAGCCCTTCACCTGGGCACGCTTGGTGTATTCCTTAATCTGCTTTTCGACGGCGGGGGCGTAGTCGGCTTCGGTCAGGTTCACGGTCAGCAGCCCGGTCAGCTGCTCGTCGTTCTTGTCGAGAGTAATGTTCAAAACAGGGAGCCAGCTGCTGCCGGCCAGATTGAAAGGTTGAAAAAAAAGCCTCCAGCCTATACGACTGAAGGCCTGCATCAAATAAAAGTGCGGATAGAGGGACTCGAACCCACACGCCTTGCGGCACCAGATCCTAAGTCTGGCACGTCTACCAATTTCGCCATATCCGCATATGGGGCGCCGCAGCCGTTTGCTACGGGCCCGCAAAGGTACTCGGGAAAACCATTGCGTGCAAAGTCTGGGTATAACTCGTATCAGAAGGGCTGGTGGGGCCACCTTTTCCGCCCCGGCGTTGTTACTTTACCCATTATGCCTCCCGTTATCTCCCCCGAAGCTGAGCGCCAGGAAATCCTGCGCCACTACCGCCGCCTGCTGCGCACCGCCAAGCCGTACCTGAAAGACGGCGACCCAAAACTGATTAAAAAGGCTTTTAATCAGAGCCTGGAGGCCCATAAGGAGATGCGGCGCAAGTCGGGCGAGCCGTATATTCTGCACCCGCTGGCCGTGGCGCAGATTGCGGTGGAGGAAATCGGGCTGGGTACTACTAGCATTGTGGCAGCCTTGCTGCACGATGTAGTGGAGGACACGCCGACTGAAATTTCGGACATCGAGCGCGAATTCGGCCCCAAGGTGGCCCGCATTATTGACGGGCTAACCAAGATTTCGGGGGTCTTCGAGTATGGGACCAGCGAGCAGGCTGAGAACTTCCGCAAGATGCTGCTCACGCTGAGCGAGGACGTGCGTGTGATTCTCATCAAAATAGCCGACCGCCTGCACAACATGCGGACGCTGGATTCGATGCCTCGCCACAAGCAGCTGAAAATTGCTTCGGAAACGCTGTATTTGTATGCGCCGCTGGCCCACCGACTCGGGCTCTATACTATAAAGAGTGAGTTGGAGGATTTGTACCTCAAATTCACGGATACAGAGACGTACAATGAGCTAAAGGCCAAAGTGCGGCAGAGCCAGGCGGCACGCAACCGCTTTATAAAGGAGTTTGTGCAGCCGATTGATGAGGAATTGAAGGCGCAGGGCTTCGATTATGAAATCAAGGGACGGCCGAAAAGCATCTATTCCATCCTCAAGAAGATGAAAAAACAAAACATCACCTTCGAGGAGGTGTATGATTTGTTTGCCATTCGGGTAATTCTGGATGTGCCGCCGGAGCAGGAGAAAGCGGCTTGCTGGCAGGTTTATTCTATCGTAACGGACTTCTACCAGCCCAACCCCGACCGCCTGCGCGATTGGGTGAGCACGCCGAAAGCTAACGGCTACGAGAGCCTGCATACCACCGTGATGTCGCGCGCCGGCCAGTGGGTGGAGGTGCAAATCCGCTCGCGCCGCATGGACGACATCGCCGAGAAAGGCTACGCCGCGCACTGGAAATACAAGGACACCGGCAGCATTCAGCCCGAAAGCTCGCTCGAAGGTTGGGTGAACAAGGTGCGCGAAATGTTGGAATCCAACAATTCCAGCGCGCTTGAATTCATGGACGAATTCCGCCAGAATCTGTTCGTGAAGGAGGTGTATGCTTTCACGCCCAAGGGCAAGCTGGTGATTTTGCCCGACAAGGCCACTGCGCTGGATTTCGCCTTCGACATTCACTCGCAAATCGGTATCCACTGCCTCGGGGCCAAGGTGAACCAGAAGCTGGAGCCGCTGAGCTACCAATTGCACAACGGCGACCAGGTCGAAATCCTGACCTCACACAAGCAGCGTCCCACGGCCGAGTGGCTCAACTACGTCATCACGACCAAGGCGCGCTCCAAAATCAAGGATTTCCTGCGCGATGACAAGCGCGCCAAAGCCGAAGACGGCCGCTTTCTGCTGGAGAAGCGCTTGGAGCTCATCAGTGTGCCCTTCACGCAGGACAACTTCAACCGCCTGCTGGCCTACTTCAACGTGCCCAGCGCCCAGGAATTCTACTACCGTCTGGCCGTGGGGCAGATTGACGGCCGCGCCATCCGTGAGTCGCTCTTCACCTCCGAAAAGCCGCTGCCGGCCGTGCTCGAACCCAAAACCTTCGACAACGAAGTCCAGAAAATCCGCGGCGTGCGCCCGGATATGCTGGTAGTCGGCGAGCATACCGACAAGTTCAACTACAGCATTGCTCGCTGTTGCAACCCCATTCCCGGCGATGACGTGTTCGGCTTTGAAACCGACCAGGGCCTCATTATCCACCGCACCAGCTGCCCCCGTGCCGTCGACCTCATGTCGAACTACGGCAACCGCATCGTGCGCGCCAAGTGGACCGACCAGTTAGAGCTGGCCTTCCTCGCCGGCGTCCGCCTCAAAGGCTCCGACCGCGTGGGCCTCGTCAACGACGTTACGCGCATCATCAGCACCAGCCTCAAGGTGAACATGCGCTCCATCTCCCTAACCGCCGATGACGGATTCTTCGAAGGCCAGATTATGGTCTTCGTCAATGATACTGACCATCTCAACAAGCTCATCCAGCGCCTCAAGAAAGTAGACGGCGTACTCCAGGTTGAGCGGTTTGATTCCTAAAAGTGAAAGCCACCGAGCCCATCATCATCAAAGGCACTGAGGTAAATGCACGCACCCAATGCGCCCACTACCACTCCGAGCGCGACATCATCGCCATCCAACACAAATGCTGCAGTGAGTTCTACGCCTGCATCCAGTGTCACAACGAAGCTGCCAACCACCCCGCGCAAGTCTGGCCCAAAGCCGAATTCCAAACCCAGGCCATCTACTGCGGCAACTGCCACCAAACCTTATCCATCGCCAGCTACTTAAGCTGCGACAGTACCTGCCCACATTGCCAGGCCGCCTTTAACCCCGGCTGCGCCAATCACTATCACCTCTATTTCGAACAATAGATTCCTTATTCGTGCCGCCGTAGCTCCCCCTACCCATGAGGAGAGGGGGCTGGGGGGCGAGGTGAACCATTAGAACGTACTTTTGTCCCGCCGACTTACACCATATATATACAGTGAGTAAATCCACAGCCGCCTCTATCCCCAACGCCCCCGCCGATGCGGCCGGCCAGGGCGCGGGCGGCTCCTCCGAAACCGGCTACGCCGCCAAACACACGCCCAGTCCCGCCTCCGAAGCAACGCTTAACACCGATAAGCTGGACGAAGTCCGCAAACTCTTCACCGCCCATCTCGAAAACAAAGGCCTCCGCAAAACCGGCGAGCGGTATGCCATTCTCGAAGAAATCTACGCCCGCTCCGGCCATTTCGATGTGGATGAGCTCTACGCCGGCATGAAGGAGCGCGGCCTGCAAGTAAGCCGCGCCACCGTCTACAACACCCTCGATTTGCTCGTTGAGCAGGGCCTCGTCAGCAAGCACCAGTTCGGCCGCAACCTTGCCCAGTATGAAAAAAGCTACGGCTACCGCCAGCACGACCACGTCATCTGCACCGAATGTCATAAAGTGGTGGAATTCTGTGACCCCCGCATCCACGGCATCCAGACCATGGTCGGCGACCTGCTGAACTTCCATATCTTGCACCATTCTCTAAATTTGTACGGCATTTGCGGCGACTGCCGCGCCCAGGCCGCCGCCCGAAACCCCCACGCATGACCACCACCAGCACCGTCGACAACGGCATCCTGTTCGTCCGCCTCAACGGCGACCTCATCGGCAGCCCCGACACCGACCAACTCCTCCAGTCCGTCAACACGCACCTCGGCGAAGACCTCAACCAGTGCGCCGTCGACCTCTCCGAAATCCGCTACATCAACAGCACCGGCATCGGCGTTCTCGTTTCGCTCCTCACCAAATTCCGCAGCCGCGGCGGCGAAATGGTCCTTATCAACCCCGCCGACCACCCCAAAAAGATGCTGGCCATCACGAAGCTAAACAACATCTTCACCGTTTCGCCCGACGAAGCCACCGCCCGCCAACAGCTTACCCCGGCCGCCATTTAGGCGGCCATTTTTTTGTCCTAGCCAATAACAAATCAATTTTCAATTATTCACCGTTCGGCTCCCCTCTCCTTTGAAGGAGGGCCCAAGGTGAGGTTTTCACACAAGCACATGCCAGTAGACGTATTAGTAGGCCTCCAGTGGGGCGATGAAGGCAAAGGCAAAATCGTAGACGTATTAGCGCCCACCTACGATGCCGTAGCCCGCTTCCAGGGCGGCCCCAACGCCGGCCACACCCTTCTCTTCGATGGCGTAAAGCACGTCCTGCACCAGGTCCCCAGCGGCATTTTCCACCCGCACATCATCAACGTAGTCGGCAACGGCGTCGTCCTCGACCCCATCGTTTTCCGTCAGGAGCTCCAAAAACTCACCGATAGGGGAGTAGACTGGTCCAAAAACCTCTATATCTCCAAGAAAGCCCAGCTCATCCTCCCGTCACACCGTGCCCTCGACCGCATCAGCGAAGAAGCCCGCGGCAACACCAAAATCGGCAGCACCCTCAAAGGAATCGGCCCCACCTATTCCGACAAAATCGGCCGCGTCGGCCTCCGCGTCGGCCACATCCTCCTGCCCGATTTCGAGCAACGTTATAAGGAAGCCGTCGCCCAGCACGCCGCCATCGCCGCTCACAACCACAAAGAGCTGGAAATCGAAGCCCTCGAAGCTGAATTCTTCTCCGCCGTCGAATTCCTCCGCACCCTCCAACTCACAGATACCGAATACCTCCTCAACGGCCTCCTCACCCAAGGCAAGCGCATCCTCGCCGAAGGCGCCCAAGGCTCCTTATTAGATATCGACTTCGGTTCCTATCCCTACGTCACCTCTTCCAGCACCATCGCCGCCGGCGCCTGCACCGGCCTCGGCATCGCCCCACGCCACATCGATAAAGTATACGGCATCACCAAAGCCTACTGCACCCGCGTCGGCAGCGGCCCGTTCCCCACCGAACTCCACGACGAAGTCGGCGAGCAAATCCGCCAGGCCGGCCGCGAGTTCGGCTCTACCACAGGCCGCCCCCGCCGCACCGGCTGGATAGACCTGCCCGCCCTCCGCTACGCCATCATGCTCAATGGTGTCACCGAACTCCACCTCATGAAAGCCGACGTCCTCGACAGCTTCACCGAAATCCGGGCCTGCACCCACTACCGCACTGCCACCGGCGAAAGCACCCCCCAACTCCCTGACCCCGGCGAGCTCACCACCGTCACCCCCGAGTACATCACCCTCCCCGGCTGGAACTCCGACCTCACCACCATCACCGACGCCACCCAACTCCCCCCCAACCTCGTCGCCTACCTCGAATTCCTCGAAAAAGAGCTGCAAGTCCCCATCCGCATCGTCAGCGTCGGCCCCGACCGCGTCAGCACCCTCCACCGCTAAGCACTAAGCGCTAAGTCCGTCAGCGCCGCAGTTTCTCGCTGCTTCATTCAGCCCCGCATTCCTCCCCAGCCTTAAATGCTGGAGATAGATGCGGGGCTTTTGCAAAGAATGTTCCAGCCCCAACTTTCCCATAACCACCCAAAGCGGGCATTATTACTTCAAAACCACCCACTCCAACAGCAGGGTAGGAGCAAATATCGTATCAAGATACATCCGCTAACCTCAAGATTTCGCCTTCAAAACCCGCTCCGAATACCACTAAGCAGGCATTTTCTCGCCAGCTTTATCCACTCGCAACGCAGCGCCCTCTCGCTTAATCCACCACCATTCCAAGCTAAACCTCAAATTCAATTGATTTTTTAGCCGCATCAATCAGCTACTTACAACTCTAATCCATCTATTTCGTAAAAGCCCCCTTGCCACCCCAAAAAGTCCACCTACCTTTGCAGTCCCGAAACGTCAAACGGACCAACGGAAAAGCCAAAAGCAACTGCTCTGGCACCAAATTGAAAGGTCAGGAACTCCAGCGGAAAGTAGTTTGTCTTACCCACCGCAGCCCGCTGCAAGCGTCGAGATTTATTTCTCAGATAGCTTGCACGGGCGAAAAAAGCCACCGTACCTTTGCAGCCCGCTTCAACCGGAAGCAGCCAGACTTGAAAATCTAAACGAAAAGATTATAAAATTTTTTCGCTGAAAAATTTGAAAGTCGAAAAAATCAACTACCTTTGCACTCCCAAAACGAACAGAGGTAATTAAAAGTCAGTCTTAAACAATTGACTTACAAATAAAAAAGCCGCTTTAAACGAAATCGGCAGATTTGAAAAACAAATCGAAAGTCACAAAGATTTTCGAAAACAAGTTGTCAAATCAAAAATAGTTTCTACCTTTGCACTCCCAAAACGAACAAAGGCTGACAACGCCAATACCGGGTTAAATTATCAACCCACACTGACGCTTCAAATGGAAGCATCACACGTTCTTTGAATGACGGAAATAGACAAAATAGTAAGTGTTCCACTTGCTGCTTCTTCTTCGGAAGAAACACAGTGAAACAAACCAAGCGAAACGAATTTGACCATAATGTCAATATGTGAGCAAGGTCAGCACTCGACATCAGCCACGGTTCGCCGTGGTGTAGAATATTTTACAATGGAGAGTTTGATCTTGGCTCAGGATGAACGCTAGCGGCAGGCCTAATACATGCAAGTCGAACGGTTGTTAGCAATAACAATAGTGGCGCACGGGTGCGTAACGCGTAACCAACCTACCCGAATCTGGGGGATAGCCCGCCGAAAGGCGGATTAATA
>NZ_JBCEVZ010000042.1:0-45934 GCF_038448715.1 Hymenobacter segetis | reverse complement strand
GCCATAGCATGCCCGGCGCACTGGCCAGGTAAATGGGCCGGATATTAATGGCCGCCGCCAGCATCAAGCCGGCTACTGCGGCCCAACCCCAGCCGCGCCGCGACAGGGCCGCCAGGCCTAGCAGCAGCAATGCCAGCGCGGGCACATCACTGAGGGTAAAGTTGAAATAGTCGCGCCAGAAAATCAACGTGAGCCCGAGCAGCACCAGCCAGCGGCCGCCGCTCAGGGCGCGGCCCGTGGCTTGCGCCCATAGCTGCGGCACAGCCACGCCGAACAGTATCGCCGCCCAGCCCGCCCCCAACACCCGCGCCCCGGTGAGCATCGACCAGCCCGTGAAGTGGCACAGCAGCCGCGCCGGCAGCACCAGCAGCGGCCCCAGGTAGCCTCGCAGCGGAGTATCAAAAGCCAGAAGCGAAAACCCGCCGCTCTGCGTGAATTTCAGCGACAACTCCCAGTATTCAGCCGCATCGAAGCGGAACTGGTTAACTGTGTAGCCGCTCAGGGGCAGATAAGCGGCGTAGAGTGCCAACACGGCCAGCACCCGCCAGCGGGCAGGCCATGGGGCCGAGAGGAACGAGAAACGAATGGGCATGAGTGCTGCAAAACTAGGTACCGGCCGGAGCATACGCATTGCCCCAGTTTATCAGGCCAAATACGCCACCCAAATCCGGCCGCGAAACCAATCAGATTGTCGCCGTACCTTTTACCCCTGCTCTGCCGTAAGGCTCTTTTTCATCCTCCCCACCCGCATGAATCACCGCCTTCACCTCAAATTTGAACAGCTCGAACGGGCCACTGAGCACCTATTGGCTTCGGCCGAAGCGCTGGGGCCGGACCAGAACACCGCCCCCGCGCCGGGCAAATGGTCGGCGGTGCAGGTAGTGCATCACCTGTTTTTTATTGAGGATAACATCCTCAAATACGTGCAGAAGAAGCTCCAGGCGGAGGAGCTTTTGCCCAAGGTGAGCCTCTTTACCCGGCTACGGGTGCAGTTCGTGCGCCTGTTGCTGCGCCTGCCCGGCCTCAAGTTCAAAGCGCCGCGCGGGGTGGCCACCCTCACCGATACCGGCCAAGTGCCCACCCTGCCCGAAATGCGCAAGTCCTGGGAGGCATCGCGCCGGCAGCTGGAGCGCCTGCTCAACGAGTTTCCGAGCCGGCAGCAGAATCGGGCGGTGTTTCCGCACCCGCGCTCCGGCCGCATCACTATCTATCAGGTAATGGAGCACCTGGTGGACCATTTACTCCACCATCAACAGCAAATGGACCGCATTACCAAGGCGTTGCGGCCCGCCGGCAGAGTACTACCAGTAGAGGCTTAGGGCACCTGAACGAAAAACGAGAGCCCTCCGAATTGACAATTCGGAGGGCTCTCGTTTTTGCTTCTGTATCGGTTCGGTCTACTTCACCGGTGCCTCGTAAAGCGGCAGGGCGCGGAAGGCCGTGCTAAGCTCGGCGGGCGGCGTGGTGAGCTTGCGCTTGTCGAGGTCGAGCCAGGCCCCGTCCACGGCCACGGTAGCGGCTACGCGGCCATCGGCTTTGTAAATGGTGTGGGTGATGCTCCAGCGGGTGCCGTCGTCGTTCACGCTGCGCAGGCGGCTATCCACCCGAATTTCTTCGCCGATGTGGATTTCCTTGAGAAAGGTGGTTTCCTCGCGGAACAGGATGGGCCCCAGGCGCAGGCGGGCAAATTCCTTGATGTCGTAGCCCCATTCGGCCAATAAAACCAGGCGCTGGTCGGCGGCATAGTCAGCGTAAGCGGAGTGGCGCATGTGGCCGTTCGGGTCCATGTCGGCCCAGCGGGTGCGGTAAGTGATGGCGTTAGTCAAGATTTCGTTGTTAATTTTTATACTTCAGTTTTTGATTTTCAGCCGTTGCTGACGAGGCCTTTTGTTGCCAATAAATGACAACCAGCAACTGGCTGCTAACCTTTCGCTCCTTGCGGCATGAGGCGCACCAGATACTGGTCGTTCTCATCCTCGCTGAGGAATTCGGCGGTGTAGCCGGCAGTTTCGGCCGCGTCATTAAGCAGCGCGGCATCTACGAACAGCCAGGGGAAGGGCTCGCCGGTGCGGCCATCGTAGCTGAGGGTGTACTCGACTTCGCCGTAGTACGGGCCGTTGAGGTTGATGAGCAGCGCGCCGTCCTCGTCTTCGTAGAGGTAGCGCACGTCGGAGGACGTGGCCAGAATCTGGCCATCGGGGGCCAGCAGGGTGCGGGCGTGGGCCAGGAATTTGTCGAGGCCATCGAGGGTGCCGGTCAGGCCGAGGCCGTTCATGAGCAGCAGGATGGTATCGTAGGGCAGCTCGGTGGGCGGCAGCGGGGCGAATAAATCGTGGCGGGCCACGGTCCGCACGCCTCGCTCGGTCATCACCTGCACGGAGCCGGCCGATACGTCCACGGCCTTCACGTGCTGGAAGCCCCGGTTTTGCAGTTCCAGGCTGTGGCAGCCGGCCCCGGCCCCGAGGTCGAGCACGCGGCCCCGGCTTTCGTCGAGGGCCAGGCGCTCCAGTTCCGGCATTTGCAGCACGGTACGAAAAAAGTAGGCGGCGGGCAACGGCTCGTCATCGGCGGCGCTGCAATGTACGGTGACGGTAGCGCCGGCTTTGCCGTGGTGGTAGTCGAGCAGGGCCTGGCCCAGCACGTCGGGGGCGGTGGTTGTGGTCATAAGGAAATTAAAAGCGCATGTTGGGCAATGAGTTCGCGCTACGGCCGGGGTTCGGGGCAACTACGCTTCACAACCTAACAACAGTCAAAATTACCCAAAACTTCGCGCCGGGGCCGGGCGTTTGGCTACTACACCCCTGCTCAATCCCGCATTATGCTTCCAGCCAAACTCCGTAAAGGCCAGCTGCCCACCAAAATCTGCGTCACCTGCGGCCGGCCATTCGAGTACCGCAAAAAGTGGCGCGCTAACTGGGATGAGGTAAAATACTGTGGCGAAAAGTGCCAGCGCAACCGTCCCGCCTCCGGTACCACCGGCCCAGCTCCGGCTTAGCTGCGCAGCGCGGCCGTATCTTTTGGGACCGGGGCTGCGTTGAAAAGCTCCGTACACTTACCAATTCGCTGATTTTCCAGCCGCTTTTTTATGGCCTCCAACCTCGACTACCTCAATCCCAACCTCATTCCGCTGGAAGAAAAGGTGCAAGCCTTCCTGGACGCGGAAAAAGCCCTGCGCAAAGCCGCCGAAACCGCTGGCCAGAACACCGCCGCCCTGCAACAAGACCGCACCCGACTGGAGCAGGAAATTATCGCCCTGCTTCCCACCCGCGACGAATGGGTGAAAGTGAACCTCGGCTACGGCCCCAGCCGCGTGGGCGCGTGGCACGTGCCCGCCCTCGGCAGCCAGCCCGAGCGCTACGAAGTGCGCGTGGTGCATTAATAGAAATTGTCATTCCGACGAAGGAGGAATCTGAGTAGGGCCGTTTGAGCGGTTTTACTCAGATTCCTCCTTCGTCGGAATGACAATTTGCAGCGCCCGTGTCTAATGTCCCGAATCCCAGTCGTAGCCCAACTCCGCCCAATAATCTTTGGGGCGGGAATCGGCAAAGGCGATGGTGCCGATGCGCTTGAGGTGCTTGATGCCGTATTTCAGCGGCGTAACCAAACGTAAAGGCGCACCGTGGGCAGAAGTGAGCGGCTCGCCGTTCATTTCGTAGCACAGCAGCGTTTGCGGGTGCAGGGCGCTGGCTATGTCGAGGCCCACATAATATTGCTCGTCGGGCGTGAGCATGCCCACGTAGGGCGCAAGGTCGGCGGGCGGGTTTAGCGGGTCGGCCGGGCGGCCGCTGCGGGTAGCCAGCGGGTAATGGGCCAGGAAGTCAGACAGCCGCGCCCCGGCCCAGTGCACCACCACGCTCCAGCCCTCAATGCACTTGAGCTCAGTGGTCATTTCCACTTTGGGCAGGGCTTTGATGTCGGCCAGCGTAAATTCCTGGGTTTTGCCGGTGCCGTAGCCCTGCACACGCATCCGCCAGGTGGCGGGGTCCACATCGCCATCAAGCCCCACGTCGCCGTTTTCGCGGGGCGTTTTGGCACGGCTGCGGGCGAACTCGGGAGCCAGGCGCGTTTCCTTGAAATAGGCCTGGCTGAGGCGGCTATTAAAATCGAGCACCTTGCGCAACGGCCGCGGAATGCCTTCATCGGCGGGCTGCGAAATCAGCCAGCGCCAGCCCCCAATGCCGGCCAGGCCAGCCAGCCCTAACCCAATAAATGAGCGGCGCGAGCGGCGGCGGGCTTCAGCCAGCACGGCCGCTTCGGATTGCAGCGGAGCACCAGGGCCGTCGAGCGGCGCGGGCGCGGAAGAATGGTCAGTCATACCGAACAGCGGTAATTATTTGGGCGAAAGGGAAGCATCAGCGGCAGGCAGCGCCGTGGGGCCAGCCACCACCTGGTGCGTGACGGGGTCGACTTCCTCAATTTCAAAGCCGGCCACCATGGCGCGGAAATTATTCCAGCCCGCCCGCACTACCTGCGTGATATGCACGATGAAAAACAACACGTAGCCAATGGTGAGCGCGAAGTGGATGATGCGTGCAAACTCATATCCACCCAGCAATTGTGTAAGCCAGCTAAACTGTGTGGGCTTGTAAATGGCCAGCCCCGTGAGCAACGAGCCCAGTCCCATAATGATGACTGAGGTGTAGGCAATCTGCTGCGCGCCATTGAATTTGCGCACCGGCAGCGGCTTTTTGTACAGCCCGAGGTCGTGCAGCGTTACCAGAATAGCTTCTTTAAACGAATACCGGTTAGGGAGAAGGTAGCGCCATTCGCCTGAAAAGATGGTGTAGCTCACGTACAGCAGGCCGTTCAGGAAAAACACCCACATGAGCACGAAATGCCAGCTCATGCCCTGCGCCAGCTTGTGGTCGAGGTGGAAAGCCTCGTAAAACGACTGCGGGAAGAACTTGACCAGTGTGGTCTTGCCCCAGCCCAGACGGTACACGTCATTGGCCCAGTATATCCACATCCCGCTCCAAATCATGAGGCTGAGAACGGGGAAGTTGACCCAGTGAAACCAGCGAATGGCCAGCGGGTGCTTTTCAACAAGCTGCTTCATAAAACCACAAAAGGTGCAACAGAACGAACGCAAGGTACGCCGGGCCTCAACACCCGCTCCTTTCCCAGCCTGACGCGGACAGGGCGGCTTCCTTACACAATGCACCAAAAAAAAGAGGCACCCCAAAGGGATGCCTCTTTCCATACCAAAACACCTTAAAAAACTATTCTTTCACGAGGATGCCAACAAGAATTGCACCAAAAAATTCCCGCATCCGCAGATTTTATTAAAATAGCCTAATTTTCAGCCCCTTGAAATCATAAAAAAGGCCCGGACACAACGCCCGGGCCTTTCTTCAATTGGTATTGAGGGCTTAGCGCATCATGCCGCCGGGACCACCTTTCATGCCACCCATCATTTTGGCCATCTGGGCCATGCCACCCTTTGTCTGGCTCATTTTGTTCATGGTGCGCATCATTTTGCGCATATCCTCAAACTGCTTCATCAGCGCGTTTACCTGCTGAATATCAGTCCCGGAGCCTTTGGCCAGACGTTTTTTGCGCGAGCCGTTGATGAGGTCGGGGTTGGCCCGCTCCTGCTTGGTCATGCTCTTGATGATGGCCTCAACCGGCTTGAAAGCGTCATCGTCGATTTCCACGTCCTTCATGGCCTTGCTCATGCCCGGAATCATGCCCATCAGGTCCTTGATGTTGCCCATCTTCTTGATTTGCTCCAATTGCGAGAGGAAGTCATCGAAGTTGAACTGGTTTTTCCGAATCTTGGCGTTGATGCGCTTGGCTTCGTCCTCATCGAACTGCTGCTGAGCGCGTTCGACCAGCGAAATCACGTCGCCCATGCCCAGGATGCGCTGGGCCATGCGGTCGGGGTAGAACAGGTCCAGCGCGTCCATCTTCTCGCCCGTCGAGATGAACTTGATGGGTTTCTCCACCACGGCCCGGATGCTGAGGGCCGCGCCACCGCGCGAGTCGCCGTCGAGTTTGGTGAGCACCACGCCGTCGAAATTCAGGCGGTCGTTGAAGGTTTTGGCGGTGTTCACGGCGTCCTGGCCGGTCATCGAGTCCACCACGAACAGCGTTTCGCTGGGGTTGATGGCCGCTTTAACGGCTTCAATCTCACGCATCATCTGCTCGTCGACGGCCAGGCGGCCGGCGGTGTCGATGATGACTACTTTCTTGCCGTTTTTACGGGCGTAGTCGATGGCGTTGCGCGAGATTTCGACGGGGTTCTTGTTCTCGACTTCCGAGTACACTTCCACGCCAATCTGCTCGCCGAGCACCTTGAGTTGGTCGATAGCGGCCGGGCGGTAAACGTCGCAGGCCACTAGCAACACGTTGCGGCCCTGCTTCTTCACGTAGCTGGCCAGCTTGCCGGCGAAGGTGGTTTTGCCCGAGCCCTGCAGGCCCGAGAGGAGAATTACGGCCGGGTCGCCCTTGATGGTGATGTCCTTCTTCTCGCCGCCCATGAGCTCGGTGAGCTCATCGTAGACGATTTTGACCATGAGCTGGCCCGGCGATACGGCTGTGAGCACGTCGCGGCCCATGGCAGCCTCCTTAATTTTATCGGTTACATCCTTGGCAACCTTGTAGTTAACGTCAGCATCGACCAGCGCGCGGCGGATTTCCTTGATGGTGGCCGCGACGTTGATTTCAGAGATGCTGCCCTGGCCCTTAAGGGTTTTAATGGCCCGGTCGAGCTTGGTGGAGAGATTATCGAACATTGAATCGCTGATTTAGCGCTGATTGAACTGATTACGCTGATTTGGTGCGGGGCGGCCCCTCGGAATCAGGCTGAAACTGAACCCCAAAAGTAACCATAAAAGGCCGAAAACCGGCAGCGGGCGTACCTTCGCGGCCCGCTTTCTGTTTCCGGTTGCTGTGTCATCATCCCGCCCTCTGCGCCTGCTCGTTATCACCTACTATTGGCCGCCGTCGGGCGGGGCCGGCGTGCAGCGATGCCTCAAGTTTGTGAAGCACCTGGGCCATTTCAACGTGGAGCCCACGGTGATAACCGTGGCCGTGGACCAGGCCACCTACCCCGTGCTGGATGAAAGCCTGCTGGCAGAGGTGCCGCCCAGCGTGCGCGTCATCCGCACCAAAACCTCGGAGCCCTTTGAGAGCTACAAGAAACTGACGGGCCGCGCCGTGCCCTACGGCGGCTTTGCCAACGAAGGCAAGCCGGGCCTGATGCAGAAGGCCTTACGCTTCGTGCGGGGCAACCTGTTCATCCCGGACCCACGCCGGGGCTGGAACCGCCATGCCCTGGCCGCCGTGGAGAAACTGCTGGCCGCCGGCGAGCAGTTTGATGCCGTGCTCACGTCGTCGCCGCCGCACTCTACCCAGCTCATTGGCTTGGAGCTGAAGCGCCGCCACGGCCTGCGCTGGCTGGCCGATATGCGCGACCCCTGGACGGATATTTACTACTACAAAGACCTGCACCACACGCCCCTGGCTTCCTGGCTGGATGCGCGCTACGAGCGTCAGGTGCTGACCGAGGCCGACGCCGTGCTGGTGACCTCGCCCGAAACCAAACGGCTGTTCTCAGCCAAGCTGCCGGAGGTGCCGGCCGCGAAGTTTCACGTATTGCCCAACGGCTACGACGAATCGGATTTCCGCCAGCCCTCGCAGCCGCCCACCGATTGCCTGCGCATCACCCACACCGGCACCATCACCGAGCTCTACCATATCAACCGCCTGCTGGAAGCCGTGGCCGCCTGCGCCGCCGCTCACCCCGATGTGCCGGTGCGGCTGCGTTTCGTGGGGCAGGTTTCGGCCCAGCTGCGCGGGCAGATTGAGCAGGCCGGCCTACTGCAGCTCGCCGAATTCATTCCTTTTGTGCCGCACGATGAGTCGGTGGAATATCTGCTGAGTGCCTCTGTCCTGCTTATGGGTATTCCCGATGTGCCGCGCAATTTCGGCATCCTGCCCGGCAAGGTATTCGAATATCTGGCCGCCAATAAGCCCATTCTCTGCGTAGGCCCGGCCGGCTCCGATGCCGACAACCTGCTCCAGGAATGCGGCGCGGGCCAGGCCCTGCCTTACGAAGACACCACCCTGATGCGCGAAACGCTGGAAGCGCTGGTGGCACAGTGGCGCAGCAATCCAAGCCTCGATTTGCCGGCGGTGAGCCATTCGCGGTACTCGCGCCGGGCGCTGGCGGGGCAGTTGGCAGAACTTGTAGCATCCTATAGGAGCTAGACTTTCAACCACTTACTTTAGCCTCATTTTCCTTTCCATTCGCCTTTCCTTTTTTATGACAACACGTTTCTACCACGTCAAAATTGCGGGACTGACGCTGCTACCGAGTCTGCTGATGCTGTCAGCGGCGGCGCAGCCCATTATTACCTCCGTTTCGCCGATGGCCAATCAGAAGGCGGCGGTTCGTACCACGCCGGTAACCGTTCGTTTCAGCCAGCCGCTTCTGGCGGGTTCGGAGTCAGCCTTACGGGTTTTTAGCAGCCAGCGTGGCGGGTTGCGCACGAATACCAGTGGGACTACTGCTCTCAACAACGACCAGCTGACGTTTGCCCCCGGCTTCGATTTCCGGCCGGGCGAAACTGTGCGCGTGGGCGTAACTACTGCGGCCCGCAGCAGCGCCGGGGCGCTGGCTACGCCGCGTCTTTTCCAATTTACGGCGGCGGCCACCGGCGGCTACGGCACTTTTAGCGGCGGCTCGGACCCGGGCGTGGGTACCAGTCCTTATAATGTGACGGTGGCCGACGTGGACAATGACGGCGACCTGGACCTGCTCTCGCCCACTTTCAGCGGCGCTTCGGTTAGCGTCCGGCTCAACAATGGCAGCGGTAGCTTCAGCGGCGGGTCGAACCCCAGCGTGGGTAGCCAGCCGCGCAGCGTGACAACCGCTGATATTGACGGCGACAGCGACCTGGACCTGCTGACGGCCAATTACAACGCCAATTCCGTGAGCGTGCGCTTCAACAATGGAAGCGGCGTTTTCAGTGGCGGCACCGACTATACGGTAGGCAGCCAGCCCCAAAGTGTGACCACAGCGGACTTGGATGGCGATGGCGACCTCGACTTTCTGGTGGCCAACGGAGCCAGTGACAACGTGATGGTGCGAATGAATGATGGCGCAGGCAACTTCAGTGGCGGCTCAACCATAAGCGTTGGGACGCTTCCCTTCAATATTCAAACCGGCGACGTGGATGGCGACGGCGACTTAGACCTGCTGACCGCCAACTGGGGCACTTCCAGCTCTACGGTCAGTATTCGGTTGAACAACGGCAACGGTACCTTCAGCGGCGGTTCGGACCCCGTATTAGATAGCCGCCCGCGTTGGGTGGCGCTGGGTGACCTCGACGGGGATAACGACTTGGACTTGATGAGCGCCAACTTCGGCAGCAATAACGCCAGCGTACGCTTCAACAACGGCAGCGGCGGCTTTGGAGGCGGCACTGAATATTCAACCGGAGCCGGCCCAACCAGCATCGCGGCCGCCGACCTCGACGGCGATGCCGACCTGGATATGGTCGTGGTTAACTTTAATTCGAACAACGTAACCGTGCGCCTGAACAACGGGGCTGGTGTTTTTGGCACTAGCAGCACTGTATCAGTAGGCACTAACCCCAATGGCGTGGCTGCTGCCGACATTGATAACGACGGCGACCTGGACTTTCTTGCGGCCAACTTTGCCAGCGCCACGATTAGCGTCCGGCTTAATCAGCTTTCGGCGCTACCCGACCTCGTGGTGAGCACCCCGCAGAACGTGAACGGCACTTACGGCAACGTAACCATCACCGGCCCGGCTACGGGCGGCGCGGGCACGGCCACCCTCACCGGCGGCCTCACGGTGGTGGGCACCCTCACGATTCAGGATGGCGGCACGCTGCTGACCAACTGCCAGCCGCTGACGGGCTCGGGCAGCTTTGTGCTGGCGGCCGGCGGCACCCTGGGCATCTGCGATGCAGCTGGGATTGAGGCGACAGGTGCCGTCGGCTCGGTGCAGTTGACGGGCAGTCGCAGCTTCAGCAACGATGCCAGCTATATCTATAACGGTACCGTGGCCCAGGTGACCGGGGCTGCCCTACCCAGCCAGGTTCGCAACCTGACCACGACCAACGCCAACACCGTGACCCTGAATACGGCCGAAACGGTGATGCAGGTGCTCACGGTGGGCGGTACCGGCAATCTCGTGCTAAATGGGAAAAGCCTGACGCTGCCCTCGGGGGCGGCCGGTACGGCATTGGTGGTGAACAGCAGCACGGGCATTGTGCAGGGCAGCACGGCCCTGGTGCAGCGCTACCTCGACCGCAGCGTGAATAATGGCCTGGGCTACCGGCACTACAGCGCCCCGGTGGCAGCCACTACGGTAGCCGATTTGGCAACGCCCGGCTTCGCGCCGGTGCTGAATGCCACCTACAATACCTCGGCCACGCCAGGGTCGATTAAGCCGTTCCCCACGGTATATGGCTACGACCAGAGCCGCCTGGCCACTACCACTAATACCTCCAGCGCCTTCGATAAGGGCTGGTTTTCGCCGGCGGGTACTACCGATGCGCTGACGCCAGGCCGTGGCTATAACGTGAATATCATGGCTTCGGAAACGGTTGATTTCAATGGCACCCTTAACACCGGCGACCTGACCGTGCCGCTGGCCCGCAACACGGGCGCAACGGCCACCGATGCTGGCTGGGCCTTCGTAGGCAATCCCTACCCTGCCCCGCTCGATTGGAGCCTGGTAAACGGTACCGACCGTCCCAACCTCGACGCGGCCATGTACGTGTTCGAGAGCAGCAACCAATACCAGGGAAATTACCGCACCTACGCCAACGGCGTGGGCGGCAGCCCGCTTATTGGCAGCAGCCAGGGCTTTTTCGTGCGAGTGAGCGCGGGGCAGTCGGCAGGCAGCCTCACGTTCCGCAACGCCCAGCGCGTCACCAGTTACACCATGCAGGTACCCGTGCGCCGAGGCACTGCCGATGCCCGTCCACTGGTGCAGCTGGCCTTGCAAGGCAGCACCGGCCCGGCTGATGCGCTGTTTGTGTACGCTGAAGCCGGGGCTACTCCCGGCCTCGATTCCCAATATGATGCCGTGAAATTGCTCAATTCCAGCGGCCTGAACCTCGGTGCGCTGCCCGTCGGCAGCCTGGCCCAGGCCATTGCGGGCCTGTCCCAATTCACCGCTGCCACGGTCATGCCGCTAAGCATTGGCGTGCCCGCTGCGGGCAGCTACACGCTGAGTGCCGAGCAATTGCTCAACCTCCCCACCGGCCTGGATGCTTACTTGGTCGATGCCCAGACCAACCAGCAAATTAATCTACGCCAGCAGGCCAGCTACTCGTTCACGGTGACTGCACAGCAAGCTGCCCAAGCGCTGGTTGGGCGCTTTGAGTTGCGGTTTGGGCCGGCGGCTGGTCCATTGGCCACCAGCGCGGCACTGGCGGCTGCCGATGTAGTGCTTTACCCCAACCCGGCCCACGCTACTTTCTCAGTGCTGGTTCCTAAAATGACCAACGGCCTCCCGGCACAAGCCACCCTGTTCAATAGCCTGGGCCAGCAGGTCCGGAGCAATATTCAACTCGCTGACAGCGGTGCGGCCACAACCGTTGACGTAGCAGACTTGGCCAAAGGCGTGTACACGTTACGTATTCAGTTGGGCACGGCCGCCATCGCCAAGCGGGTAGTAGTGGAGTAATCACACTTAAGTTGACTAAAAAAGGCTTTCCAGATATCTGGAAAGCCTTTTTTGTTTCTTATGATGTTAAATTACTTTCTCTGAAGCCTGGCGGCTAAATCTTCGGCCAGTTGTTCGCTGAAAGCCGCGCTCGCCGCCCTTTGCAGATGGTTGCCGTCGGTGGTGGCGTAGGGCCGGGCGCTGTAATCCAGATATGGTACGGAAAAATCAGCGGCCGTCTGGCGCATCAGTTGCTCGAACCCGGGCTGATAAACCTGCTCTAATTGCAACAATGAACTTCCCACGGGCAGGCGCACCAGCACCACGCGGCCGTGCGGTTTCAGAAAGGCAATGGTTTGGCGCAGGGCCTGTAAGCGCCCGCTCGAGAGGTGCTGGCTGGCCGCTAATAAGCGGTAATCCTGCAATTTGCGGGCGGTGCGGGCGCGCACCTGGGCGCTGTCAGTACCGATATTGACTTCGAGCCACCCATCGGGGTGCAGGCGCTCGGTGGCGGTGGCGTAGTCGAGGGGCAGGCGGTAGAGCGGCTTGGTCTGGTAGCGGGTGAGGTAAGGCAGGTTGGGATTCTGGCTAACTTGGTGGAGCTGGCCGATAAAAGATTGGGTTTCCGGGAAACTCCCCTCCGGGCCGGTGAGCGACAACGACCACGGGTCGACGGCCAGGATGAACAGGCCGTGGCGCACCTCGGGCCGCAGCTTGCGGCGGATGCTGGCTAGGTAGGCCGGGCCGTAGGGCGAGTGCGTGAGCGTGAACGCATAGTTCAGCATCGGCCCCTCGAACTGCCCGCCTAGCTGCGCCGCCAGCACCGCCGGCCGGATGCCCTGCGCCGCCCGCGACGTACCCAAAATCAGCGAGCCGGCCGGCGGGCTCGTGAATCGGCCATAAAAGGCATCGACCCCACCCCGCAGCACCACGGGGGCCAGCAGCATAGCGCCCAGCAAGCCCGCCCCGCCCAGCAGCCCCAGGCGCAGCAGCAACTTTGAAACAGCAGTCCGCACGAGCATTTTCAAAACTGAAAGTAGATGAACGAAGTGCTGTTGAAAATGCCCAAGTAGAGGATGAGCAGCGCGAGCCCCACGTAACCCACCCAGCGTGTGGCAAAGGGCTGCGCGGCCAGCCACACCTGCGGGCTGCGCCGGCTGGCGAAGTATTCTACCAATAGCATCAGGCCCACGCCGAGGGCGGCCACGGCCAGCTCGGGTCGGTAGTGCTGGGAGAAATCGAGCAGCAGCGTGGCGAGCTGCCGGCCGTGCAGATTCTGCCAGCCGCTGAATAAATGCCGGCTGATGAACAGGGCATCACTCAGCGTATTGGCGCGGAAAAATATCCAGGCGTAGGCCACCAGCACGAACGTAATGAACACGCCCAAACCTTGCCGCATGCCCGGCCGCGCCGCTAGCCCAGTGAACTGCGCCAGCCGCTCGCGCCACGGTTTTGCCCAGGTGCTGAGCACCAGATACATGCCATGCAAGCCACCCCAGACCAGAAATGTCCAGTTGGCCCCGTGCCAGAGGCCGCTCACGAGGAACACCACCAGTAGGTTGAAATAAGCCCGGCTTGGTGCTACCCGGCTGCCACCCAGCGGGATATATAGGTAGTCCCGAAACCAGCTTGACAACGACATGTGCCAGCGCCGCCAAAACTCCGGCACCGAAGCCGACTGGTAGGGCTGCCGGAAGTTCAGGTTGAAATCGAAGCCCAACACCCGCGCTGCGCCCCGGGCCATGTCGGTATAGCCCGAAAAGTCGCCGTAAATCTGGAAAGTAAAGGCCAGCGTGGCCAGCACCAGCAGAGGGCCTTCGGGGTGCTGGCGGGGATTGTTGAAAACGGGGTTGACGAGCAGGGCCAGCCGGTCGGCCACCACCACTTTTTTGAACAGGCCCCAGGCCATGAGGCGCAGGCCGCTCACGATGCGGGCATAATCAAATTCATGCTCGCGGCGGAACTGCGGCAGCATATGCCCGCCGCGCTCAATGGGCCCAGCCACCAACTGCGGAAAAAACGCCACGAACAGCGCAAACCGCCCAAAATTCCGCTCTGCTTCCAGCCGGCCCTGGTATACATCAATGATGTAACCCACCGACTGAAACGTGTAGAACGACACGCCCACCGGCAGCAGCAACCCCAGCGCCGGCCCCGTGCCAATGGGCAGGTGAAGTGTAGCAGCGAGCTGTGCAATGCTGTCCCGAAAGAAATTGAAGTACTTGAAAACAAACAGCGTACCCAGGTTGCTGGCCAGGCTAAGATAGAGCCAGGGCCGCCGCTGCGCCTTGGTGGGCAGCTGGCTCATGCGGTAGCCGCTGTAGTAGTCGAGCAGCGTGGTGGCCAGCAGCAGCAGCGCATATACGGCCCGCCAGCTCATGTAGAAGTAGTAGCTGGCCACCAGCAGCAGCGAGTTGCGCCAGCGCGGCGGCAAGCCATAATACAGCCCGACGACTATCGGGAAAAAGACGAGGAAATGAAGGGAATTGAATAGCATTTGCGGCACGGAAGCAGCTCCGCAGGCCAAAGGTCGGGAATGTAGCGTGGACTCTGCGAGTCCGTGTTAGGCCGTTCTCGTTTGCCCGGGCGCGGACTCGCAGAGTCCACGCTACATTCCTGCCGACTACTTTTGCAGTCCTGTTTTGGCTTATCAATTTTCATGGCTCTCGACCTCAACCACAAATCCATCCTCGTTACGGGTGGCACCGGCTCTTTCGGCAAGCAATTCGTCCGCACCGTTTTCGAACAATTTCCGCTGGTGAAGCGCCTCGTGGTGTTCTCGCGCGACGAGCTGAAGCAGTATGAGATGAGCCAGGAATTCAGCCCGGCCAAGTACCCGGCCATTCGCTATTTCATTGGCGATGTGCGCGATGGCGAGCGTCTGCACCGCGCCTGCGAAGGCATCGACATCGTGATTCACGCCGCCGCCCTCAAGCAGGTGCCCGCCGCCGAGTACAACCCGATGGAGTGCATCAAGACCAATATTTTCGGGGCCGAAAACGTGATTAATGCCGCCCTCGACTGCGGTGTGAAGGACGTGGTGGCCCTGAGCACCGACAAAGCCGCCGCCCCCATCAACCTCTACGGCGCCACCAAACTGTGCTCCGATAAACTCTTCGTGGCGGCCAATAACATGAAAGGCAAGCGTGATTTGCGCTTTTCGGTGGTGCGCTACGGCAACGTAATCGGCTCGCGCGGCTCGGTGGTGCCCTTCTTTTTGCAGCAGCGCCACACCGGCGTGCTGCCCATCACCCACCCCGACATGACGCGCTTCAACATCTCGCTGGAGGAAGGCGTGGACCTGGTGCTTTATGCGCTGGAGCACGCCTGGGGCGGCGAGATTTTCGTGCCGAAAATTCCTTCCTACAAAATCACGGAAGTGGCCCGCGCCATCGGCCCGGAGTGTGAGCAGAAAATCGTGGGCATCCGCCCCGGCGAGAAGCTGCACGAGGCCATGATTACCGAAACCGACGCCCTGAGCACCGTCGAGCTGGCTCGCTACTACGTCATTCTGCCCTCCATGCCCACTTGGGACGTGGACAAATTCATCGAGGAGTTTGACGGCAAGCGCGTGCCGCTGGGCTTCCAATACGATTCGTTCAACAACGAGGAATGGCTGACGGCGGAGCAGATTCGGGACGAAATCCGTCTGCACGTCGATGCCGATTTTCAGGTGTAGCAGGTAGCGTCACCGACTTCTTTCAAACAAAAACGGCCACTCCAAAAGGGTGGCCGTTTTTGTGTTCAGATGGTGCCGCTTGCCTAGCGTGAAACTTCCAGCTGTCCTTTGCGCTGCTCGCCGGTCACAACATTTCGCAGCAGGTAAAAATAGACACCATTGGGCTGGCCGGGGGCATTCCAGGTATTATCGTAGCCGCGCTTCTGGTAAACCTGCCGGCCCCAGCGGTTGTATATTTCAAGCTGCCAGTTGCTGGTGCTTAGGTTTTTGATGACGAAACATTCGTTTTCCCGGTCACCGTTGGGCGTGATGATATTGGGCAGCACCATCGGGCAGTTGCCATCACTAATGACGATGGCAGAGCGTTCGGTGCAGCCCGTAGCGTTGGTGGTTTCCAGCTCGTACCGGCCGGGGCTTTGGACTAGCAGGCTGGCCGCCGTGGAGCCATCCTGCCAGAGGCAGGTGCTGCCGCTGGGCTGCGGGCGACGGGGCCGCAGCAGGTAAGGCGTTTCCAGACAAATGGTGGTGTCGTTGCCCAGGAAGGAAGGCGGCGCGGCCAGCCATTCGACGCGGGCGCTAGCCGTGGTGCTACAGCCCAACGCATTGGTTACGCGCACCGTGTAGAGCCCCGGCTGCCGGGCCAGGAATGTGGGCTGGGTTGAGCCATCCTGCCAGGCAAAAACGACCCCGGCCGGCTGTGGCCCCGGATTCAACACCACGGATTGCCCTTGGCAAACCGACCGGAGGGCCGGCCCCAGCGTCACCACCGGGCTGGCCTGCACCTGGACCGTTTGCGTGGCCATGTATTGCTGGCCACTGATGGCCGTGACGCGCAGCGTGACAGTGTAGCTACCACCCTGCTGGTAAATATGCCCCGGAGCCTGGCCGCCGCTGCTGTTGAGGGCACCGGAAGCGGGGTCACCAAAATTCCAATCGTAGGATGCCGCCGTCACAAACGGGCTCAGCGAAGACATGAATTGGATGAGGGTGCCCGCACAGCCGCTGCCGGCGGCAATGCTGCCGGCACTGCCCACCACCACGGGTGGCAGGTTCAGGTCGTTGGCAGAAAGCGGCAGCGTGCCGGTGCCTGCCGAGCGCCCCCGCAGGCTGAAGCTGCCCGCTTGCAACTGGCAGGCTTGGCCTAGGGCGTTGGGCACCGCAATGCAGCTCATTAAGCCGCTGCCGCCGTACGTGAGATAGATTCGGCCATCGGGGCCCAGCTTCATATCGGTTAGGTAGCCCGTGGGGCTGACGCCTGACACGGGCCGAATGGCCGTACGGCTATCGTCGATGGCCTGAGCCGAGCCAGCCAGCACATTGTATTGCAGCAGGTTGACCCCGGCCGAATCGGCGTAGAGCCGTGCGCCATCGGGCGAAAACTCCAGCCCGTCCAGCCGGGGCAGCGTCGTTGTAAAAGTTCCATTGCTGGACGGTGGGTAGCGGTAGCCCTTGAACCGGGTGGGCAGCGCCTGCACATTGCTTACCTGGCCGGTTGCGGCATCGAAGCTACTGATTTCCAACCGGCCCTGTGCCCACGAGAAACCTACTTCATATGCATTCACCAGCAGGGCCAGCCCGCGGCCATCGGGCGAAGCCTTTAGAATGCCATTGATACTGGACCAGCGGTTGGTGGAGCTGACCACGGGCGTAGCCATTACGCCGTTTGCGTTTAGGAGCCAGCTCAGGTAATGCCCTTCTCTCGTAATGCCCACCATCCACAGGTCGCGGCCATTGGCGTGCCGCACGGCCGCCCAGTTGCACCCCAGGCCGCTAGGCACCGAAACGCGCTGTACCAGGCCAAGGGGAATTTGCAGGCTGTCGTGCGCTACAATGCTGCCCAGGCCATTGCGCATGGTCATGTCCACCACCACATAGGGCAAGTAAACCGGCGTGCTGCCGCTCACCGGAAATTCGTTGGCGTAAAACTCGCGCTGACTGGCAAACACGTAGTAGCGCGAGGTGCTACCCGGTGCGGGCACGGCCATCACCTGGCGGCGGTTGTAACCGTAGGGACGCAACACCTGCGAAACGTTACGGCCCGGCATAAGGCGGCCGGTCCGGTCCCAGGCCACGTAGCCATCGGAGGCAAACTGGAAACGCCCGGCCCCGTCCGACATCGAAGCCACGCCCTGTGGAAATTTTACGTGCCCATCGAGCAGCACCGTGGTCTGCAGAGTTGGAGACACGAAGGAAATGGCCGCGCTGTCGCCAAAATGCCAGTTAAAATACTCACGCTGTGCCTGCACGGGTGCCGCTAGCGTCAGCCACAGCCCCACCATAAAGGCCAATTGCCAGGGCTTGCTTAAAAGTCTCTTCATTCCTCCAAAAGTAATTGCAAATGCACTGCTCTACTTGGCTACGACCCTTCCCCCTATCTTTGGGTTGCATGAGCTTTGAACCCACCCGGCCACTCCCCTACGGCCGCCAACACATAACCGAGGCCGACATCGCGGCCGTCACGGCCGCCCTGCACGCCGACTACCTGACGCAAGGCCCCACCGTGGCCGAGTTTGAAAAGCAGTTTGCCGCCTACGTAGGGGCCCGCTATGCCGTGGCCGTGAGCAACGGCACGGCCGCATTGCACCTCTGCGCCCTGGCACTCAACGTGCAGCCCGGCCAGCGCGTCATCACCACGCCGCTCACCTTCTCGGCCTCGGCCAACTGTGTGCGCTACTGCGGCGGCGAAGTCCACTTTGCCGACATCGACCCGGCAACGGGTTTGATTGATTTGGTAAAGGTGCGGGAGTTGCTCGAAACGCATCCGAAAGGCCATTTTACCGGTTTGATTCCGGTTGATTTCGCCGGGCTGGCCGTGAATCTGGAAGAAGCCCGGCTGTTGGCCGATGAGTTTGGCCTCTGGATTATTGAGGACTCCTGCCACGCGCCCGGCGGCTTTTTCATCGACTCGAAAGGCCAGGAGCAGCGCTGCGGCAACGGCAACTTTGCCGACCTGGCCATCTTCAGCTTCCACCCCGTCAAGCATATTGCCACCGGCGAGGGCGGCATGATTACGACCAACTCCGAGGCGCTGTTCCATCACCTGCTGCGCCTGCGCACCCACGGCATCACCCGCGACCCGGCCGACCTGCGGCGCGCGCCCGACGGCGGCTGGTACATGGAAATGCAGGAACTCGGCTACAACTACCGCCTGCCCGATTTCAACTGCGCCCTCGGCCTCAGCCAGCTTGCCCGCGCCAATGAGGGCCTCGCCCGCCGCCGCCAGCTGGCCGCGCAGTATGATGCCGCCTTTGCCCAGGTGCTAGGCCTCACCGTGTTGGCCCCCGGTCGCCCCGGCCACGCCTACCACCTCTACATCATCGAAGTAGCCGACCGCAAAGGCCTCTACGACTTCCTGAAAACCAAGCAGATTTTCACTCAGGTCCACTACATTCCGGTGCACCGGATGCCCTACTACGAAGACCTAGGATGGAAGGCCGGCGACTTCCCACTATCTGAAACCTACTACGCCCACTGCCTCAGCATCCCGCTCTTCCCCACGCTCACGGACGAGGAACAGGCCTACGTGGTGGCGTGCATCAGCGAATTTTTAACGCAGAAGGAAGGATAAGGTGCTTTGCATGACGCGCTTTTGATTCCAGTTCTAAAATAACACCTTCCCCTTGCAGCACACCCAACAAGAAGACTTTTGGTCCGGCGATTTCGGCCGTGAATACACCGACCGCAACTCGCGCCCGCTCGACGAGTGGAACTCCTTTTACCGCGACCTCTACGGCCACACCAAGCTGGAGATGAACGCCGAATTCCTCGGCGACCTGCCCCGGGAGGCCCGGATTCTGGAAGTGGGCTGCAACACCGGGATGCAGCTCGTGGGCCTGCAAGCCGCAGGCTTCACCAACCTGTACGGCATTGAGCTGCAACAGTATGCCGTGGAAAAAGCCCGCGATTTCGTGCGCGGCGTGAATATCCTGCAAGGCAGCGGCTTCGATTTGCCCTTCAAGGATAACTACTTCGACGTGACCTGCACCAACGGCGTGCTCATCCACATCGCGCCCGAGGACCTGCCGCGCATCATGGGCGAAATGGTGCGTACCTCGCGCCGCTACATCATGGGCTACGAGTATTACGCTCCCGAAACCACGCCCATTAAGTACCGCGGCAATGAGGGCTTCCTCTGGAAAACTGACTTCGCCCAGGTATTTCTGGACCACTTCCCGAACCTGCGCTTGGTGAAGCAAAAGCTCTATCCCTACATCAACGATGCGGAGCGCGGCAACCAAGACGTGGTGTATCTGCTCGAAAAAATTTCCGAATAATGCAGCGCGCCGGCATCATCTCGCAGGTGCGGATGGGCAGCACCCGGCTGCCGAGCAAGGTGCTACTCCCCGCCGGCGGCCGCCCGCTGCTGGACTACCACGTAGCCCGCGCCCTGCAAAGCGGCCTGCCCATCTACCTGGCCACCACCACCGAGCCGGCCGACGACGTGCTGGCCGCCTACGCCGAAACGAATGGCATCCCCTACCACCGGGGCAGCGAGGCCGACGTGCTGGCCCGCTACTACGAGACGGCCCGGAAATTTGGCCTCGATGTAATCGTGCGCGTCACTTCCGACTGCCCGCTGGTGGATGGCCCGCTGATTGGGGCCGCCGTAGAACGTTATCTGGAGGAAGGCAACCCGCTGGTGTACCGCTCCAATTCCATTGTCCGCACCTTCCCGCGCGGACTGGATTTCGAGATTTTCTCGATGAAAATGCTGGCGGAGGCTTATGCCAACGCCACGCTGCCCTACGAGCGGGAGCACGTCACGCCCTACCTGAAAGCCGACCCGGCCACCGCCGGCCGCGTCATTTACCGCGACGAGGTGTGGCCCGGCGGCGACTTCAGCCGCTTCCGCATCACGCTGGATACGGCCGAAGACTACGCTGTGCTCAAGGCGCTCATCGAACAGCACCACGCCGACCAATTGAACGTGGCCGACCTGCTGGCCCTGCTTGAAGCCCACCCCGAAATAATGGCCCTGAACGCGCACATCGAGCAAAAAACCACATGACCCTGCCCGATACCCTGCGCCAGAACGAGTTCGGCTTCTACGAAATTAAGCACAAGCCTACCCCAGAGGAGCTGCGCGACTACTACGCCAAACGCTACTATCAGGAAAACCTGACCACCTACCAGCCCGAGTACCCGGCCGAGGAGTTGGAGCACATCGAAGGCAAGCTGCGCCTGCGCCACTGGGTGCTGGAGCAGCTACGCGAGGCAAAGGGTACGGGCTCGTTTCTTGACATCGGCAGCGGCGAGGGCTGGGCGCTGGACTACTTCCAACGGCAGGGCTGGGACGTGCTGGGGCTGGATTTCAGCAGCTTCAGTTTGGAGAAGTTTCACCCGGCGCTACGGGAAAAGCTGCGCACCGGCGACCTGTATGAGGAAGTGCAAAAGCTAGTGGCAGCGGGTCAGCAATTCGATGTGCTCTGGCTCGATAACGTGCTGGAACATGTGCTCGAACCGGCGGACTTGCTGCACCTTTGCCGGCAGCTAATCAAGCCCGGAGGTGTCCTGGTGGTTGATGTGCCCAATGATTTCTCGGCTCTGCAACAGCACCTATTCGACACTGGCCAAATTGACCGGACCTTCTGGGTTGTGTTGCCCGACCACCTATCCTACTTCACCCAGCCTGGTCTGCGCAATCTTGCTGAAGCAACCAACTGGCGCGTCGCTAAAATCATTGGCGACCAACCAATTGACCTCAACTTGTTAAACCCAGCCACTAACTACGTAATGGACCGCACGGCCGGGAAAGGCGCTCACCGCGCCCGCTTGGCCCAGGACAACTTCCTGCTGCGCACTGCCCCTCTACCGGCTGTGGCGGCCTATTACGAAGCCCTGGCCGGCGTTGGGCTGGGCCGCAGTATTGTTGCATTTTTGCAGCCGGCCTAAGTGCTGGCCAACGCCCCATATCATGTCCATGTCCTCTCCTATTTCCGTGCTTAGCGGGGCTTCCGCGCCCGAGCAGTCGCGCCGCGAAGGCTTCGCCCAAACCCTGCGCGAGTCGCCGATTCCGAACACCGAGCTGCTCAACAATCTGGGCCTGTACCTGAACCGGCAGACGTTTTCGCGCCTGCTGTTCTTCACCGAGCTCTACCAGCAAATCATCCCGGTGCACGGGGTAGCCATGGAATTCGGCGTGCGCTGGGGCCAGAACCTGGCGCTGATGCACGCATTGCGCGGCATCTACGAGCCGTTCAACTACAACCGGAAAATAATAGGATTCGACACCTTCGGCGGTTTCCCATCGGTGGATGTGAAGGACGGTGACCGGGTAAAGGAAGGCGACTACGGTGTGACCGAAAATTACCAGGAATACCTCACCGAAATCCTGGCCCTGCACGAGGCAGACAGCCCCATCCCGCACAAGCGCAAGTTTGAACTGGTGGCCGGCGACGCCTCCGAAACCGTGCCCCGCTACCTGCGCGACCACCCCGAAACCGTCATCGCCTTCGCCTATTTCGACTTCGACATCTACGCCCCCACCAAGGCCTGCCTCGAAGCCATCCGGCCGCGCCTGACCAAAGGGGCCATCGTGGCTTTCGATGAGCTGAACTGCCCCGAGTTTCCCGGCGAAACACTGGCGTTTGATGAGGTGTTTGGCGTGGCCAACTACGCCCTGCGCCGCAGCCCGCTCAACCCGCTGATTTCTTATTTGGTGGTGTAGAACGTCATGCAGAGCGTAGCGAAGCATCTCGCGTGTGGTAGCAATTCAATTGTTGAAATAGAATTAGTTGAGTCACGCGAGATGCTTCGCTACGCTCTGCATGACGTTCTTTAATTTCATCCCGTGACCACCTTCCGCCCCCTCCCGCAAGCCGAATACCGCTACGGAGCCTACCGCCTCATCCCCATCCGATACGAGGACCGGGAGCCCATCCGCGCCTGGCGCAACGCGCAACTGGAAGTATTGCGCCAAGCCGCACCACTCACCGCTGAGCAGCAAGACACTTACTTTCAGCGCATAGTATTGCCGCTATTTGAGCAGGAAAAGCCGGGTCAATTGCTTTTTTCTCTGCTGCATGATAGTGAGCTAATTGCCTACGGCGGCTTGGTCCATATTTCCTGGCTGGATTTGCGGGCCGAGGTTTCGTTTCTGGTAGAACCCACGCGGGCGGCCGATGCAGCTACATACCGGCAGGATTTCCTGGCGCACCTGCGCCTGCTAGGCCAGGTGGCATTTGAGGGCTTGAAATTCAACCGCCTTTTCACCGAAACTTACGACATCCGGCCGGCCCACATTGCCATTCTGGAAGAAGCCGGCTTTCAGCTGGAAGGCCGTTTGCGGCAGCATATCCAGCTTGCGCCGGGTACTTTTACCGATTCACTGATGCACGGCCAACTGGCCGCCGACTATGCCACAGCCTTTGGAATTGCCCTTTAAACGAATTTTCATCAGCGGCGGGGCCGGCGTAATTGGTCAGGAGATGACGCGCCGCCTGGCTACGCTCAATGCTGATATCCAAGTGCTGGTGGGCGACATCAAGCCGCGTCCGGTTGATTTCCCAGCCCAATTCCAGTACCGGCAGGGCGATTTAAACTTCCTCACCGAAGCGGAAATCGCAGATTTTGCGCCCGATTTGTTCATCCACCTCGCCGCCACTTTCGAGCGTTCCACCGAAACCTACGGCTTCTGGGAGGAGAATTTCCGGCACAATGTGCAACTCAGCCACCACCTGATGACGGTGCAGAAGGACCTGCCCTCGCTACGCCGCGTGGTGTTCGCCTCCAGCTACCTCATCTACGACCCGGCCCTCTACAACTTCACGGAAGTGCCGGCCGCGCCCCGCAGCCTACGCGAAACCGACCCCATCCTGCCCCGCAACCTGACGGGCATGGCCAAGCTGGCCCACGAAATCGAGCTGCGCTTTCTCGACACGTTTCGGGCGCAGCAGTTCAGCACGGTGGCCCCGCGCATCTACCGCGGCTATGGGCGCAACGGGCGCGACATCACCTCGCGCTGGGTGCGGATGCTGCTGGCGGGCGAAGAAATCACGGTGTATGGGGCCGAGTCGTTTTTCGACTACCTCTACGCCGCCGACACGGCCGAAGGCCTGCTCCGCTTGGCCGCCGCCGAAACCGTGACCGGCCTCGTGAATCTAGGCACCGGCCGCGCCCGCCGCGTGGCCGAGGTGGTAGATGTATTGAAGCAAAACTTCCCCG
This sequence comes from Hymenobacter segetis, assembly GCF_038448715.1. GTDB lineage: Bacteria > Bacteroidota > Bacteroidia > Cytophagales > Hymenobacteraceae > Hymenobacter > Hymenobacter segetis. The sequence continues at coordinate 22,445 of NZ_JBCEVZ010000042.1, read as the reverse complement.
GAATGCGGGCCAAATACGTGGCTTCTGACATTCCGTTTGAAGCTTCACAAGCGGATATGACTTTGTGGTCGAGCCAGATAGACTGGCTACCCCCAACTACGCTTGAAGTAGCCATTCCTGAAATCATCGCCTTTGAGCGCGCCCGCCAGGACACCCTAGCTGCTACCGAAGCATCGGCTGCGAAAGGTCCGGGCCACGTTCTCATCAGCAGTATTTCGGCCAAGGTGCCGCTGGCCCATGCGGTAAAAAATGCCGCCAAGCGCCTGAATCCAGGCATCAAAATCGTGGGCGGCGACCTCAACCCGCAAGCCCTCGGCTTTCACTTCACAGATGAAAGCTGGGCGATGCCCATGACGACCGACGAGCACCTGTCAGCCATCATCGGCCATTGCCAGACCCAGGGCATAACGCGCATTATCCCCACCCGCGACGGCGAACTGGCTTTCTGGAGCCGGCACCGCGCCGCCCTGGCCGATGCCAGCATTGCCGTGCTGGTGAGCCCGCCCGAAGCCGTGCAGCGCTGCCTCGACAAGCTCGAATTCAGCACCTTCGGCCAGGAAAATGGGCTACCCATCATCCCCACCAGCCTCAGCATCGATACGCTGGCCGGCGACCAGCCCAATCCCAACGCTGCCTTCGTGGTGAAGGAGCGGCACGGGGCCGGCTCGCTCAGCCTGGGCCTCAACCTGCCCTACGCCGCCGCCGTGGCCCACGCCCAAACCCTATCCGAGCCCATTTTCCAGCCCTTCATCCAAGGCCGCGAAATCAGCGTGGATGGCTACGTGAGCCGCTCTGGCCGGGTACATGGCTTGGTGGCCCGCACCCGCGACGTGGTAGTGCGCGGCGAGTCGCAGATAACCACCACCTTCCACGACCCACAACTGCTGGCCCGCCTCACGCCCATTATTGAAAAGCTGGGCCTCTACGGCCCGTTTGTGCTGCAAGCGCTGCTCACGCCTGATGACGGCCTACACATCATCGAGTGCAATAGCCGTTTTGGCGGGGCCTCCACGCTGGGCATCGCGGCGGGAGTAGATTCGTTCTTCTGGTTTTTGCAGGAAGCGGCGGGGGCTGATTTGCAGCAGTTTCCGTTTCGGCCGGTGGCGGGGCCACTGCGGCAGGTGCGAATGGCCACCGATGTAGTGGTAGCGGTGTAGGGTGCGGGGTCATACCCGGTAGGGCTTGCCCCGCCCGCCGTTGAAAGATTTTAATTTTTAGCCAGCGACCAGTCAGTCATAGGTGACCATTCAATGGCGGGCGGGGGCGAGCCCCGCACCCTACTTTATGCCCGTTCTCGTTTTCGACCTCGACGACACGCTGTACCCTGAGTTGAGCTACGTGCACAGTGGTTTCCGGGCCGTGGCGGAGTTTCTGAGCCCGCTACTGGACGTGCCCGCCGAAACCCTGGCAGCTGGCATGATTGCCGAGGAAGCCGTGCAAGGGCGCGGGCAAGTCTTTGATAACGTGCTACGTCAGCACGGCCGGTGGAGCAAGGCGCTGGTGGCGGCCTGCCTACGCACCTACCGGCAGCACAAGCCTACGCTGAGCTTATTTCCGGATGCTGAGCGCTGCCTCACCCGCTTCGCCAACTGGCCACTCTACATTGTGACCGATGGCCACAAGGAAGTGCAGGCCCGCAAAGTGGCCGCGCTAGGCCTGACCGGCCGGGTGCGCCACGCCTACCTCACCAACCGCTACGGCCGCCACCGCGCCAAGCCCGACCCGCACGTTTTCCAGCTGATTTGCCGGCGCGAAGGTGTGAAGCCGGAAGAAGTGACTTACGTGGGCGACAACGTGCGCAAGGATTTTGTGGGCATCAAGCCGCTGGGATTCAAAACAGTCCGGATTTTGCGCGGAAATTATGCCCACTACGAGGCCGATGCGGCACATGAGGCAGACCGCCGCATTCATTCGCTGGATGAGTTGTAGCGCGGGCTTTTAGTCCGCGGGGCTTCCACCGCGCAGCCAGTATACTCGCGGACTAAAAGTCCGCGCTACATCGCGCGATAGCCCGTGTACCTTTGTGCTTCCGATTCGCCCCCCCCCAAAACCATGACCGAAATCACCATCGGCGGCCGTCCGGTTGGCCCCGCGCACAAGCCGTTTATCATCGCCGAAATGTCCGGCAACCATAACCAGAGCCTCGACCGCGCCCTGGCTCTGGTAGATGCCGCCGCCGCTGCCGGCGTCGATGCCCTTAAGCTTCAGACCTATACCGCCGACACCATTACGATGGACACCGGCTTTGCCATTGACGAGGAAGGCCAGTCGCTGTGGGAAGGCAAGAACCTGTATAAGCTCTACGAGGAAGCCCATACGCCCTGGGAATGGCACGCCGAGCTGTTTGCCCGCGCCCGGCAACACGGCATGCTGGCCTTCAGCTCACCGTTTGATGAGACAGCGGTTGATTTTCTGGAGTCGCTGGACGTGCCTGCCTACAAGATTGCCTCTTTCGAAAATGCCCACTGGCCACTGCTGCGCAAGGTAGCTGCTACCGGCAAGCCCGTGATTGTGAGCACCGGCGCGGCCACCCTGGCCGAGATTGACGATGCCGTGCGGGTGTTGCGCGAAGCCGGCTGCCGCGAGCTGGTGCTGCTGAAATGCACCAGCACCTACCCCGCCTCACCGGCCAATACCAACCTGCGCACCATCCCGGTGCTGGCCGAAACTTTCGGCTGCCCCATCGGCCTGAGCGACCACACCATGGGCGTGGGCGCGAGCGTGGCTGCCGTGGCCCTGGGCGCCTGCGTCATCGAAAAGCACTTTACCCTGAGCCGGGCCGAGGGCGGCGTGGACTCTGCCTTTTCATTGGAGCCGCACGAGTTAAAAAGCTTGGTTGAGGAAACCGAGCGTGCCCACCAGGCATTAGGCACGGTGCAGCTCTGCATCCAGACCGGTGAGGAGAAAAGCCGCCTCTACAAGCGCAGCATTTACGTGGCCAAGCCCATTGCGGCGGGCGAGGAATTCACCACGGATAACCTGAAAATCATTCGCCCCGGCGATGGCCTGTGGCCGCGCCACTGGGACGTGGTGCTGGGCCGCAAAGCCGCCAAAGACCTGAAACCCGGCACCCCGTTGACTTGGGAGGCGCTGTAATGCCGGCCCGAACCCTGCCGCTCATCCCGCGCCTGCGCGACATTTTGCAGCTGCGCTTCACTACCATATTCGCGGGGCTGCCCCCGGCGGCGCTGGCCGATATTTCGCCAGCCAACCCGGCAAAACGACTGGCGCGGGTGCTGGGCTACGCGGGCCTGCGACTGGTGGGCAACATCATCAAGCCGATAAAAAACCGCGACGACCTGCACGGCAAGGTATGGCTCTACGTGGTGAGTGCCAATAACTACGACGCGCTGGAATTCATCCAAAAGTCCCGGCCGGATGCCGTGCTGGTGGCGGGGCAAGGCAAGAACATCGGGCGCTATAACGCAGCAGTGAACCGGCTTTCCTTGCGAAGCAAGCTGCTGTATTACTGGCAATTTCCTATCTCGTTTTTTGGTTTGCTGAAAACTGATGGCGGCCGGGCCTGGCGGTTTTTTGACTTCATTTTCTACGCCATCGGCTACTACGAAGTGTACCGGCGGGCGCTGCGGCACTACCGGCCCAGGGCCGTGATATTCTCCAACGACCACAACGACGACACCCGCTCCCTACTGCTGGCCTGCCGCGCCGAGGGCGTGCCCACGGCCTACGTGCAACACGCCAGTGTGAGTGCCAACTTCCCACCCCTGGGCTTCGACCTGAGCCTACTGGAAGGCCAGGATGCCTTGGACAAGTACCGCCTATGCGGCCCCGTGCAGGGCCGGGTGGAGTTGGTGGGCATGCCCAAGGCCGACGCTTATTTAAATCAGAAAAACACTGCCCCAACCGTGCGCCGGGTAGGCATCGCCTGCAACATCCACGACCCCATGCCGGCCCTGGTAGACACGCTGGTGTACCTGCTACGCGAGCTGCCGCACCTCACCTTCACCCTGCGCCCGCACCCCAGCGACGGCCGCGACTTCGAGCCGCTGCGGAAGCTGCTGCCGGCGTTGCAATGGTCGAGCGCCCGCCAGGAAAACGTGTTCGATTTCCTGCTACGGCAGGACGCGCTGGTTGCCGCCGACACCTCCACGCACCTCGAAGCAACGCTCCTGAACGTGGCCAGCATTTACTTCCGCTTCGGCACCTTTGCCCTCACAAACGACTATTATGGCTATGCCGCGCGCGGCCTCGTGGAGCGTGCCGATACACCCGCCGAACTGGCGGCCGCCCTGCGCCGCTACGCCTTGCACAAGCCCGCCGACCTCTACCTCCGCGCTGCTTATTACAACGCCACGCTGGGCACGCCCGATGAAGGCCGGAGCCAGTTACACACCGCAAACCTGCTAAACAACTGGCTGAATCAATCCATCACAACCAGCTGATAATCGTCTAGTTTTATACAAATAAAAGCCATGCCATCGGCCACTACTCCGCCCCCGATAAGCACCGTTCCGGTTTCAACCGAAATGCGGCTGGCCTATGTGTTGCGGCATTTTCAGTTGGCCTATGTGGACGTGCCATCGGAGCTGATTGGCTACGTTGGCAGCCAGCGGCCCATCGAAGTGGCTGACCTGGCGGACGACTTTTTTCAGGGCCAAAGCCCCTACCCGGCAGCTCCGAACTACCGCGAATGGTCCGGGCAGCGGGTGCCGTTTTTCTTCGATAGCCGGCCCGAGTCCCCACTGCTCGACCGGTATCCCGGCCGTGTCGTTATCAACGCCGATGTCATCTCGGCGGCCTTCTACCTACTCAGCGGCTGGCAGGAATATTTCGCTGATATGCGCGACCGGCACGGGCGGTTCCCCTATGCAGCCAGCATTCAAAAGAGTTATGATTTCGTGGCGCTGCCGGTGGTGAACTACTACTTCGACGTGCTGAAAACGGCCATGGAGCATGTCACTGGCCAGCCACTGCAGCCCCGGCGCTGGGACTGCACGGCTCCTTTCGCGGCCTTCATCACCCATGACATCGACAACCTACGCAGTGCTTGGAAAGCGCCTGCTAAAGCCGCGCTGAAGCAGGGCCGGCTTTGGCATTTCGGCCAGCAGCTGTGGCAGCACCTGACGCGGCCCGATGCTTGGGACAACCTGGAAACCGTGGCCGATACCGTGGCGGAATACGGCGCGGCCTCTACCTTTTTCATGTTGCCAGAGCTTAGGAAAGGTGCTAATGGCACGCCGAATGCCGACTACGCCCTTAACACGGCCCTTCGCCAACGCCTGCATCAACTCCAGCAACAGGGCTTTGAAATTGGCCTGCATGGCAGCATCGGCACTGCGAAAGAGGCTGTCCGATTGAACCAGGAAAAAGCAACCCTGAAACCAGACGGTGACGGCCTGCGCTTCCACTACCTCTGCTGGGAGCCCCGCACGACCCCCGCATTGGTCGAGGCCAGCGGCAGCTTCGCCTATGATTCCACCCTGGGATTTGCTGAGCATTTCGGCTTTCGCAACTCCTATTGCTTGCCGTTTTTTCCCTTCAACTTCTCAACGGGTACCGCCTGTAGCTTCCTCGAAATCCCGCTCAATGTGATGGACGCTACCTTGCACCATCCCAACTACTTGCAGCTGCAACCCGAGGAAATCATGCCCGCACTCCGGCCCATGTTTGAGGAGATTGAGCGGTTCGGTGGGGTAGCCACCGTGCTCTGGCACAACGACCATTTCGACCCGGCCAACCGGGTGACCGGCCCGCGTCAGTTTGCCGAAATAATGGGCTATTTGCAGCAGCGCGGGGCGGCTTTTCTCACTGGAAGCCGGATTGTGGCCGAACTTTGAGGCCCGTCGCACATGCTTCAGCTTGTGCCCGTCAGGCAAGGCACAAGCAAAAAGCATGTGCTACAATTCATTCAATACCATCCTAATTGGGCATCGTTCAGCGCCAGGGCATCCGCAACACCCTGATTTCCTACGTCGGCCTCGCCATCGGCTTTGCCAATACCATTCTGGTGCTGCCGCGCCTGCTCTCGCCGGCCCAGATTGGCCTCACGGCCAGCGTATTGCTGCCCATGGCGACCATTGGGGCACAGGTGGCATCCTTCGGATTCGCCAACATGGGCATCCGGTATTTCCCATTTTTTCGGAATCAGGGGCGCAACCACGCGGGCTTCTTTCCGCTGCTACTGGGGCCGCCGCTGCTGGGCTTTGTGGTGGTGGCGCTGGCCATGCTGGTGGGCAAGCCGCTGCTGCTGCAATGGTACGCTAAGGGCGACGCGGCGCTGCTTTCGCCGCACTACCTAGCGGCCATTGCGTTGGCGGGCTGCATTATGCTGGGCTCGTTGCAGGATGCTTATTTGCGGTCACTCTATCACACATCCTTTTCCTCCTTTTGCCAGGAAATCCTGCTTCGGCTGATGCTGGTGGGGGCCGCCGTGGCTTACAGTCAGGGCGTTATCAGCTTCCACGGCTTCGTACTGGCTTACGTGGGGGCTTACGCGGTGGTGGCGGTGTTGCTGGCAATCTACCTGGCGGCCATTGGTGAGTTGCATTTGCGGCCCACGCGGGCGGCGTTGCGCATCAAGCCGCTGCGTGAGATGCTGGGTTTTGGGGCTTTCGTGCTGCTGAGCAACATCTCGGGCACGGTGCTGCTCAACATTGACAGCCTGATGGTGGGCACCAAAGTAAGCCTGGCGGCGGCCGGCATCTACCTCATTGCCACCAATGTGAGTACGGCGCTGGTCCTGCCCTTCCGGGCGCTCTATAAGACGGCGTTTTCACTCATTGCCGAATACTGGAAAGAAGGCAACATGGCTAAAATGGCCGATTTCTACCGACGCAGCACGCGCATCAACACACTGCTGGGCTGCTACTTAGCATTAGGTATTGGCCTGAATCTTAATTTCATTTACGGCCTCATTCACCGGCCCGAGTTCGCGGTGGGCACCACGGCCGTGCTCTTGCTGCTAGCCGGCCGGCTGTTTGATGGCATCACGGGCGTCAACAGCATTATCGTGGCTACGTCGCCGCGCTACCGGTTTGATTTGGTGTTCAATATCTCGCTCGCCGCCGCCGTGGTCGCCCTCAACTGGCTGCTGATTCCGCGTATGGAGCTGGCCGGCGCGGCCCTCGCCTACTGCATCGCGCTGGTGAGCATCAACACCATCCGGACGTGGTTTGTGTGGCGCAACTACGGTATGCAGCCCTTTGATGGCCAGATTGCACGCATTTTGGCCGTGGCAGCCGTGGCAGGATTCATCGCCTGGGTTCTGCCCGAAACCGGCAATGCTTGGCTCACGCTGCTCATGCGCGGCGGTGTGCTCACGGTGCTCTACGGGGCCGGCGTGTTGCTCACCGGCACCGCGCCGGAGGCCGCCAACTTGTTGGCCAGCCTACGAGCTCGACTCACGCGCTGATTCTTACAAAAAAGAAGGGTGAGCCATCTTCTGGCCCACCCTTCTTTTTAAAGCAAAAACACGCTGTTTAGCAGCAGCTGCCACTCACCGCCTCGCCCGCCGCCACCGCTACCGGCGAAGGCCCGCAGTCGAACAAACCGAAATGCTGGCTGGTATCGCCCAGCACTTTGAAATGGGGCGCGTAACGCGTGTCGGCCACCATGGCGGCCGTGTTACCGCACACCAGCATGGGCCGGCCGGTTTCGAAGGTGTGGTGGTCATCGAGCACGAACTGGTGGGGCTGGCCTGGCACGGTGCCCAGGTAAGTAGCCACCTGGCCGTGGTCTTCGCACTTGTCTTCGATGTCGAGCTTGAAGGCACGCACCGTGAGCGAGTAGAAGCCGATATTACCCACTTTGGCCTCAATCTCGGGGTTGTTGATGGTGAGGCGGCGGCTGCTCATCAGGCGGTAGTCGTTGATGCCCAGGCGCAGCAGCAGACGGCGGAAATCCTCGGTGTACATAGCGCCGCTCAGGCATTCGCCGTACAAAACCGGGTCCTGGCGCAGGTTTTCGGGCACACGGCGGTCGGCAAATACGTCGGCGATGAATAGCTCACCACCGGGCTTCAGCACCCGGAAAATCTCGCGGTAGGTGGCTTCCTTATCGGTGCTCAGGTTGAGCACGCAGTTGCTCACCACCAAGTCCACGCTATTGTCGGCGATATTGGCCGATTTCAGGTCTTCGATGTAGCCGTGGCGAAACTCCACGTTGGGTTTAGAGTAGCCAAAGGTGACGGTATGGGCGTCGATGTGGCGGCGGGCCACGTCGAGCTGCTCCCCGGTCATATCTACGCCGATAACGTGGCCGTTTTCGCCCACCAGCTTTGAGAGCAGATACGCATCGCGGCCCGAGCCGGAGCCCAAATCCAGCACCGTGATGCCTTCAATGGCCTCGGGAATGCACACGCCGCAGCCGTAGTATTTCTCCAGCACCTCCGGCTCCAGCTGCGATAGAATGCGGCGGTGGGCCAACGGAATATCGTCGGTGCAGCACGCATTGGTGAGCAGGTCCTGGCTGGTTTGCAGCTGGGTACCGTAGTAGTCCTGCACCTGAGCGCGGGTTTCGGAAGAAGCCATATCTGGAGAGGGAATTCGATAGTTGAGGTCGAAAATACGTTGTGCCGGGAACAACTGGTTTGGACGCCCGAAGTTCTTTCCAACTATCGCATGGACTCTGCGAGTCCGCGCCTGCCCGGTTTTCGTTTAAACTGTTCCCTACGGCGCATACGGGCGCGGACTCACAGAGCCCGCGCTACAGGCCTACGCTCCCACCAGCACCGGCCGCTCCTCACTCACGCGCTTGGGTGCCGGGCCATCCTGGTGCATTTCGCGGTAGAAGAAGGCGAAGATGAGCGGGAAAATCAGCAGCGTGAGCACCGTGGCCGTTACTAGCCCGCCAATCACCACGATGGCCAGCGGCTTCTGCGTTTCGGAGCCGATGCCCGTGCTGAGCGCCGCCGGGAACAGGCCAATCATGGCCATGAGGGCCGTCATCACCACGGGGCGCACGCGCGAGGCCACGCCCAGGCGCAGGCTTTCGGCCAGGCTCATCTTCTTGCGCAGGTTCTCTTTAAATACGGTAATCAGGACGATGCCGTTCTGAATACATATCCCCAGCAACGCGATGAATCCGATGCCTGCCGAAATCGAGAAGTTGACACCCGTAATGTGCAGCGCCGCGATGCCACCAATGAGTGCAAACGGCACGTTGGCCAGCACCAACGCGGCATCCTTGCCGTTGCCGAAGGTGATGAACAACAGGATGAAAATGATAACCAGCGACACCGGCACCACCTGCGTGAGCCGCTTGGTGGCCCGCACCTGATTCTCAAACTCGCCGGCCCACTCAATGCGGTAGCCCTTGCCGAGCTTGATGGTCTGGTCCATTTTCTTCTGCGCTTCGGCGATGGTCGAGCCCATGTCGCGGTCGCGGATGGAGAATTTCACGGCGATAAAGCGCTGACCATTATCGTGGTACACGAAAGCCGGGCCGTTTTCGGTTTTGATGGTGGCAATTTCCTTGAGCGCCACCTTGCCGCCCCGGATGGTGGGCACGCGCAGCTCGCCAATCTTGGCTTCGGTGTCGCGGTCCTGCTTGGGGTAGCGCACGGTCACGTCAAACTTGCGCTCGCCTTCGTAAATCTGGGTGGCGGCCTTGCCGCCCACGGCCATCTCCACTACTGTCTGTGCATCAGCCGTTTGCACGCCGTAGGCGGCCATGCGGGTCTGGTCGAGGCGCACGCTCATTTCGGGCTGGCCCAGGTTCCGCAGAATGCCCAGGTCCTTCACGCCGCGCACGCCGCCGAGCACTTTCATCACCTCATTGGCCTTGCCGTCGAGCTCCTTCAAATCATTGCCGAAAATCTTCACCGCCAGCGCGGCATTGATGCCGGCCACCGCCTCCTCCACGTTGTCAATAATGGGCTGCGAGTAGTTGAAAATGATGCCGGGGTACTCCTTCAGCTTCTTGTCCATTTCGTCAATCAGCTGCTCCTTTGTGATGTTGCGCTTCCACTCCTCCTTGGGCTTGAGGTTGACCTGCGCCTGCACGTAGTAGATGCCCGAGGGGTCGGTGCCGTCGTTCGAGCGGCCGGTCTGGCTCAGCACCGAAGTCACCTCTGGAAATGAGCGCAGGATGCGGCGGTAGTTGGCCGCCATCTTGTTGGTTTCGGTGAGCGAGGACGACATCGGCAGCTTGGTTTCTACCCACAGCGCGCCCTCGTTCAGCTCCGGCAGAAACTCCGAACCCAGCAGCTTGAAGGAATATAAACCGGCCACAACAATGGCCATCGTCACTCCAAAGCTCAACAGCTTGTGGCGATAAGTGAAGCCAAAAGCGCTGGTTACGATGTTGTCGAAGAAATTCACCACTGGGTTGTTCTTCTCCTTCACATCCTTATTGAGCAGCAGCGAGCACAGCACTGGCACCAGCGTCAGGGTCAGAATCAGTGCGCCAATCAAGGCGAAGCCCAGCGTGTAGGCCAGCGGACTGAACATCTTGCCCTCCACTTTCTCGAAAGCGAAAATGGGCAGCAGGCAGGTCAGAATAATCAGCTTGGCAAAGAACACGGCCTTTCCCAGCTCGCCGCCGGTCTTCTTAATCATGCCCAGCTTGGCCAGCTTGTTGAACTTCTCCATCCCCACCTGATGCGCCTTGTGGTCGAGCACCACAAAAATGCCCTCCACCATCACCACGGCCCCGTCGATGATGATACCGAAGTCAATCGCGCCCATACTCAGCAGGTTGGCACTCATGCCTTTAAGGCGCAGGCACACGAAGGCAAACAGCAGCGCCAGCGGCACCACCACGCCCACCGTGAGCGTAGTGCGCCAATCTGCCATGAAGATGAGCACGATGAGCGTCACCAGCACAATGCCCTCAATCAGGTTGTGGATTACGGTGTGCGTGCAGTGGTCCATCAGCACGTCGCGGTCATAGAACGTTTTGAGGTACACGTCGTTGGGCAGAACTTTCTCGTTAAGCTCGGCGATTTTAGCCTTCACGCGGCCCAGCACCTCAGCGGGGTTTTCACCCTTGCGCATGATGACGATGCCTTCTACCACGTCGCTCTGGTCGTCCAGCCCAGCCTGGCCCACACGAGGGGCGTTGCTTTCAGTCACTTTGGCCACGTTGCGCACCAGCACGGGCACGTTGTTGATGTCCTTGACGATGATGTTACCGATGTCTTCGGGCTTGGTGAGCAGGCCGATGCCGCGCACCACGTAGCTCTGCGAGTTCTTCTCAATCACGTCGCCGCCCACGTTCATGTTCGACTTCTGCACGGCCTCGAATACCTCCAGCGGGGTCATGTCGTACTTGGCCAGCATGGCAGGGTTTACGCTGATTTCGTACACCTTACGCGTGCCGCCGAAGGCCGCGATGTCGGCCACGCCGGGCACGGATTTCAGCTGCCGTTCCACCGTCCAGTCCTGAATGGCAAGCAGCTCGTTGGTACTGCGGCCGGTGCGGCTCTGCACCGTGTAGCGGAAAATCTCACCGGTGGGACCGTAAGGCGGCTGCACGTGCGAGTCGCACCCGACCGGCAAATTCACCCCACTCAGCAGGTTGTTCACCTGCTGCCGGGCGAAGAAATCTTCCACGTTGTCCTCGAAGTTTATCTTGAGCACCGATAAGCCAAACATACTGATACTGCGCATGTTGCTTTTCATCTGCACCGAGTTCATCGCCACCTCAATGGGCGTGCTCACGAACCGCTCCACCTCCTCGGCCGAGCGGCCAGGCCAGAGGCTCACGATAATCATCTGGGTATTCGTCACGTCCGGAAACGCTTCGATGGGCGTGTGGACGTAGCTGTAAGTGCCGCCGGCGACGAGCAGCGCCGTCATGAAAAAGATGAAGAAGCGGTTCTTCAGCGAGAAGGCAACGATGCCGGAAATAAACTTATTCATGCAAGTGCGTGGTGGGAAGCAGCGACGTGTCGAGTTGCGATGGCGGCCTATTTGAATAGTTGCCGGCCGGAAAATGAGAATCTGGTGAAAAGTTGATGAGAAAACAATGAGGATTTTATGAAGCCGTGAAGGATATATGAAGCCGGAAAGCATAAAAAAAGCCCGCCACCTGGTTAAGGCAGCGGGCTTTTTTTATGTAGCGTGGACTCTGAGAGTCCGCGCGTAGCAGATGTCGTTCGGGCAGGCGCGGACTCGCAGAGTCCACGCTACAGCTGGTTAGTGCGTAGCCACCGGCTCCACGTAGCCGGGCTCGCCGGGCAGCGCCACGTACTTGGTGTGCTCTGAGCGGTAGAAGCGCTCGAACACCAGCGGGAACACAAAGAGCGTGAGGATGGTACCCGTTATCAAACCACCGATTACCACGATGGCCAGCGGCTTGGAAGTCTCCGAGCCAATGCCCGTTGAGATGGCGGCCGGCATCAGGCCGATGGTGGCCATGAGGGCCGTCATCACCACCGGGCGCACCCGGGAAATCACGCCTTCGTTGATAGAATGGTCGAGCGAGTGCTTCTTGACCAGATTCTGCTTGAAGACGGAGATGAGAATCACGCCGTTCTGAATACAGATACCGAACAGAGCGATGAAGCCAATACCGGCCGAAATCGAGAAGTTGGTGTGCGTGATGAGCAGCGCCGCGATGCCGCCGATAATGGCAAACGGCACGTTGAGCAGTACCAGCCCGGCATCCTTTAGGTTGCTGAACAGGATGAAAAGGATGAAGAAGATGAGGCCCAGCGAGATGGGCACCACCTGCGTAAGGCGCTGCTGGGCGCGGCGCTGGTTCTCGAAGTCGCCGGTCCATTTCTGCTCGTAGCCGGCGGGCAGCTTCACGTGGCGGTTCACTTTTTCCTGCGCTTCCTTGATGGTAGAGCCCATGTCGCGGCCGCGGATGCTGAATTTCACGGCAGCGAAGCGGCGGTTGTCGTCGCGGTAAATCAGGCTCGGGCCGGTGACGGAGCCGATGTTGGCAATTTCGGAGAGCGGAATGGTTTTGCCCGATTGGGTGGGCACCATCAGGGCCGCGATTTCGGCCGGCGTCTGCCGGAACTGGGGCTCGTAGCGTACCCGGATGGGGAATTTGCGCTCGCCTTCGTACAGTTGTGTGGCTTCCTTGCCGCCCACGGCCATTTCCAGCACCGAGTTGGCGTCCGATTTATTCACGCCGTAGCTGGCCATGCGGCGCTCGTCGAGGTCGACATGGAACTCGGGCTGGCCGATGTTGCGCAACACGCCTAGGTCGTCAATGCCCTTCACGGTTTTCAGCACCTCATACACCTCGCGGGCCTTGGCCTCCAGCGTAGCCAGGTCGGTACCGTAAATCTTCACGGCAATGGAGCCTTTCACGCCCGAGGCGGCTTCCTCCACGTTGTCGGTAATAGGCTGCGAGAAGTTGAAATCGACGCCCGTAAACTTGTCGAGCTTGGCTTTCATGCGCTCCACCAAATCCTCGCGGTAGGCCTTTGATTTCATCTTCTTCTCCACTTCCGGCGTGTGCTTGAGCTGCACCAGAAACTCGTTGTTATAGAAGCCCGTGGGGTCGGTGCCGTCGTTGGGGCGGCCGGTCTGGCTCACCACGTCGCTCACCTCGGGGAAGCTCAGGAAGTCGCGCCGCATCTGGTTGCACAGCTCGTTTGAGGATTCCAGGCTGATGCTCAGCGGCAGCTGCGCCCGCACGTAAATCGAGCCCTCGTTCAGCTCCGGCAGGAACTCCGAGCCCAGGAATGAGAAGGAATACAGGCCCACGGCCGTCACAACGAAGGCGATGATGAGCGTGGCCGTTTTGCGGGCGTAGGTGAAGCGGAAGAAACGGTTGGCCCCGTTGTTCACGCCGCGCACGAAGAAGTTGTCCTTCTCCTTCACGTTCTTTTTCAGCAGGATGCTCACCAGCACCGGCACCAGCGTGAGGGTGAAAATCAGCGCGCCCAGCAGGGCAAAACCCAACGTCCAGGCCAGCGGGCTGAACACCTTGCCTTCCACCTTCTCGAAGGAAAAAATCGGCAGCAACGCGGTGATAATAATGGCTTTGGCGAAGAAAATCGACTTGCCCATCTCGCGGCCCGACTTCTTAATCAAGCCTAGCTTGGAGAGCTTATTGAACCGCTCCATGCCCAGCTCATGCGCCTTATGGTCGAGGGCCACGAAGAGCCCTTCCACCATCACCACCGCGCCATCGATGATGATACCGAAGTCAATCGCGCCCATGCTCAGCAGGTTGGCGCTCATGCCGCGCAAGCGCAGGCAGATGAAGGCAAACAGCAGCGCCAGCGGTATAATCACCGACACAATCACCGTCGTGCGCCAGTCGGCCATGAACAGGAACACGATGAGCGTGACCAGCACAATGCCTTCCATGAGGTTGTGAATCACCGTCTCCGTCGAGAAATCGATGAGTTGCTGCCGGTCGTAGAAGGTTTTCATCTTCACGTCGGGCGGCAGGATTTTTGAGTTCAGCTCTTCCACCTTATCATGCAGGCGGGCAATGACTTCCGAAGGGTTTTCGCCCTTGCGCATCACCACGATACCTTCCAGCTTGTCGTCCTCGAAGCCGCGGCCGACCTGGCCCAGACGCGGCAGGGCGCTTTCGGTCACTTTGGCCACGTCGCGCACCAGAATCGGCACACCGTTCACGTTCTTTATCACCGTGTTGGTGATGTCGGAGATGTTGTTCAGCAGGCCGATGCCGCGCACCACGTAGTTCTGCTGGCCCTCGTTTATCACGTCGCCTCCCACGTTGATGTTGGAGCGCTGCACCGCCGTATAGAGGTCGAGCGGCGTGAGGCCGAAATCCTGCAACTTGCCGGGGTTCACCGAGATTTCGTAGTCCTTCACCTCGCCGCCGAAGCTGTTCACGTCGGCCACGCCGGGCACGGCTTTCAGGTTGCGCTCAATCACCCAGTCCTGCAGAGTTTTGAGCTCGCGTACGGTCTTGGTTTTGCTTTCCAGCGTGTAGCGGTAGATTTCGCCGGTGGGGCCGTAGGGCGGCTGCACGTCGGGCGTGATGCCGTCGGGCAGGTCCACTTCGCGCAGCAGGTTGTTCACCTGTGGGCGCGCGAAGGCATCGTCCACGCCATCGTCAAAAATCACCTTCACCACCGACAGGCCGAACAGCGTGGTGCTGCGCACCGAGGCCTTTTTCTGTACCGGGTTCAGGGCAATTTCGATGGGCACAGTCACGAACTTCTCCATCTCCTCGGCCGAGCGGCCAGGCCACTGCGTGATGATGGTGATTTCGGTGTTGGTAACGTCCGGGAAGGCCTCGATGGGCGTGTTCCGGTAGCTCACGATGCCCATCACCACCACCACGAGCGTCATGAGGAAGATGAAGCCCTTATTCTTAAGCGAAAAGGCAATAATGCCTTGAATAAACTTGTTCATTTTCAGTTTCTAACAGTGAAGAAACAATGATGATTGGGTAGATTATAAAGGCAGTATTGTCCCAGAGCAAGGCCAAAAAGCCATTGCTCGGAGTCAATATCAACCTTATCTGATTAGTCGTTCAGCTCGTCGTAAACCAGCAGCTGGTCTTTGGCAATCACTACGTCGCCGGGCTTCAGGCCCGAGGTCACGTAGCTGTAATCGCCCACCGTTTTGCTGATGGTCACGGGCCGAGTCTCGACATGGGTGCGGTCCTTGAACACCATCACGAAGTTGCGGTCCTTGTCAAATACCACCGATTTGGCGGGCACGGCCAGGGCCTTCGCCCCTTCCGTGTTCTCGACGCGCACCTGCGCATACATCTCGGGTTTCAGCAGATAGCCGGGGTTTTCGAGGCGCACGCGCACCTTCATCACCTTGCTGTCGGGGTCGAGCACGTTGAACACCTTGTCAATCTTGCCCCGGAAATGCTTGTCCGGGTAGCTCAGCGTGGTCACGTCGGCCGAATAGCCTTCCTTCACCTTCGAGATGTCCGACTCGAACACGTTGGCCATAATCCAGACATCGTCCAGGTCGCTCACCGTGAACAGGTTTCCCACGTTGTCGTTGTTAAACTGCTCGTGGTCAGTCGCATTCTTCTCCGTGATGAAGCCCGAAATCGGCGCGCGCAGCGTGTACATCCCATCGGCCCCGATGCCGTAGACGCTGAGCTGCTTCACGTTTTTGCCCACCGTGCCGCGGGCTTTGGTCACCTCGGCGCGGGCCAATACCACGTCGCGCTCTGAGTTCAGGCCGGCTTTGTACATGTCTTCGGCCACGGCCAAGTTCTTGCGGGCAATGTCGAGGTCGGAGCTGGCGGCGGTAGTCTGGTTCTGCACGTCGGCAATCTCGCCCGATTTGATGACGGCCAGCACCTGGCCTTTGGTCACCTTGTCGCCGAGCTGCACTTTCAGCTGCTCCACCACGCCGCCCACCAGCGGGTACACTTTCACCGTTTTGTCGCCGTCGGTGGCAATTTCGCCGGTCAGCACCAGTTCGTCCTGCACTGGGCGCAGGCGCACCGTGTCGAGCACAATCTGCTGCATCATGGTGTCGGACAGGCGGAAGCCCTCCTTCTTTTCTTCTTTGACTTCGGGTTTGGAGCAGCCAACCAAGGTTACGGCGGTCAGCAATGCTAGAAAGGAGCGGTTCATCAGGAGGTAGGTGTTAGCCAATGGCCTTGGGCCAGCAGCTTATGATATTTTCAGGATTAAGACAGTTGCGGCGGTAGCTAAGCCGAAATTATTCGGCCCGGAAAATGGGCTTGCCGATAGCAAAATTCAGTTGCTCAAAAGCCCGCACGCGGTTGGCCCGCAAGGTGTTCAGCTGCACCAGGTTATTCTTGTAAGACTCGAAAAAGTCCAGGTATTCCACCACGCTCAGAATGCGCTTGGCATAGCTCTGCTCAATGCCCACCATCAGCCGCGCAAAGGGTGCCGTGTCGCGGTCGGTGTTCTGAAAAAGGTCGTCGTTGCGGGCGGCCAGCTGGTAGGCCTGGTGCACCTCGTTCTGGACCACCAGCTGCTGCTGGTCCACCAGCAGCTTGCTACCGGCAATCTGGGCCTTCGCCACCTGAATATTGCCTTGGTTGCGGTTGAAAATCGGCACGGCAATGCCCAGCGTCAGGGCCTGGTAGTTGTCGATGTAGGAGCCGGCTTTGTCATAGGTGTAGCCCACGGCTAGGTCGGGCGTGGCCAGCTTTTGCTGGAGGCGCAGATTCAGGTTTTGCTGCTCCACGGTGGCGCGGCGGGCGTTCAGGTCAGTGCGTAGCACCAGGGCCGTATCGGCCAGCTGCTGCTCCGAGTAGCTTTTCAGACTCAGGTCGCGGGTTTTGTTCACGTCCACCACCGGCACAAACTGGGTGCCTGTCGCATCGCGCACCAGCACGTGCAGGTCGGTCTGGTCCGAAGCCACGTCGTTGAGCAGGGTTTGCCGTTCGCTTTGCAGCGTAAAGAGGAAAGCCCGCAGGCGAATCACCTCTTTCAGCGCAATGTTTCCCTTCTCAAACTGCGTTTGGTACAGGCCCACGGTGCGCGTCAGCGAGGCAATTTCCGTAGCGTAAGCCTTCAGCGTCTGTTGCTTGAAGTAGATGTCGTAGAACGTGGTGCGCAGCTGGTAGCGCAGGTTGCGCAGCAGGTCCTGGAGGTTGTACTGCTCCACCACAGCCCCTTGCTGGGCAGCTTGGCCAGCTGCCTTGCGCCGCCCTGCCAACGAAAACAGCTGCTGCACCGTCACCACAGCCTGGCTGCTGGCGGTACCCTCTGGCACCGTAGGGCGGCCAATGCGACGGCGCAGCACGTCCTGCTCTACATACAGCGTGGGGTTGTCAATCAGCCGGGCCTGTACGGCCTGTGCCTGGGCCACCGTCACGTTGTACTGCTGGGCCAGCACGGCCAGGTTGTTTTGGAAGAAGCGTTGCTCGGCGTCGGGCAGCGTCAGGCGAATGGTGTCAGTTGGGGAGGCCTGGACGGCCGCGGCGCTTTGGGCGGCTGCCGGCTGAGCGGCCAGGCACCACGCCCCAAAAAGAACCAGAAAAGGAAAGCGGGACATAATTGGCGTTGATTTCCTGACAAAGGTGCCAGTACCTGTATGAGGATAAAATGAATGTTCCTTTTACCCCTCGAACGCCCGCTAAACCTCGGTGAACACCCATTTTTCAAGGGGCCAGTTTTTTGCGGGCCGGGCGGCCCCTACATGGTCTGCGTCAGTCCGGCCACTCCACCGGCTACCTGCACCGCCAGCAAATACCCCTGCACCAGCTGCGAGGAAACCGTTGGCAGCACATGGGCCCACAGGTCTGGGGGAGTGCTACGCAGGCCCAGGGACGCCGTAAGTATCAGCAGCAGCGCCCAGGAAATAGTCCGCCCTTCCCGGTTCCGGCCCTTCGTTGGCTGGGTGCCGGCCGTCAGGCCCAAGGCATCGGCCACAGCCCGCAAATCAAGGGGCAGCAAGGTGCTGAGCTGGTTTTTGATGCCAATTAAATTCGCCGAAACCGCCGCCGCCGACAGCCGGTTACGCTCGGCATACTGGCCCAGCAGGCCCGGCAGCACCGCCCCCACCAACGTCAGCAGCGTGCTGGCTGTGGTGCGCTTCACCTGCGCGTAGCGGCTTACCGAAGCGGCGATGGTCTGCCAGGAATTGCCGAACAACACCAGCAGCAGCGTTTCGCCCTGCATCATGGCGCTGCCGGCCTCCTGGCCACTGCCCAGAATGCCCAGCATTCCGGTCACGCTGCCCAGCCCGTACCGCGTCGTCTGATAGGCCCGGCTGCTCCATTCAAAAAGCAATTGGGCATCCGAGGTTTCGGCTTGCCGGGCCATGCCGCCCATCATCACGGGCAGCACGCCTTCCACGGCACGCTTCATGCCGTTTTCGCCCTCGCCCAGGCGGGCAGCCAGGTGGTTAATCAGCTCACGGGGAAAGGCTTTGGCAATGGCAGAGAACAGTGCAGACATGGCAGAACAGGAAGATGTGGTAGAATCTTTCTCGTGGTATCGATGCAAAGTAGCTAAATAGTAATAGCATAAGCATTATGTACGCGGCGGAACTCAAAATTTGCCCGACCAAACTCAAAATTTGCCTGCTGAATGAAATAAAGCTCTTCCCATTTTCAGGCATAAAAGGCCAAATTCGCATACCATCCCGCACTCAGCCAACGAAAAAAGCCCGACAGTTTGCCGGGCTTTTTTTCTATAGGCTACCTAACCGTTAGTCGTCCTCGTAATCAAGCCCGAGGCAGCTATTCAGCGCTTGCAACAGCTCGCTGGCAGCGTGCTGCTGGCCGGCGGCGCGGGCCGTTTTCAGTCCGGTGCGGTACACTTTTTCGGCCTCATCCTTTTTGCCGAATTGCTCCAAAAGCTTGCCGGCGTGGTAGTAAGTGCCCACGTAATCGGGGTGTTCGGTTAAGAGTTTGTGATAAAATTCCCAGGCCCGTTCCGGCTCTTGGGCGCGGTATTCGGTAGCCAGGGCATATATGGTGAAGGCATCGGTGGGGTCATCGGCATAGAAAGCCAATAACTGTTGCAAACGAGTGGTCGGAGTGTTCATCAGGGCAGGAGTTTTGTTTACCTTTGGGGCAAAATTGCGGCTTTTCCACCGCATATCCCTTGTTAAAGATTGGCTACCGGAAACCGGCAAGCTACTATAGGTTGTTATGCATGCAGCCTTTTTCATTCGATTTCGCCACCCTAATCCCGCTTAGATGAAGTTTCTGGTTTGTATTTCCAACGTGCCCGACACGACCACCAAAATTGCCTTCACCCCCGATAACAAGGAGTTCAATAAGGCCGGTGTGCAGTTCGTGATTAACCCTTGGGATGAGTACGCCCTCACCCGCGCCATCGAACTGAAAGAAGCCGCCGGCAGCGGCACCGTAACTGTGCTGAATGTAGGCGAAGCCGACACGGAGCCCAACATCCGCAAGGCGCTGGCCATCGGGGCCGATGACGCCATCCGGGTGAACGCCGCGCCGCAGGACGCCTACTTCGTGGCCGAGCAGATTGCGGCCGTTGCCAAAGAGGGTGCTTACGACGTGATTTTGATGGGCAAGGAAAGCATCGACTACAACGGTTTCCAGGTGCACGGCATGGTGGGCGAAATGCTCGGCATCCCGACCGTGGCCCCGGCCATGAAGCTGGATATGAGCGGCAACACCGCCACGCTGGAGCGCGAAATCGAAGGCGGCAAGGAAATCGTGACCGTGAACACGCCCTTCGTGGCCTCGTGCCAGCAGCCCATGTGCGAGCCCCGCATTCCCAACATGCGCGGCATCATGACGGCCCGCACCAAGCCCCTGAAAGTGGTGACCGCCGTGGGCGAGCCCGCCCGCACCACCGTAGCCGAGTACGCGCTGCCGCCCAAAAAGCAGGGCGTGAAGCTCATCGACGCTGAAAATGCCGGCGAGCTCATCAAGCTGCTCCGCAACGAAGCCAAGGTTATTTAATTCGTCTGTCATGCTGACGGAGGAAGCATCTTATCACGGCTGCTTTCGTCGCAATCCCCAATTCTAACAGCGCCAGCGTGATAAGGTCCTTCGCTGCGCTCAGGATGACAAAAAATAAAAATCATGTCTGTATTAGTTGTAGTTGAATGCGCCGACGGCGAAGTAAAAAAGTCGTCGCTCGAAGTAGCCTCTTACGGGGCGCAGGTGGCTGCCCAACTGGGCACTACCGCCACGGCCATTGCCGTAGGCGAAGCCAATGAGGCCAACTTGGCCAAGCTCGGCGAGCAGGGCATCACGAAAGTGCTGTACGATGCTGAGCCCCGCCTCAAGGATTTCGTAAACAATGCCTACACGAAGCTCATCGCCACGGCAGCCGAGCAGGAACAGGCTAAAATCATCGTACTGGCTAACTCCAACATTGGCGCGGCAGTAGGTTCGCGCCTCTCGGTGCGGCTGAAGGCCAGCCTGGCCACCAACGTGGTAGAGCTGCCCAAAACCGACGGCGGCCAGTTCACGGTGAAGCGGGGCGCATTCTCGGGCAAGGCGTTTTCGGACGTGGTACTGAGTGGTGACCGCAAAATCATCGCCGTGAAGAAAAACTCGACCGAAGCCAAGCACGATGCTGGCAAAACGGCCGAAGTGGTAAGCTTCGCAGCCCAGCTATCGGACGCTGATTTTGCTGATGCGCCCACGCAAGTGGTGATGCAGGACCAAGCCGGCGGCATTTTGCTGCCCGAGGCCGAACTCGTGGTATCGGGTGGCCGCGGCATGAAAGGCCCCGAGAACTGGCACCTCATTGAGGACCTGGCTAAGGCTCTGGGTGCGGCTACGGCTTGCTCCAAGCCCGTATCGGACGTTGACTGGCGCCCTCACCACGAGCACGTGGGCCAGACCGGCATCACCATCTCGCCGAACCTGTACATTGCCTGCGGCATTTCGGGTGCCATCCAGCACCTGGCCGGCGTGAATAGCTCGAAGGTGATTGTGGTCATCAACAAAGACCCGGAAGCTCCTTTCTTCAAAGCGGCAGATTATGGCATCGTGGGCGACGTTTTTGACGTACTGCCCAAACTAACCGCCGCTGTAAAGGCCCTTAACTAGGTTTACTGTGCAGGCATTGGGGACTCGGTCCGGTGGTTTTCGCAAGAAGCCGCGGGCCGGGTCCCCAATCTTTTTTCAGCATTTCCGGTTTCTACGGTAGGTTTTGGCCGCAGATACCCGGACTTTTCTTTATTTGCACGTACATCCTGTCTACCGGCTTCGGCCCGGCCCCTCCCTCCTTTCCGCTTCCAAGACACCCAGTTCCTTATTCCCTTGAAAAAAATCCAGCTTGAAATCCTGGGCCTTTCGTCCAGCCAGTCACAATCTGGCTCCTTCGCGCTGATTCTGGGCGAGAAGGGCGGCAACCGCCGCTTGCCCATTATTATCGGCATGTTTGAAGCACAAAGCATTGCCATTCAGATAGAAAAGATTAGCCCCAATCGGCCTCTCACGCACGACCTGTTCAAATCTTTTGCTGAACACGTGCACGTTGTGATTCTGGAAGTGGTAATTTCTGACCTCAAAGAAGGCGTCTTTTATTCACGCATTGTATGCTCCGACGGGGCGACGACATTCGATATCGATGCCCGGCCTTCCGACGCTATTGCCATCGGCCTGCGCTTCGGTGTTCCCATCTATACGGTTGAAAGCGTGCTAAGCGAAGCCGGCATTATCCTTTCCGACCTCGACGAAGCCGAAAGCGAAGCTGAGGAGGACGATGAAGATGAGGACGAAGACAACGACACGGACTCGCCCCGCGCCAACCGTCCCCAGCCCGAGCCCCGCGAGCCCAGCGGCCAGGTTTCGCTGGACGAGCTGACCAAAATGCTGGCCCAGGCCCTCGAAAAAGAGGACTACGAGAAAGCCGCCAAAATCCGCGACGAGTTGAACAAGCGCAACGGCTAAGACCACAGATTTAACGGATTTTAGCGGATAAAACAGATTTTTTGTGGTTCCGCTTTCCCGTTTCCGTTATTGATGCCTTTTGAAAGCGCTGCCTTCTCATCGGGGGCAGCGTTTTCGTTTTCTTTGCAGTTATGGACTCCAACCTCGACCCACTCAAATACCCCATTGGCCGGCCGCAGCTGCCCACCAGCCCCCTCGCCCCTGCCGAACGCACGGCGTTTATTCAGCAGTTGGCCGAGCTGCCGGCTCAGCTCACGGCC
>NZ_JBCEVZ010000041.1:0-46066 GCF_038448715.1 Hymenobacter segetis | reverse complement strand
TCGGTGAGTAGCCCCGCTTCCTGGCCATCATCAGTGCGAATCATCTGCTCAATTTCGCCCACATTGGTGGATATCACGGCTTTGCCGCAGAACAGGTACTCCGCGATGGAATTGGGCAGGCTTTCTTTCAGGGACGAGGCCAGAATGCCCACATCGAAAGCGGCGGCACAATCGACGGGGTTGTTCACGAAACCCAGGAAGCGCAGGTCCTCGTCGGCAGCATGGGTGGCCCGGAGCTGGTCGAGGAACGCACTGGCCCCCACCAGCACCAGTTTCATGGGGCGTGGCACGGTGGCGCGCAGCTGCTGAAAAGCACTGATAACGGGCTCCCAACCCTTTTCCGGCACGCCGCGCGCCACCATACCAAACACCAGTTCGTCGGGGCCAATGCCCAGCGCCGCGCGAGTGTAGCTGGCGGCTTCGCTGGAGAAGCGGCCTTCCATGCCATTGTAAATCCGGCGTACCTGAATGTGGGTGGCGGGGCCAATGCCGGCGGCGGGCTGAATTACCTCCAAATTTTGCTCCGACAAATACGCGATGCCGTTGATGCGGGCAATGGTTTCTGCCAGCTTTTGCGGGTAGTTGGGAATGGCGTACTGCTGCTGTTGCCGGTAAAAAACCAGGAACTGTTCGTAATCACCGTGCATGGTCACCACCAGCGGCACACGCGGAAACGCCTGGAGCGCCTGCGCCTGCAAATGGTCGCACTTGAAGGTATTGCTGCTGACAACGTCAATTTTCCGGGTCCGGATAACCTCGCGCAAGTGTTTTAGCAGCACCCGTTTGCGCAGGCTTACCGCCCAGCCCTTGCGCTGGAACCAATCGTCGGCGCGGGAAATCAACAAATCCAGCTTTTCGTTGGCCGGCTGGTACTGCAGCAACTCCACATCCGGGGCCAGGCGCTTAACCAAATCGTGCTCCGTGTACTGCCAGTACATGTTGTATAAATACACCTTGTTTCCGGCCTCGTGCAGGGCCTGAGCCAGACGTAAGGCAAAGGTTTGGGCACCTCCAATACGAAACTCCTCAACGGCAACCAGAATATTCATCATCAATTATTTGGGGTGGCAGCCGGCAAATGCGTGAGGCCATAATTACGGCCGGCCGACTGGTTTTCCAGCATTCGGACCACGGCTATTTCGAGCATGTTTACCTCTACCGGGTACTCCTTACCCGCCCGCATGTTGCCACCGACCACCACGTCGTAGTAATGCATGCCCAGGGTATGGGCTTGCCAGTAGTATTCCGGCATCAGGCGATTGCGGGGCATAATTTCAATCACATGCCCTTGCGCGTAAGTCATGAAAAACTGTTGAATCAGGCCAGCCCCGGTCAGGGCTACCAAATACTTGGTTTCCTGAAAGAGGGCCGCCTGTTGCTCAATATTCAGGTTCTCCGCAAAGACTTCTTCGAAACCGTGGCGCTTAAGCATGGCCACTACTTCGTCTTCGTTGTCGAGGTAGCGGCCATAGCGCCGCCGGTCGCGGTTGAGAAATACCTTGCGCCACGGTGCATTGTTTGGCAAATTATAGAGCGCCCGCATGTTGCGCCACGATGCGGGGCTGAAGGCGGCGGTATTAAACTTGTACAGCTTTTTTACCTTCACCCACTCCTTAGGGCCTACCACATACCAGTTTAGCTTCTGCATTTCGGGGCTGCGCCGATACAGATACTGGAAAAAATCCATTTCATACATCTGCCGGGTAATAAGCAACGGCGTATCCGCTGGCAAACCACTCTGTTCCAGCAGTTGCAGGCTGCTCAAGGCGTCCACGAAGTGGTGGTAATAATTACGTGTTGCCGACCCGTCGTACCAAATAGCCACATCAAAGCTGGTGCACTTAGCCGGGCGCAGCAAATTGGGCAATATGAACGGATATTGCCGGTCGTGCTTATACACAATGGTTTGCTCCACTAGCTGGCGGCCTTCCCGGCTCCCCAGCAAACGCTCGGGCTCCAATAGCACATCCGTCACTTCCACAATCGTGCTTTCCTGCATCGTCCACCGTTTGGTGTCCTTCGCAATAAACTCGCTAAAGCCGGGGTCCGTGAATTGCGTTGGCATGCCGGCGAATACATCGTCGGTCTGACGGAATAAGAAACGGAATCCATCCCCCTGCTCCCGATTTTTCCAGTAGCGAGCAGCGATGTACTGCCCCAAACCAGTACGCCAAAGAAAGGAGCGGGTAGCTTTAGTGAAAAAGTTGGTACTAGTGGTCATAGAGCTGAAGCGAAGGCCTAAACAGGGTGAGCAGATTAGGAATTAATAAACAAATAACGCCGGAAACGTTCGGGGATGTATTCACCCAGGGGCACACGCAGGTACAGTAGCCACACAAATGCCGCCATGATGCCCGTGGCGACCACGCCGGCCGGCGCAAACCACAGCCAGTGATTGAACGCCGGCTGCCGGGCCACCAATTGCACCAGCAGATATACGCCCGTTCCGGCAAGGCTAATGCCCAATACCGGCCAGATAATTGGCCGCACCACCGAGTCCATGGGCGCAATGTCCAGATGCTTATAAAGCAGATAAGGCACGTACCAGAACGATGTAAGCAGCGAGGCCAGAATGGTGCCGAGCAGAATCCCGCTCATCCCCATCTTGTATCCCAGCCCAATGGATAGCGCCAGATTGAGCGCGGCTTCGACCATTGCCACGAAGCTCAAGGCGCGGGCAATGCCTTTGGCATTGAGGAAAAAGGCCCCCGTGCGGGTAATAGTTTGCTGCACCATGATGATGAGGGCCAGCACCAGCACCTGCTGCCCGGCAAAGAAATCGGCCCCCACCCAGAGCCGGATAAACCATTCATCCAACGCCAGCATCAGCCAGAAGGCCATCATGCTCAGCGCCACAATCAGCAGCATCATGCGGTGGAAATAGAGCCGGGCCCGGGCCGGCCCTTCGTGCACCACAATTTCGGCTACCGCCGGGAGTGAGTTTTCAGTGATGCGCCCCAGCAGACTCATGCCCACTTCCGGAATACGCACCGTGAGCGAGAACACCGCTACCAGTGCCAGCGACAATACTTTGCCAATTACCAGGCGGTCGGTGTACAAAATCACCTGCGTGGCCAGCCCCTGCAGGAACATAAAAAACCCATAGTCGAGCATGGATTTGGTCAGTTCCTTATCGTAAAAGCGCGGCCGGATGCGCAGTTCCGGATAATACATGTGTAGCAGTACCAGTTGCATGGCAAAGCTGGTCAGCATCTGAAAAACGTTAGCGTACACAAACGTCCAGAGGCCCACCCCGCGTGAGAGCAACAGCAGCGTGAGGCCGGTAGTGAGCAAGCTCACCACAAAGTTGGGCGTAGCAATCAGCGTCTGCCGATGATGGGCGAAGAAAATGCCTCCCAGCCCCCGCTGGATAAACTGCCCGCCCACCAGCAAGCTCAGGGTAATCACAATGGGAATAGCCGGGGCAGCTAGGTCGGCACGCAGGTGGTAAACATGGGGCAGCAATGGCGCAAAGCAAATGCCTATCACCGTCACCAGTAGCCCAAAAGCCGCCGCCACCAGCACCCCCGTCGACATGATTTTGTTCACCATCAGCCGGTTGTGGTCGTCATCGCCCCGATGCAAAGCAAGGTTGCGGATTACGGCCGTCGACAGCCCAAAATCAAACAGGGCCAGATAGTTGATTATTTGAAAGAAAATAATGGATAGCCCATAGGCATCTTTATCCAGATACCGCACCATCAGAGGAGTGCTGACGATAGACACCACCATCGAAATAATGGTGAATGCCTGGGTAGATATTATTCCCCAGAAAGCAGATTTGGTACGAGAAATTTCAGGCATGAGATATATGTTTCAACTGCTATTACGCGATGAGTGCCGCTACGTATTGATATGCATATTTCAGCAGGTCACCCAAAGCTCGGCTGGGTCAAATTTGGTAGAAGTGCAAATGTCAGATACAATCGTTTACAATTCGCATCAAATCCACGCTGCTTTTCCTACGCTTTTTTACGTGAATTAATGATGTTTATACCAATTAATAATGCGTTGCCCCGAATATCTTATTTGTTTTATCCAGCTATATCGGGCTGTCGATAAATGCTGCGGCGAGTGCAATAATTGTTTCATTACCAGCGAATAATCTTCCATTATCAGGTCAAGCATCTGTGTCTTGTATTCCAGCAGAAAGCTATCAAGACGAATCGCGTCCATTCTGGACAACATTTGCAAACAATCAAGTAGTTGCTTAAGTAATTTCTGCTTCACTTCGCCTTTAAATTCTTTTCGCAAGTAATAAATAGCTTCAAAATACATGATAACCCGGCCAGAATCGTCTTGACGAGTCCAAATTCCTCCATCATGAATACGATAAGCCCCCATTACGTCTGGGAAATACATGACTTTCCCGTGCCGTGCAGCGAGCATGTGCAAGCAATAGTCCCCTATTTTAGTATGCACGAACCAATCAGGTAATCCAGTAGGATTTGGCCCGGCAGTGAAAGTATTACGATAAATGCAGGAAGCAGTTAATAACACATTAGCAATAGCCAGGTTTTCCAGCGTATAAGTTGTCGGGATTTTTTCAGGACGTATTAAATCATTGATGGCCTTACCAGCAGCATTGATTACACTGAGATTGTGGGCACTTACAGCATAATCGGGATTATTCTCTAAAAAATCGACCTGTTTCTGGAGTTTATGCGGTACCGTCCAGCAATCATCTCCCTCTAGCATAGCAATATACTTACCTTTACAAGCTAAGAATGTTCTCGTAAAGTTCTGCTGCGGACCCACATTAGGCCCTTTTGGGATTAACCGAATACGCTTAGGATAACGCCGAACATAATCCTCAATTATCCCTCTGGTATTGTCAGACGAGGCGTCTTCGCCCACCACTAATTCTACTTGAAAATTCGTCTTTTGCCCAAGAACAGATTCAATTGCTTTTCCAATATATGCTTCATGCATATAAGTAATCATGCAAACGCTAACGGTAGGTTCCATTAATAAAAATTGATTCAAGTTCTAGCAAATGACGGCTACGGTCTCGTATTTTACGAGCGGGAACACCACCTACTAATGTAAAAGCGGCGGTATCATGTGCCACGAGAGAATGAGCCCCAACTGCAGTGCCTTCTGCGAGGGTAACTCCTGGCAAAACGGTAGAGCCTGTGCCAATAAGTACATGCTTCCCCGCAATAACAGGGGCAGTTATTGTACCCAGTAACTCGCGTGGTATAGTTGCGTTCGCTAAATGCTTACCGCTATAATCATCAGATGAGGTGAATATGCTTACATAAGGGGCCGTGGTGAAATAATCTGAGAGAATAATATCACCCATCCCATTAATGAAATTGAATGCTGAAATCTGCGAATTATTACCAATAACTAATTTCCCTGTCCCCGATGGTGCAATGACACAAAAATTATCAATCCGAACATTATTCCCAATGCTAATATTACTCAAATTATAGATAGTAGCCGTTTTGGAGATAAGTACATGCTCCCCTACGGCAGCAAAACCTAATTCACGCAGTTCCGCATCGGAATAGTAGCCTATCATATAAAAAAATTTAAAAAATCACGCTATCCACAATCTAGTATCCCAACTATGATTGCAAATTGCAAATGCTGATTGCATTTGCAATTTAACACAATTAATATACATACTATCCTTCCGCTGCTCGAAGAGAATAGCTCTGAAGAAGGCTATGAATCTCAGGTTTAGAGTTATGCATCAACGCATCGACTATTGAAAGCCCGGGCACGAATTCACCATTTTTCACTTGCTGTGGATAGGGCGGCAACTCGGGTTGAATAAATTTGAGGGAAATGCCCGCTTGTTGAAATGTTTCCCCATCATAGAGCGCGCGCCCACCCATTGCGTTGATGTAGCAGGTTGCCCCTTCCTGCTGGCAGATATCGACTACCCGCGCTTGCGCGCGAAGGTGGGCATTATTGTAAATATCAGAGCTTGGAATGAGTTGCACGGGCAGGTTTAGATATTGCACTATTTGCTGTAGGCTATTACGAACTAAATCGGCGATGGTACGGGCATCGGCCTCAAATATTTGTTTAATCAGTTCAAAGACCGGTTCGTAGTGAGGGGCCCGCCGATAGTTCTGACTTATGGTTTGCAATAACTTTGGCTGCCACAGGTCGCGTGGCCGCAATTCAATGTCCCGAATTAGTCGATTGGGGCTAGGCTGGTCAAGCGGCACGGTGAACATCCACGGCTGGCCATTGACTAACAGTTGATTACGATTTATCCATCCGCCCTTAATAAACTGCACATCATCATACACGACAAAACGGTCGGCAGCTGTCAGCAATTGAAAGTAGCCCACGTATGGAAACAAGTAAGGCTGCATAATGACGAGATTCATCGGCAGGCTGCTTGGATAAGTTGGGCAATGCGCCGGACATCTGCGGGTGCCAGGTCCTGATAGAATGGCAGGCACAGCACGCGCCGGCTGATATCTTCGGAAATGGGGCAATCGGCTCCGGTGTGGTACGGCAGCTTATTGAGTGAAGGGAAAAAGTAGCGGCGCGTACTGATTTCGTGGCTCAGGAGATACTCTTTCACCTGATGCATCTGGGATTCGCTGGCAAATACAATGGGGAAGTAAGCGTAATTATATTCCAGGCTCGGCTCGGCCGGCGCGGGATATTGCAAGCCCAAACCGGCCAGTTCGGAGGTGTAGATAGTGGCTAGCTGCTGGCGCTGGCGAATAAATTCCGATACTCGTGGCAGATTACAGAGGCCCATCGCAGCATGGAATTCAGAGTTTTTGCCATTCACCCCCAAGGTAAAATACTCATCGCCAATGTGCCCAAACGACTTGTAGAGCCATACGTTGCGTGCCAGCTCTTCGTCGTTCATCACGATAGCACCGCCCTCTACAGTATGAAAAAGCTTGGTGGCATGGAAGCTACAAGTAGCCAAATCGCCGTAGCTAAGAAGTGGGCGGCCATGCACGCGCACCCCAAAGGCGTGGGCACCATCGTAAATCACTTTCAGGTTATGACGTTGGGCAATAGACTCTATTGCCAGCACATCGCAGGGGTATCCGTACACGTGCGTAGCCAGAATTGCTGTAGTGCGGGGGGTAATTGCGGCTTCAATTTTAGCAGCATCTATGCAAAAGGTCTGGTCTTCGATATCTACGAATACAGGCTCGCAGTTCTCCCAAAGTATAGCAGTTGTTGTGGCAACGTAAGAAAACGGAGTGGTGATAATCTCTCCCGATAAATCCAGCGCTTTGATGGCAATTTGCAAAGCAATTGTGCCATTAGACAGGAATTGAACCTGTGAGCCATCCAGGTACTGATTCAAGTCGGTTTCAAGTTGCTGTACCAAAGGCCCGTTGTTAGTAAGCCACCCTCTTTCCCAAATGCCTTCTAAGTATTGGGAGTATTCTGCAAGCGGCGGCAAATATGCTTTTGTAACATTTATCATAAACAGAAAGTCGATTCAAGACATTGAATCACATAGTACCCTCGAAGGTAATACATGCTTACCAGTGTACTCCGGATGGTATATCTGAAGTGGCCGGTCAAAGCGGGATAGAATGGAGTCGCAACTTTCCTTACGTTCGAAAGACAGGGCAATACCAGACAAACCACGCAAGCATGATGCGGCCTTCCACGCCACAGCCTTGCTTCTGGACGACTGGACAAGCAGAGCACTCAATCGAGTTTTTTGAACTAGAGAAATGGTCCTCGTCACCGATTCTCCCGACTATTCTACTGTAATCACCATTGCTGACACTTCAGCATCAGCGACAAAACTTCCTGCGCCACTCATCAGCACTTCAAATAACTGCTCAGCCTGCATTCTTTTATATCCGAGGCTTAAGGGCCAACAGTTGGCGTATCACTTTGTAACTTATTCCCAAACGGGCCAGGACCCAGAATACTCCTATCTTATTGCTCTTTGATTCGCGAAAGGCATACCATAGTTTTTCTCGGGCTGCAGGGCCTACGCTGGCGTAATAGTGTTCGGCCTGGTCGGCCAGATTGTGGCGGGCGGCGGCCCATTCGGAATCCCCCTCGAAGTAAGCTTTGTTGTAGATGCGGAAGTATGTCTCGTTCAAGGCTACCCGGTTGGTATGAATCGCGGAAGCGTTGTGCACCCGATACCCCCCCAGACTACCTGGCAGGTAGGCAAAGCGAAAGTGCCGGGACAGTCGCAACCACATATCAAGGTCTTCCGAGTAGAGCGACAAATCGTATTCCCCTACCTTATCCAGCGCACTATGGCGAATGGTGGTGGTGAGTGCGGGCACATAAAACCCCTTTAGCAGGGGGACGATGAGGTTGCCTTGGGGTGGGTTATCGGCGAAGGAAGGGTCAAAAAATTGCAGAAAGCTGGGTGCAATCACTTTCCCTGTGGAGTCGATAATCTCACAATCACCATATACGGCTCCGCAGTCCGTGCCCTGGCGTTCAAACTCGGCTACGGTTTCGGCCACCATAGTGGGGTGCAGTACATCGTCTGACCCCACCCAGCTCACGTACTCGCCGTGGGCATGAGTCCGGCACTCGCTGAAGGTTCTGACGATGCCTTGGTTGCGCTCGTGCCGAATAAAAGTGGCCGGGTAATTAGTACGGGCTAACCAATTGGTAATTACTTCAACCGATTTATCAGTAGAACAATCATCCACTACAACCAGTTCAACCAATGGATGCGTCTGATTACGAACACTATCCAGCATCTGCTCAATATAATGAGCATTGTTGTAAGATGCTATTCCGATAGTAACCAGAGAGGGAGTATACATCCTGTTTGAGTAGTTTTATTTAAGTTTCAGTAATACTGGGTTTCCAAGACTAGAAAGGCATCATGAAAACATGCCCAGCGTATTATTTTTTCTAATTAAATATTTAAAAGCAGTACGTTGAATAGATTATACCTATTTGGTACAGATAACTATTTTGGCACAGCTAACCATTTATTATGAATAACAAGCAAACACATGGGTCGTATTGCCAAGCCGAAAACCCAGCTTTTCGCAGGTGCGGAACACTGCCCGGTTCGTTGCCTGGGTAGTCATCAGGACATTGGATAACTGATTGGTGGCGGCCCGACGGACGGTTTCGGCTACCAGCTTCACATGCCAGCCCCGGTTCTCGGGGCCTACCGCAGTGAGCAGCACCCGGGAGTAGCCACTATCGGCGATGAGAGGGTCCGGCGCGGTGTCTCCGATTGCCAGAAAGGAGTCGACCACTAAGTCGTCTTCAGCGGGCACCAGCACTGTATCGGCGTACGTGCCCGCCACAGCGGCCTCAGCATAGCGGGTGAGCATTGCGGCCGCCCGTTCTTCGCCAAACCAAGGGTCGGCATGGAAACGGTCGTAGTCGTTACGGGCTTGGGCCGATACCCGGCCGAGATGACTGGCCTCGTCGGGGCGGGCGGCCCGCACCAAAGCCGGTGGCACCGGCAAGGGTTCAGCCGTGGGACGATAAAAATTTAACCTGGTTTCAATCAGCCCCCATCCGCCCTGGGTCAGTGCTTGGATTAGCTGAATATCCTCGGCTGGTACGATGCTGAAAGCATAGTATGCGCCGCGCTGCGCAAGTTCGGCTCGCAGCTCGCGTGCCGCCTGGGCTAAGGCATCAGGGGAAGTAGCCGTGGCAAACAGCCCTGTGAATAATCGGTAGGTATCGACCCCAAAAAACGCCGTGTCCCAGGCCAAGTGTTGTACCAGCCACTGTCCGGCAGCCGCATCAGCCATTGGCAATACCTCTTCCCCGGTGCCTGTTCCGAAACGCTGGGCCGCCCCGGTGCCATATTGCTCTTGTTGGATGGCAAGTGGGATATGCCGCAGGAAGCTGGTAGGCGAATACAGGCCCAATGCTTCCGCTCTTTCCTCAATTAAATCCGGCCTTGGCACAACATTTATTTGCTCTGCCATATTTCTTTGAAATCGGTATAACTACGAATGTAATCATCCTCGTTATAAACGTCGGAAGCTAGGACAAGCTGAACAGCCGCATGCGAGTACTGCATGGTATGCCAGGCGTGGGGGGGCACGTAAAGCCCTACATTGGGATTTTCCAGGCGGAATATCTGAATGGTGCCATCGCTCAGCTCCGTGGTGACGGTAATGCGCCCGGCAACGGCAATCAGCACTTGCTCGGTTTTATGATGCGCGTGCCGGCCACGGACGATGCTTTCCGGAGTGTAATACGTCCAGAAAAGCCGCTTCACCTCAAAGGGAACCAGGGTATTTTGCTCAACAACAGAGATGTAGCCAATCTCTGGGTTGCCCATTTTAGGAAACTCTATCAGGTGCGGGTTTAGCATTGAGCAGTTGTGTAAAAGCAAGGTTACCCTCTATCGCCTAAAAAGCTTCGGATGGCCTTGGCTACCGCCAAAACGTGCTCCTCCGTCATTCCGGGCCACATGGGCAAGCTCAAACACGTCGCCGCCAGTTCTTCCGCCAGCGGATAAGTGCCCACCGGAATTGCCAGATGAGCATAAGCCTGCTGCTGGTGGGGCGGGATAGGGTAATGAATGAGCGTGCCGATTCCCTGCTCCGTCAGGTATTGCTGCAAAGCTGCCCGTTGAGTGGTCCGCACCACATACAGATGGTACACGTGCGTGGCCCCGGGAGCAGTTGCGGGCAGCTGCAAGTCAGCTATTCCGGCAAGGTGCTGGTTGTAGAGTTGGGCAACGTTTTGCCGCTGGGCAGTCCATTCCGGCAAATAGTTGAGCTTAACCCGCAGGACAGCCGCTTGTAGCTCATCGAGCCGCGAATTATGGCCGATTACTTCGTTGTAGTATTTCTGCTGCGAGCCGTAGTTGCGCAGCACCTGCACTTTGTGGGCCAGGTCGGCATCATTGGTGGTCACAGCCCCGGCATCGCCGAGGGCCCCCAAGTTTTTGCCGGGGTAGAAGCTGGTACCGTTCACGGCGCCGAAGCTGCCGGTCAGGCCTCCCTCCCACGCGGCGCCCTGCGACTGGGCATTGTCCTCCACTACCCACAGGCCGTGTTTGCGGGCAATATCCATGATGGGGCCCATTTCGCAGGCTTGTCCATACAGATGGACCGGCATAATGCCCTTGGTGCGCGACGTGAGCGCGGCTTCGATACGGGCCGGGTCAATGTTGTACGTGTCGGGATTGGGTTCGACAGGCACGGGGACGCCGCCCACGAAGGAGATGGCCAGCCAGGTCGCGATGTAGGTGTTGCTGGGGACAATAACTTCGTCGCCGGGCTGTACACCCAAGGCTTCCAGGGCCAGATGCAGGGCATCGAGGCCATTGGCTACCCCGATGGTATGGGCTACGTGGTTGAAGGTGCTGTATTCGGCCTCAAAGGCTTTCACCTGCTCGCCAAGCACGTACCATTGCTTATCGTAAACATCAGCAATAGCACCCAGCACTTCTGAGCGAATGGGATTGTGTTGAGGAGCAAAAGACAGAAACGGAACGGTCATAAAGCAGGCGGAAGGCGACTATCGAAGCTGCAAAGATAGCAGCCCCGCTCCAACCAATTGCATTTATACGATTCTCCCACCTTGGCGGCACCCGTCAATGGGCCATGTATTGTTGGGCCGATTGAGTGAGCAGAAATAAAAAAACAGCGGCTTGTCGCAGGAAATTGATGTTGCTTCAGACCGCTTTGCTTAAGGCGTTCGTGGCATTGGTAGCCGCACCTAGATAGGACTGACAGGATGATTCTTGAAAAGGCAGATTCAGGCAGTATTATTGTGCTAATCAGACCATAATATCAGTCGAATATTTCGCGAACCACGTACAGTGGCCGCTTCCTGGCTGCATCCAGCCCGCGCCATACGTACTCGCCAATTACGCCCAGCGCAATCATCTGAAAAGCTGACACGAACAGCATAACCACCATAAGCGTGGTCCACCCGGCGGGCTCATCGGGGCGGGCCACCTTGAGGGCAATCACATACACACCGTACAGGAGGGCAATGAGGCCCAGCCCCAGGCCCAGCACCGAAATGGCGCGGATGGGCACAAAGGAAAAGGCCATCAGCGAGTCGATGAGTAGCTTGATTTTCTTGTTTAGCGTCCAGCGCGACTTCCCGATTTCCCGCTTGCGGCGGGTGTAGGGAATGTTGACATAGGCAAAGCCCAACCACACCATGAGGTAGAACACATTGGAGTTGCGCTCGTGTAGCTTCAGCACCTCGGTGGCTACCTGCCGGTCAAAGAACACGAAATCGAAGCCACCGTCAGGGATGTTGCGCAGGGCCAGGTTCTTCATCAGCCAGTGAAACAGCTTGGCCATGGCTACGGAAAGGCCTTTCTCTTCGCGGTCCTGGCGGTTGCCGATGACCAGCTTAATGCCTTGTTGCCAATAGCCGTACATCTGCACCATCAGCTCGGGTGGGTCCTGCAGGTCAGCGGTGATGACGGATAGGCAGTCGCCGGTGGCATGGGCCATGCCGGCCACGATGGCATTGTAGGAGCCCACGTTACCCGCTAAATCCACGATGCGAATGCGGCCGGGATACAGGGCCTGCGCCCGGCGTAGCGCACCGAGGGTGTCGTCGCCGGAACCGTCGTTCACGAAAACGTATTCGAACGTGACTTCGGGCGGGAAATTCGCTTCGTTCGCCACAAGTTCGCGGGTCGTCACCGGAATGTTATCCTCGTTAAAATAGCAGGGAACGATGACGGAGAGCTTGGGCATGGATTGATTGGATAGAATTGCCGCTGGGCCGCACGGGTGGGTACGCTCAGCCGGAGCTTTGAAATGAAAAGAAGGAAAGCTGATTAGAATGTTAGAATGCGCGAATGGTGTCGGCCACGGCCAGCAACGCACCCTGTAACTAGTCGAGGCGGGAATAATACCCAGAACGGTTATCAGCAGGGCTTTGGGCCGGCAGTGCGGGCACGGGGCTCCGTTTCAGCCATTGGCTTCGCGTCAACTTCGGTTGGCCAGACCTGAGCCAGCCGTAAGCGGCTCAGGTTTGTTGCGCCCATCGCTCCCGAAAGGCGGCGTATTCGCGGATATAATCTTCCTCAGCATAAGCCTGCGAGGCCAGCACCAACTGCACCGCGGTATGCGAGTACTGCATGGTATGCCAAGCCGAAGGCGGTACATAAAGTCCCACGTTAGGGTCTTCGAGGCGGAAAATCTGAATATCACCGGTGGCCGTTTCCGTGGTGACGGTGATTCGGCCCGCCACGGCAAACAAAAGCTGCTCGGTGCGATGATGGGCGTGGCGGCCCCGCACGATGCTTTCTGGGGTGTAGTACGTCCAGAAGACCCGCTGCACCGCAAAGGGCAGCGGGTCTTTGGCGTTTTCGCCCACGGAAATGTAGCCAATGCCCGGTGCCCCCAGCCTGGGGAACTCGATAAGGTGTGGGGCAGGATAATCGGCCATCGGAAGCTATTTGACGTGTTCTTTGAAATACTCCAGCGTGCGACGCAGGCCTTCAGCGCGGTCCACCTTGGGCTCCCAGCCCAGGATTTCCTTGGCTTTGGTGATATCCGGGCGGCGCTTCATGGGGTCGTTTTCGGGCAGGGCCTGGTAGGTCGGCTTGAATTCGACGCCGGTGAGGCGCGCGATTTCTTCACCAAACTCCTTGATGGTGATTTCCGACGGGTTACCAATGTTCACGGGCAGGTGGTAGTCACTGAGCAGCAGACGATAAATACCTTCCACCAGGTCGTCCACATAGCAGAACGAGCGGGTCTGCGAGCCGTCGCCGAACACGGTCAGGTTCTCGCCGCGCAGAGCCTGCGAGAGGAAAGCCGGCAGTACGCGGCCGTCGTCCAAGCGCATCCGCGGGCCATAGGTGTTGAAAATGCGGATAATGCGCGTTTCCAGGCCGTGATGGTTGTGGTAGGCCATAGTGATGGCCTCCTGGAAGCGCTTGGCCTCGTCGTAGCAGCCACGCGGGCCCACGGGGTTCACGTTGCCGAAATACTCTTCCACCTGGGGGTGGATTTCGGGGTCGCCGTACACCTCCGAGGTGCTGGCAATCAGCATGCGGGCACCTTTCACGCGGGCCAGGCCCAGCAGGTTGTGCGTGCCGAGCGAGCCCACTTTCAGGGTCTGAATCGGAATTTTGAGGTAGTCGATGGGCGAGGCTGGCGAGGCGAAGTGCAGGATGTAATCCAGCTTGCCGGGCACGAACACGAACTTGCTCACATCGGCCTGATGAAACTCAAAATCGGGCCGGCCAAACAGGTGCTCAATGTTCTGGATGGAACCCGTAATCAGGTTGTCCATCGCCACCACGTGGTAGCCCTCTTTCAGGAACCGGTCGCAGAGGTGCGAGCCCAGAAAACCGGCCCCGCCGGTGATGAGGACGCGCTTTTTTTCTTCGGAAGTATTGGTCATAGTATCGGTATTGGGTCATTAGAACGTCATGCTTCGCTACGCTCCGTATGACACTCTTTTCAAAAAATTAGGCGGCCGGCTCCTTGTGGTCGGTTTTGATGCCGATGCAGTGGTACACGAAGCCAAGCTCTTTCAACTCCTTCACATCGTAGATGTTACGGCCGTCGAAAACAACTTTCTGCTTCATCAGGCGGCCCACAACGTCAAAATTGGGGGAGCGGAAATCGGGCCATTCCGTGACGATGAGCAGGGCATCGGCGTCAATCAGGGCCGCAAACTCGTCTTTGGCGTAGCTGATGCTGTCGCCGAGCGAGTGCTTGGCTTCGGGCATGGCCACGGGGTCGTAGGCGGTGACGGTGCAGCCGGCGGCCAGCAGCTTCTCGATGATGACCAGCGAGGGGGCCTCACGCATGTCATCGGTTTTGGGCTTGAAGGACAGGCCCCACACGGCGATTTTCAGGCCGCGCAGGTCGCCGCCGAAGTGCTTGCTGACTTTGTTGAAGAGCACCGATTTCTGGTCTTCGTTCACGCTTTCCACGGCGCGGAGCACCTGCATGTCGTAGCCGTTTTCTTGGGCGGTTTTGATGAGCGCCTTCACGTCCTTGGGGAAGCACGACCCCCCGTAGCCGATGCCGGGATAGATAAACTTGGTGCCGATGCGGGCATCGGAGCCGATGCCCCGGCGCACCATGTTTACGTCGGCCCCCATGATTTCGCACAGGTTGGCCACGTCGTTCATGAAGCTGATTTTGGTGGCCAACATGGAGTTAGCCGCGTATTTCGTCATTTCGGCCGACGGGATATCCATGAAGATAATCGGGTGGCCGTTGAGCAGGAAGGGCTTGTAGAGCTTGGTCATCACCTCTTCGGCGCGCTCCGAGGCGATGCCGACCACGATGCGGTCGGGCTTGAGGAAGTCGTCGATGGCCGCGCCTTCTTTCAGGAATTCGGGGTTGGAAGCCACGTCGAACTCGACGTTGGCCCCGCGCTTGGCCAGGGCCTGCTCGATTTCGACGCGCACCTTAGCGGCTGTGCCCACGGGCACCGTGCTCTTCGTGACGATGACACCGTAGCTATTCATGCTCTCGCCAATACCGCGGGCCACGGCCAGCACGTATTTCAGGTCGGCCGAGCCGTCTTCGCCGGGAGGCGTACCCACCGCAATGAAGGCCACGTCACAGTCTTTGATTGCTTCGGCCAGATTGGTAGAGAAGTGCAACCGCCCTTTTTCCACGTTGCGGGTAACCATTTCTTCCAGGCCCGGCTCGTAAATCGGCAAAATGCCTTGGTGTAGATTCTCGATTTTTTTATGGTCGATATCAATACACGTCACCTCGATGCCAACTTCGGCAAAACACGTGCCCGTTACCAAACCGACGTAGCCGGTGCCTACAACTGCTATTTTCATAAGATGCGGAATGCGTGGAGATTTATACTCAATGGAACAAATTTAGGTCTTTACGGTCCACCCTACCGGACCTCGCGGTTAGTCCTTATTCTCACGCCAATGAGCAAGCAGCAGAACGCAGGGGTAAATCAAATGATTATAAGTCAATTATCATTACGAATAATCTGAAAATTGATTTCATGATTTTGCAGAACAGCACGCTGCGAGGCACTATGGCCTTCAAATTGATAGGCGGGATATTTCATAAAGTAAGGACTATCGGCCACTACTTTGCCGGGGTTCAAGTGCGCAGGCCGGTAACAGTTGATTGGGTATAGATAGGCGAAATTCAGCAACTGAAAAGTGGGATTTCGATGCTTTTGCGTCACTTGGCTGCGCAGGCGTGGCCCAAATAATCGATAAAATATGAGGTGCTCGTCGCATACATTGACCTGGCTTATCGCAACCTGCGCATAATCATAGATGTCTGCGCGGTACGCTACATCGCAAGGATAATCAATGGGGAGGTAGCTGGCTACAAATACTCCGAAATGCCACAGGGCAATGCCGCCACTACCCCAATAGAGCCAAGTGCGGGGTTGTCTAGGGCGACCAACCGTGCGCAATGCCACCAGCGCCCCCATGATGATGAATGGCACAAAAAAGTGCAGCGTGCGCCCGTAGAACACCAACTTATGGCCCACCTGAACCACCAAAGCATAGCCCAGCCACGCCAAAAAGCCAACCGTGAGCAGGCGCACAAGCCCTCGTGTGGCTCCGCCATCGGCGGCAAACCAGCCCGAGCACCAACTCAACCCTAACCCAACCCCGAATAGCACCAGCAGACCAATGCCGAGCCAGCCTTCCACATGCCAGAAATAGCTACCGAGGAAGCTAAACCCTTCGGCAAAGCTGCCTTGCGTGACGGTAGTGGCAATGTAGCGGCTGCTGTTCCAGTACGAAGTGTGGCCTAGGCGAGCCAAGCCTTCAAAGGCCAAAAGCACCGTTAGCAGGCCAGCCAGTTGGGCAGCGGCGGGCTTTGCAGCACGAAGCCAATCCGGACGCGGGGCCTCGAAACCGGTCATGAGCGCTAAGGTCAGCAGCAGCACAGGCCCCATAAAGTAGCCGGGATAAATGGCGTAGCTAAGGCCGCTCAATACTCCTGCCAGTGTCTGAAGCTTGAGGCCGACGGCTGCTTTGGGCCGCAGCAACACTGTAAGCGCCAAGAAAAAGAAGAACAGGGAATGGTCGTAGGGCAGCAGATGACGCAAATATAAGTTAGTGTTTACCAAGCCCGAATACAGCGCAAGGCCCAGCAATGCCAGGCCAACATTGAAAAAGCGCCGGTAAATGTGGTAGAGCAGCAGGGCATTTAGACTTACGATGAGCACGTTGAACACCTGAGGGACTTGCAGCGAGGGCGGCGCGTTGGGGTTCAGGTCGAAGACCCGCAGCAGGATGGCTTGGCCCAGACCGGGGATGGCCCGCCATATACCGTCGCCCGGGCGGGCGCCCATGGAGTTGATATAGCGCAGGAATTCCTGTCCGTGACCTTCGCTGAGCGAGCGCAGGCCCAGCATGGCGTTGACGTAGCGGGACTCATCCACAAACGCCATGGTGCCTTTGCCAACTAAGCTGAGGCGCACCAGCGTGAACAAGACACCAAATAGAAGGGCCAGCCGTTGCGGCCGGCCCACTAGGTACCACCAATCATGAATTTGACAAAATGCATTCACATTCAACAACTTACTTCGTTTACTGCTTCCACCAGGTCTGGAAGACGATGAGGCCCCAGATGCGGGCGTGCACGTCGCCGGGGCTGCGCGAGAACAGCTGCGCCTTGAGGGCGCGGATGGCCTGCACGTCGAAAATGCCCTGGGCTTCGATGAACTCGTCGCGGAGCAAATCATCTTCGATGAGGCTGCGCAGCTCGCCGCGCATCCATTTCAGCAGGGGCACTTCGAAGCCGTGCTTGGGGCGGTCGTAATTTGGTTACAATTATTCGACTTTGATTGCTTTTCTGTCTTGAGAAGGTATCGTATAAATCTGAAACTGATATGGCCAAGTTTTTAACAACTGACGTTCCCGGGAATTATATGCCTCATATTGGTACGGAAGGAATTCTGACATATCGTCTCCTTGTGCCAGCAGCACACCACGGTTCCGTATATCGACCAGAGTGTTGTGGCAACGAATAGGGTAAAGTGTACCAAAATTCACAAGTAGAAGCGTATCATTTGCATTGGCTGCTGCAAGATTTGGTCTGTCGCTGTACTTAGCCTGAAAAGGTTCATAATCATAAACATCGTTTCCACAGGCCGTATTATAGCGTATTACGTGTGCGGGAAGCGGCGCAAAAATCTTATTATCAAATGCAACGTCTTTCACATAAATAACTTTGGAGTAGCCTATAAAGAAATACAGGAATGATGCGACACTGATTAGAATCAAAATATATCTGATGCTGCTGTGCTTAAAATTAGCAATACCACAAATACAAACCAGTACCAGCATCGGCATAAACAGATGCAGAATTCGCCCATAAAAAACCAATTTGTGCCCCAAATAGACCAAAGATGCGTAACAGAGCCAACCGAGCATCAGCACAATCGTCAGTAATACCCTTTGCTTCCGGAATTCAACTGTTTCAGTTACACCAAAACGAGTTGGCCACAGTATTGACACCAGCGACCATAGAAGCAAAATCAGCAACAGGCAGCCCAGGCCCCTTTCAACATTAATTAAATAAGATGCCGCAAAGGAGTACCCCTCCGAAAAATCTCCTTGTGTAATAGTAGAAGATAAAGTACTACTACTCATGAGGTAACTCACGCCCCCTATTCTGGCAGTTATTTCAAAGGCCATTATCACCATACCAAAACCGAGTACGTAAACAGCTCCTCGTACCAATAACCGTTGCAGGCTACTTTTAATAATTGGTAATTCAATCATCATCAGGCCCAGCATGGCTGGTGCCAGGAAGTAGCCGGGATATATAACAAACACTATTCCGGAGAAAACACCGATTTTAAAAGCAGGCAGCTTATTAGTGAATAATTTTCCTTTATAATCCTTAATAATCAACCAGAGTGCTAGTAAAAAAAAGCACATAGACATGTCGTACGGCAGGATATGCCGCAGGTAGATGTTGGTATTGGCCAAGCAGGCATAAATGATGACTGCTACTTTACTCCACCTATTATTGAAAAGCGCATTTGCAATTTTGTAAAATAAGACTATATTAATTATTAGCATGGCCCAATTCATCCAAGCAGCCGTTACCAGTGATGTCGGCGTATTGGTGTTAATATGAACCACCTTGAACATTGCGGCCTGTACCACCGCAGGAATCAACCGGATAAATGCATCACCTGGCCTTCCTTGAGTTGAGTTAAGCGCAACAATGCCCTGCGTGAAGTGTCCTTGGGAAAATTGCTTTACAGCATCTAATGTACAGAAATAGCGGTATTCATCTATAAACGAAACCAATCCCTTACCTATCAAGGTTGTCCGAAGGATAAGGATAGCAACTATAATAAAATAGAAAAGGAGATTTTCCTTATCTATTTTATTATAGTTTGATTCAATTGATAAAGTAAAAGTATTATTTCCCATTGCCTAATTATCTAAACTCCCCTTACACACCAGAATGCTATGCAAACAAGCCATATTTAATAATGCAATAGATAGCCCGAACACCGTCGCGCCAACCTATTTTCTTGCCCTCGGCATATGTGCGCCCATAGTAGCTAATGCCAACCTCATAGATACGAACGTCTTTCACACGCGCTACTTTGGCGGTAACCTCGGGTTCAAAGCCGAATCTTTTTTCCTCCAACTTAAGCCCTTGAATAATATCGCGGCGAAACAACTTATAGCAGGTTTCCATATCTGTCAGGTTCAAGTTATTGAACCCATTGGAAAGCTGCGTCAGCCATTTGTTGCCGATGCTGTGCCAGAAAAACAAGATGCGGTGCGGACGCCCCCCCATGAATCGGGAGCCGAAAACAACATCTGCAAAGCCCTTAATAACAGGCTTTAATAGCACATTATATTCTTCGGGGTCATACTCAAGGTCGGCATCCTGAATCACAACGTATTCACCGGTTGCTACCCTTATACCTGTGTGCAGGGCGGCACCTTTTCCCATGTTTACCGCGTGGGCGTGATATACAATCGGTACATTGGGGTGTTCGCTCATGTAGCGTTGCACAGCAGCTTCCGTGTTGTCCGTTGAGCAGTCGTTAACGATAATTATTTCTTTTTCAATTCCACCAACC
This sequence comes from Hymenobacter segetis, assembly GCF_038448715.1. Taxonomy (GTDB): domain Bacteria; phylum Bacteroidota; class Bacteroidia; order Cytophagales; family Hymenobacteraceae; genus Hymenobacter; species Hymenobacter segetis. The sequence goes on along the minus strand of NZ_JBCEVZ010000041.1, from coordinate 26,107 downwards.
AATTGTACTGCATCAATCAAATTGAGTATCTCGTGAATGGTTGGGCCTTCGTTATAGGCTGGTATTACAATGGAAAGCTTCATATATCAGATTGAAATGCAAATCAGAATTATTGCGTTGAAACAAAGTTATGTCGAAACAAAGTTAGCTTAGGCCATATACTGCTTCCACCAGGTCTGGAAGACGATGAGGCCCCAGATGCGGGCGTGCACGTCGCCGGGGCTGCGCGAGAACAGCTGCGCCTTGAGGGCGCGGATGGCCTGCACGTCGAAAATGCCCTGGGCTTCGATGAACTCGTCGCGGAGCAAATCATCTTCGATGAGGCTGCGCAGCTCGCCGCGCATCCATTTCAGCAGGGGCACTTCGAAGCCGTGCTTGGGGCGGTCGTAGAGCTCGACGGGCAGCTCGGAGCGGAAGGCGTCCTGCACGATGCGCTTCTTCATTGTGGCGTCGACCTTGCTGGTGACGGGGATGGAGAAGGCGAAGTTGACCACTTTGTAGTCGAGGAAGGGAGTGCGCACTTCCAGCGAGTTGGCCATACTCATCATGTCCACTTTCGTGAGCATGTCGTAGGGCAGCACCAGGTTCATGTCGGTGAGCAGCACCTCGTTGAGGTCGCCGTCGGCGTGCAGGTGCTCCAGAATGTCTTTGCGGCGCTTGGCGGCGGCTTTTTTGCCCACTTTGCGGCGGCTGGCGGCGCTGAGCAGGGTGTTGGCATCGCTGGCCGAGGCGAAGCTGGCCCAGTCCCAGTACCGGTCTTTCACGCCGGCCGTCATGCCGCGCGAGAAGCGCTGGAGTTGCCTTACGCGGTTGCCGAAGAAGCTGTTGCGCGACTTGGGCAGGGCGTCCCACACGAAGCCGAGGGCCGTGACGGCTTCGGCTTTCACGCCGCCCTGGCGCACCTTGAACTCGCCCATGTGCTTATTGTAGCCGCCGAACATTTCGTCGGCCCCGTCGCCGCTCAGGGCCACGGTGACGTGCTGGCGGGTGCGCTGGCTGAGGATGTACACGGCCAGGGCCGAGGAATCGGCAAACGGCTCATCGAGGTAGTCCAACATGCTGTGGATGTGCTCGTAGAGGTCGTCGTTGGTGAGCGAGAAAACCGTGTGGTTGGTCTTGTGGCGGGCGGCCACGAGGTTGGCGTACTTGGTTTCGTCGAAGAAGGGCTCGTCTTTGAAGCCGATGCTGAACGTGTTGAGGTGCGGCGTGTGGCGGGCGGCCAGCGCGGTGATTACGCTGGAGTCGATGCCGCCGCTGAGGAAGGCACCGAGGGGCACGTCGGCCACGAGGCGACGCTGCACGGCTCCGTCCATCAGGTCGACCAGCTTTTTCTGCTGCTGCTCGTAGCTGAGCTTGTTTTTGGCGACCTTTTTGGGGTCGTAGGGGATTTTATACCAAGCTTTGCCCACCACCTTGTTGTCCTTGATATACAGGTAGTGGCCGGGCAGCATCTTCTTCACGCCCTTGAAAATGCTGGCGGGGCCGGGGATGTAGTTGAGCTGCAAATACTGGCTCAGGGCCACGTAATCGAGCTTGCGCGGCACGCCCAGGGCCATGATGGACTTCATTTCGGAAGCCAGGAACAGCTTGTCCTCGTCGCGGTAGATGAGCAGAGGCTTCACACCAAACCGGTCGCGGGCGATGAGCAGCGAGTTTTCCTCCTTGTCGTAGATGGCAAAGGCGAAAAAGCCGTTCAGCTTCTTGATGAAGCTGCGGCCCTCGGTGATGTACATCTGGAGAATAACCTCCGTATCGGTCTGCGAGTGAAACTTGCAGCCGCGCTTAATGAGCTTTTCGCGCAGCTCGCGGTAGTTGAATATCTCGCCGTTGAAGACGATGGTGTAGCGTCCCGATTCGTCGGTCATCGGCTGGTTGCCGTCGGCCGAGAGGTCGAGGATGGCCAGCCGGCGAAAGCCCAGACCGCATTGGTCGTAGACAAAGTGGCCCTCCGAGTCGGGTCCGCGGCGAATGATGGCGTCGGTGGACGCTTGCAGGTTGGCCAGCGACTGACGACCTGTTTCCGTAAAGGCAAATACTCCAGTTATTCCGCACATAGTTGCCCGCAAAAGTACGACCCCGCAACCTAAAGGCCCACCGCAGGGTATTGTCATTAACGCAAATGGCACCGAATTCCTGCCAAAACCCCGCCGTAGCGGCCCTGCTCCTCTTTTTCCAGCCCTCCTTTTTCAATCATGAACATCGACGAACAATTCCAGGCTGCGGCCGAACAAGTAAATAACCTGCCCGGCGACGTGGCCGCCAAGCACATGACCGAGCTTTACGGCCTCTACAAGCAAGCCACCGAGGGCGATGTGAACATGCAACCCGGCGAAGTAGACGCCGCCGCCGCCGACCAGGCCAGCGGCCCTGCCGGTCTTTCGCAGGCGCAATGGGACTCGTGGAACCAGTTCAAGGGTGTGTCGGAGGAAGAAGCCAAGCGGCGCTACGTGGCCAAAACGGCCGAAATAACCGGCGGCGCTAAACCGGCCACCGAGGCCAGCGAAGTGCCCACCGACAGCCAGACCGGTGCCCCCAAAACCACCGACCACGGCGGCCTGCGCGGCGATATCAAAGCCGGCAGCCCATATGGCGGCGAGGACAAGCTGAAAGGCCAGCAGGCGGAATAAGCCGCACTATTCCAGCGCTACTGCGCTTGATATGTTAGTCAAACAAAAGCCAGTTCTTAGCAGAACTGGCTTTTGTTTTTATCCAGAAGCCGGCGGCCAAAAACTTGTTGGTACGGCGGTAGTTGTCGGGCTCCCGGCGGGCAGTATTATTGCCAGTCGGCGGCCGATGGCCGCTTCTCCCCTACTCCGTTTCTGCTTTTTATGGACCGTCGTCTTTTCCTGAATCAAAGTACCCGCGTGGCCCTCACGGCCGCCCTCCTACCCGCCGTGGCCTGCCAAACTACCCCCGGCAAGCCCGTAACGGACGCTCCGGCCGGAGCCCCGGCAGCGGAAGAAACGGCAGGGACCGGCGCGGCCGACAACTTCGAGCTGCACGAGCTGACCGTGGCCGACTTGCAGGACCGCATGGCCAAGGGCACGGACACCGCCCGCAGCCTGAGCGAGAAATACCTCGCCCGCATCAAGGCGCTTAACGAGGCGGGGCCGATGCTGCGCGCCGTCATCGAAACCAACCCCGATGCGCTGAGCATTGCCGACGGCTTGGACCAGGAGCGCAAGGCCGGCAAGCTACGCGGCCCGTTGCACGGCATTCCAGTCCTTATTAAAGACAACATTGATAGCGGCGACCAGATGATGACCACGGCCGGCGCTTCGGCCCTCAGCGGGCACAAGGCGAAGCAGGATGCCTTCATCGTGCAGAAGCTGCGGGCCGCCGGGGCCGTGCTGCTGGGCAAAACCAACCTGAGCGAATGGGCCAATTTCCGGTCCTCGCACTCGGTGAGCGGCTGGAGCAGCCGGGGCCGCCAAAGCCGCAACCCCTATGTGCTGGACCGCAGCACCAGCGGCAGCAGCTCGGGCTCGGGGGCGGCGGTGGCGGCCAATTTGTGCGCCGTGGCTATTGGCACCGAAACAGACGGCTCGGTGGTGTCGCCGGCTTCTTGCAACGGCCTCGTGGGCCTCAAACCCACGGTGGGCCTGCTGAGCCGCAGCGGCATCATCCCGATTTCGAGCACCCAGGACACGGCCGGCCCCATGGCCCGCACCGTGCGCGACGCGGCCATTTTGCTGAGCGCGCTGGCCGGCCCCGACCCCGCCGACCCCGCCAAACTACCCATTCCCAAAGGCGCGCTGACCGATTACACCACGTTTCTCAAGTCGGATGCCCTCCAGGGCCAGCGGCTGGGCGTGGAGAAAGCCCACCTCAACGGCCCGCCGGCCGTGGCCGCGCTCCTGAAGCAAGCCGTGGCCGCGCTGAAGGCAAAGGGCGCAACCATTGTGGAAGTGGAGCTGAATAAGCTGGTCAACCCGCTCGGCGAGGCTGAGTTTGACGTGCTGCTCTACGAGTTCAAGGACGGCGTGAACAAGTACCTGGCCGATGCCGGCGCGACCGTGAAAAACCTGGCCGAGGTCATCGCCTACAATAAGGCCCACGCGACCGAAGCCATGCCGTTTTTCCAGCAGGAAACCCTCATTCGGGCCGAAGCCGCTGATGGCCTCAACAATCCTAAATACAAGGCCGCCGTGCAAAAAACCGTGGCCGGAGCCCGTCAGGCCATCGACGGCCTGCTGAAGACCCACCAGCTCGCGGCCATCATCGGCGTGACAACCGGCCCGGCCTGGTGCATCGATTGGGCAAACGGCGATTACTCGACGGGGGTAGATTTTTCGTCGCCAGCGGCCATGGCGGGCTACCCACACCTCACCGTGCCCATGGGGCAGGTGCTGGGGCTGCCGGTGGGCCTGTCGTTTGTGGGGCCGGCGTACCACGAAAGGCTGTTACTGGCCCTGGGCTATGCCTATGAGCAGGCCACGCACAAGCGCGAGGCCCCGAAGTTTTTACCGACGGTGGCCGTATAGCACGAGTACCCCGAATTTTTATTTCGGGCCGTTGAACAATTGATGTTCACGCAGCCCAAAATAAAATTTCGGGGTACTCGTGCTATACGCCCCTCACTTAAAAAATCTTGCCCGGGTTCAGGATGCCATTCGGGTCGAATACGCCTTTGATGCCGCGCATCAGGTTCAGGTTGGCCTCAGCCAGGGCGATGCCGATGTAGCCTTTCTGCACCAGCCCGATGCCGTGCTCGCCGGAAATAGTGCCCCCCAGCTTCACGCACAGTTCGAAAATTTCGGTGATGGGCTGGCGCAGGCCCACGTTCCACATCTCGTCGCTGAGCTCGCCGCGGATGATGTTGACGTGCAGGTTGCCGTCGCCGGCGTGGCCGTAGCACACGCTTTTGAAGCCGTAGCGGGCTCCTATTTCCTTCACGCCTTTGAGCAGGGTGGGCAGCTCGGCGCGGGGCACCACGGTGTCCTCCTCCTTATACACGGAGTTGTAGCGCACCGAATTGCCAATGTTGCGGCGAATTTTCCAGAGGTCGTCCTTCTGGCCGGCGGTGTCGGCGAGGAGAATTTCGCCCACGTCATACTTTTCCAGCACGCCGTACACCTGCTCGGCTTCCTTATAGAGCTGGTCCAAATCCTGGCCGTCCAGCTCAATAAGCAAATGAGCCAGGATATCCTCAGGCAGCGTGAGCGGGATTTTCAGATAATCGGAAGACCAGGCAATGGCCTCACGCTCCATAAATTCCATGCCCGACGGGATAATGCCGGCCCGAAACACCGCCGAAACTGCCTCCGCCGCCTGCTCCACCTGCCGGAAAGGCACCAGCATCAGAATATTCTGCTGCGGGAACGGCAGGAGCCGGAACACCACTTTGGTGATGATGCCCAGCGTGCCCTCCGAGCCCACCATGAGTTGGGTCAGGTTGTAGCCAGTGGAATTTTTGAGGGTGTTGGCGGCCGTCCAGATGATGTCGCCGGTGGGCAGTACCACCTGCAGATTCAGCACGTAGTCCTTTGTGGTGCCGTATTTCACGGCTTTGGGGCCACCGCTGCTGTGGGCCAGGTTGCCGCCCAGGAAGCAGCTGCCCTTGCTGGCCGGGTCGGGCGGGTAGAACAGGCCCACTTCCTTCACGGCGTTCTGAAACGTCTCGTTCACCACGCCAGGCTCCACGGTGGCTTGCAGGTTGCGCTCGTCAATCTGGATGATTTTATTGAGCCGCTCGGTGCTCAGCACCACGCCGTGGTGGATGGGCAGCGCGCCGCCGCTCAGGCCCGTGCCCGCCCCGCGCGGCGTGACGGGAATGCGGTGCGCGTGGCACAGGCGCATAATCTGGCTGATTTCGTCGGCATCGGCCGGGCGCAGCACTACGTCGGGGGCAAACTGGAGGTCTTCGGTGTGGTCGCGGCCGTAGTCGGCGTAGGCATCGGCGGTGGCTGTGGCCTCGGCGCGCTGGGCGGTGAGGACGTGCGCCGGGCCAACGATGGCCTCAAAAGCAACAATTAATTCGGCGGTAAGCGCGTTAAAATTCATGAGCGGTAAAGCTGAACAGGCCGCGCAAACTATCTTTGCGGCCGATGGGGAGGGTGACAACGAAGATACTACCGCTGCTGCTGCTGACTTTGGTCTTGTTAGCCGGCTGCCACCGCAAGCTTAACTATCGCGACGGCCAGTACCGCTCGGCCCGCGAAATGGTGCGCCTGAAAAAGGGCGGCCGGGTGAGCCCGACCGGCAAATCCAAAGTCGTCGTCGCGGCCCCCAACGGCTCCAAAACCAAAGTGGTAACCAAGCGCCCCGCCCGCGTGGGTAGCGCCACCGGCACCCTGGCTTCCGTGATTGAGGCTGCCCGCTCCTACCAGGGCACCCCCTACCTGTTTGGCGGCACCACGCGCCTGGGACTCGACTGCTCGGGGCTACTACAGTTGTCTTTTGGCGAGGCGGGTGTCACTATTCCGCGCTCGTCCAACGAGCAAGCCGTGTGGGGCGACCCCGTGAAATCCACTGACTTACGGCCCGGCGATTTAGTATTTTTTGGAGCTTCGCCCGGCAGCCGCACCATCACCCACGTGGGAATGGTGACCGTGGCCGACGATGAAGGCGTGGATTTTATTCATGCCTCAACTTCGCTGGGCGTGGTTGAAAACAGCTTAGAGTCTGACTATTACCTCAGCCGGTTCATTCGGGCCGTGCGGCCCCGCCTATGAGGTATCGGCCCATTACCTTTGCCGGACAAATACCTGATTCCGGCGATATTAATCAATGGTAAAATTTACGTAATATTGGCCCTTTCGGCACCGTCGTACCTTTGTCCCGCTTTTACAAAGCTCACTGTTTCCACCAACCTTTTTCAACATGAATAATTTACGTTTACGCCACCTGCTACTGCTGGCGCTGATGCTCCTGACGGCCCGCCTGGGCTGGAGCCAAGGCGCGACCACAGCAGCCATGAGCGGAGTTATCTCCGATAAAAACGGCGCGGGCCTGCCCGGCGCTACCGTAATTGCCATTCATACCCCCACCAACACGCAGTACGTAGCGCCCACCAACTCCGATGGCCGCTTCAACATCCAGAACATGCGCGTGGGTGGTCCCTACACGGTTCGGGTCACGTTTGTGGGCTACAAAGACATTTCCCGCGAAGGCCTGTTCCTGAGCCTGGGCCAGAACCAGCGCTTCGACCAGACCCTGAGCGATGCCACCACCGAGCTGTCGGAAGTAACCGTGAGCGGCCGCCGCGACCCGGTTATCAACGCCGGCCGCACGGGTGCCAGCACCACGGTGCAGCGCGAGCAAATCGAGCGCCTGCCTTCGCTGAGCCGCTCGTTTGCCGACTTCACCCGCCTCACGCCCCAGGCCAGCGGCACGGGCAACAACAGCTTCGGTGGCCGTAACGGCAACTTCAACAACATCACCATCGACGGTGCCATCTTCAACAACTCCTTCGGCCTGAGCGGCACGGTGGGCGGGCAGGCCAACGCGCAGCCCATCTCGCTGGACGCCGTGCAGGAAATTCAGGTGAACCTGGCCCCCTTCGACGTGCGTCAGGGCTCGTTCACGGGTGCCGGCGTAAACGCCGTAACCCGTTCGGGCACCAACGACATCTCGGCTTCGGTGTACGGCTTCCGCCGTTCCAGCAGCTTGGTGGGCACGAAAGTGCGCGACATCGACCAAGTTTTCCCCGATTTCTCGCTGACCCAGCTGGGTGCCCGCGTGGGTGGCCCAATCATCAAGGACAAGCTTTTCTACTTTGTGAGCGTGGAAGGTGAGCGCCGCGACGACCCGCCCGGAACCTACGTGGCCAACCGCGCCGGTCTGCCCATCCCCAGCCCCAACAGCACGACTTCGGCAGCAGCTGCCACTGACCTTGACGTCCTGTCAGGTTTCCTGCAAGACAAATACGGCTACAGCACAGGTGCCTATGAAGGTTACAAGCTGGCACAGAATTCGGATAAGATTACGGCCAAGCTGGATTGGAACATCAACTCCAAGAATACCTTCTCCATCAAGTACAACTACCTGAAGTCGTACCGTGACGTACAGCCATCCAACTCGGGCTCGCCGACGGTAACGGGTGGCCGCGGCATGTCGACCAACACGCTGCCTTACCAGGCTGCTTTCTACCGCATCAACAACAACCTCAACTCGTTTATTGCCGAGTTGAACTCCACCTTCGGCAACGGTATTTCGAACCAGCTGCAGGCCGGCTTCACGGCTCAGCGCGACTTCCGTTCGTCGCTCGGCGGTGCTCAGTTCCCCTTCGTTGACATCCTGTACAACGCCAACGGCCCTGGTGCCAGCGGCAACGAATTCACTTCGTTCGGCTACGAGCTGTTCTCGCCCATCAACATCCTGAACTCGGATATCTACCAGTTGTCTGACAACATCAGCAAGACGGTGGGCAACCACGTGCTCACGCTGGGTACTTACAACGAATACTACAAGTTTGAAAACGGCTTTGCCCCGGACCTCTACGGCCGCTACCGCTTCAACTCGCTGACCGATTTCTACAACTCAGCCGGCTATAACTACGACCCTGCAGCAGCTATTGGCAGCCAGATAACGGCCCGTCCAGGCGGTGCCCTGGCTTCGGCTACCAACAACTACACGGTACGCTACCCGCTGAACGTGGATAACGGCAACCCCGGCCTGAGCTTCCCGCTAGCCCAGACCAAAGCGGCCCAGCTGGGCTTCTATGCCCAGGATGAGTGGAACGCCAAAACCAACCTGAAAGTGACGGCCGGCCTGCGCATCGACGTACCGATTATCCTCAGCGACCTGCAGCGTAACAACGACGCGGCCAGCATCAAATTCCGCGACGGCTACCAGATTCTGACCGACCAGGTGCAGAAGTCTTCGGTGATGTTCTCGCCCCGCGTGGGCGTGAACTGGGACGTGAACAACGACGGCAAAACCCAGCTGCGCGGCGGCACGGGCATCTTCACCGGCCGTGTGCCCTTCGTGTGGATTTCGAACCAAGCCAGCAACAACGGCCTGCTGGGCGGTGTGTACAGCGCCGGTGGTATTGCCTTCAACTCTACGCCGGGCTTCCTGCCTGCTACGGCCAACATCGACCAGACCAAACTGCCCGCTACCTACAACCTGGCCGTGACCGACCACAACTTCAAGTTCCCGCAGGTATGGCGCACCAACATCGGGGTTGACCAGCGCCTGCCCGGCGACGTGGTGCTGACCCTGGACGCTATTTTCACCAAAGACATCAATGCGGTGTTCTTCGATAACGTGAACCTGCCCAACCCCTTGGGCAACGCCAAAGGCGCCGACACGCGTCAAATCTACCGCGAGCCCACGGCCCTGAACCGCACGACGGCGGCTCCCCGCCTGTCGGATTACCAGGTGAGCCCCAAAATTGTGAGCAGCGACGGAGCCATCGTAATGCGCAACACCAATAAAGGCTATTCCTACAGCCTGACCGCCATGCTGCAGAAGTCGTTCAGCAACGGCCTGGCCGCCAGCTTGGGCTATACCTACTCCGATGCCCGCGACGTGGCCATCGGTGGCTCGACGCCCTTCTCGCTGTGGTCAGCCCGCCCCATCTCGGGCGACCCGAACGCCAACACCCTCGGTTACTCGGATTTCCTGCGCTCACACCGCGTTATCGCTTCGCTTTCGTACCGCAAGGAGTACATCGGCCACTTGGCCACCACCCTCTCGGGCTTCCTCGATTTGGGCCCCAACGGCCGCTACTCGTACGTGTATAACGGCGACATGAACGGCGACGGCGTAGGCAACAACGACCTGATGTACATCCCCCGCAGCCGCAGCGAAATCAACCTGACCAACCTGACGCTGTTCAACGGCACGCCCCAGCAGAGCGTGTACACGGCCGACCAGCAGTGGACGGACCTCGACAACTACATCAACCAGGACAAGTACCTGAGCAAGCACCGCGGCGAAATTGCCGAGCGCAACGGCGCCGTGCTGCCCTGGGTTGGTTTTGTGGATGCCCGCCTGTTGCAGGACGTGTTCACCAACATCGGCAAGAACCGCAACACCCTGCAGTTTAGCCTGGACGTGTTCAACATCGGCAACCTCATCAACCGCAACTGGGGCGTGAGCCAGACGCAGCAGCGCAACTCGCCGCTGTCGTTCGTGGATTACGACCAAGCTTCGGGCCAGCCGCGCTTCAACTTCAACCCCATTGTGAACTCGCGCACGGTATTCCCCGACGGCACGGCCACGACCAGCGTGCAAACGCTGAACACGACGAACCGCTACGTAACCACCGAATCGTCGCGCTACCGCATCCAGTTGGGCCTGCGTTACACCTTCAACTAAGCGCGTAGTCGCCTTCACTTCGTAATCAACGCTAGTATGAAACAGTTAATTTTTGCCCTCCTCGCTGGCCTGACCCTGGCTTCGTGCTCGGAAATCAGCACCGACCCGGCCCCGGCCCGCGTGACCCGCACGGCGCAATCGGTGGCCATCTCCTATGCCCTCACCGCACCCACCGCCCTTGTCGGTGATACCTTGCTGCAAGGTGCCCGCGTGGATGTGTACACGCTGGCGCCGACCGTCAATGCAGATGGTACCATTACCTATCCCGCCATCACGTCGGCCTCAGTACCAGTCTTTACTACCACCAACGTTACCACCACCGCTCAGACGTTCACCATTCCCTTGGCCAGCAGCCTGACCGTGGCGGAGAACACGCCCAACCTGGGCATCCGCGTCGTGCTGAGAACGACTAACCGTCCCGGCCGTCGCACCACCGCTACGGGTAACCCGTTCAACTCGCAACGCCTGACGGCCTCGGTGATTATCAACGGCGCAAGCAAAGCCACCTTTATTCACCAGGGCACGAACTTCTCGAAGACGGCAACGGCCAGTGGTGGATTCTTCACCACTACCACGGATACCAATGTCGCAGCTTACGTTTTCTAGAGCGCAAGCTTTAGCCCGGTTCTCTTAGTTGAGAATTGAGTGCTGGCTTAAACGCCCGCTGTCTTTTGGCAGCGGGCGTTTTGCGTATCAGAAGTAGTTATAACAACGGTGATATGAACCTTTGATAACACCGGCCCCACTCCTTTGCCCCATGAAGCGCATCATCGGTTCATTAACCTCGACATTTTTTGTAGCTGACTTTATGGCAATTGCGTCATTTATCAGAAAATAATGCGTCCAGCACTTGCCAAACCAATATTCGCCCGTACTTTTGTCGAACCAAAGCGCAAATGGCACGGCGGTAAATAACCAATCAGGGGGATTAGCTCAGCTGGCTAGAGCGCTTGCATGGCATGCAAGAGGTCATCGGTTCGACTCCGATATTCTCCACTGAAGAAGTGAATAAAGAAAAAGCCCGTTCAGTTTGCTGAACGGGCTTTTTCTTTGCCCTCCGTCCCTGTCAACGAAAAACGCCCCCAGAAATAAATCCAGGGGCGTTTTCGGTAGTAGTTCGGAGCCGGTGGCTATACGAACAGGCCTTCCACCGACAGGTACCGCTCGCCGGTATCGTAGCAGAAGGTGAGCACGCGGCTGCCCTGCGGCATATCGGGCAGCTTCTTGGCGATGGCGGCCAGCGAGGCCCCCGACGACACCCCCACGAAGATGCCTTCCTCGCGGGCAGCACGGCGCGTCATTTCGTAGGCTTCGGCCTGCGATACCTGGATGGTGCCGTCGAGGATGTCGACGTGCAGGTTATCAGGGATGAAGCCGGCCCCGATGCCCTGGATGGGGTGCGGCCCCGGCGCGCCGCCGCTGATAACGGGCGAAGCCTCGGGCTCAACGGCGAAGGTCTTCATGTTGGGAAAATGCGGTTTCAGTGTTTCCGTCACGGCCGTGATGTGGCCGCCGGTGCCCACGCCGGTGATGTGGAAGTCGAAGCCCTCGGGGGCATCGCGCAGAATTTCCTGGGCCGTGGTTTCGGCGTGGATTTTAGGGTTGGCGGGGTTGGAAAACTGCATGGGCATCCAGGCCCCGGGGGTGCTAGCTACTATTTCGCGGGCTTTCTCGATGGCCCCTTTCATGCCTTTTTCGCGGGGCGTGAGTTCCAGATTGGCCCCGTAGGCGGCCATGAGGCGGCGGCGCTCGATGCTCATGCTTTCGGGCATCACGAGGGTGAGCTTGTAGCCTTTCACGGCGGCTACCAGGGCCAGGCCCACGCCGGTGTTGCCGGAAGTGGGCTCCACAATCAGGCTGTTTTTGGTGATGATGCCGTCCTTCTCGGCCTGCTCAATCATGCTCAGGGCAATGCGGTCTTTGATGGACCCGCCGGGGTTGGCGCGCTCCAGCTTCACCCACACTTCCACATCGGGGCGGGTGGCGGCAAATATGCGATTGAGGCGCACCAGCGGTGTGTTGCCGATGGTGTCGAGAATAGAATTGGCTTTCATGCGGCGAAATGGTGATGTGTGAGATAGTGAGTTGAAAGACCGTCATGCAGAGCATTGTGCCTGATGCGCAGAATGCTCTGCATGATGGTCAAGACCTAGATGGAAAAAACCAGTTCGGCGGCCGGGTCGACGTTGCGCGAAATCTGGATGTGGGCCCGGTGGTACACCCGCGAATGCGAGGGTACGCTTTCGGTCAGCCACACGTTGCCGCCGATGATACTGTGTGCCCCCACCACCGTGCTGCCCCCCAGGATGGTAGCGCCGGCGTAAATAACCACATGGTCTTCAATGGTGGGGTGGCGCTTAGTGCCCTGCAAGCCCTTGGTGACGCTGAGCGCGCCCAGCGTCACGCCCTGATATATCTGCACGTTGGCCCCGATAATGGCCGTTTCGCCGATGACGAGGCCCGTGCCGTGGTCGATGCAGAAGGCCGGTCCGATGTGCGCCCCTGGGTGAATATCGACGCCGGTGCGCTGGTGGGCATACTCGCTCAGCAGGCGCGGCAGGCGCGGCAGCCCCCGCTGGTGCAGGGCGTGGGCCAGCCGGTAGAGCGCCGTGGCGTAGAAGCCCGGGTAGGAGCTGATGATTTCGGCCAAGCCCTGGGCGGCCGGGTCGCTGGCCAGAATGGCGCTGGCATCGCGCAGCAGGGCCGCCCGCAGGGCTGGCAGCTGGGCCGTGAACTCATCGGCCAGGGCGGCGGGGGTGGCGGGCAGGGCGGGCACATCGGCTAGCAGCACGGCCAGCTCGGCCCGGAAGTATTGCAGTTCGGCCTCCACGGCATCAGCATTGGGCAAGGGCCGCTCGGCACGCTGCGGGAAGAGCAGGGCGAGCAGGCCATCGGCGAGGGCGCAGAAGGCCGCACCGGGCAGGGCGTCAGGGGCTACGGAGTGGGCGTGCGCCAACTCTTCGGCAAAGGAATGGGGAAGCACGGGGGCTAGAAACATAAGCAAAAGAACCAGTGGAATCAACCAGCAGCGGAGGGGAAGGTTTTGGACGATGGGGCAACGGCGGCGCGGCCTTCGCCGTTTAGCCAGTGCCCCGCCGACCATTGTGGCCGCCGGGCCAAAAGATACTCTTGTTTTTCTCCTTTTCCCGCATTGTCATGGCCGCCGATACCTCCATCACCAAAGTTGATTCGCAGTACTCCCCTACCGGCCCCAACGGCGAGAAGTACCTGGCCTCGGGCACGCACATCGCCATGCGCATGTGGGAAAACGAGCAGCCGGGCGAGCCCAAAGCGCCGGCTACCCGGCCCTACGAAACAGTAGGCTACGTACTCAGTGGCCGCGCCGAGCTGCATCTGGCGGGCCAGATGGTTATTCTGGAGCCCGGCAACTCCTGGGTAGTGCCCAAGAATACGGAGCACACTTATAAAATTCTGGAAAGCTTTTCGGCCGTGGAAGCCACGTCGCCACCGGCGCAGGTGCATGGCCGCGAGGAGAAATAAGCAGCGGCCTCAGTACTCCTGCCTTGCGGGCCCAGCGATGAGCGCCAGGCCGTGGCTACGCCGAAACTGGTGAACCGTTAGCATGGCCGCCAAAAGTTAGTCGGCGGCGCGGGCCGGGGCCACCACGGCCCAGTCGTACACCATTTTCAGCAGGGAGACTTCCTGAAAAGGCTTGGTGAGGTAGTCGTTCATGCCGGCGGCCAGGCACTTGGCCCGCTCGCCGGTGATGGCGTTGGCGGTGAGGGCGATGATGGGCACGGTGAGGCCCATTTCCTGGCGCAGGATGCGGGTGGCTTCGTAGCCGTTTTTGATAGGCATCTGCACGTCCATCAGAATCAGGTCGAAAACTTGAGTGCGGGCCATGTCCACGGCGGCCTGGCCGTTGGGGGCTTCCGTCACGCTCATGCCGGCGTTGGTGAGGAAACTGTTGGCCAGCATGCGATTGAACAGGTTGTCTTCGACCAGCAGAATGTGCTTGCCGTGCAGCTCCTGCTGCAAGCCATCGAGGTCGCCGGGGTCTTTCGTCGAGAGGTGGTGGGCAGTGCCCACGGGCAGGCGCAGGGTGAACCGGCTGATGGTGCCGTGGTTTTTCCGGCTTTCGATGCGCAACTCGCCGCCCAGCAGGCGCACCAGCTTTTTGCTGATGCCCAGGCCCAGCCCGGTGCCGCCAAACTGCCGCGTCACGGTGGAATCTTCCTGGCTGAAATCGTCAAAAATGTGGCTCAGGTACTCGGCTTCGATGCCGATGCCGGTATCCTCAACGGTGAATTCGGCCAGCGCTTCGTCCGGATTGGAATGGTTGAGCCGCTGGCAGCGGATGCTGACCGTGCCCTGCTCGGTGAATTTCACGGCATTGCCCACCAGGTTCAGCAGTACCTGGATGAGGCGGAAGGGGTCGCCGAGCGCCACCTCGGGCATGGCCGGGTCAAGGTTCGCGATGAATGTGAGGCCCTTTTCCTCAGCTTTGTATTGCAGGGTTTTCTTGACCTGGGCACAGACACTCCCGGGGCTGAACCCGATGTGCTCGATGGCCAGCTGACCGGCATCAATCTTCGAGAGGTCGAGGATGTCGTTGATGATAACGAGCAGGTTTTCGGCCGAGGCCGTGATGGCGTGCAGGTAGCTGGCCTGCGGCGCCGCCAGCGGGGTTTTGGCCAGTAGCTGGCTCATGCCCAGAATGGCGTTCATGGGCGTGCGGATTTCGTGGCTCATGTTGGCCAGGAAATCCTGCTTGGCGCGGGTGCTGCTTTCGGCCTGCACTTTGGCTTCGCGCAGGCTGGTTTCGAGGTGCTTCTGGATGGTCACATCGAGGTAGATGCCAATGGAGCCGATGTGCCGCTGGTGCTCGTCGTAGAGCGGAGCGCCGCTCACCAGCAGCCACTTGCGCTCGCCGGCTTTGGTGGTCACCACAATCTCATAGGAATCAGAAATACCGTGCTCGCGGGTGCGCAGCTTGCTTTCTACCAGCTCTAGGTCGGGGCCGGTGAGCAGCAGCGGCGAGAGTCGCTGGCCGGCCAGCTCGTCGGTGCAGTAGCCGGTCATGTCGCAAAAGCTCTGGTTGGCGTAGAGCAGATGGTCGTTCAAATCGGCCTCCACCAGCCCCAGCGACATGTTTTCGATGATGCCCCGGTACTTTTCCTCGCGGCGCTTCAGGTCCTCTTCGGCCTTGATGCGGGCCGTGATGTCTTCGTACTTCCAAAGGTGGCCGATGTAGCGCGGGCCGTCGAAGATGGGCGTGAAGGCCCGCTGAAGGGTGCGGCCGTCGCGCAGCGGAATAATATCGCCGGTGGCGGGCTGGCGGCGGCGCAGCAGGGCCGCGATGCGGGCCACGTACTGGTGCGGCTTCTTCACATACTTGCGGGAGCCTTCGGTGAGCCAGGCCCCGTTGCGGCCGTGCAGCTGAGCAGGAGCCACGGGCACCTCCAGCAGCTGGCAAAAGGCCTCGTTGGTGAACACGATGCGGCGGGTTTCGTCTTCCAGCACTAGGCCATCCTGGAAGTGCGCAATCACGGCAGCCAGCTGCTGGTTCGACGTATCGAGGGCTTCTTCGGCATCTTTCTGGGCCGAGATATCGCTGTGCAGGCCGCTGAGCATCAGGGGCTGGCCGGCGGCATCCCAGACCGTGATGGCGGCGCGGCTCAGCACCCATTTATAGTTGCCGTCGTGGCAGCGCATGCGGTATTCGGCGGTGGCCATTTTCCCGCCGGCAAGGACGTAGTTGCGCACTATCTTCTGCACCTGCTCCAGGTCATCGGGGTGCACATGCGTGAGCCAGTTTTCGTAGTCGTTCGGAAAATCGTCCTCCTGATAGCCCAGCATGGCTTTGTATTCCGATGAGAACGAAATTTTATGGGTGCGCAGGTTCAGCTCCCAGCCCCCGTCGCCGAAGCCTTCCATGGCCAGCCCCAGCCGGAGGTTGCTGTCGCGCAGGGCGCTTTCGGCCAGCTTGAGGGGCGTCACATCAAGCAGAATTCCGCTGTACGTCACCCAATCGGGGCCAAAGCTGGTCACAATCGAGCTGCCCCGCAGCCAGCGGATGGGCTGGCCAGGCACCACAATGCGGCCTTCGTACACCCACGGAGCACGGTTGCGGGTAGCATCGTCGAGGGACTGCAGAAACCCTTCCAACTCTTCCGGATGGATGAAATCAGTCATCCGGCTCAACTCCTGCGGGGCGATGCCGAACAGCTCCTGCACCTTGGGGCTCACGTAATCGAAATAGAAGGTGCCGTCGTTCTTTTTACGCCACTCGTAGAGCACGCCGGGCACGTTTTCGGCCAGGTCTCGGAAGCGCCGCTCGCTGTCCACCAGCCGCAGCTGGGCTTGTTTCCACTCCGTAATGTCTTCGAGCAGGCCCACGAAATGGACCACGCCATCGTCCGTTCCTGCCACCGGCCGCACGTTCACGCGCAACCAGCCCCCCGAGCCCGGCCGCGGATTAACCACCTCGTATTCAAACGGCTCGTGCCCCCGCAGGCTGTCGCGGATGTGGGCCACCGTGGCCGCATCGCGCAGGCTGGGGCGCAGGAACGATTCGGGCTTTTTGCCAACTACTACGCTCATTTCCAAGCCACAGAGCTTCGTAAAGCCCTTATTTACCCACTGCACGTAGCCGTCACCATCGGTCAGCACCACGGCCGTGTGCTGTTCTTCGAGCAGGTAAGCCAGCAGGCTGGGCGGCACATAAGCCGCCGCCGGGGGCGCGGTGGCTACCGCCAGCTGGGCCCGCAGGGCCGCATTCGCGGCTTGCTGCTGGGCTAATGCTACTTCAAGCTCGGCATGGGTCATAGGAATGCGTCAGCTAAAAGTTCTTCGGTAGGTGAATGAACGCTGCGTAAGAGACGATGCCGAGGCCAGGGCTGGACAGAGCGCGGGCCAACGAGAAGCCAATCAACATTTAGCCAATCCATTAGTACTACGACACTATTGGCCAAGCATACGAGAGTCAGAACCGGCGCGGACTTTAGCGGCCGGTTTTTCTCAGCGCCCGGCCTTAGTCGGGCAGGGTGCGCACGTAGCTGTGCTGCACCGGCACCGGGCTGCCCACGCCCTGCTGGGCCAGGGCCCGCTGGAGTTGCTCGATGAGGCGGCCCTGGGCCGGGCCACTGCGCCCGGCCGGCGTGTAGGCCCGGAAGGCCACCGTCATGCCCCCCGGCTTGAGGGCCGTGACTGCTACCTGCGGGGCGGGAACTTGCAGCACGTCTTCATCGGCCTGCAGCAGCGGGATGGCCCAGCCGCGCAGCGCCGCCAGGTCGGTGGCGTTGTCGAGGTCGGCCACGATTTCGACCAGGGCCTTGTTCTGGGCCGTTTTGTTGATAATGACGTTGTTGGACGTAGCGCCGTTGGGCAGGATGATGGTGTCGCCCTGCGGCGTGACGAGGATGGTATTGAAAATCTGGATTTCCTTCACCTCGCCCGATTTGCCCTGCGACTCAATGGTATCGCCCACCACATAAGGCTTGAAAATGAGGATGAGTACGCCGCCCGCGAAATTGGCCAGCGTGCCCTGCAACGCCAAACCCACCGCCAGCCCCGCCGCTCCTAGAATGGCTACAAACGACGTGGTTTCAAAACCCACCATACCGGCCACCGATATGAGCAGCAGCACTTTGAGCACGATATTGACCAGGCTAGTCAGGAACGAGGCCAGCGACACATCGAGCCGCGTGGCAGCGGTGGCAATAATGCGGCTGGCCCAGCCAATGAGCCACCAGCCCACCACCAGCGCCACCCCGGCCATGAGCACGCGGGGCAGGTAGAGAATTGCCAGAGCTTGCAGTTGCTGGGCGTAGGTGCTGACTTGGTTCATAGCGGCAAAGGAAGAGGAAAGGGAAAAGAATGGAAAGTAGAAACGTCATGCTGAGCACAGCCGAAGCATCTCTACTGCAATAGTAAACCTAATCGATTGGATTATTACTGCGGTAGAGCTGCTTTGGCTGCGCTCAGCATGGCGTTCTTATTCCTTACTTCCGCTCCCCGGCCCCACCAGCTCCACGCCCAGAATCTGGTCGCCGATGTCGAGCTTGTGCACCACGTCCATGCCGCCTACTACCTGGGCAAAAATGGGGTAGCGGCCGTCCAGGTGCGGCGTGGGCGTGTGGGTGATGAAGAACTGGCAGCTCTCGGTGTCTTTGCCGGCCGAGGCCAGGCCCACGCTGCCTTCCTCGTAGCGCAGGTCGCCGAACTCGGAGCGCAGGTTGTAAGGGGCGCTGCCGTTGCCATCGCCGCGCGGGTCACCGCCCTGGGCCACGAAATTTGGCACCACGCGGTGGAAATACAGGTTATCGTAGAAATGCTGGCCAATGAGCGTGACGAAGCTGGCCACCGCGCCGGGCGCTTCCTCGGGCTTCAATTCCAACAAAATAATGCCCTTGCTGGTGCGCAGCCGCACTTGCTGCCCCAGTGGCACGCCCTGCACCACCGTCCAATCGATGGGGTGCTGCGCGGCCGTGGCCAGCGGCGAAGGGGTAGGCTTCGGGGCTTTAGTTAGTTTGTCGAGGGCTTGCTGAAGCCCCTGCCAGGCTTCGATTTCGGTGGGTAGCTGCAATTTGGTCTGGGCGGCGCGCAGGGCGGCGAGGTCGGCCGGCTGCGCTTCGGGGTAAAGCTTGGCATCGGCCAACGCCTCGGCGGCGGTGCCGAGCTGGGCCACGTCGCCGCTGGCCAGGGCCTGGCGCATGGCGGCGGCAAAATCGGCTTGCCGGCCGGCCGGAAAATCGGCACTGCGGCGCATGGTGAGCAGTGCCCCCAGCGCGTAGCCCGCCACCACCGGCGACTGCCCCGCCGCGAAAGCCTCGGTTCGCACGAAGTCGAACGCGGCCGGGTCTTCGCTCAGCGCTTCCAGCAAAAAGCCCTTTTCATATACCGTGGGCGCCGTTGGGTAGCGTTTCTCAATGGTTTCGACGAGGCTGGGGCGGGCCGCCGGGCTGGCGTGGCGCACGGCCGCTCGCAGCAAAGCAGCGCGCACCCGCACCGAAGCCTGCTTGTTGCCATCGGCCAAAGCGGCTAGGGCCGCGCCCGATTCGCCTTTAGCGTGAGCCAGCAGCCACTCGGCGGCCGTGAGCGCCACGGCCGGCTGGTCGCGGTTGAGGGCCGTGAACACGGCTTTACGGCTGCCCGCATAGTTTTCTGTATCAAAAGGCAACGCCCGAATGGCGCTGAGCCGCACGCGGTAATCGGGGTCTTTGGTGGCGAGACGAGTGAGCACAGCGGCCGATGCTCCGACCTTCGCCGGCGTAGCCACGGGCGCAGTAGCAGCACTGGGCACCACCGCCGCGATTCGGCCCAGCGTGGTAACGGCCGCTGCCCGCACGGCATACGACCGGTCTTTCTGAGCCAGGCGCAGCAGCGTGCTTTCGGCCAGTCGGGCCAAATCCGCATCGAGGCCCCGGGTTCGCGAAAGCGCTACTACGGCAGCCAGCCGGCCGCGCCCGGGCAGCTTGGGCGAGTTCAGCACGGCCACCGTGCGCCGGATGGTTTCGGGCGAAGTGAGGCCGCGCAGGGCGGCGCGGCTCAGACCCCAGGCCAGGGCGGCAGCGCGGGACGTGTCGTTCAACATCTCGACGCGCCAGAGCTCGGGCAGGCTATGGCGGGTGACGGTGCGGCCCAGCGCCTCATGCACGTAGCGGCGCACGAGGCCGTCGTTTTCCTTGAGGACGCGCACGCGCAGGCTGTCCACGGCGGTGCTGTCGCCGGTCTGGCCCAGGGCGTAGGCGGCGGCGCGGCGCACGCCAGAGTCGGCATCGCGCAGCAGCGGAATGAGGCCGGGCACGGCTGCCGGGGCCTGCACCGAGGCCAGCGCCAGCGCGGCCTCGCGCCGGTAGGTGGGGTTTGAATTCGTCAGAAAAGGCAGAATGGCGGCGGTGTTGCGCTCGTCCTGCGCCGTACCGATTTGGCGGATGGTGGCGTCGTGGTATTTGTTGGCGAGGCCGGTGCTGGGGCGCGGCGTGCGGGCGCAGGCGGCCGCCAATAACAGCAGCGGCCAGAAACGAAGGGTACGGAAAGGCATAAGGGAGTTGTAACGCGTGCTTTAGCTTGCGCTTACGGGACAAGGGTAGTTATGGCTGGACCGGGGCGCAAGCTAAAGCATGCGCTACTCGCCACCCCAGGATTCCTCCTGCGGCGCGGCTTCGCTGGGCAGATATTCCGTTGCAATGTCCTTCAGCAGCGCATCCAGCCCGGCAAACAGCACGTTATTTCCTTTCTGCCGATAGCCAGCCAGGGCCGTTTCAAAGTTGCTCAGGCCGTAGAGAAACGCCCGCAGGTTATCGGCCGTGATGGCCTCGAAATGCCGGCCGTAGCCCATTTGCTGCACTTCGGCCGCATTCAGCCACTGCTCGAACTGGGCCGGAATGGGAATGGCGCAAATGGGCTTGTGCAGAAACACGGCCTCCGAAATCAGCGAGAAGCCGCCGTTGGTGACCACGGCGCGGGCGCTGGCCAGGTCGGCAATAAAGCCGGCTTCGGAAAAGGCGCAGAGCTGCACGTTGCCGTGACTTTCCTGCTTATTGAAGCCGTAGACGCGAAATTCCTGGTCGGGCAGTTGTTGCAGCAGCGGCACCAGGTTCTGCTGCGTGGTAGCTGATTGATAGACCAATACGTGCTGGCCTTTGGTGGGCATGGCAGCCAGAATCTCGGGCCGGATGATGGGCGGCACCAGCGTGGTGCGCTGCTTGGCCAGCGGCAAATCGAAGAAAGTGGTGACAAAATAGTGGCGGCTGTGCGGCAGCTTGGCCCGCACAATGCTTTTGGCCACCCGGTAGTTTTCGCGCTCCGCTTTCGGCACGGCCACATTCAGCTTGGCCCTGCTGATAATCTGCATATTATCAATGCTGACAATGGGCAGCCGGCGCAGCTTCGCAAACAAAAAACTGAACGATTCAAAATCCGAAACCACCACTTCCGGCTCGAAACCACCCAGCAGCTCACGGTACCGAGCAAAGTTGACGCGCAAATCCTCGGGCGCGGTGCGAAGCGTGAGCACGGCCGTGCGCAGCTTGCTCACCGCCAACCCATTATACGCCAGGTGAAAGCCTCGGATTTCGTGCACCCGGCCGGGGAACGCGGCTGCCAGCATGGTATAGGCGCGGCTGCTGCTCACCACGCGCACCTCGTGCCCCTGCGCCAGCAGGTGGCCGATGACAACTTTGCTGCGGGTGGCGTGGCCCAGGCCCTCACCGGGCACTCCGTATAGAATCTTCATGGGCGCAAAGATGGGCGGTAAAACCCTGTCATTGCGAGGCGAAGCCGAAGCAATCCGTCCTGTACCACGTGCTAAGCCCTGAGATGTGAAAAGCCCCGGTACTGTGCAGTGCCGGGGCTTTCTGGGACAAGAAAATGTCTGGGTTTAACGGGACGGATTGCTTCGCTACGCTCGCAATGACAAATACTTACTTCACCATCAGCTTTTCGCTGCGAGTCCCTTCGTTCGACTCCAGCCGCACGATATAGATGCCGGGAGCCACGCCCGCCAGCGGCAAAGGCAGCTGCTGCGGCCCGGCCGGATACGCTTTCTGGCGCACCACGGCCCGCACCAGCCGGCCGGTGGCATCGAGCAGCGACACCGTGACGGGGCCGGCCCGCTCCTGCTGGAAACTGATGCTGCCGCTGCCGCTGGCGGGGTTGGGGTACACGGCCATCTGCACGGTGCCGGGGGTGGTGGCCACGCCGGGCGCGGTGCTGAGCACGATGTTTTCGTCGCCGGCGCGGTAGGGCAGCAGGTCGAAATAAGTGAGCAGCATTTCGGCCGTCGTGCTCTCGCCCCACTGCGTGGTGAGGGGCGGGTTGTTGGGGTTGCGCGGGTTTTGGGCGGTGTTGTCGTACACGGCATCAGCCATGAGGCGCGAGCCGGCCGGGATTTTCAGCGGCGCGGTGAAGCGGAAAATGCCCTGCCAGCGAAAATCCCAGTCATTGATTTTGACCAACTTAATGGTGTCGCCGTTGGGCTTCACTACCCACACTTTCCAGCTTTTGCTGAGCAGGTGGGCGTGGGGCGCGGTGCTGAGAATGGTGACATCGGCCGGCACGTTGAGCTGGGCGTGGAAGGTGCTCACCTGGTTGGCCGGAATGATAAACGGCCCGTTGCTGAGCGTGCCCGGCGAAATAGCCGGCACCGTTTGGATGTAACGCGTGACGGGCTGGCGGGCAAAAAACACGTTCACCACCGACGAGTCTTTTTGCGTCACGTAGTTGGGGCCGTAGTGCACCTGCACCAGTAGCGAGGCGTGACGATAGAGCTTCTTGCCCATGCCCGAGGGATAAAACCGCGACTGCATGCCCGGCACCCAGGCCGCGAAGTTGGTTTCGAGGGGGTTGAAGCCAAAGCCGCCAAACTGCGTGTAGCCATAGCCGGGTGCGGCCGCATCCAGGGCCTGAGCCTGCTGCGTGGTATCCATGCCGATGATGACGTGATGCACAATGCCCTTGTTACCAGGCCGGAACTCGATGGCGGCGATGTCACGGTCGGCGGGCATGTTCACGGGCAGCACGAAAATGCGGTACATGTCCTGGCCATTGCCCTGATGCGTGAAGGCCTGGGCCATCGGAATCACCATATCGGGCGTGCCCAGCTGCGAGCCGCTGGGGTAAGTGGGCAGGGCCGGCGTGAGGGCGGGGTTACCCTGCGGCGTGCCGGCATCCACCCAAGCCCGGATTTTGGCGATTTCCGCGTTGGTCAACGTGTTTTCGTCGAGGTAGTGGCGGTAGTTGGGGTCGGGCTTCCACGGCGGCATGTAGCGCGTGCCGGTCACGTACTTGATGGTCTGGGCGTGGCTCACCACCTCGGCATAGGTGGTGAGTGGGAACGGAGCTACTTCGCCGGTGCGGTGGCAGGGCGTGCAGTGCTGGTACACCAGCGGCGCAATGTCCTGGCTGAAAGTGTACTGCGGAGTGGTTTGGGCCTGCGCCCGGGGGACAGCCACCCACAAAGCCAACAGCAGGAGCAACGGAGAGAAGCAGTGTTTCATGAGGTTTGAATGGCAGAGTTTAAGCAGAACGTCATGCTGAGTGTAGTCGAAGCATCTCGCGTGTGGTAGTAATTCAATCGTTGCAAAGGGTTAGCGGTGGCACCCGAGATGCTTCGGCTACGCTCAGCATGACGTTCATTGTGTTAAAGTTAACCCCCCAGGCTCTCTCCAAATCTACTCAATAAAGCAGCCCACCGGCTCGGTGCGCGGCACGGCAACCGGCTGGCCGGCAGTCACGGCGGCCAGCGCATCGGCCAACTCGTGCTGGCGCGTCACGGCGCGGTGCTGCCCCAGACCGGCGTAGGCATCATCGAGGCGGCCCTGGTAGAGGACGGTGCGACCGTCGGCGGCCACCACCACGACTTCGGGCGTGACGCGGGCGTGCAGCTTTTTGGTGAGCTGGTGGCCGGCATCGGCTTGCAATGGGAAGGCCAACTGGTAGGTTTTAGCGAAAGCCGCCAGCCCGGCCGGATTGGTTTCCCTGGCTGGAAACACACCTACAAACCGCACGCCCTGCGCCCCGTAGCGGCCGTGCAGCTCCCGCAGCGGCAGCGTGGCCGCCTGGCTGATGGGGCAGGTTTCGGCCAGAAAAACATAAACCGTGGCGCGTGGTACGGGCCCCGGGCCTGTTCCGAGAAAATGCAGCAGAAGAAGTAGCAAAAGCGGCATAGGCGAATTCTGAGAGAAGCAATTAGCAAAGAAAATTTTCATTCCGATGCCGGAGGAATCTGATAATTTGTTACTCAGATTCCTCCGGCATCGGAATGAAAAGCGTTTATCAGACACCTGCCTGATGGGCCGGGTTCCGACTTTTCGGCCCGGTTTTCGTTTACGCCGCTACAACTTCTCAACTCAACTATGAATACCGCTGTTTTACGCTCCCGCCTGCGGCCGTGGGGCACGGCTTTGGCCGCTGCTTCCCTCCTGCTGGCCACTGCCTGCTCGGCCCCGCGCGCTATCATCGCCACCGGCAAAGTCACCCCCCAGGGCGAGTTCCGGGTGGGCTACAACCAAGGTTTCAACCTGGCCACCGCGCCCCTGGCCAAAGCCGGCAGCGCTGTAAAGGAAGCCGCCAGTCAGGCCGCTACCCAGCAAAAAGTCGACTACACCGACGCCACCACGCAGCTGCAAGCCGCCGCCCTGGCCTACATCCTCGACCCGGTGCAGCCCACCGCCGACCTTAACATCCGCTACGGCATCGTGCCGCGCCTCGATGCCGGTTTCAAATACGCTTTCGGCTCCTATGTATTTGATACGCAGTACCAGCTACTCGGCCCCACCGGCTCGCCCGAAAACCCCGACCGGGGCGCGGTGAGCGGTACCACCTACGCCAGCATCGGCCTGCAGTTTGCCACCCAGCGCGCCAAGCTGCCCAGCCTGCCCTTCCTGTCCGACATCAACTCGGTGCTGAATTTCAGGGCCACGCGCAATGATTTGCTGGTGCCGCTCACCTTCAGTCAGTCGTTTGGGCCGGAGGAGGAAATCGGGGCCATCAGCTACGGCCTGGTGTACGCCCACAGCTGGGTGAGCTACGGCTTTGCGCCCACCAAAATCTACAACGGCTCGGTGCAGGTGCCCGAGCTGCCGCTGCAAAGCCGCAACTTTTCCTCCTTCGGTGGCTTCGTCAACCTCAAGCTGGGCTACCGGTATTTGTACGTCATCCCGGCCGTGTCCGTCTTCTACCAGAATTACGGCGACTACGCCCTGCTGAACGGAGCCAGCACCTCGCTGAGCGGCGTCACATTTGTGCCTTCTATTGGCCTGCAGCTGCGCATTCCGAATTTGATGAAATAGTCGCTCGCTATCCATCTTATCTGGCCCGAGTAGTGCGCCCCGAGCGGGTACGCTACTCGGGCTTTGTGTTGAAACCCATTTCCAAAGTTGGTTGGCAGCGAATATGGTATTCCGTCGCTTTCTTTGTTGCCCGTTTTTCAAAACTTTACGCAGCCTCTGCCGCTCACCTTTTCCGCCCCACCCATGGAAGCTCCCAACCCCGAATTCATGCGCGAAGCCATTCGCCTGTCCATCGACCAAATGAAGGCCGGCCACGGCGGCCCCTTCGGCGCGGTGGTGGTGAAGGACGGTAAAATCATTGCCCGCGGCTTCAACCAGGTCACCACCACCCACGACCCCACCTGCCACGCCGAAGTCGATGCCATCCGCAAAGCCTGCAAGGAATTAGGCACTTTCCAGCTCGACGGCTGCGACCTCTACACCAGCTGCGAGCCCTGCCCCATGTGCCTCGGGGCCATCTATTGGGCCCGCCCGCGCCGGGTGTTCTACGGCAACACCAAGGCCGATGCGGCCGCCATTGGCTTTGATGACCAGTTCATCTATGAAGAGCTGGACCAGCCCATGGAAAACCGTAAATTGCCCATGACGCAGCTGCTGCGCGATGAGGCTTTGGCCGGGTTTAAGGCCTGGACGGAACTGGAAGGCAAGACGGAGTATTAGTAGTTGATGAATACAAAGGCGGTCATGCTGAGCGCAGTCGAAGCATCTCTACCGCAGTAGTAATCCATTAAATTGAGTTAGTTGCGCGGTAGAGATGCTTCGACTGCGCTCAGCATGACGTTCCCATTGCTTTCTGATTTATGATTGAGTTTCTCCTCAACGACCAGCCCATTCGCACCAGCGAGGCCCCAGCCAGCGCCTTGCTCGATTTCGTGCGCTACCACGAGCAGCTGAAGGGCACCAAAATCGGCTGCCGCGAGGGCGACTGCGGGGCCTGCACTGTACTAGTGGGCGAGCTGAATGCCGACGGCCAGACCGTGAACTACCAGAGCATGACCAGCTGCCTCACGCCGCTGGGCAACGCCCACGGCAAGCACATCGTGACGGTAGAGGGCATCAACGCGGCCGGCAGCCAGCTCACGCCC
>NZ_JBCEVZ010000040.1:0-46844 GCF_038448715.1 Hymenobacter segetis | reverse complement strand
CCATCCGACACCACGAGGCGCGAGAAGCGCGTTGCCGCCGTGAGGCCCGCCGAGCGCAAGGCCACGCTGTCCTGGCTGCTGCGCTTCATCGACCACACGGCGCGGCCGGCCGTCTGGGCATTGGCTTGGCCGGCCAAGCCTACACTAACGATTGCAGCGGTGGCCAAAGCTTTGAAAATTGAATTTAATTTATAATTCGAGTTCGTGTTTGATTTGGCAAAATTCAATGGTAAAACGTTTTTCATGGTCGTGGGGAATTCTGTGGAGCGGAAAAATTTGGATGAGCAGTTTGGGAAACCCGGCCGCTGCTGTTGCGGTGGGATGAACAATTATCTGCCATATAATCCATAATTCCTTGCGTTTTCGGCCATTATTTTACGCACACGTTGCCGGTAACGCTACCGGTAACGTTATTTCAGAAGAAGATTTTTTCGGGCGTTTTGTCGGACTCACTTATTCCCGCTCGATTTGTTAATGCCTTGCTAGCCCAGTGCTCGGCTTGTTTGAGTGGTAAATAAAAATTGCACTATGTTTAAGGCGCGGCGTTTTGCGGTGACATTCAAAAGATGCCTGCCAACCCGCCCGCTTCGGGCCTTGCGCCCGCACCAAAAGCCGCAAGCCTGCATTGCAATTTTCCACTTCCCACCCATTTCCTGATGCGAATTTTTACTTGCCCGCTATGGACACTGCTCCCTGTGTTGGCGCTGGCCAGCCTGCCGGGCCGCGCCCAAACTCCCAGCGCCCTGATTCAGATTTCGGCGCAGGGCCGCCTGCAATACGTGCCCGATAGCCGGGGCAATACCGTGCCCGACTTCAGCGCCGTGGGCTACCGCAGCGGCGAGGCGACCATCCCCACCGTGCCGGTGGCCGTTACGTTGGGGCCGGTGGCGGGCGACAACCGGGCACGCATTCAGGCGGCCATCGCCCAGGTTTCGGCCCTGCCGATGAATGCCAGCGGGTTTCGGGGAGCGGTGCTGCTCACGGCGGGCACGTATGCGGTGAGTGGTCCGCTGGTGGTGAGTGCCAGCGGGGTGGTGCTGCGTGGGCAGGGCGCGGGGCCCACGGGCACCAAGCTGGTGGCCACGTTGCGGCAGCAGCACACGCTGGTAGAGTTCACGGGCGCGGGCCGGGCATCGGCGCAGGGCAGCACGGGCAAGCTCATTACCAATTCCTACCTGCCCATCGGGGCGCGCACCTGCACGGTGGCCAGTGGCCACACGTTTGCGGTGGGCGATTTGGTGGTGCTGCGCCGCACGCCCAATCAGGCCTGGATTAATATGCTGGGCATGAACACGCTGCACGCCGAAGACTCAACCTGCGTGGACTGGACGCCTAGCAGCTACACCATTGATTTCAAGCGCAAAGTAACGGCTGTGAGCGGCAACAGCATTACACTCGATGCACCCGTGGTCGACCCCATCGACCAGACTTACGCCACCGGCACGCTGCTGAAATACACCTGGACCGGCCGCATCGAAAACGTGGGCATCGAAAACCTGCGGCTCGATTCGGAATACAGCAGTCCCACCGACGAGCAGCACGGCTGGGACGGCGTGGATTTCACCAATGCTCAGAACGGTTGGGTGCGCGATGTGGAAGTGTATCACTTCGGCTTCGCGGCGGTGCGGGTGCTCACGAGCAGCGCCTTCATCAGCGTGCTGAACTCGAAGTGCTTCGATGCCATTGCCCTCACGATGGGCGAGCGCAAGTATTCGTTTTGCCTGGAGGGGCAGCGGAACCTAGTGATGGACTGCTTCACGCGCCTGGGCCGGCACGATTTTATGACCGGGGCGCGGGTGGCGGGGCCGAATGCCTTCGTGCGCTGCACGACTACGCAGCAGCTCAACATTGCCGGGCCGCACGGCCGCTGGGCCACCGGCACGCTCTACGACAACCTGGTGGGCGACGGCCCCCTGAACCTCGAAAACCGCCGCACCTCGGGCACCGGCCACGGCTGGGCCGGCGCGCAAAACATGCTCTGGAACTGCACCGCCGCCACGGCCACCGTGCAGAGCCCACCGGGCCACGTCAACTGGTCGGTGGGCACGCGGGCCATCGTGTCGGGCGTGGGCATCTTCTTCACCGGCCAGGGCTACGTGGAATCGACGGGCACCTTTGTGGCCCCGCAAAGTCTGTACGACCGGCAGCTGTGCGAGCGGCTGGGCGGGGCGGCCTGCGCTACCGTGACGGCGAATAAGGCCGCTGTGCCCGAGGAACAAGTCATCGTGTACCCCAACCCGCACAGCCGCAACGTCACGGTCTACTTCCCCGGCACCACGGGCCAGCTCACGCTCACCGATAGCATGGGGCGCATCGTGCGCGAGCAGGCCGGTTTCGCGCCGGGGCCGCTGAATCTGGGGAAGCTGGCGGCGGGCACCTATTTACTGCGCGTGGTAACGCGGGAAGGCAAGGTTTTTACCCGGAAGATTATCCGGCAGGAATAACGCAGTGGTGGAGATTATGGCACCTGAAAAAGGCGGCTTCCTGTATGGAAAGCCGCCTTTTTCAGGTTGCGGAATCAGAACGACGTAGGGGCGGGGCTTGTCCCCGCCCGCCGTTGAACGATTTTGTTGGTTTGGCGTGGGTGCCCGGGCGGGGGCAAGCCCCGCCCCTACGTCGTTCAGCGATTCCAGTAACATTGCGAAAGCGACTTAAGGCACGTAGAACCGCGCCTGTTTCTGCTCGCCAGCAGTCAGTAATCGGGCCAGATACCAACCTGCGGTCAGTCCGGCTACTGATATGAAACCGGCTTCGCCTGCTACTGCCTGGCGCTTCACAAGTTGGCCGGTGAAGGAGTACAGCTCCATGCGGGCATCCGGCGCGAGGCCCTGCCCGAAGTAGCGAAGCTGTCCTTGCTCGATAATGGTCGGGTACACTTCGAAACGGACGGCCAGAGCCGCCGCGAGGCCGGTTTTCACGGCGCGCACGGGCGAGTAAGCGGTGGTGCCGTCCTTATCCACCTGCCGCAGGCGGTAGTAGAGCACGGCGGCGGCAGGCCGGTTGGCATCGCGCCAGGCGTAGGCAGTCGGGCTGGTGGAATTGCCCTGCGCCGGCACTTGGTCCAGCGTTTCAAACGTGCGGCCGTCGGTGGTGCTGCGCTCGATGGCAAAGTAGGCGCTGTTGCGCTCGGAAGCGGTGCGCCAGGCGAGCTGGGCGGCTCCGGTGCTGGTTGGGGTGGCCGTGAAATCAACCAATTCAACTGGCAGCGGGGTGGTGGAGGCCGTTAGCGAAAAGTCTTCCACGCCCAGCGCGTCATCGGTGCCGGCCACGTTGATGTCGTTCCAGCGGATGAATAGGCTGCCGCCGGGCGCGATGCTCACCGCAATGATGGCAATGCGGGCGGCGCGGTTGGCAGCGTCGTTGCCATCGAGGGCGGTGTTGGTGGCGGGGCTGGTGGGGCTGGCAAAATTCAGGGCCGGCACGGCGGTGAAGGTGCCGGTGGTGAGGGCCGTGGCACTGGTGCTGTACTCGAATTCGATGCGGTCGGTGAGGCCGGAGCCGCCGGCGCGCCACATCTCGCCGGTGTAGCTGATGCGAATGCTGGTGATGGTTTGGCTGGTATTGTTGACAAACGCCGCGCCGATGGTGGACTGCACGCCGCTGTTCTGCACCATACCGAGGGCGCGGTCGGTAGTGCCGGCGGTGCCCAGGCTGTAGGTGTTGCCGGTGTTGCTGGCGGCGGTCGAGTACGTGTTGTCGGGCGCGCTGGAGCCGCTGCCACTAGCCGGCACCACTTCCACGAAGTCCCAGCCGGCGGGCAGGGTGGCTTTGGCATTGGTGCCGCCCGTGCTGGCCAGGGTGTTGAAATTCTCCGCATACGCCACGTTCAGGGCTGTGAGGCTGGTGGCCCCTGCCCCGGATACGAAGGTTTCGACCGGGCCGTAGCTGGTGCCGTTGGCATTGGTGGCGTAGGCGGCCACGTAGTAGGTGGTGAAGTGCATGAGCCCCGTGAGGGCCGTGCTGAACGCGCCCAAACCGCTGCCCACGGACACGGCCGTCGCATCGGAGCCGCCGATGGTGGGCGTCAGGTTGGTGGCGCTGTACACCACGCCGCGGCCCGTCACGGGGCCGTTGGTGCCGGCGCTGCTCACATTACCGCCCACGGTGGTGCTGAAGACAGCTACGGCCGGCGCGTCCGTAGTCACGGCGGGCAGCTGAACGGCCGTTAGTTGGAAGTCGTCGATGCCCAGGCCATCGTCGGTGCCGCTCACATCAAAGTCAACCCAGCGCAGATAGATAGTCGCGCCCGCATCAAGATGCACCGGCAGAAAGGCGCTGACTGTCTGAAAATTGCCGGCCGCGTTGCCATCCAGCGTCACTGCGGCACCAGGCGCGGCAGCCGTGTTGTAGCGCGGGCTCGAAAAGCTCAGGGCGGCGACGGTGGTGTAGCCGCCGCTAATCAGGCTGGCGGCCGGCGTGCTGGTGGTGGTCACGTACTGAAAATCGAGGCGGTCGGCATCGGCGCGGGCGCTGTTGCCGTTGCGCCACTGCTCGCCCTGGTATTGGATGGTGAAGCCGTCAATCGGGCTGCCCGTGAGGTTGCGGAAAGCTACGCCCAGCGTCGCGGCCAGGGTGGTGCCGGCGCTGGTGTTTTGCACCGCGCCGAAGGCCCGGTCGGCGGCCCCGTTCACGCTGGTGCTGGCCCCGAAACTGTAGGTGTCGCCCACGCCGGTGCTGCCCGTCGATACCGCGTAGGTGCCATTGGCTAGGTCGCCGGTTTCGGCAAAGCCCCAGCCGGCCGGCAGGGCGCTGCTGGTGCTGCCCGAGGTGCGGAACAGCGCGTTGAAATTCTGCGTGTAGGCATTGGCGCTGCCAAAGCCCGTCACATCGACGGGCGTGATAGTGGTGGGCGTCTGGGTTTGCGCCTGACCGGCCAGCGGCAGCAGGCCCAGGCTCCAGCTTAGCCCCAAAATGGTGTAAAGTTTAGGCATATTCAAAAGGTTGGGTGGGTTTGAAAAGGGCATGGCGCGGCCGGGAATAGCATTCGGCGAGCCCGCTGGCTCCACCAAATGCTATCCGTCCACTCATCCAAAAAAGAGGGAGAAAGCCCCGCGACTAACGGCACTCTCAGGGGCTGGGCTACAGCCCGACTTCGGTCAGAAACTTCATAATGGCCTCGTTCACCCGCTTGTTTTCCTCGGCGGGAAACTTGCCGTGCTGCCCGCCGGGCACGGTCAAAAACTCGGTTTTGACCCCCATTTTCACCAGCTTGTCGTGCAGGTCTACCGACTGCGAGTAGGGTACCGTGGGGTCGGCATCGCCGTGCACGATGAACGTGGGCGGGCTGGTTTTCTTCACCAGATAAAGCGGCGAAACCGACTGGATAAACGCCTCATCGCCATAGTGTGCCCCGAGCCATTGCTTGCCCGATTTGCTCGCCCAGGTCCCGGCGTTGGTGATGCCGTATTTGTCCACGATGGCCAGCACTTTCACCTTCTCTTTGGTCGGGCAGTTGGTGTCGAAGCGGTGGTCATTTTCAAGCAGACCGCCCACCAAAGCCAGGTGTCCGCCCGCCGAAGCGCCCATAATTACGATTTTATTCGGGTCAATGTTCAGCTTCTTGGCGTTGTTAATCAGGTAAATCAAGGCACAGCGCACGTCCTGCACGGCCGCCGGGGCGGTAGCCTGCTGCGAGAGCCGGTACTCCACATTCGCCACGGCGTAGCCCTTCCGGAAAAAGCCGCTGAACCCCGATTGCGACTCCTTGGTGCCCTTGTTCCAGCCGCCGCCGTGAATGTTGATGATGATGGGCGTGGGCGCACTGCCCGCCGGCGGCAGGTAGAGGTCCATGCGCCCGTCCCAGCCGTTGACGCGGGTGTACACCACGTCAATTTGCTTGGTGAAGCCTTTCGGCACCGGAATCACCTTCACGGTGGAATCGGTGGGAATGGGCGGGCCGGCCTGGCAGTGGGCGAGTTGGGCGCTGGCCAGGAGGCTGAAGGAGAGGATGAGGGATTTCATTGGAGGAGAAGGGTGGGATTTGGTGAGATGAACGCCGGCTACCAGCCCGTATTCTGCGTCATCGACTTATTAAGCGAGATTTCCGTGCTCGGAATCGGCCAGAGCAAGTCCCTTTGCGACACGTTGTTGTAAGGCACCAGCGTGGCGGCGCGGCCGTAATAGCCGATGCCACTGTTCGAGGCGCTGGGGGCCTGGGCGGTGATGATGGGCACCATGCCCTTCATCACGGTGAGGAAGGTGCCCCAGCGCAGCAGGTCGAGCTTGCGGAGGCCTTCGAAGGCCAGCTCACGGGCGCGCTCGTCTTTGAGGGTGGTCAGGAAATCGGCTTTGCTTTGGCCGGCGCGGGTGTCGGCCACGGTTGAGACAGTGTTTATCGGCAGGCCGTAGCCGCGGCGGCGCACCTGGTTCAGGGCCAGGTAGCTGTCGGTTGTGGGGCCGCCGTTCACCTCGTTGTCGGCTTCGGCAAACATCAGCAGCACATCGGAGTAGCGCAGTAGCGGCCAGTTGGTGGGGCCGAAGTTTTTGGCGAAAGCAATGGTCTGGTACTGGCGGCGCCACTTGGCGATGTAGCGGCCCCACACGTAGGTGGCAGCGTAGGGAATCTGGGCCTTGGTGGCATCCTGGCCGGTGTAGGTGAAGGGGGCGATGTTCCAATCGCGGCGCAGGTCGCCGGTGCCGTAGCGCTGGAATTGCACGCCGGTGGCCACGTACTGGCCCTGCATAAAGCCGACGGTTTCGTTGTTGTTGGGGATGCCCAGCGTCGAGCCAAACCGCTCGATTTCGCGGTACACGTTGCCCACGCCGTTGCCATTGAATTCCACTTCCCACAGGCACTCCTTCAGGTCGTAGATGTCGGCGCTTTCGTTCTTAAAAATCTGGCTGTAGTCGCTGCTCAGCGCGTGCAGGCCGGAGTTCATCACCTTCAACGCCCAGGTACGGGCGGCGGTGTATTTGGACGCATCGCCCAGCCGGCCGGCGGCATGCAGGTTGACCCGCGCCAGCATGCCAGCGGCGGCCGTTTTGCTGATGCGGCCGG
Source organism: Hymenobacter segetis (assembly GCF_038448715.1). GTDB lineage: Bacteria > Bacteroidota > Bacteroidia > Cytophagales > Hymenobacteraceae > Hymenobacter > Hymenobacter segetis. Next base: position 39,847 of record NZ_JBCEVZ010000040.1, on the reverse strand, counting down.
TGTTGCCCCAGTCGGTGTTGTTCTTGAGTACAGCCTCGGCCGAGGTCATGTCATTAATAATCTGGGCGTACACATCGGCGGCCGGCGTGCGGGAAATATTCACGTTCTGGGCCGAGGTGGTGCTGCTCAGCTTCAGCGGTACATCGCCCCAGTAGCCCACCAGAATGAAATAGTAGTAGGCCCGCAGAAACAGCGCTTCGGCCCGAATCTGCTCTTTGGCAGCGGCGCTGGCCTGGCTCTTGTCGATGTTTTCGAGCAGGGCGTTGGCGCGGTTGATGCCTTCGTAGAGGTCGGTCCAGCAGTTGACGAGGTTGGCGTAGGACGGGTCGAAATTGTAGGCACTCACGGCCACGGCGGCGTTGCTGCGCAGCAGCTGCTCGTCGTTGGCGCTGGGCGCTTCCAGGGATAAAAAGCGCGAATACGTGGACTCGTCGCTGTTGCCCATTTCGCTGTACACGGCCATGAGGGCGGCCGTGAGCTGGGCTTCGGTTTTGTAATACGTTTGGGGCGCGATGGTGCTTTCGGGCAGCGTGTTCAGGAAATCCTTGCACGAACTCAGGCAGCTCAGGCCCAGCAGCAAGCCCAGGGTTTTGGGCAGAAATGATTTTTTCATGGCCGTTAAGACTGAGAAGCTTACAAGGAGAAATTGAGGCCCAGCGTGAAGGTGCGGGCGCGGGGGTACACCGAGAAATCGAAGCCCGGCGTGAGGGCCCCGCCATAGGCCGATACTTCGGGGTCGTTGCCGGAGTATTTGGTCCACGTCAGCAGGTTTTGGGCCGAGGCGTACACGCGCAGGCTTTGCAGGTGGGCGCGGCGGGCCAGCGGAGCCGGGAAGGTGTAGCCCAGGTTCACGGTTTTGAGGCGCAGGTAGGAGCCGTCCTCGATGATGCGGGTGGAGTACACGCGCGGGCCCTGGCCGCCCACGCGGTAGAGGTCGTTGGTGGGGTTGTCGATGGTCCAGCGGTTGGCGTAGCTGGCGAATTGGTTGAGGCCGGGCTTGAGCGCGCCGCCCTCGAAGATGATGCGGTTGGCGTTGAGGATGTCGTTGCCGTAGGAGAACTGCAGGAACACGTTCAAATCAAAACCTTTGAAGGTAAAGTTGTTCGAGAAGCCGCCGATGAACTTGGGGTTGGGGTTGCCGATGACTTTGCGGTCGTTGTTGTCCACCACGCCGTCGTTGTTCAGGTCGGCGTATTTGATGTCGCCGGGCCGGATGCTGGTGCGCGTGATGCCGTTGTTGGGCACGCCGTCCTTGAGGGCGTACACGCCGGGCGACGTCTCGTTGAAGTCGCTGAGCTGGTAGTTGCCAATCCACTCAAAACCGTACATCTGCGCCACCGGCTGGCCCACCTGCGCGATGTAGGCCGGCACGTTGCCGTAGCCCGAGGCCGACGACCACGGCACGGTGGTCAGCAGATTGTCCTGGTTTTGCGACAGCCCGAGAACCTTGGTTTTGTTGAAGGCGATGTTGAAGCTGCTGGTCCAGCCGAAAGCTTTCTGGGCCACGTTCACGGTGCCCAGCGTCAGCTCCAAACCCTCGTTCTGTACCGAGCCGATGTTCTGGAAGGCGGTGAGGTAGCCGCTGGTGGGAGGCAGCTGCGAGTTGAGCAGCAGGTCGGTGGTTTTTTTGCGGTAGAGGTCGGCCGTGAGGGTGATGCGCTGGTTGAAAAAGCCCAAATCCACGCCCAAATCGGCTTCGGCGGTGGTTTCCCATTTCAGATTGGGGTTGCCCAGCGCAATGGGCGCGGCCCCGCGCACGAACACGCCGCCCGGCGAGTACGACTCGGCCACCGGCAAGCTCAGGGTCGAAAACGAGGCGTAGTCGCCCACGCGGTTGTTGCCCGTCACGCCGTAGCTGGCCCGGATTTTTGCGTCCGACACCGACTTCAGCCCCTTCATGAAATCCTCCTGGCTGATGTGCCAGGCCACCGAACCCGAGGGGAAATAACCCCACTTCTGCCCCTCCGCGAAGCGCGACGAGCCATCGGCCCGGAACGAAAGCGTGAGCAGGTAGCGCGACAAGTAGTTGTAATTCACGCGCTCCAGAAACGACAGCAGCGTGTTCTGCCCCTGGTAGCTGGTGATGCTGTACGGCGTGCCGTCGCTCAACCCGTTGATGCCCAGGCTCTCATTCGGCACCAGCACCGAGCCGCCGCCCGACAGCGCCGTGCGGTTGCCCTGCACCGTGAAGCCAGTAACGGAATTAATCCGGTGCTTGCCGCTAAATAGCTTGTTGTACGTCAGCGTATTCTCGTTCACGTAGTTGTTCAGCTCCGTGAACACCACCGAGCCGTTCACGCCATTAAAGCCCTGCACGCTGTTGAGGTTGCCCGTGCGGGTGCTGGAGTTGTTGAAGGTTTCGTAGCGCAGCACGCTGCGGTTCACGCCGCCCGTCACGCGCAGCCGCAGCGAGCTGCCGATGAGATATTCGGCGTAAGCATTGGCCGTGAGCTGGTTGGTGATGCGGTTGCGCAGCTCGTTCTCGGCAGTCAGGCGCGGATTCCACTGGAAATTGGTAGCGGAGGTGACTTCCGCGTCCTGCTCGGCGTTGAGTAGCGTAGTCAGGTCGTTGCCGCCGTTGATGGGCCGGTAGCCATACAGGCTGGTGAGCAGGGCTAGGTCGGAGTTGCCCGCGCCGGCCACCGGCGTGCCGTATGAGGTGAAGTTGCTGTAGTTGGCATTCAGGCCGGCCCGCAGGTTGCGGTTCACGTCCTGGTCGAGGGTGAAACGGCCCTGGTAGCGCTTGAAACCCGAGGCGATGATGGTGCCCTTCTGGTCCAGTATCGAGCCCGAAACCGAGTATTTGGTGCCCTTGTTGCCGCCGCGCAGGGCCAGGTTGTGGCTCTGCATGGGCGCGATGCGCAGCAGCTCATCCTGCCAGTCGATGCTGGGTGCATTGCGGTAGCTGTCCAGCGTCTGGCCGTTTTTCAGGTACAGGTTGGCGGCGTTGATGGGGTCGTATTCGAGCTGGAGCTTCACGAATTCATACGGGTCCATCAGCTTGGCGCGGCTCAGGCTTTGCTGCTCGCCAAAGTAGCCGTCGTAGGTGATGGTGGGCGCGCCCTCGGTGCCGCGCTTGGTGGTCACGAGAATGACCCCGTTGGCTCCCCGCGAGCCGTAGATGGCCGTGGCCGACGCATCCTTTAGCACCTGAATGGATTCAATCTCGCTCGGATTGAGCGAGTTATTGTTGTAGCCCTCAATGGGAAAGCCGTCGATAACGTAGAGCGGCGAATTATCCTGCGTGATGGAGTTGCCGCCCCGGATGATGATGGCCGGGGCCGCGCCGGGCTGCCCATCGGGCGAGGCCACCTGCACGCCGGCCACGCGCCCGGCCAGCGCATCGTCGAACGACTTCACCGGGGCCTTGTTCAAATCCTCCACGTTCACCGAGCCCACCGAGCCGGTGAGGTCGCCGCGCTTCACCTCGCCGTAGCCCACCACCACCACTTCTTCCAGGCTCTGGGCGTCGCCTTTCAGCGTGATGTTCAGCAGCGTATTGCCCTTAATGGCACGCTCTACTTGCTGGTAGCCCACGTAGGAAAATATCAGCATCGCCTGGCTATTCGGGGCCTGGATGTTGAATTTTCCCTCGGCATCGGTCACGGTGCCCACGGTGCCGTCCTTCACGCGCACCGTCACGCCGATGAGGTTTTCGCCGGTCACGTCCTTCACCCGGCCCGTCACAGTGATGCCCTTGAGCACCTGCGTTTGGGCCTGGGCCTGCACCGGCAAGATGCCCGGCAGCAGCGCCAGCAGCACCAGCGGCGGGAGGGCGCGGCTCAGTCGGCGGGCCGGATTGTCTTTCGTAAAAAGAGGAAACATAGCTGTAAAAGCTAAAGGGTGGGAATTCTAAGCAGGTCGGCAGAGGTGCCGGCTGTTTTGGGGATTAAAGAAAATTCGCGGGTGAGATGAGGCTAAGCCACCCGCCGGATGGTGCCGCTGACGCCCAGCGCCACGGCCGCGCCCAGCGGCACGAGCAGCGCCGCCAGCGCGAAAAACGGCACGTAGCTGGTGCGCGTGAGCACCGGCACTAGCCAGGTAGTGAGCAGCGTGCCGAACACGGCCGCCGTTCCGCCCAGCCCCGCCAGCGTGCCCACCGACTTGCCCGAAAACAAGTCGCCCGGCAGGGTCTGGATGTTGCCAATCGTAATCTGGAAACCCATGAGAGCAAAGAAGATACAGCCCATGGCGTACTCCGGTGTAGTAGCCTGCGAGCTGAGAATCAGTGCCGGTAGCATGATGATGCAGCCCAGCGCGATGCAGGTTTTGCGCGCCCGGTTCACGGTGCTGCCACCCTTGATGAGCCGCCCCGACAACCAGCCGCCGCCCAGGCTGCCAATGGCCGCGCCCACGTACGGAAACCAGGCAAACGCGCCAATCTGCTTGATATCGAACTGAAACCGCTCGTGCAGGTAAATCGGCAGCCAGCTCACAAACAACCACCAAATGGGGTCGAGCAGAAACCGGGAGCCCAGCACCGCCCACGACTGCCGGTAACTCAGCAGCGTGCGGATGGGCAACGCCACTTCGGCCACGTCCGGCGCGGCCGGTGGCTGCCCGTCCAGGATATGCTGGCGCTCAGCCTCGGTCAACCAGGGGTGGGTGGCGGGCGTGGCCTTGTTCACAATCCACCACGGAATTACCCAAATCAAACCCAGCCCGCCGATGAGCAGGAAGGTGATTTTCCAGCCCAGCGAGCCATAGAAATACGCAATGAGCGGAGCCGAAACCACCGCGCCCACCGACGCCCCCGCATTGAACAAGCCCTGCGCAAACGCCCGCTCCCGCACCGGAAACCACTCGGCGTTCGACTTGGCCGCGCCGGGCCAGTTGCCGGCCTCGCCCAGCCCCAGAATGGCCCGAAACACCGCAAACGACACAAGCCCGCGCGACAGCGAGTGCAGCGCCGCCCCCACGCTCCACACCACAATGGAGAGCGTGAACCCGATGCGCGTCCCCACCTTATCAAACACCCGCCCCGACACGCTCTGGCTGATGGCATACGCCACCATGAAGAAGCTCACCACCAGCGCGTATTGGTTCTTGTCGAGCTGCAAGTCATTGGCAATCCCGGGCCACATTACAGCCAGCGCGTTGCGGTCGATGTAGTTGATAACCGTGGCAATGGCAATGAGCACGATAATCCACCAGCGCAGCCCTTCCACCTTGCGGGTGGCGGGCGGCGCAGGAGCCGGGGTGGGCGGCGGGGCGGTAAGTGGCTGCATCGGGTGGGATTTGGGATGGGGGAGGGTAGCGTTATTAAAAGAATGTCATGCTGCGCTCTGCATGACTGCCAGCCGATTTAGACTGCCGCAGCCGCCGGCGCGTATGCCGGGTGCCCGGTCATAAAATCCTCCCGGATGGGGCTGAAAATATCCAGCAGCACGCCGGCCTGGATGGCCGTGGCCCCGTGCGGCACATTGGGCAGGATGTAGTACACATCGCCCGTGCGCAGCACTTGAGTATCCTCGCCGATGGTCACGGCAAACTCCCCGCTTTCGATGTAGGTAATCTGGCTGTGAAAATGCTGATGGATGGGCCCCACGCCCCCGGTTTCGAAGTCGGCTTTCACCAGCATCAAGGTGTCGTCGTAGGCGAGAATCTTGCGCCGCACGCCGGGGCTCACGGCTTCCCAGGCAATGTCCTGGTCTTGAATAAAAGGAGTGCTGAAATACCGCATAAGAGGGTTGGATTCAGGTTAATTGGTGGTAGAAATATTGATTTAGCGGCCGGTGTGGCGCAGCTGGTAAGGGCCCTGCCAGCGCAGGGGCTGGCCGGCCACGGTGGCCTGGTGGGCTTTGGTGGCGGCGGCGTCCTGATTGGCGATAGCCAGGCGGTAGGTCCCGCCGCGCCGCAGCTGCACTTCCACCACCGTGGCCTCGGGGCTGTCGGCCAGCACTGTCACCCGGGCCACGTTGCTGCGCGAGCCGCTGGCTACTTCGGAGGTCGGATTGAATTCGCCGTGGCCCTCAATCACCGACACGAAAACCTGGTTCTGCGCCTTTTCGCGCACAATCAAAGCGGGTTCGGGGCGCAGGTTGAAGTTGGGGTCGGTGGCCCCGACGCGGGCCAGCACCAGATGCGTGGCCGTGTCGGTGGCCGTGCTCAGGGAGTAGAACTGGGGGCCGTTGAGCCAAGTGAGGGTGGCCACGCCGGGCGTGCGCACCGGCTGACTGACGGCCTCGCGCCAGAGATGCTGGTAGCCGTTCTTCAGCCCCACCGTCTGCCGGCTTGTGGCGAAGCTGTCGTATTTGAAGCTGGTCGAAATCAGCTGGCCCTGGTAGTACCACGGGAGGTCGTACTGGTGCGGCGCGGTGGCCTGCACTCGAAATACGTCCAGCACCAGCGGCTTGCCCGAGATACTGTCGAGCACCAGTGCCACGGTGCGTTGTAATTGCACGCCGGGGTAGGCGGTGTTCGCCTTCGCGCTTACCACCTGCGCCTTGGCGTTGCGGATATCGGCAAACCAAGCCTGGCCGGCGTTCTGCTCGGCCACACTTTCCTTGCCGCCGAAATCGGAGGCCTCGTCCACCACCAGCGTGTTGTGCGCGATGGTCTGGCTGCCCCAGGTTTTGGTTTCGGGCAGGTAGCGGCCGCCTTCTTTGGCCTCCACGTTGAGGAAGCGCACGGCCCCGTAATCCTGCAAAACCTCCCGCCCCTGGTCGTAAAGCACGATGCCGAGCTTATCGTAGTGCCCGTGCGACAGCCCGTGGCTGGTGTACTTGAAAATCAGGCTGGTCTGGGCATCTTGGGCCCCGGCGCGGAGTACGGCCAGGCCGCCCTCGGTGCCGGTGGGGCCGTCGGTGTAAAGGACGCTTTGGCGCTGGTAGGGCAGCAGGTTTTTGCCGGCTTCCTGCACCGCTTTGGCCACAGCCAGCCCGCCGGGGCAAATCATTACCTTGCCCTGCTGCTGGGCCAACCCCAGCAGGGTTTTATCAACACCGTAGTGCTGCGCGGCAATCGATACGGCCCCAATCAGCTCCTGCGTTGTCCAGTCCTTTTCCTTCAGCGCATCGTTGAGCGGGTAGTAGCGGCCATCGTTGTTGGTGAGCTGGAGCGACGAGTTCAGCGCCTTTTTCAGGATGCTGCCCCGGTACTCGAAAATGTGCAGCTCGGGCTGGTTGTTATCGATGGCCTGGGCAAACATGTAGAACGGCGACAGCGCGTAGCGCGAGTAGTACGGCCCCTCGGTGTAGTAGCCATCAGGCGAGAAAAGCCCGTTCAGCTGGGCCAGGAAGCCACTTTTGTCGTTGCCCGAGCTGCCGTGCACCGCCAGGTTTATCAGTTTCTGGTCGTGCATGGCGTAGCCCACCATGCCCACCCCGGCGGCCGCCCACACGCCGTGGTTATGCACGAGGTCAAACCACGATTTCAGGTCTTGGGTGAAGTAGCTGCACAGCGGCCGGAAGGCCCCGTCCTCAATCTGCTTGCGCTCGGCGGGCGTCAGTGTGTCATACACGGCATCGTAGCCCTGTGCGCTATACACCAGCCAGTTGGCATCGTTCAGCGCCTGGTGAAACAGCCGGCCCGGCGACGAGCTTTTGGCCTCCGGATGGTTTTTTAGGCCCGGAATCAGTTTGCTGTATTCCAGCAGCATATCGCGCACGAAGCGGGCGTACTTGCCGTCCTTGGTCATCTGGAAGCAGATGCCGGCGGCCTGCATGGCGTAGTAGTTGCGGGTGTGCTGCTCGTGGGTGTAGCCACCGGCGGGGTCCTTGGGCACGGGCACCGCAATGGGGCTGGAAAGGGCTTTGTCGGCCGTTTTTTGCAGGGCGCGGTAGCTTTTGTCGAACAGCGGATACTGGCCCTGGGCTTGCCGCAGCGCCGGTACCTCGGCCGCCGTGATGAGTAGCGCCGGGTGGCCAGGCGCAGGCGCACCGGCGCGGGCCGCTTCCGCAGCCAGCAGGCCGGCTACGGCCAGCACCAACCCCCGAATACGTCCTGTCCAGCGGCAACGCATCTGCCTAAATGAAGTAAGTGCCACCATTGATTTCCATCGAAGCGCCCGTGATGAATGACGACTCGCCCGACGCCAGATACGTCACCAAATCAGCCACTTCCCGGGCCTGGCCTTCGCGGCGCAGCGGCGTGCCGCCGGCCACCCGCTCGCGCACCTCGGGCTTGGTGAAGGTGTCGTGGAAGGCCGTGGCAATCATGCCCGGCGACACGGCATTCACCCGGATGCCTTTGGGGCCCAGCTCCTTGGCCAGGCCACGGGTCAGGGTTAGCACGCCGCCTTTGCCGGTGGCGTAGGCCAGGGCACCGGGGCCGCCGCCGTCGCGGGCCGCCTGTGAGGCGAAGTTGACGATGGCCCCGCCCTCCGTCATGTGCGGCACCACGGCTTTGCTGAGCAAAAACACCGATTTCAGGTTCACGTCAATCACGAAATCCCAGAAGGACTCATCCATTTCTTCCAGTGTCTTGCGGGCCACAAGGCCGCCCACCACGTTCACCAGAATGTCGATTTTTGGGCCGAAGGCATCGGTGCAGGTTTTCACCACTTGCGCTACATCAGCGGCTTTGGTCATGTCGCCCTGCGCGGCCACTACCTGGCCCGCGCCCAGCGCTTCAATCTGCTTTTTGGTTTCGTCCGATTCCGTTTCCGAGTCGAAATAATTGAAGCAGACGTTGGCGCCAGCTTTGGCCAAAGCGAGCGAAACCTGGCGACCAATGTCGCGGCCACCGCCGCTAACCAACGCTACTTTTCCTGATAAATCGTGCATGTGTGGGGAATTTTCGGGCCGAAGCCCAGGGTGTGATAATGGGTTGGAAGCGGGAAAGAATTATTGCGGAGTGAGATAACCCACCGGGCGGCCATCGGTGCCGGCCGTGAGCGCGGCCACCGGCGTTTTCAGGCGGTAGTCGAAGCGCTGCGGGGCCACGAAGGCGGTGGGCAGGTAGGTGAGCCTGGCGGTGCGCGGCGGGAATTTCGCCTCTACTTTGCCCGACTGGTAGAAATTGGTGCTCGCCAGCAGGTTGCTGGCTTTGCCCAATTCGGTGTATTGAATAGCCGGCCCGACCGGGGCGCAGTTGGCAAACAGGCAGTTCTGGATGGTGGAGCGCTGCACACCGGTGAGTTTCAGCACGGGACTACCGGCGGCAGTGCCCACGTTATCGAAGGTGCAGTGGTCCACGATGAGGAAGGGGCCGAAGGTGCTCTCGTCCTTGCCGCCGCGGTAGAGGTCGAGCGCCGTGCCGCGCACGTTGCGAAACAGGCAGTTGCGCAGAATCACCACTTCGGCGTTGTAGGTGCCGAGGTCCTGGGTTTCGGTGGCGAGGCTCAGCGCGCCGCCGGCCAGGTCATAAAACCGGCAGTTGGCAAACTGCACCGTATCGGCAAACGTAGCGGTGGTAGCCCGGAAAACCTGGCTGCCCGGGTCCTTCAGGTTATAAAATGCGCAGTTATTAGCCCACAGGCTGTAGTGGTCCAGCATAGCTTGGCCGCTGGGTTGAATGAGGCTCGTGGCCCCGGCCGCCGCGCCATCCAAGGCCAGGTTTTGCAGCCGTAGCGTGCCGCCGTTTTCAAACCGGAACAGCGGTTGCGCCCCCGTCGCGGCTAACACTGGCTGGACGCCTTTTTTAGCCCGAACCGTGAGCGGCACGGCCACCACCAGTGGCTGCGCCAGTGCATATGGCCCGGCCTGGGTCAGTTCGATAATATCGCCTGGTTTAGCCATTTGGCAGTTTTGGTGCAAGGCTTCGGTATTGGCAGCCGGCACCACGCGGCCGGTGCGCGGCGCGGCCTTCGCATCCTCGGGCCGGAACCAGCGGGGGCCGGCTTCGGCGGCTGTTAGGGGGCGGCGCAGGGTGGTTTTGAGTGCGCCTTTGGGCGTGGGCACCAGCAGGCCATCGGCGGATTTTTGCACCGTGAGTACGGCGGCGTCCAGTCCTTTTATGTCGGGACCTTTGCCGCTTATTTGCAGCGAATTATTGCTGAATGCCAGGCCACTGATGTCGTCGTAGACGTGAAACGGGTTGGACAGCCTGGGACTGTAGAAGACGTTGTCTTTCAGCGTGACGCCGGTAGGAGGGAGGCTCAGCTCGGCGCTTTTGCCGGCGGCCAGCTCCACGCTCTCACAGTTCACGAAGGTGTTGTTTTCGATGAGCACGTCGCGCACCGGGGCGTAGCGGTTGAGGGGCGAGTTCGGGATGCCATTCATGATGACCAGCGCCCCGCGAAAGTCGTGGCCGGTGAGGTCGGCGAAGTAGTTACCCGCCACGCGGTGCCCGGCGTTGATGACGCGCACGCCGCCCGTCTGCTCCTTGCCGTGGCCGAGGAAGTAGTTGCCTTCCACCACGTTGTTGTTGCCGTGGCGCAGCACCACCGAGCCTTCGCACTCCTCAAATAGGTTGCGGCGCACCATATTTTCGCCCGATTTGATGGAGATGATTTCCGTCTCGCCGTTGCAATGGTAGAAGTAGTTGTCTTCCACCACCGTGCGCGAGGGCGACAACGAGGTTTCGCCTAGCCCGATACGGATGGTTTCGCCGCCATTCGAGCCTAAGCGTGGGCGCGGGCCGAAAAAGTTGTGGTCAATCTGGTGGTGATTTTCGCGGCTTTCGGGCGTGGGCAATTCTACTACTATGGTCACGCCGCCGGTTTTCTTGCCCGCGATGTAGTTGTGGTCGAAGCGGTTGTACTGGCCGTAGAAGTGAATCCACTTGTCGTCCTTGTCGCTGCTGGGCCGGTTGAAATTGTCAATCACACATTCGGTCACGCGGCAGTGGTTGGCCAGCCCGTTGCTGCCGTCCCGAAACTCAATCACGCCACCCTTCGGCGCGTAGCCGTTGCGAAAATCCAGCCCCATCACCACTAGGTATTCCCCCGCCAGCCGCAGGCTCGACTGCCCGCGCAACTGCACTACGCCCGGCCGCTCTGCCCGCAGCACAATGGGGCGGGCGGCCGTGCCGTGGCCGCTGAATACCAGTGGCGCATCGGCCCACGGCCCGGCGGCCAGCACCAGCGTGTCGCCGGGTTGCAGTCGTGGCACCGCTGTCCGGAACGCCGCCACGTCCGTCACCCGGATGTTGGCGGCGCGGGCGGCGGTGCCACTCGTCAGCAGCGCCAGATACAGAAGCCATTTGCAGGAGGCCGGCATTCTTTATAAAATTCAATTGTTATTGAAAGGATGCAGCATTGGTGAGCCGCTTTGGTATTCCAAATGTATGCTTTCCCACAAACGATTCCAAGCTCAAAAATGCATTTAATAATCGTTTTAAGGCATTTTTAATGTGTGTTTGACCCGTGAAAACGTTACCGGCAACGTTACCGGCATCGATTGCGTAAAAACGAATTGTCCTTTGAAAAATTAAATTAATTTCAATCTGCAGCTCTCATTCCGGGCAACTGGCTAGATTTGCGTTGGCCTTTGTAGTGCCCGCACGGCTTTGTCCAGGGCGTGTTCACGCCTCCCGGTTCTCTTTGCGACGGCTCAGAATATCCTACCTTCTCCCTTCCCACCCATGCCCCTTCAGCGCCGCGAACGGCCGGCTAAACCGGCCACTATCAAGGATATTGCCCGTTCGCTGGGCGTTTCCATCTCCACGGTTTCGCGCGCCATGCGCGACTTTCCCGACGTGAACCCCGACACCAAGCAGGCGGTGCTGGACATGGCCAAGCAGCTCGATTACCAGCCCAACCAGGTGGCCCTGAGCCTGGTAACGCGGCACACGCACAGCATCGGCGTCATCGTGCCGAACCTGGATTACTTCTTCGCCACGGCCGTGCGCGGCATCGACGAAATTGCCCTCGAAGCGGGCTACACCGTCCTCACCTGCCAGTCGAACGAGTCTTACGGCCGCGAAATCACCAACACCCAGCGCCTGCTCAACAGCCAGGTCGATGGCCTCATCGTGTCCCTCTCCAGCGCCACCAGCAACGTGGACCACATGCGCCGCCTGATGACGCGCGGTGTGCCCCTGGTCCTTTTCGACCGCGTGGCGACGGACCTCGATGCCACCAAAGTGGTGCTCGACAACCACGACGGGGCCATGCAGGCCGTCAACCATTTGTTTGAGCAGGGCTGCCGGCGCATTGCCTACCTGGCCGGGCCGCCCAGCTTCTCCATCAGCAACCAGCGCAAGGATGGCTACCTCGCGGCCCTGCGCCAGCACGGCTTGCCCGTCAATGAGGACCTTATCATCCACTGTGAATTCGACCAGGCCCATGCCTACCGGGCTACCGAGCAGCTGCTGGCCAGCGGCCAGCAGCCCGATGCCATTTTCACCGTGAGCGACCGGCTGGCCATTGGGGCTCTGCTGGCGCTGCGCCACCGGGGCCAGCGCGTGCCCGAGGATGTGGCTTTGGTTGGGTTCAATGACGAGCCCGTGGCCAGTTTGCTCACGCCCACGCTATCAAGCGTAAGCCAGCCCGCATTTGAAATGGGCAAAGTGGCGGCCCAACTATTTCTGGAGCAGTTGAATAGCGAATCGATTCTGCCGCCGCGTACCATCGTGCTCAAGCCTGTATTGGTGGTGCGGGAATCCTCCCTGAAGCGAAGGCCATGACTGTAGTTCCCGCTCTGCACGGGCGGTAATGCTGCCATTCGCTGCCTATGGCTAGTTAAAAGCCCTCATTGCATAGCGCAGTGAGGGCTTTTTAGCAAAGCCGCTTACATGCCGTTTGGGTCACCTTGGCCAACGGGCCAGCGGCGGGCTATGCCTGCTTCATCATTCCGCGTTCCATCTCGGCTTGGTTGGCAGCAAATTGCTTTGCGCCAACATATAACCGGTGGCGACCCACCAGCCGCCAGGACCAGTTAGTTTGGGGCGGGGTGGCCAGTTATTTATCCCAACCAACCAAAAATAAAAGCGCCCCGACTTCCGTAGTCGGGGCGCTTTTTTGATGTCTCTGGGGTTTCCTCAGCTTTGCCAGCAGCTGGTGGCCGTATTCACAGCAGCAAGAAGCACACCGGCGCGCACAAACACAAGCATTTAGGCCAGGTTGTGATGTTATAAAATTGCGTAGCCTTTTTCGTGGCCGTACTACCGACTTTTGTCCCGATGCTGCCCATTGCTTTCGCGCCCTGCTATGCCCATCCGCTGCCCGCCGGCCACCGCTTTCCCATGCTCAAATACGAGCTGCTGCCCGAGCAGCTCCTGCACGAAGGCACCGCCACGACCGCCGACTTTTTCGTGGCCCAGCCCCCGCCCGATGAGGACATTCTGCGGGTGCACGATGCCGACTACTACCACCGCCTGCGCACCGGCCAGCTCACCCGGCAGGAGGAGCGGGCCACCGGCTTCCCGTGGTCAAAAGAGTTGTTTGAGCGCGAAATTACCATCCTGGGCGGCACCATTGAGGCAGCCCGGCAGGCGTTGGTGCACGGCGTGGCGTTCAACATTGCGGGCGGCACGCACCACGCGTTTAGGGCGCGGGGCGAAGGCTTTTGTTTGCTGAATGACCAAGCTGCGGCTGCGGCCTGGCTGTTGGCCCACGGCCACGCGCAAAAAGTTCTCATCGTGGACCTCGACGTGCATCAAGGAAACGGCACGGCCGCCATCTTTCAGCAAGAGCCCCGAGTGTTTACCTTTTCCATGCACGGTGGCCGCAACTACCCCGCCCGCAAGGAAACCTCCGACCTCGACCTGCCCCTTGCTGACGGCACCGACGACACTCAATACCTGAACATGCTAGCCGAAACCCTCCCGCGCCTCCTTGATGAAGTGCAGCCCGATTTCGTGTTCTACCTGGCCGGCGTGGATGTGCTGGCCACCGACAAACTCGGCCACCTAGCCCTCACCCGCGAAGGCTGCCGTCGGCGCGATGAACTGGTGCTCGGTCTGTGCCACCGCCACCGCCTGCCCGTAGTGGTGTGCATGGGCGGCGGCTATTCCGAGCGCATCATCGACATCGTGGAAGCCCACGCCAACACGTACCGCGTGGCGGCCGGGCTTTTCACTTGATGATAATCACCTGCCAGCGAAAGGCCCAGCGCCAGCGCAACTCATACTTCGTGATGCCGGCCCGCGCCAGCAGCGCCACCCAATCCTGCCGCCGGAAAGCGCGGGCTACCGACAGCGGCGCATCGTGCCGCACGAGGTAGGAGCCACCCAGCAGCCGCGTCAGCCACTTGATGCTGTGGTAGGCCAGCCAGTGCCGGTGCAGGTCGTTGATGACGACGGCCACACCGGCCTGTTGCTGCCACTGCCGCAGCAGTACCACCAGCTCTTCATCGGTAAAATGGTGGCAGAATAGGCTGCACGTCAGAATATCATAAGGCTGAGCCTGAAATTCCGGGGAGAAAATATCGAACTGCCGGTAGCTGATTTCGGGATATTCACGGCTTTTGGCTGTGGCGTACTCCAGCATGAATTGGTTGGCGTCGATGCCCGTCAATTTCACCGCAACGCCATTTTTACGGCCCCAAATAGCTACATGGCGTAGCGTGTCGCCTCCACCGCTGCCCAGGTCGGCCAGGCGCAGGGGCCGGCTGGTTGGGAATCGGCTTTTCAGGCGTTGCAGGGCATTGAGCACCGGCGCGTAGCCACCCAGCCAGGTATTGATGGTTTCCAGCTCGTCGAGGTTCTGGCGCAGGGCGTCATTCGCCAGCGTCAGGTCGTCCATCAGCTCCGGGCCGGAGGCTCGTGCTTCAAACATTCGCCGTGAGGAGTTGGGCAGTTTCGGTGGCCGCTTCTTCCTGCGGCTGGGGGCTCACGGCCAGATGCAGCAGCATGGCTTCCATCGTCAGGCCGGGGCCGAAGGCGAAGCTGAGCACCGGCGCGCCGTCATCGGCCGGGGTGGCGTGGGCCAGCACGTCGCGCAGCACATACAGCACCGTGGCCGACGACATATTGCCGTAGTCGCGCAGCACGCGGTAGGCGTGGCGGTTGTCGTCGTGGGTCAGGCCCAACTCGGTTTCGATGGTTTCCAGAATCTTGCGCCCGCCGGGATGAATGGCGAAGTGCCGGATGTCGCCCAGCTCCACCGGCAGGCTGGCCAGCAGCCCATCCGTCAGGCTCCGAATGCCGCGCTGAATCAGCTTCGGCACGTAGCTGCTCAGCGTCATCTCAAACCCAAAATCGTTGATGTGCCACGCCATGTCGTCGTGCCCATCGGGCTCCAGCCCGCAATGGAAGGCCTGCAAGGCCAGGCTGGGCACGCCGTTCGGCAGCGGCGCGGCTTGTACCAGGCAGGCCGCCGCCCCGTCGCCAAACAGTGCGTTGCTGATGAGGTGGTCCTCCTCGGGGCTTTTCTGGAAATGCAGCGTGCACAGTTCCACGCTCACAATTAGCACACGGGCTTCGGCATCGGCGCGGCAGAAGGCATCGGCCAGCTTCACGGCGTTCACAGCGGCGTAGCAGCCCATGAAATTCACGCAGGTGCGGCGCACGTCGCGGCGCAGGCCCAGCGCCTGCACCAGCTCAATATCCAAGCCCGGCGCATACATCCCCGTGCAGCTCACCGTGACCAGGTGCGTGATGCTGGCCGGTGCCACATCGGGTACCTGGCGCAGACACTCGCGCACGGCTTCGGTGGCCAGGGGTAGGGCCTCGCGGCGGTACACGGCCATGCGCTGGCCCACGCTCGGGAAGGGCTCCAGGGTGGGCGTGTTGGGGAAAAACGTGTAGTTGCCGTTGGTCTGGCCGTAGTCGGGCAGCACCGAATAGCGGTGCGCAATGCCCGAAACCCGGTACAGTGCCCGCAGCTTGCGCGTGTCGGCCTCGCCAAATTGCAGGGCCTGGGCCATGAAATCAGCAATTTGCGGCTGCGCGATACGGTGGGCGGGATTGGCAGTGCCAATGGCACCTAAGTAACTCGGCATTCCGGGAAGGATTTTCGGATTCTGAAAACGGATAATAACCACCGCGCCTAACGGCTGAAAGTACGGGTGGCCCCGCACATTGGCCCACTACTTACGGAAGAAGGCATGATTTTGCACATTTAGCCCTCGAAAAAGGCCAATAACATTTCGGCCTCATCTCCGCAACCCGGCGCGCGGCCGCCAGGTTTTAGAACGGCTGGCCGTGGGTGCGGCGCATCAGTGCCTGCACCGCGCCCGGCCAGTGGCGCAGGCTGCCTACCACCGCCTCGCTCAGCAGCGGCCCGCCAAACAAGCCTTGCACTGCCCGGCCCACCCGCAGCCGCGCCCCAAACTGCGCCTGCCAGGCCCGGGCATAGTCCGTTTCCATCTGCAGGCGGCTGGTGTGGCCCGCCAGGAAGCTGTCGGCCGCCGCCGCCGCCAGTGCTGCGCCGTGCAGCGCCATGGCCATGCCATTGCCGCACAGCGGCGTGATGAGGCCGGCCGCGTCGCCGCACATCAGCACATGCTGCTCCACGGGCTGCTTGGGGGCGAAGGATATTTCGTTGATGACTTCGGGCTGCGGATAAAGCACTTCGGCCGCATCCAGAATATCGCGTAGGCGCGGATTGCGGGCCAGCACCTCCCGTTCCAGCGCCGGAATGGTGCCGTGGTCTTTCAAATTCTGGCGCGTGCTGAGGTAGCAAAAACACAGCTTGTCTTCCTCAATGGCTGAAATGCCGGCGTAGCCATTTGCGAAATTGTGAAGCGCAATCACATCGCGCGGGAAGCCCGGCAGGCGCAGGTGGTACTTGACGCCGAGGTAGGGCGAGCGCTGCACGAAAAACGGCCGTTGCAACTGTCGGTCGAGGTTGGCGCGCTTGCCGTAGGTGCCCAGCACCACGCGGGCCGTGAGGGTGCGGCCATCGGCCAAGGTCACGGTGTGCCGGTCGGTGCCAGAGTCGAAGGCTACGTTCGTCACCGTGCTTTTCAGGTGAAAGGTGACGCCCGCTGCCAATCCTTTCTGGTACAGAAAGTCATCGAGCAAATAGCGGCTCACGCCAAAGCCACCCAGGTCGAGCGGGCTGGTGAGCGTCCGGCCGCCCGGCGACGACAGCAGGAATTTGGAAATGGCCGCCGGGCCCAATTCGGCCGGGTCGGCCCCGAGGCGGCGCAGGTAGGGCAGCACCTCGTTGCTCACGTACTCGCCGCACACTTTATGGAAGGGGTACTGCTTGCGCTCTACCACCGCCACCTGGTGGCCGCGCCGGGCCAGGTCCAGGGCCGCCGCCAAACCGGCCAGGCCCCCACCAATCAATAAAATATCCATTTAACTGGTCGGTGAAAAAAGAACAATGGAAGCGAAAGTAGGGTGGTTTATCGAGGTTTTCGGATATTCTGGCGTAGCTTACTGCAGAAGCGCCGTATCTTTGTCAACCAAAAGCAAGTTTTTCCGTTAATTCAACACCCGCCGCTCTTTCTACCCACCCACTAATTAATACTATGATGCAACGCCTACTCTTACCTCTGTTATTATTTGTCTGTCTTAGCCTCGGAATGGGGCCATTACTGCGCACGGTGCCCGCTGCTTCGGCCGCCACCATGCACCGCCACGGCCAGCAAACCCGGCCCGGCGACGACAAGACCCTCCTGGTGTACCCCAACCCCAGCACCGGCATCGTTCACCTCACCATCAACAACTTGCAGGGCAAGAAAGTGGAGCTGAGCGTACTGAACGTAATCGGCTCGGTGCTGTACCACGAAACCGTAACGGAATTCAACGACAAATATTCCCGCACGCTTGATTTGAGTAAGTTCGCCAACGGCCTTTACTACGTGCGGCTCGAGTCGGACAACACCAGCCAGATGTGCAAACTGGTTATTCGTTAATCCGCAATTAGGGCAATTAAGAGTCAATTATCGGACAATAAAAAAAGCAGCTTTCGGGCTGCTTTTTTTATTGTCAAAAGTGGGGGAATTACTGGGCGCGCACCGGGATGGGCGTAAGCATTTCTTCCACATTAGATACCGTTTTGAGTGCGAGGATGGCGGTGACCAGCAAGAGGCCAAGCATGAAAATAAACATAATGCTACAGAAAAATCGGGTGGATAAAAAGCAGCTTGTTTCAGCAATCTGCATCTGATGTGTTCAACCCCGAAAGGGCCGGCCGGGTTTCAATAAGATTAGGGCATTTGCAGTAGGGCCTGCACCACGCGCCGGGCATCGGCCCCAATGCCATTGAGCAGGGCCGAGTTGCGGCTATCGAGCCAGTCAAGCCCCAGAAAAGCCACGCCCGGCGCGGCCGTCAGGCCCCGCTGGTGCCGGGGCTGGCCATCGGCCTCCAAAATGGGCAATTCCAGCCAGTTATAGTCCGGGCGGTAGCCGGTGGCCCACACCACGGCATCGAGTGGGGGAGAGGCCTCCCGCTGGCCCTGAATGGCACCGGTGGGCAGCGCCGCTGTGGCCCGGCCGATGAACGTGGCCGCTGGCAGTTGGCGCAGGCGGGCTAGGTCGCCGCTCACCACGGGATCGGGCTGGCTCATCATCCAGCGGCCGAAGGCGGTGTGGCGCGGTATGCGCATCATGCCCGTGATGGCCAGCGTGGTCCACATGAACTGGTTGTTGGGCATTGCCGGGGTCTTTTCATCAAAAGCCACGAAAACCGGCCGGCCGGTGGCCGCGATGTCGGCCGCGATTTGCAGGGCGGAGTTGCCACTGCCCACCACGGCCACCGGGCCGCTGCCGGGCAACTGGCCGGGGCGGCGGTAGTCGCGGCTGGGCAGCTGGGCCACGGCGGCGGGCAGCTGATTGGCCCACGCCGGGATTTTGGGGTCGGTGTAGGGGCCGGTGGCCACAATCACGCTCCGGGCAGCGTAGGTGCGGCCGGCGGTGGTGTGCGCGTGGTAGCCGGGCTGGCCGGGGGCGACCGTCAGGCGAGTAACGCGCTGGCTGACATCAATTGGAAACGCGAAATGGGCGGCGTAATCGCGCAGGTAGGCGCTGGTTTCGGCACGGGTGGGGTAGCGGCGGCGGTTGCCGGGCCAGGGACGGCCAGGTAAGCCGCTGGCCCAGGCCGGCGAGAACAGGCGCAAGGAATCGTAGCGAGTATCCCAGGCGTGGCCGGCGGTGGAGGCCGCATCCAGCACCCGGAAATCGACGCCGTGCTGTTGCAGATAATAAGCCGCCGCCAAACCGGCCTGGCCCGCCCCAATCACCAACGTATCGGTGTGGATGAGTGAGAACGGGGCAGCCGGAGGCGTGGGCAGCGGCATACGCGTTAGGCTTGCTGCTCGGGGAACTCCGTGCGCAGGCCGGCCATCACCTGCTCCGTGACGGTGCGGATGAGGGTGACCTGCTGCGCGGCGTGCGCCGGGGCGGGCGGGGTTTCACCGAAGGCTTCGGCCTCCCGGATGACGTGGCGCAGGCTTTCCACGCCCAGGCCGTCGAGGGAGCTTTTGAGGTGGTGGGCGGCATCGCCGAGGGCTTCCCAGTCGCCTTTGGTCAGAGCCTCATCAAGGGCGGTGAGAATGGCGGGCGTGGTTTCGATGAACGCCCAAGCCAGGCGGCGCACGATGGTTTCGTCATTGCGCACCAGCTGGCGCACGTTGCTTAGGTTATAGAGGGGTGGAGCAGAAGCCATGGAAGGAGTGGTAAGGTAAGTAGGGGCGGGTTCGCTGACCTGGTTGTGGTGGGCCAGGACGGCGTGCATGATTTCGAGGAGCTGCTCTTCGCGGTAGGGTTTGGCAAGGTAGCCGGCAAAGCCGGAGGCTTGCAGGCGCTCGGCCTCGCCGGCCTGGGCGCGGGCTGTGAGGGCGATGACCGGCGTGGCGGCCCGGCTGGGGTCGGGGTGCTCGCGCAGGGCACGGGCGGCAGTTTCGCCATCCATGCCCGGCATCTGGATATCCATTAATACCAGGTCGAAGGTCCGATGTTCAAACAGCTTGATGGCGGCCGGGCCACTGGCGGCGGTGGTTACCTGCCAGCCCCAGTTGCGCAGCACGGTTTCGGCCAGCAAGCTGTTCACCAGGTTGTCTTCAACGAGCAGAATACGGCCGGCATCGGCCAGGGGCGCGGCCTCGGCCGGGGCAGCCACCGGCGTGGCGCTGGCGGCGGCCACCGGCTGAAAGGCCAGCGTGAACGCGAAAGTGCTGCCCTGGTTTACCTCGCTGCACACGCGTAACGCGCCGCCCATGAGCTTCACCAATCCTTCCGAAATGCTTAGGCCCAGGCCCGTGCCGCCGTATTCGCGGTCGGTGCTGGCAGCGGCTTGGGTGAAGGGCTCGAAGATTTTCTCCAGCGTTTCGGGGGCAATCCCCAGGCCGGTGTCGGTCACCATAAATTGCAGCCAAACCGTGCCGGCGGCCTCAGTGTGCTGGCGGGGACCGGGCACCACCCGGCAGCGCAGGCGGATGTTGCCGGTTTCGGTGAACTTGATGGCGTTGCTGACTAGGTTGAGCAGCACCTGGCGCAGGCGGTGGGCATCGCCCAGTACCTGCACGGCCAGCGTGGGCTTGTCGATGCGCAGGCTCAGGCCTTTTTCGCGGGCGCGGGGCCGCAGCAGGGCCGCGCAGCCGCGCAGCAGCTCGCCGGGGGCAAAGGGCATGGCCTCGGGCTGGAGCTTGCCCGCGCCGAGGCGGGCGGTGGTTAGCACGTCGTTCAGCACGTTGAGCAGGTGCTCGGCCGATTCGCCCAGCAGGCGCAGGTAGTCGTGCTGGCTGCGGCTGAGGGTGGTTTTCACCAGCACGCCCGTCAGGCCCAGAATGCCGTGCAGCGGCGTGCGGATTTCGTGGCTCATGTTGGCCAAAAAATCTTCCTTGGCCTGGGCATCCACCTGGGCCGTGGCAATGGCGCTTTCCAGGGCCTGCTGCGTGCTTTTGAGCTCGGTAATATTGCTGTCCACGCCCAGCACCTGGGCCGTGCCGTCGTCCTGCACAAAGAGCCGCTTCACGCTGCTGAACCATTCGATGCGGCCATCGGGGTTCGTGAACGACTCCTCCAGCGTCAGGTCCTGGCCGGTGGCGAGGACCTGCAGGTCTTGTTGCAGATAGCGGGCCGTGTCTGCCGTGGTCGGGATATCCGGTTTGCCAGCGTGCACCAGCTCCTCGGGTGTCAGGCCATACAAAGTGGCCAGCGCCTGGTTGGCCAGCAGGTAGTTGCCGTGCTCATCCTTCAGATAAATAGGATGCGGCAGGGCATCAATCACCTGCCGGAACAGGCGGTGCTGCTCGGTGAGGCGGGCGGTGGCGAGGCGGTGCTGCTCGTCGGCCGCCCGCTGCTCGGTGATGTCTTCGGTTACGCTGATGATGCTACTGGTCTGCCCGTGGGCATCGCGGCCAAAAGACGCCTGCGTGCTGTGCAGCCAACGAATGGAACCATCGCGGTGGCGGGCCGTGAACTCAATGGTCCGTACCTGGCCATCGGGTAGCTGGGCCACGGTTTCCAGGTTGGCCTGGTAGCGGGCCAGCGACTCGGGCGGCAGCAAGTGCGGCAGTATTTGGCCGGAGGGGAAAGCCAGAATCTCTTCGCTGGTGTAGCCCAGCAGGGTTTCGATGCGGCGGTTGGTGTAGGTGGTGCGCTGCAGGTGCAGGTCAAACACCGCCACCAAGTTGGGCACCACGTCCAGCACCTGCCGCAGCAAGTGGCGGCTCTGGCGCAGCTCATCCACGGCAGCGCGGTGGCGGGTCACGTCCTCGGCGCTCCCCATAAGCTCCCAGACCTGGCCTTCGGGCCCCAGCACACTGGCCCGCACCCGTAGGCGCAACAGGCGCCAGCTGCCATCGTGGTGGCGCACGCGGCAGTCCCAGCTGGCCGTTTTGTTCCGGGCCAGCAGCTGCTTAATGTCCGATTTTAAGAGTTGAGCCAGGGAATCCGGGTGCATCACCTGCTGGGTCAGGCCCTTGCCCAGGTCCAGCAGCGCCTGGGCCGAGTAGCCCAGCACGGTGTGGCAATGCCGGTTGCAATGCACCAGCTGGTGGTGCCGCAAGTCGTAGTTGAACAGGATGAGCGGAACCCGGTCGGCCAGCACCTGCGCCGGCATCGCCGCATCCGCTGGGGCGGTGGCGGTGTCGGCGGGAAGGGGCGGGGCGGGCGGCATCGTACGTTCGGCTACCCGCCGGGCAGCCGGCACAGCTAGCCGGCGGGCCAAACGAGGATAACGGGAGCGACGCATCAAAACAGAACTAAGCGTAACGTAAAATAATGCCGCAAGCAAATACAATGCGAGCCAATGAATCCGGAAACGACCCGCCAGCCTGCCATGCGGGGCTTAGCCGAGGTGCAATTCCTGCTGCTGTAACATACGATAAATAGTGGACTTGCCCATGTTCAGGCGGGCGGCCACGGCCAGTACGTCGCCGTTCATCTCATCGAGGCAGCTCTGCACGATGGCCGTGGTTTGCTCGCGCAGCGAGAGTTGGCTGCCGGGGCCAATGGTGGCTTTGCCGGCCCGCAGGGGCAGGTCTTCGCCGTGAATGAACTCGCCGTCGGCCAGCACGGTGGCCAGCTCCACCACGGCCTTTAGCTCGCGCACGTTGCCCGGGAAGGGATGTGCCTTCAACTGCTCGCGGGCCGAGTCGGTGAGCTGGCGCGGCGGCAGGTTGTTGAGCTGGCAGAAATCGCGCACGAACACCTCGGCCAGCATCAGCACATCGGCCCCGCGCTGGCGCAGCGGCGGTAGGGCAATGGGCAGGCCTAGCAGGCGGTAGTACAGGTCTTCGCGGAAACGGCCAGCCTGCACCTCCGTCAGTAAATCGCGGTGCGTGGCCACAATCAGGCGCACATCGAACGGGATGGGCTGGTTGCCGCCCACGCGGGTCACCTCCCGCTCCTGCAGCACGCGCAGCAGCTTGGCTTGCAGGCTCAGGTCGAGGTCAGCTATTTCGTCCAGAAACAGGGTGCCGCCGTTGGCTTCTTCCAGTCGGCCCACGCGGCGGGCCACCGCCCCGGTAAATGCGCCTTTCTCGTGCCCAAACAGCTCGCTTTCCACCAACTCGCGCGGAATAGCGGCCATGTTCACGGCCACGAAGGGCAGGCTGGCCCGGCTCGATTGAAAGTGAATAGCCTTGGCCACCAGTTCTTTGCCGGTACCGGTTTCGCCGCTCACGCTCACTGTGATGGTGGTGCGGGCGGCTTTGGTGATGAGCGTCTGCACGGCCTGCATCGACGCGTGCTCGCCCAGAATGGCCTGGCCGGCCCCGTGGCGCGCCCCAATCTGCTGGCGAAGCTGGGTATTTTCGCGGCGCAGGCACACCTGCTGCTCCACCTTGCCCACCAGGTTCCAGAGGCGGTCGAGGGTGTTCTCGTCCTTCACCAGATAGTCATAAGCGCCTTGCTGGAGCATATTGACGGCGGTACTCACATCCTCCTGGCCCGAAATCACCACCACCTCGGTGCCCCGCAGCCGCTCCCGAATCTGGCGCAGCACCTGCTCGCCCTTGGCATCGGGCAGCGAATAGTCGAGCGTGATAAAATCCGGCTTCTCGCCCAGCTGCTCCAGACACGCCTGCGCCGTGGTGAAGCGCGAAACGCTGTGGTTCGGGTTCTGGCTCAGCCGATGCATCAGCAGCTCGCCATACCACTCATTGTCCTCGACAACAAAAATCTTGAAAGGTAGAGCAGGTGTCATGCAGCAAGGGAGTGTGGGTGTCTAAGATAACGCCGCAGCAACCGAAAACTACCGGCTTACAGGCCGATTCACGGTGTTTACAACGAATGTTGTATTGGAAAAATTATATTACAAAAATACGCAACAAAAAGCATTTTGGGCTAAAAACGGCCTCAATAAGGCATATACGAACTGGAAATGCAATCGGATTGCAGGGTTATTATTTGTGAATTCCCATTTAAGGACAATATTCCAGTAATGGGAAATAAATTAAGTATCATGAAAATTATATCTAATTGGCTAATAAGCTAACAAGGGGGTTTTGCCGACATGGCCACGGAATTGCACGGATGGGGCAGGCACAGGGCCAAAGAGTTAAATATTTTTTACGAATTATTATGGCATCCCTTTCCTCACCTTCCGCCCCACTGGCCCGGCTCCGGGCCTGGCTGATTGCCGCCCTGCTCGTGGTATTGGCCATGAATACTGCCAGCGCCGCCGGTGCTCCCATTTATTCCACCACCGGGGTCGCATCGGCCAGCAACAGTTGCATAGCGCCCACGCTTTGCGGCATTTTTGGCGGCGGGGTCGACAATCCGGGCCAGGCGGCCAACGGTACGTCCACCACCGATAATGCGACCATCGTGAAATTCATAGCCGTCGGCAAAAGCGTCAGCCTGCGCCTGGGGCTCGACCGCCGGGCCAGTGCCGGCGACCGCGCCGGCGTGCTGGTAGCGCCGCCGGCCAGCTTGGCGGGCGTGAGTGCGCTGGGCACTTACACGCTGCGCACCTACCTGCGCGGCAGCAGCACCGCTCTGGAAACCCAGGTGGTTTCCCTAGCCGTGGTGCAAAGCCTGCGGGTGGCAGCGGGCACCGGCCGGCCGGTTCAGATGGAGTTTGTGGCCCAGCAGGCTTTCGATGACATCGAGTTGGAAATTGGCGGCACGGTGGACGCGCTGTACCGCCTGAACGTGTACTATGGCTACGCTGTGCAGTCGCTGGTGCAGCAGCCGGTGCGCGGGCTCACCTCGCATTTTCCCGCCGGCGACCTTACGCCCTACTACAATACGGCCATCACGCCCGGCGATTTGGTGAGCGTGTGCGGCAACACCAATATTTACAATCCGGAATTTGCCGTTGATAACAGTCTGACGAACCATGCCACGTTCGGCACGTTCATCTCGGTCAACTGCCCGTCGTCGCTCAGTGTTAAGCTCGAAAGCTCGAAAACGGCCCCGGCCGGCTACTATGCGGGCTTCGTGCTGGGCAGCTCCGGCATCATTGATTTGGCGGCGCTGTCGGCCCTGCGCATCACTACTTATAAGACCATCAACGGCGTATCGGTGAAGCAGGAATCGGCCACCGGGGCCAATCTGCTGGACGTGAAGCTGCTGCCCGACGGCAAATACCAGGTAAGCTTCCCCACCAAGTTCGCGTTCGATGAGGTGAAGATTGAGCAGATTAGCGCCCTGGCGGCGCTGAATAACCTGGACATCTATTACGGCTTCGGGGTGGAGCCTACGGCGTTCACGGGCACCACGCGCTACCTGTCGGACTTTGGGCAGCCGGTATCGAACACCAACTATGCCACGAACACCTCGGCGGTAGTGTGCGTCGGCTGTGGCGTGAGCAACCCCGCTGGTGCCGCCGACAACGACCCCACTACCAAAGCCGTCATCAACATTGGCGGCGGCATCGCCTCCACGGCCGAGCTGAAGCTGGACCTGCGTGCCCCCGGCAGTGGAAATGTGAAAACCGATGTAGGCCAGGCGGGCTATCGCGCCGGTATGATTATCAGCAACAACAGCGGCCTGCTCGATGCCAGCGTACTTGACCGCCTCACCCTCACGACGTATGATGCGGCTGGCAACCTGCTGGAAAGCGCCTCGGGCTCGTCGCTCCTCTCGCTGAACCTGTTGCCCGATGGCCGGCAGGAAGTCTCGTTTCTGACTACCAAGAACTTCGCTTCCATCCAAATCAGCGCTTCCTCCACGGTGGCCCTCGGGGTGAACATCAACGTGTATCAGGCCTTCGCCGATAACCTGGCCGGGGGCATCATCACCACCATTATACCGCTGCCTGTGGAGCTCACGGCCTTCGTGGGCAAGTGGACTAATGGCGCGGCCGAGCTGAACTGGGCCACCGCCACCGAAAAAAATAGCAGCTATTTCGCCGTAGAGCGCGCCATCAGCAGCGAAGCCGCCTTCAAAACCGTGGGCCAGGTAGCGGCGGCCGGCAGCAGCAGCAGCCCCCTGAGCTACAAGCTCCGCGATGCCGAGGCCGGCACCCTGGGCGTGAGCATGCTATACTATCGCCTGCGGCAGGTAGATACCGACGGCACCCAGTCCTTCTCGCCCGTGGTGGTGGTGACGGTGGGCAAAGCCGTGGCCGTGCCACAACTCGAAGCCTACCCCAACCCTGCGCCCGATGCCCAGGCAGTGCAGGTTAGGCTCATCAATATGCCCGCTGGCAGCAGTATGGTCCAGACATACTCGGAAATGGGCCAGCTGGTGAGCCAGCAGCCCGTGGGCGAAGCCACCACCGGCCTGGCATTGCCCCGGCTGGCTCCCGGCCTCTACCATGTGGTGCTGCGTGATGCCGCCGGGCAGCGACTGGCTACACAACGGCTGGTGGTGGGCAGCCGCTAATTCCTCCTCCCCCTTTTGGCACTAAAAAAGCCCTGCCGACACCATCAGCAGGGCTTTTTTAGTGCCAAAAGGGGGAGGGGTTTACTGCGCCGCGCTACGCAGCAAGCGCACGCTTTGGCGGCCATCGGCGGAGCGGGCCAAGTAGAGGCCGGCGGGCAGGGTGGCCGCCGGCTGCCATACCACGGTGCCGTTGGGCTGGCTGCGCACGGTGGCTACGGTGCGGCCCAGGTGGTCGCAAACGGTAAGGGTTTGCACGCCGGGCGTGGCCAGTTGGAACTTCACCTGCTCGGTGAAGGGGTTGGGGAAGGCCGCCACGGCCAGGGCCTGAGCGGCACGGGTAGCCAGCGCCGTATTGACTACCCGAAAGGCCAGCGTCTGGCCCTGGACACCTTTAACCGGGCAAGCGTCGTCGAGGGCCGCGACGGACACGTGGTAGAGGCCTTCAGGCAGGCTCGGCGGCACGACGAAAGTGAGGCGGGACTGCCCGTTCAGGGTTTGGTAGAGCGAGATGCCGGGCACTGGGGTGCCGGCCACCGACAGCAGCACGAATTGCCCGGCATCGCTGTCCGTGGCCGTCAGGTCGACCGTGAGGCTTTCGCCGGCTAGCGCCTGAATTTCCTGCCCCAAGGGTTGTGTGCGGCTTTGCGAACGTTGGTTGACGACTACGGTAGGCGCGAAGCGGGGCAGCTGGTTAGCGCCGCAGTCATACACGGTCATTATCAGGTCGCGCCGCACCGAGCCCACGCGGTAGCGGCGGTTGCTGCCCGGTAGGCGGCGGTATTCGGTTACCATCACCACGACCATATATCTGTAGGCACTCTGAATGGGGGCGAAAGCCGGGTGCCGGCTTGGGGTGACGGTGATGGTCCCCGTGGCCGCGTCGAAAAGGAAGGGTTTGGGGGTAAGCAACCTTTGTGGGCAGCTGCCTGTGGTGTCGTAAGCCGTGACCATCGGGTAAGTGGCCGAATAGGTAGTGGGAGAACCCGCCGCTACGGCATAGGTGCAGCCGGGTTGCGGGACACCTGCGAGGCGGGTAATACTTTGATAATATGCTATTGTCCTATTGCACATTTCCAACGGGTCCACCAGCGAATACGCCAGCGAGTCGCCATCGGCATCGAAGCCGGCATTGCTGATGGTGGAGCTGCGGTTCCAGGGAATGAGGGAGCTGGTAGTCAGGTTAAACAATGGCGACGTGTTTGCGACGGTTTGCACTGCTCCTCCTGCGGCCAGCTGGTTGTTGAGCGTGGCTTCAAACCGAAAGTTGGGCTGTCCTGCTACGTTGGCGCTACCGGGCCGCGCAGCATCTTCGTAGCTCAACACCCAGTTCGCCGCCGGGGGCAAGCTGATGGTGCCGCGGTAGCTCTGGAAATAGGTAAGCGGCCTTGTGCTGGCGGCGGAGCAGATGACCTGCTGTTGCACGCTTGAACAATACGGCTGGATAGTCTGCGATGTCCCCAAAGGAACCAATGCGGCCGTTACCGCCGTGGAATTGCAGCCATTATTCTGGGCAAGGATGGTAACGCTGCCAGTGGGCAAGTAAATGCCTGTGCAGTCGCCGTACAGCACCAGCGTGACTTCGTAGGTGCTGCCACTCACCCAACGGTACGTCAACTGACCGCCCATGATGTGCGAGGCGCGTGCGGGGCTGATGAACCCCAGCAGGAGCCCAATCAGCAGGAACGAAAACAAACGTAGCGGTGCAGACATAAAAAAGGGAAAGGGGGGAATAAATCGCTGTCGCTTGACAGCAGGAAGAACAAGCCCGGGAAGGTGTATTAGATTTTATATAGACTGTTGCTCAAATACCATTCCAAAATGCTGAATTACAATGCCATAATCTTGTGCGTCTTTGGCCTTGACTAATCTTAACCAAGCCGTAACATTGCAACGGCGGCATCATTGTTCCGGCGCCGGAATTTTGCGGCCACCATCTCACCATCTTACCCCATTCTTTTTATGAAGCAAATGATTACCCGTCTCAGCAGCGCCGCGCTGCTTCTGGCCCTGGCCGCGTCGTGTTCGCGTACTGAGCAAGTGGCCCCGAGCCAGCAGCCCACCGCCGCCACCGTAAACCAGGACGCTACCCGCGACAACAACCTGGCCATGGGCAACCCCAGTGGGGCCGTGACCGACGCCACCAACTCGCCCAACAACTACCTGATGACCAAAACCCAGTACACCCTCTCGTATAGCCGCGACAAGGGCAAGCCGAACTGGGTGAGCTGGCACCTGAGCAGCGCCTGGCTGGGCAGCACCGCCCGCCAGGATAATTTCGCCGCCGATGCCTCGCTGCCTTCTTCGTGGTACCACGTGGGCAGCACCAGCTACTCGGGCTCGGGTTTCGACCGGGGCCACAACTGCCCCTCGGCAGACCGCACCGGCTCGGTGGCCGATAACACGGCCACGTTTCTCATGACCAATATGATGCCCCAGGCGCCCACCAACAACCAGCAAACCTGGGCCGGCCTCGAAAACTACGCCCGTACCCTGGTAGGCCAGGGCTACGAAATCTACATCATTGCCGGCAGCTACGGCAGCGGCGGCACCGGCTCGAACGGCTACGCTACTACCATCGATGCCGGCCGCATCAGTGTGCCCAGCAATTGCTGGAAGGTGATGGTGGTGCTGCCCGAGGGCAGCTCCGACGCCAGCCGCGTAACCACCAGCACCCGCGTTATCGCCGTGAACATGCCCAACACCAATTCCATCGGCACGGCCTGGGGGGCTTACCGCACCACGGTAGATGCCATCGAATCGGCTACCGGCTACAACATCCTCTCGGCTGTGAGCAGCACGGTGCAGGCCACCATCGAGTCGAAAGTTGACACCGGCCCCACCAGCTGATATCGTGCTTGCAGCCCGGCTTTTGGCTGATTAATTACGCTTGTAATAACGAAGCCGGCCGGAAATTAAAAAGCCCATGAAATACCGCGTATTTCATGGGCTTTTTGCTGCCTGATAAATGCGGCCGGAGGCTACATATCAGGGATAAAAAGACGAAGTTACGGCGGGTTGTGATTGCAAAGCAATTGGTTACGAATGCCGGAATTTTTTTAAGGGCGAAAAAATGTGGTGAAAAGTGCGTCGATTAGCTAGTTAGGGCGAAAATTAAAATTGTAAGGCAGGGCTCAACAAAAACTTAATATGACCAAAGGTTTGGCCGGCGTAATCCTGCCGTAATTTTGCATCGTGCTTCAACCCAAACACCCGTTGATGAAGCGCGGGACCCTGCTCAGCAGCGACCCGCGAGAGGACCGGAAGGTCTTCGTCGCCGTCAGTTTTTCCGATTTTGTCTCCGGTATTTCCGCTGTTTTCTCGGGTTGTTGCCCCGCCACCGTTTCGGATTCCGAAACGGTTTTTTTATGCACGGTTGGTTCGGTTTTCTCTCCAGCTTAATAGTCTAAACCGCCTTTTAACTACTATATTCATGGACACCAACACCCTCGCCCCAAAGTGGCTGCGGCGACCCTCGCCTCGCCTCGGCCAGACCGACATCCGCGAGTGCATGCCGTTCCTGATTAACCGCGATAACGTAATTTAAGGAATCCTTTTGCCGGTTCGCCGGCCGAATGTCACCCGCGCTTGGCCCAGCCTAAGTGCGGGTGAATATTCGTTTTTATTACTTGTACAATATCTATGAAACTCGGAGCCATTACGTTACAGAATGCAGTGTGCCTGGCGGCGGCACCCTGGGACCTCGCCGGCGAGGGCTACGAGCAGCTAGGCGCGATTTTCACCAAAACCGTGACCATGGAGCCCCGCGCCGGCCTGCCCGGCGACGAAGGCATCCTGCAAGTGGCCGACCAAACCCTGCTCAACCGCACCGACCTCCGCACTGAAGGCGCAGAATTGCTGGTGCAGGAGCACCTGCCGCGCCTGCGCCGTTTCGGCGTGCCCGTATTTGTGAGCGTGACGGCACCAGGCGTGCCGGGCTTCCGCAAGATTGCGCGCTACCTCCAGCGCGAGGCCGGCGAGCAGCTGGCCGGGCTGGAAGTGTACATCACGGTGCCGCCCGGCGGTTCCGGAGCCGATGTGACGGCCCGCTTCGTACGCGAGGCCACCGAGGCCGTGCGCAACGAGCTGCGCGACGATGCGGCCGTGATTGTGAAGCTGCCGCCGTGGCCCGACCACATCCGGGGCCTGGCCCTGGGCGCGCAGGAGGGCGGGGCCACTGCCTTGGCCGCTACCAACACCCTCAAAGTATTGCACCTGCCCACCGACCGCAATGCCGCGCCACTCGTGGGCGGCCTCTCGGGCGAGGCGCTGCGGCCGCTGGCCCTGCGCTGCGTGTGGGAGCTGGCTCAAGATGAAAAACTGGCGCTGCCTATCTTCGGTACGGGCGGCATTTTCACGCTGCGCGACGTGCAGGACTACCTGCGCGTGGGCGCTCAGGCCGTGCAAGTGGCCAGCGGCGAATGGCTGTCGCCGGGCCTCACGGCGCGGCTGGCCTCGGAAGTGATGCATAATGTGAAGTATGAATAATCAGGCCGTCATGCAGAGCGCAGCGAAGCATGACGGTCTAAATAATTACTGATTCTCCTCTTTCTCTCCTCCCCAAAATCCCACCCAAACCCTCTTCGCGCATCGCCATGCAAAAGCTCATCACCCGCGTCGAAACCATCAATTCCCTGCTTTGCGTGGGGCTGGACCCCACGGGCGATGATGCCCAGGTGGCCCAGCGGCTGCGCGAAGTCATTACTGAAACGGCCCCTTATGCGGCTGCTTTCAAACCCAACCTCGCCTTCTTTCTGAGCCGTGAAAACGGCGTGGCCCTGCTCCAGGAAACCGTGCGCAGCATTCCGAAGGACATTCCGGTGATTCTGGATGGCAAATTCGGCGACATTGCCAACACGGCCGAGCAGTACGCGCGCTTCGCTTATGACATTATTGGGGCTGATGCCGTGACGGTGAACCCCTACATGGGCGACGATACCATCCGGCCGTTTGCGCGGCCCGGCAAAATGGTTTTTTCGCTCGCTAAAACCTCCAATAAACCCATCCACGGCCTCCAAGACGCGGCCATGACGCGTGGTGGCTCCATCAGTGACTGGGCCGCCCGCCTGGCCAAGCTGATGGACGAGGAGCTGACCGAATCCACTATCGGCTTGGTGGTGGGCGCTACCGAGCCAGCGGCCGTGGCCAAAGTCCGCGCCGCCTGCCCGGACCAATGGTTTCTGGTGCCGGGCATTGGCGCTCAGGGCGGCGATTTGGCTGCCACGCTGCGCGCCGGGCTCCGGGCCGACGGCAGCGGCCTGCTGATAAACTCCTCGCGGGGAATCTGGCAGGCGAAAGACGCCGGAGCCGCCGCCCGCGAATTGAAAGAACAAATCAACGAATTCCGGGCCGTGACGAGCCCGACCCATGCCTGACCCAAAAAGCCGCTTCACCGCGGCTTTTTGCATAGTAGATTTTCTGTAAAAGATGAACGACCAACTATATACCTCGGCCATCACCGCTTTCGATGCGGCCACACTGGAGCATTTGCTGCGCCAGGAAGATGCGCTGTTGAGCGGGCACTTCCGGCTGTCGTCGGGCCTGCATTCGGATACCTACGTGCAGTGCGCCCGCTTTCTGCGCCGGCCCGATTTGGCGGGCCCCGCTGCGGCGGCGCTGGCAGTTCAACTGGAAGCAGCGGGCCTGAAGCCCGATGTGGTGGTAGGCCCTGCCATGGGCGGCGTGGTGATTGGCTACGAATTGGCCCGGCAACTGCGAGTGCCTGGCATTTTCACGGAGCGCGACGCCGACGGACAAATGACCCTGCGGCGCGGTTTTACCATCGAGCCGGGCGAAAAAGTTGTCATTGCCGAAGATGTGGTGACGACGGGCAAAAGCACGCTGGAAGTGGCTAAAGTGCTGCGCGCCATGGGCGCGGAGGTGCTGGCCGTGGCCTCGCTGATTGACCGCACGGGCGGAAAGGGTGGGCTTGATTTCCCGCATTTCGCGCTTTTACAGGTGCAGGCAGCGACCTTTGCGCCTGAGAGCTGCCCATTGTGCGCCGCCGGCGTGCCGGTAGTGAAGCCCGGCAGCCGGCCTGAAAAAGCGTTTTAGGACCACGAGGAGAGATTTACGGAGGACAAAGGAGGAACCTAGATTTTGGCAGAATTGGAAAACACCACCCACACCATCCAGCTCACGCTGAAACCCGGCCAGCACGACGGCGACGGCCAGCGCGTGGCCGAAGCCGCCGCCCGCCACCTCGGCCTGGCCACCGGCCGCGTGCGCAGCGCCGCCCTCTACACGGTGCGCTACCCGCTCACCGAAACCCAACTGAGCGATTTCGCCACCCGCTGCCTCGCCGACCCGGTGCTGCACGACGTGCGCCTGAATGAGGTGACGGCCGCGCCCGGATTCGCCACTTATATATTGGTAGCCCGCCGCCCCGGCGTGACTGACGACGAAGGCACCTCGGCCCAGAATGCCCTCGCCGATATCCTGAACGAGCCGCTGGACGTGCACACCCAGCACATTTTCAGCAAGAAGCTCTACCTGCTTGAAAACGACCTTCCGGAAACCGACCTGCGTCGCATCGCGGAGGAATTGCTCGGCAACAAGCTCATCAACTGGCTGGAAGTGGGCCGCGTGGCCGATGGCATCCGCGACTACACGCCGCGTCCCGGCGGCGGCGCTGAGGCCATTACCGAAGTCATTTCGCTAACCGGTCGCACCGATGCGGAGCTGGTGCAGCTCTCGAAGGAGAATATCTACGCGCTGAACCTGGAGGAAATGCGCGCCGTGCGCGACTACTTCGCCGCTGCCGAAACGCAGGCGGAGCGGAAGGCAGCAGGATTACCTGTTGACCCCACGGATTGCGAGCTGGAAATCATTGCCCAGACGTGGTCGGAGCACTGCAAGCACAAGGAGTTTTCGGCCCTCATTAACTACAAAGACCTGGAAACGGGCGAGGAGAAGCAGGTCGATTCGTTGTTCAAAACCTACATCAAAGACGCCACTTCGGAAGTGGACCGCCAACTGCGCGCCAACGGCAACGACTGGTTGATAAAGGTGTTTTCGGACAACGCCGGCGCGGTGCGCATCAACCCCGGTTCGCTGTTCGTGTGGAAGGTGGAAACGCACAACTCGCCTAGCGCCATCGACCCCTACGGCGGGGCTATCACGGGCATTCTGGGCAACAACCGCGACCCTTTGGCCACCGGCATTGGCGGCGCGCGGCTGCTGTTCAATACCAACGTACTGTGCTTCGGCAACCCCGAGTTTCACGGGCAGCTGCTGACCGGGCAGCTGCACCCGCGCCGCATTCTGGAAGGCGTGCGCAAGGGCATCGAGGACGGCGGCAACAAGTCGGGCGTGCCCACGGTGAACGGCGCGATTGTGTTCGACGACCGGTACGCCGGCAAGCCGCTGGTGTACTGCGGCACCGGCGCGGTGATGCCTATGCAATTCGCGGGCTTGGACTCGTGGGAAAAGAAGATTGATGCCGGCGACCGCATCATTATGGCCGGCGGCCGGGTGGGCAAGGACGGCATCCACGGCGCCACGTTTTCGAGCATCGAGCTCGATGAAACCGCGCCCGCTACGGCCGTGCAAATCGGCTCGCCCATCACCCAGAAGCTGGCGATGGATTTCCTGATGCTGGCGGCCCGTCGCGGCCTCTTGAAATGCAGCACCGACAACGGCGCGGGCGGCCTCTCGTCCTCCGTGGGTGAGCTGGCCGGCATCTCGGGCGGCGCGGTAGTGGAGCTGGAGCGCGTGCCGCTGAAGTATCCCGGTCTGCGGCCCTGGGAGATTTTCGTGAGCGAATCCCAAGAGCGGTTCACGCTGGTGGTGGAGCCCGGTAAAATGGCCGAAATCACGGCGCTGGGCCAGGAAATGGAAGTGGAGCTGACGGATATTGGCCACTTCACTTCGGATGGGTTCCTGGACGTGCGCTTCGATGGTGCGCCGGTGGCCCGTCTCAACATGCACTTCCTGCACGACGGTGTGCCGCGCAAAATTCTGGAAGCGGAGTGGACCAAACCCACCGCTGCCGAGCCTCAGGTTCCTGCTGAAACTGACTACACTGAGACGCTACTCAAGCTGCTGGGCTCGCTCAATATCTGCTCGCGCGAATCGGTCATTCGCCAGTACGACCACGAGGTGAAGGGCCGCACGATTGTGAAGCCGCTGATGGGCGCGACGGGCCAGGCGCCGCAGGACGCGGCCGTGGTGCGCTTCAATTTCGAGAGCTGGGAAGGCGTGGCCGTGAGCAACGGCATCATCCCGCGCTACGGCGATTTGGACGCGTATGACATGTCGGCCGGCTCGTTTGACGAGGCGGTGCGCCAGATTATCGCGGTGGGAGGGAAGCTCCCGAACCTGACGCCCGGCGACGGGATTTTCTGGTCGGTGAACGACAACTTCTGCGTACCCGATTCGGTGTACGACCCCGTCAGCAACCCCGATGGCAAGCAGAAGCTGGCCAAGCTGGTGCGTATGTGCGAGGCCCTGCGCGACGCCACGGCTGCCTACTGCATCCCGCTCACCAGCGGCAAGGACTCGATGAAAAACGACTTCAAAGCCGACGGGGTGAAAATTTCGGTGCCCCCCACCGTGCTCTATTCAATGACGGCCAAAATGCAAGACGTGCGCCGCGCCGTGACTTCGGACTTCAAGCAGGCCGATGACGTGGTGTACCTCCTCGGCGAAACCCACGACGAGCTGGGCGGTTCGGAGTTCTACAATCTGTTTGGCGAACTGGGAGCGAATGTGCCAAAAGTAGATTTCGAAAAAGCCAAAGCCCTTTACAACCTCGTGGGCCAGGCCAACGACCAAAACCTCATCCAATCCTGCCACGACCTGAGCGACGGCGGCCTCGCCGTGGCGCTGGCCGAAACCACCTTCGGCTACGGCTACGGCGCTGATATTGAATTGCCGGAAACGGACCTTTCCCTGGCCACGCAGTTGTTCTCCGAGTCGCACTCCCGCTTCCTGGCAACTGTTGCGCCGGAAGATGTAGTGGCTTTCGAGCAGCTGCTCGGCGACCGCGCCACCCGCCTCGGCCGTGTGACGCTGGACGGCCAGCTAACCGTGCGCCACGCCGGCCAAACGGTTATTTCGGCCAACACCGCCACGCTACGTGCCGCCTGGACCAATGGTCCGGTGAACAAGCTGCTGGGCGTGTCTTCCTCCACTCTTTCGCATTAATCTCATGGTTCACGCGCTAATTCTGACCGGATTCGGCATCAACTGCGAAGAAGAATTCGCCGCCGCCTACCGCCTGGCCGGGGCCGAAGCCACCATCGTGCACCTCAACCAGGTGTTGCACGGGCAGGTGAGCATCCACGATTTCGACATCCTGAACTTCCCCGGCGGCTTCTCCTTCGGCGATGATTTGGGCTCGGGCGTGGTGCTGGCCAATAAGCTGCGCTACCGCCAGAACGGCCCCGACGGTCGCACCCTGCTCGATGATATCAAGCAGTTTATCGCCGACGGTAAGTTCGTCTTCGGCATCTGCAACGGCTTCCAAGTGCTGGTGAAATTGGGCTTGCTGCCTAACATCAGTGGCGATGTAACGCCCGAAGTCACCCTGACCCACAACGCCAGCGGCCGCTACGAAGACCGGTGGGTGACGCTCCGTGTGAATCCCGTGTCGCACACGCCCTTCCTCAAAGGCATCGACACGCTGGAAGTGCCCGTGCGCCACGGCGAAGGCCGGTTGGTGATTCCCGACGCCGCCACGCAAGCCGCCATCGAATCAGCCGGGTTGAACTGCCTGACCTACGCCGATTTCGACGGCGGCCCAACCGACGTGTATCCCTTCAACCCCAACGGCGCGGCCCTGAACTGCGCCGGTCTGACGGACCCCACCGGCCAGGTTTTCGGCCTCATGCCGCACCCCGAGGCGTTTTTGTCGGCCTACAACCACCCCGACTGGGCGCGCCGCCGCCGCCAGAACCCCGCCGCTTCTGAGGAAGGGGACGGGCTGAAAATCTTTAAGAATATCGTGGCGCACATCGCCCAAAAAAATACCGTAACGGCCCCGGCCGTGCAACTCGCCAACCAAAACTAGCCTCTCACAGAAACGTAGCTAATGAACACCCTCACCCACTTCGCTTCTCCCCAACTCCCCCTGCTGCACCGCGGCAAAGTGCGCGACAGCCTGCGCGCCCCCAGCGGCGACCGCCTCATCATCGTGACCGACCGCCTCTCCGCGTTCGATTCGGTGCTCGAAACGGCCATCCCGCACAAAGGCGCGGTGCTGAACGGCCTGGCCAATTTCTGGTTCGAAAAGACGGCCCACATCATCCCCAACCACGTGATTAAGCTCATCGATGCCAACGCCATGCTGGTGAAGGAGGCTGAGCCCATCAAGGTGGAGATGATTGTGCGCAACTACATCACGGGGTCGATGCTGCGCGGCTACCAAAAGGGCCAGCGTACCTTCTCGGGCGTGACCGTGCCCGAAGGCCTCACCAAGCACCAGCAGTTCCCCGAGCCCATCGTGACGCCCACGACCAAGGAGGAATCGGACCGCGAAATTACTCCCGAAAACCTGGTGAGCGAAGGTTGGGTGACCAAGGAACTGTACGACCAGATGGCCGTGAAGTCGCTGATGCTGTTTGCCGTGGGCTCGAAGCTGCTGGCCGAAAAGGGCATTATCCTGGTGGATACCAAGTATGAGTTTGGCCTGCTGAATGGCAAGCTGATTCTCATCGATGAGATGCACACGCCCGATTCGTCGCGTTTCTGGAGCGCCGAAGACTACGCCAAGAATCCCGAAACGGCCGAGCAGATGGACAAAGAGTACGTCCGCCAGTGGCTCATCGCCAACAAGAAAGACGGCCAGTACCCCCGCGCCCTCACCCCGGAAGTGGCCCAGGAAGCCAGCCGCCGCTACCTCGATATCTACGAGCGCATCGTGGGCGAGCCCCTGCCCACCGCCGAGCCCGAAACCGCCGATGCCCCCGGCTCCGGCCGCCACGATGCCCGCGCCCGCCTGCTGGCCAACCTCGTGCAGGCCGGCATCTTGAAAGATGCCTGGGTAAACATCGTAATGGGCTCGCCCGCCGACAAAGACCACTGCGAGAAAATCCGTCAGCAGTTCGAAGGCTACGACGTTTTCACCCAGTTGCGCGTGACTTCGGCCCACAAAAACGGCGAAGCCATCGCCGGCATGGCCGAAATCTGGAACAACAGCATCGAGCCCGGCGTCATCATCGCCGTGGCCGGCCTCAGTAACGGCCTTGGTGGTGCGCTGGCGGCCAACGTGAACGTGCCCGTCATTTCGTGCCCGCCCTACAAGGACTACGCCGAGCTGGCCATGAACCTGAACTCGTCGGTCATCATGCCCAGCGGCACGCCCAACCTGACCGTAGTACGCCCCGACAATGCCGCCCAAGGAGCCCTCCGCGCCCTGAACCTGCCCCGCTTGCGCGAGCGCCTGAGCAAAGACATTCTCGCCACGAAAGCCAAGCTGCGCGCCGCCGACGAGGAGCTAAAAGCACTGTAGAGACGCAATATTTTGCGTCTCGTCGTTGAACGAGCGGTACTGCGCCGTGCAACGAAGATGTTCAACGACGAGACGCAAAATATTGCGTCTCTACATTCCAAATCCCGTGACTAGCACCAAAATCCTTCTCCTCCTCGGCTCCGGCGCGCGCGAGCACGCCCTGGCCGAAAAGCTGACCCACGACGGGGCCACGGTGCTCGTGCTGCCCGGCAATGCCGGCATCCCCAACAGCCACCCCGAAGTCAATCCGCTCGATTTCGAGTCGGTGAAAGCCTTCGCCCACGCTCACGATGCCAAGCTGATTGTGGTAGGCCCCGAAGCGCCGCTGGCGGCTGGCATCACCGACTTTTTTGCAGGTTCCGATATTCAGGTTTTCGGGCCGACCCGTTCGGCGGCGCGGCTGGAAAGCTCGAAGGTGTGGAGTAAGGAGTTCATGCGCCGCCATGGCGTGGCGACGGCGAAAGCCTGGCCGTTCCGGAGCGACAACATTGCCGCTGCCCGCGCCAAAGCGGCGGAGCTGGGTGGGCATGTGGTGGTGAAGTACGATGGCTTGGCCGCTGGCAAAGGCGTATATGTTTGCTCGTCGCCGGAAGAAGCGGAAGCGGCTTTCGATGATTTACAAACGAGCTATTCGGGCTGGTTTTCCTTCCTTTTGGAGGAGAAATTGACCGGCCCCGAAATCAGCATTATCGGCCTCACCGATGGCCTCACCATCCGCCTGCTGGCCACTTCGCAGGACCACAAGCAGCTGCTGGCCGATGACCTCGGCCCCAACACCGGCGGCATGGGCGCCTACTGCCCCGTACCCTTCGCCGATGCCAACGTGCTGGCCGCCATCCGCCGCGACATCATCGACCCCACCCTGCGCGGCCTGCAAAACGAGCAGTTCGAGTTCCAGGGCTTCCTCTATTTCGGCATCATGCTCACGCCCACCGGCCCCAAGCTGCTGGAATACAACGTGCGCCTCGGCGACCCCGAAGCCGAAGTGCTACTGCCCGCTTTGGATAGCAGCCTTCTCACACTGATTGAAGCTACCCTGAACGGCACCCTCGCCCAGCAGGGCGTGCGGCAGCGGCCAGGCGCGTTTGTAGGCGTGGTGCTGGCCTCGGGCGGCTACCCGGCGTCCGGTTTCCCCACCGGCTTTCCCATCACCGGCCTCGATAACCTGCCGGTCGGCGTGCATGCCTACCACGGGGCCACCCGGCGCGATGAAACCGGCGAGTTGGTGACCAACGGCGGCCGTGTCCTCGTCCTCACGGCCCACGGCCAGGACCTGGAAGAAGCCACCGCCCGCGCCTACGAAGCCTGTGCCCGCGTCACGTTCCAGGATGCGTATTTCCGCCCCGATATCGCCCAGCGCCCTGCACCGGTTCTCACTGCCTCCCTTGTAAATTGAGACCAGAAGCACAACTGAAACTCATGAAGCTCCTCGCCTCCTTCGAGCAATTGCAGCAGGCTTCCCTCTCTTTTGGCGAGGGGAAGGAGGGGAGGCCGGTGCGCCTGGCCATCCTGCTGTCGGGTCGGGGCTCCAATATGCTCGCGCTACTGGAAGCCACCAAAACCGGCGTGCTGAAAGGCCTGGCCGAAGTGGTAGTTGTTTTTAGCAACAAGCCCGATGCCTTCGGCCTCGAAGCCGCCGCTGCCCTTGGCTGCCCCATCGCCTCGCTGCCCAGCCAGGGCCGCAAGCGCGAGGCTTTCGATGCGGATGTGGCGGCGCTGCTCCAGCAGTATCAGCCCGATTTGGTGGTGCTGGCGGGGTATATGCGGATTTTGTCACCAGCCTTCATTCAGCCGTTTGCGGGCCGCATCATCAACATTCACCCCGCTGACACCCATCAGCACCAGGGTTTGCATGCTTACGAGTGGGCTTTCGAGAACAAGCTGGCCGAAACCAAAATCACCGTGCATCTGGTGGATGAGGGGCTTGATACCGGCCCTATACTCGCCCAGCAAACGGTGGATTTGCGTGGGGCCGATACGCTGGCGGAAGTGGAGCGCCGCGGCCTGGCGGTGGAGCACGAGTTGTACGCGGAAACAATTGCTGCATTGATTACCAACAAACAGAACGTCATGTCGAGCGCAGCCGAGACATCTCGCTCGGAGAAGTAACTCAATCGTTCAGCGACGCACGCGAGATGTCTCGGCTGC
Source organism: Hymenobacter segetis (assembly GCF_038448715.1). Taxonomy (GTDB): domain Bacteria; phylum Bacteroidota; class Bacteroidia; order Cytophagales; family Hymenobacteraceae; genus Hymenobacter; species Hymenobacter segetis. The sequence continues at coordinate 255 of NZ_JBCEVZ010000040.1, read as the reverse complement.
GCTCGACATGACCGTTCTTAAAAGACACTAAAATCACCCCATCCCATGTGCGGAATAGTAGGTTTTCACGGTCCCGATAACGTCGTAGGCGATATGATAATCGGCCTCACCGCCCTCCAGCACCGGGGGCAGGACGCGGCCGGCATCGCCACGTTCGACGACTCGTTTCACCTCTGCAAGGGGCAAGGGCTGGTCAACGACGTGTTCAAGCCCAAGCATGTGAAGAAGCTCAAGGGCAACCTCGGCATCGGGCAT
>NZ_JBCEVZ010000039.1:0-48778 GCF_038448715.1 Hymenobacter segetis | reverse complement strand
ATGGAAGCATCTTATCACGGCTGCATTCGTCAGATTTGGTAACCACATGCGGCGCAAGGCGTGAGAAGGTCCTTCGCTGTGCTCAGGATGACACATAATCCCTTTATGACTTCCGTAACCACCTCCAACCTCATCGACGGCAAGCAGACCGCCGAGGACATCAAAGCCGAAATTGCCATCGAAGTGGCTGCCCGCAAAGCCGCAGGCCATAAGGTGCCGCACCTCGCGGCCATCCTCGTGGGCCACGACGGTGGCTCCGAAACCTACGTGCGCAACAAGGTGCTGGCCTGCGAACGGGTCGGCTTCGCCTCCACGCTGCTGCGCTACGAGGACGACATCACCGAAGCCGATTTGCTGGCCAAAGTCGACGAGCTGAACCGCGACCCGGAGATTGACGGCTTCATCGTGCAGCTCCCGCTGCCGGCCCACATCAACCCCGAAAAGGTCATCGAAGCCATCCGTCCGGAGAAGGATGTCGACGGTTTTCACCCCATGAACATCGGCCGGATGGTGGCCGGTTTGCCGGCCCTGCTGCCCGCCACACCGTCAGGAATCGTGGAGTTGCTGAGCCGCCAGGGCATCAAAACCAGCGGCAAGCACGCTGTGGTTATCGGCCGTTCCAATATCGTTGGTACGCCGGTTAGCATATTGTTGGCCAAGAATTTGGATACGGCTAACTGCACGGTTACTTTATGCCATTCGCGCACTCAGAATCTGGCCGAAATCTGCCGGACGGCCGACATCGTGGTCGCCGCCATCGGCCGTCCCGAGTTCGTGACCGCCGACATGGTGCGGCCCGGCGCGGTGGTAATTGACGTTGGCACAACCCGCGTACCTGACGCCTCCAAGAAGAGCGGTTACACCCTGAAAGGCGACGTGAATTTTGCCGAGGTAGCACCCTTAGCTTCGGCCATTACGCCGGTGCCCGGCGGTGTCGGCCCCATGACCATCGCCATGCTATTGCTGAACACGCTACGGGCGGCGAAGGGCGAAATATACCCGCACCCAGCCGGCTGATTTTTAGGAATATTTGGTTATACTTAGCTCATACCGTACTTTTAAAGTCCGGCCTTGGGAACGGCGTGTCCTATGGTTGGTGTTCAGGCTGCTTCGCTTCCTGAGGCTTTTTTGTGATGATACCCGTGACGTTACTTACCCCCGAATTAATTGCATCTTCCGATGATGTGACGGCTGCCCCCGCCGGTACCTTTTTGCCCGTAATGGAGCAGTTCTATACCATTCAGGGCGAAGGGTATAACACCGGCCGCGCGGCCTATTTCATCCGGTTGGGCGGCTGCGATGTGGGCTGCGTGTGGTGCGACGTGAAAGAGTCGTGGGATGCCGACGCGCACCCTCGCCAATCTGTAGCCCAATTGGTAGAAGCCGTGCTGGCCTATCCCGGCCGCGACGTAGTCATCACCGGCGGCGAGCCGCTGATGCACAACCTAGGCCCGCTCACGGCCGCTTTGCAGGCCGCCGGCTGCCGCACTTGGCTCGAAACCTCGGGCGCACACCCACTCTCCGGTACCTGGGATTGGGTGTGCCTATCGCCCAAAAAATTCAAAGCCCCGCTGCCCGAAGTGCTGGCGGCCGCCCACGAATTGAAGGTGGTCGTCTTTAACGGGCACGATTTTGACTGGGCCGAAGAGCATGCGGCATTGGTTCCGGCTACTACGCGCTTATACTTGCAACCCGAGTGGAGCCGTGCCGCGCGCATGACGCCCGAGTTGGTAGACTACGTGAAGCAGCACCCGCGCTGGCAGGTGTCGCTCCAAACCCACAAATACCTCGACATTCCCTAGCTTACCGTATGCGTTGCAGTTCAGTGTTGGGGGCCCTGCGCCTCGGAATGATGTGTCTGCTGGGGCTGGCCTCTGCCGAAACGGCCTGGGCCCAGCTACCGCCCAAAGTGCAGACGCCCACCAACACCAAGGCCCGCAGCCTGCTCGAAAAAGCGCAGCAGCAAACCAAGGACCGGGATTTTATCAAGGCCGTTGAGACGCTGAACCAGCTCAACCAGAAGTTTCCCTCCTTCGGCGAAGCCTTCCTGCTGAAGGGCTCCCTGCTGAAGGCGATGGGCGACAACCGCGGCGCGCTGGCCGCCTACCGCGACGGCTTGGCCAAAGTTGCCGTCGAGCCCGTTCACGCCTCCGAATACCAGTTGCTGGGCGACCTAGCCCTGAGCTACGGCGAATATCAAACTGCCCTCGATGCTTACCAAAAGCTGATGAAGGTGGCCCCCAAAACCCAGAAAAACCTGGCCAAATCGCAGCGGCAGCTTCTCACCTGCGAGTTTGCCATTGATGCCATGAAGCACCCGGTGGGTGAAGCACCGGTGCCGCTGCCCGCCCCGCTGAACAGCTTCAAATTTCAATACTTTCCGGCCCTCACGGCCGACAATCGATTCCTGCTCTTCACGGGCCGGCCAGCGGCCAGCAGCGGCGAAGACCTGTACATAAGCCGCCAGAACAAGGACGGCTCTATGGGCGAGCCAGTGCCAATTTCGCCGGCCATCAATTCCAGCTACAACGAAGGCGCGGGCTCGATTTCGGGCGATGGCAAAACGCTGGTTTTCGCTTCCTGCGACCGGCCTAAGGCTATTGGCAACTGCGACTTATACATCTCGCGGCGCACCGGCAACAACTGGAGCCCACCCGTAAACCTGGGCCTCAACGTCAACTCCACGGAGTGGGATTCGCAGCCCTCGCTCTCGGCCGATGGCCGCACGCTGTACTTCACTTCGACCCGGCGCGGTGGTCAGGGCCAGGAAGACATCTATGTAACCACCTTGCAGCCCGACGGCAACTGGAGCCCCGCCCAAAACGTGGGTAAGCCGGTGAACACGGCTGGCAAGGACATGGCTCCGTTCATCCACGCCAGCGGCACCACGCTTTACTACGTCACCGATGGCCTGGTCGGCATGGGCGGGCTCGATGTATTCCGGTGCGAAAAGCAGCCGGGTGGCAACTGGAGCGAGCCCCGCAACCTGGGTTACCCGCTCAATACCTTCGAAAACGAAGCCTCGCTGTTCATCAGCTCCGATAACCAGAAGGGCTTTTGCTCACGCAGCCGCGCTTCGGAGGAGCCGCCCGGGGGCTACCGGCTATCGCGCGAGCGGCCGGTTGAACTGTTTGGGTTTACAGTGCCGCCGCCCGTGAAAGCCCGCGAAACCAGCACCTACACCCAGGGCCGTGTGTTCGATGCCAACACCAAAAAGCCGCTCAAGGCCGAGGTGAAGCTTTATGACCTGGATACCGACGTGCTCACGCAATTCGTGACTTCTGACCCCGAATACGGCGATTATACAGTGGTACTCAACGAAGGCCATCACTACGCCATGTACGCGGCGGCCGACAAATACCTGCTTAAAAGCCTCAGCTTCGACTATTCCAGCCAGCGTCCGTTCAACCCCACGGCATTGGATATCTACCTGGAGCCCGTGCGCTCTGGGCGCAGCGTGGTGCTGAACAACCTGTTTTTCGACACCAATAAGTACGATTTGAAGCCGCAGTCCCGCACTGAACTCAACCGCCTTATTGAGTTCCTGCGGCAGTACCGCGACGTGCAGATTGAAGTATCTGGCTACACCGACAACGTGGGCGCTCCCGATGCCAATTTGCAGCTCTCGCAGCGTCGCGCCCAGGCGGTGGTTGAATACCTGTCCGGCCACGGCATTTCCGTTACCCGGCTGCGCTCCAAAGGCTACGGCGAAGGTCACCCTTTGGCGGCTAATGATACCGAAGGGCACCGCCAACTCAACCGCCGCATCGAGCTGCATATTCTGTAATAGCTGGACTGCTCCATTTTTGGCAGCAGAGCCATAATGATTGATTGCGGGCTGCTGGCTTTTTAGCCGGGAGCCCGTTTTCGTTGATGGACTGGGCGATTCCCTCAGATTTGCCTTGAGCGAATAGCAGGTAGAAAAAATGGTAGTCTGCTCGGTTCAACAACCTAAAGGTGGTTGTGCGAATTAGTAAAAGGCAGCAAAATTGATTATGTTAGGCACTTTGCAGTATCAGTAATGCCCTGTAATCGGTTGCCGCAACTGCATCGACTGGCGTTTCGGGCACTTAAATCAATAATTGAGAGAATAGCTCATGAGAGCCTTTTTACTTAAAGCAAGGCTTTAAGTGAGGCGAAATATAATTGCACTCGCCAGGAAAAATATATGGTTCGCCCACTGGCGGACTTTTTTTTTGCCTCAGCAGCCAATTTTTTTAATTAAATCAAATATTTATAAATCAGTTGTTTATGCAACGATGCAAAAACCTTGAAATTAAAAAAGTGACAGAAAAAATATTTTTCGTTCAAATTAATTATTTGTCTATGTTTGATGAGCCCAATTGCACTCCAGCAGGGCACTTGACTTATCTCATCACCCATAACCCCACATCCATGAAAAATTTGTTTCTGGCTACTTGCTTTGCTGCGGGTGTTACTGTTGCCCCGGTGGCCGTGGCCGGCCCCGGCGACGGCGCTTACTCGCACGCTATGATGGCGCGGGCCACCACGCTCACCCGGGCGCTGGCGCAACACGTGCATTTCAACGAGGCCCAGTACCTCGCCGTGAAGCAGCTGCATCTGAATATGCTCACCGAGCGGCGCGACTTGGAAATCATCCTCAACGGTGCCAGTGCCGAAGAGCGTGATACCCAGCTTGCCCAGGCCCAGCAGCGTTACGAAACGGAGCTAGCTGGCATCCTGCAGCCCCAGCAGCTGATTGCGTATCAGAACCTTCGCACCAACTTTACCGCGCACCGCCTGAAATAGGGGAGGGCAACCTTCCCGGCCGGACACGAAAAAGCCCGCTCCATAGAGCGGGCTTTTTGTTTTTTAGTCTAATTGAGCAGCGGCGACTAGCGGGCGTCGATTGCCGTGTAGTCGCGCTCCAGCTCGCCGGTGTAAATCTGGCGGGGACGGCCGATGGGCTCTTTGTTCTCGCGCATCTCTTTCCACTGGGCAATCCAGCCGGGGAGGCGGCCCAAGGCGAACATTACCGTGAACATCTCGGTGGGGATGCCCAGGGCTTTGTAGATGATGCCCGAGTAGAAGTCCACGTTCGGGTACAGCTTGCGCTCGATGAAGTACTGGTCGGTGAGGGCGGCTTGCTCCAACTCCTGCGCTATTTTCAGCAGCGGGCTGTCCTGCATGCCGAGGGCTTGCAGCACTTCGTCGGCGGCTACTTTGATGATTTTGGCGCGCGGGTCGAAGTTCTTGTACACGCGGTGGCCGAAGCCCATGAGGCGGAACGGGTCGTTCTTGTCCTTTGCCTTGTTGATGAACTTGCTGGTGTCGCCGCCGTCTTTTTCGATGGCTTCCAGCATTTCGATAACTTCCTGGTTGGCACCGCCGTGCAGGGGGCCCCACAGGGCGTTGATGCCGGCCGAAACCGAGCCGTAGAGGCTGGCGTTGGCCGAGCCCACGAGGCGCACGGTGCTGGTGGAGCAGTTCTGCTCGTGGTCGGCGTGCAGGATGAGGAGCTTGTTGAGGGCGCTAACCACTACGGGGTTGATTTCATACTTCTCGGTGGGGAAGCTGAACATCATGTAGAGGAAGTTGGCGCAATAGTCCATGTCGTTGCGCGGGTAGTTCAACGGATGGCCCATGTTGTTCTTATAGGTCCAAGCCGCGATGGTCGGCATCTTCGCCAGCAGGCGAATGATGTTGAGTTCCATCTCCTCGGGGCTGAGGTCGGGCGACACACTCTGCGGATAGAAGCCGGTGAGGGCGCAGATGAGCGACGACAGGATGGCCATGGGGTGCGTAGCCGACGGAAAACCGTCGAAAATCTTCCGCATGTCCTCGTGCACCAGCGTGTGCTTGGTGATTTGGCCGCTGAAGTGGCTCAGCTCGGCCTCGGTGGGCAGGGTGCCGTAAATCAGCAGGTAGGCTACTTCCAGGAAGCTCGACTTTTCGGCCAGCTGCTCAATGGGATAGCCGCGGTAGCGGAGGATGCCTTCCTCACCGTCGAGAAAGGTGATGGCGCTTTTGGTGGCGCCGGTGTTTTTATAACCCGAATCGAGGGTGACGTAGCCGGTCTGGTCGCGCAGCTTACCGATGTCAAATGCCTTTTCGTGTTCGGTGCCTTCGATTACGGGCAAGGTGATGGACTTGCCGTCGAGGATGAGTTCAGCAGTTTCTGCCATGGGCGGGAGGGGTGTGAGGGAAATAGAGTGCGAAACTAAGCCATAGGCCGTAAGCCGGGAAATTTTAACCAGACTTTAACCCGGGGTATTACAATCCAAGGCGCACTAAGTTTGGTAAAAACGGCTTAAAAAGCTAAAATACGCCGCTTGGCAACGTTTGCGTCGATTTACCCGAGAAGTTGAGAATGCAGTTTTAAGGACGGGTTATTTGCCGATGCAGAACTGGGTGAAAATGCTCGTGAGCAAATCTTCGGAGGAAATTTCACCGGTGATTTCACCCAGCGCGGATAGGGCGTGGCGGAGGTCGGCGGCCAAAAGCTCAGTGCCGAAGCCGGTATCGAGGCCGGTTTGGACGGCGGCGAGGTGGGCAGCGGCGGTTTCGAGGGCGCGGGCGTGGCGCACGTTGGTCACGATGGTGGCGGAGGCGTTGTTTTTGAGCGCCGAGCCACGCACTTGCTTTACTAAAGCCGTTTGTAGGGCTTCGATGCCTTGATTCTGGCCGGCAGCCAGTAGTACCAACGGAATTTCGTTGGCGTTGCTGGTGGGATTGTCCCGAAACTCAGTTTCAAAAGCGGCAATAGATTCAGCGGAAGCTAGGTCCGTCTTATTGCCCACGGCCAGCACGGGAAGCTTTAGCCCAGTGGTCAGCGCCAGGATTTCGGCACGTACTTCCGCTGGCGTCAGTTCGGCTAAATCGAACAAATAGAGCAATAATGAAGCCTTGCGCACCCGCTCCCGTGTACGGGCCACGCCAATGGCTTCCACTTCATCGGCGGTATCCTCGCGTAGGCCGGCCGTGTCCACGAAGCGGAAACGGAGGCCGTCGATGCTCACTTCATCCTCGATAAAGTCGCGGGTGGTGCCGGGAATGGCCGATACTATGGCGCGCTCCTCGCGCAATAGGGCATTGAGCAGGGTGGACTTGCCGGCATTGGGCCGGCCGGCGATGACGGTGGTGATGCCGTTTTTGATGACGTTGCCCAGCTCAAAGGAGCGGAGCAGGCCCCGCACCACGCCGCGCACCTCGGCCAGCAGCGCGGCCAGGCCGGTGCGGTCGGCAAACTCCACGTCTTCCTCGCCGAAATCCAGCTCCAATTCCAGCAGCGCCGCGAATTTGATGAGACGGGTGCGGAGCTCTCGCAATTCCTGTGAGAAGCCACCGCGTAGCTGGTTTAGCGCTACTCTATGACTCAACGCGGAGTCGGCGGCGATGAGGTCGGCCACGGCTTCGGCCTGGGCCAGGTCCATCGCGCCGCTCAGGAAAGCGCGCTTGGTGAACTCGCCGGCTTCGGCCAGGCGCGCGCCGTGGCGAAGGAGCAGGGCCAGCACCTGGCGCACCACGTAGTCGGAGCCGTGGCAACTGATTTCGACCACGTCTTCGCGGGTGAATGACTTCGGAGCGCGGAAGAGGCCGACCACCACTTCGTCGAGAATTTCGCCGCTGTTGGGGTCGCGCAGGGTGCCGTAGTGCAGGGTGTTGCCGGCGGCTTCGGCGAAGCTTTTTTTGGAGAATACGGACGCGGTGATGGCCACGGCGGCGGGGCCGGAAAGCCGGATAACAGCCAGCGCGCCCGCGCCCGGCGGGGTTGAAAGCGCGACGATAGTATCGGAGAAAAGTGTGGTCATGCCGTTACAAACAAGTTGCGGCTCACTTCGGCCGAGATGAGGGCGGTGCGCTCACGGTTTATTCTGAGCTCGAAGGAATTATCAAAAGCTACCTTGTCCAGGACTTCAACTAACGCGCCCAGCTGCAAACCTACTTTGTCGAGGTATTGGAGGAAGGGCGCGGAAGTGTTTTTGACGGCCGCCAGGGTGCCGGATTCGCCGGTGCAGAGGTCGGCCAGCAGGCGGTGAGCCGGGCGGCGGATGGCCCCGTCCTCGGCGGGAATGGGGTCGCCGTGCGGGTCGAGCGCCGGGTGGCCCAGGAAGGCATCGAGCCGACGCATGAGCAGCGGCGACTGCACGTGCTCCAACTCCTCGGCCACCTCGTGCACTTCATCCCAGTTGAAACCGAGCTGCTGCACTAGGAAAACCTCCCACAGCCGGTGCTTGCGAATGGTGAGCAGCGCCAGGCGCTGGCCTTCGGCAGTTAGCCGCACGCCGCGGTATTTCTCGTAGTTCAGCAGGCCTTTTTCGGCCAGGCGGCGCAGCATGTCCGTCACGGAGGCCGCGCGGGTATCCAGAGCGGCGGCGATGCGGTTGGTGCTCACGCCGGCGGTGTCGGGCTCAGCCTCAGCCAGCTTGAAAATGGCTTTGAGGTAATTCTCCTCGGTATGGCTGGGCAGTTTGGCGGATGGGAGACTGGAGGGAGATTCGCTCATTCAGAACAGGGGTGGAACAGGAGGGCCAGTGCAAAGCTGCATGTAAAAATGCGCGCTTCACACCGGCCCAAACTGCTCAACCTAAAAGTTAGCTACTTAAAATTTCAACAGCGCCGAGGCCCAGGTGAAACCCGAGCCGAAAGCGGCCAGACACACGAGGTCACCGCGCTTGATTTTGCCTTCCTGCACGGCTTCGCTGAAGGCCAGGGGCACCGAGGCAGCGGTGGTGTTGCCGTAGCGCTGGATGTTGCTGAACACCTTGTCGTCGCCGAGGCCCATTTTCTGCTGCACGTACTGGGTGATGCGCAGGTTGGCCTGGTGCGGGATGAGCATGTCGATGTCGGAGGGCTGCATGCCGTTCTGGTCCAGCGCCTCCTTTATGACCTGCGGGAAACGTACCACGGCGTGCTTGAATACGTTCTGGCCGTTCATGTAGGGGTAGAGCTCGGCTTTGTTGGCCATGATGTACTCCACGCGGTTGTCGCGGTTCGAGCTGGGCTCTTTCACGATGAGCTCCTCGGCGTGCTCGCCCTGGGCGTGCAGGTGGGTGCTGAGGATGGCGTGCTCGGGCGAAGTGCTGGGGCGAAGGACCATCGCACCCGCGCCATCGCCGAAAATGACGGAAACGCCGCGGCCTTCGGGCGACTTATCGAGGCCGGAGGAGTGGATTTCGGAGCCTACTACCAGCACCGTGTCGTACATGCCGGTGCGGATGAACTGGTCGGCCACGGAGAGGGCGTAGATGAAGCCCGAACACTGATTGCGCACGTCGAGGGCGGGGCAGTTGTTGGTCATGCCCAGCTCGCGCTGCATGAGCACGCCGGAGCCGGGGAAGAAGTAGTCGGGGGAGAGCGTGGCAAACACAATCATTTGCACGTCATTGGGCTGCAGACCGGCCATTTCCAGGGCCTTGCGGGCGGCGTTGGCGCCCATGTTGGCGGTGGTATCGGTGCCTTCCTCAAACCAGCGGCGCTCCTGAATGCCGGTGCGCTCCTGAATCCAGGCATCGGAGGTGTTCATCATCGGCTCCAGCTCGGCGTTTTTAACCACGCGGCTCGGAACGTAGTGGCCGACCCCGGCGATGAATGAGTGACGTAAAGTTGCCATGGATGGGAGAGGGAAAAGTGGGCTAGGGGAGTGAGAACCGCCGCAGGGGCCGGAATAAAATCGATGAAGTAACTACGTGCTACGGGCAAATTGGGGCGCAAAGGTGGCAGGTTAAATCACAGTATCCAGCAAATGCCACAATTTTTTGCCTTCGCCGTCCCAGAGTACGTCGGTGGGAATGCCGTGGGGATAGAAGGAGTGTCTTTGCAGCCGGACTACCAACGCGGCGGCATCAATTGGCTGTCCGAAGTCAACCGACAGCCCCGCGCTGTAGGCATCCAGCACTTCCTGCCACAGCGGATTGGGCGAGGCCAGAACCGGCAGCCCGTGGGCCAGGTACTCAAACAGCTTGGTAGGCCGGCAGCGTTCCGAGCTGGGGTGCGGCCGGTAGGCCAGCAGGCCCAGGTGGCTTTGGCCGATTTCCGCCACGATGTCGGCGTGGGCCACCGGCTGCACGCCGCCGATGAGCGTGAGCCAGTCAGAATTCCGGGCGGCTGTTTCCTGTAGCTGCCGCAGCAGCTCGGGTTGCTGGCAGAAGCCGATGATGGTGAGCCGCACCCCGCCGGGCCACGCGGCGCGGAGCTGTTCGGCCAGGGCAATGGCTTCCCACACGCCATTGAGCTCCGAAATAGTGCCGGAGTAGAGCAGGCGTAGCGGTTCGGTGGGGGACGGCAGCTTTATCGGTTGCTGGCGTAGTATTTCGCCTAACTGGGGCTGGTACTTGTTTTCGAGCACGACCACGCGGGACGGCGGCAATTCATTCAGAAACGGCAGCTCGTCCGCGTAGCTAGCTTCGGCCAGAATGACGCCCGCCGCCCGCCGCACCGTCCGCGCCTCCACCCAGCGCAGCCCGGCGGCCAGCCAGCGCCGCGTGAAACCTTGGTACACCCGCTGTGTCGAAACGTTGAGGGCGTAGTTTTCGCGGATGTCGTATACGAACTTGCGTCCCTTCTTCAGCCAATGCCAGAGCAGCGTGAGCGGCAACAGTTCCGGGGCGTGGACGATAACCAAATCAGGCTTCAACCGGCGCAGTAGCTGCCAGTAGCGCAATTGCGTCGCCAGGCGCTCCAGGCTCAGCCGGGAGCCCTTGAAAATGCCGTGTTGGAAAACGCCGGGCGCGGCTAGAGAAACTGACGGCCCCGCCGCGTTGCGTCCCGCTACGTGAACCTGAACCTGCGGCCGGCCCGCGAGGGTTTCGGCAAACTTGCCCCGCATACGGGTATCGTCCACCGGCTTCAATACCGAAGCCAGCAAAACCACCAAATGAGAAGAACCGGAGCCAAGCACGGCCCAAAGATGGTAGTTTTGCAGCTTCTAAAGTAACTGCGGCCCCAACGGGGCGCTTTTCATATCTCTTCTTCGCCTTCTCAAATGGCTGACCTGCAAACCCAAATCGAAGCCGCCTGGGCCGACCGCGCCCTGCTCCAAACGCCCGAAACCAAAGCCGCCATCGAGCACGTCATCGAAGAGCTGGATAAAGGCCGCCTGCGCGTGGCCACCCCGCCCGCCGAAGACGGCGGCGAATGGACCATCAACGAATGGGTGAAAAAGGCCGTGATTCTGTACTTCCCCATCCGCCAGATGAGTACGCAGGAAGTGGGCCCCTTCGAGTACCACGACAAAATGCTGCTCAAAACCGACTACGCCGGCCAGCAGGTGCGCGTGGTGCCACCCGCCGTGGCCCGCTACGGTGCGTTTCTGGCCCCCGGCGTCATCCTCATGCCCAGCTACACCAACATCGGCGCCTACGTGGGCGAGGGCACAATGGTGGACACCTGGGCCACCGTGGGCAGCTGCGCGCAGGTGGGTAAAGGCGTGCACTTGAGCGGCGGCGTAGGCCTCGGCGGCGTGCTGGAACCCGTGCAGGCGGCCCCCGTCATCATCGAAGACGGCGCGTTCATCGGCTCGCGCAGCATCCTGGTCGAAGGCTGCCGCATCGGCAAAGAGGCAGTGATTGGCGCGGGCGTCACCATCACCGGCAGCACCAAAATCATCGACGTAACCGGCCCCGAACCTAAGGAGTACCGTGGCTATGTGCCGCCGCGCTCAGTGGTTATTCCTGGCTCCATCGCCAAGCAGTTTCCGGCCGGCGAATACCAGGTGCCCTGCGCCCTCATCATTGGCCAGCGCAAGCCCAGCACGGATTTGAAAACGTCGCTGAATGACGCGCTGCGCGATTTTGGGGTGAGTGTATGATTTTGGGGTGAGTGTATAATGTAGGGGCGGGGCTTGTCCCCGCCCGGACGTTTGTACCGCCTGAACGATTCCGTTCAACGTCCGGGCGGGGGCAAGCCCCGCCCCTACAAAAAAGGCCGCTTCCCACGAAGCGGCCTTTTTTATTCCTAAGATTCCTCGCTGCGCTCGGAATGACGGTTACACCCCCGCCTTCAACTTCTCGCCGAACAAGGCCTTCACCTTGTCCACCTTCGGCCGGGCCACAAACTGGCAGTAGGGCTCATGGCCGTGCAGGTTGAAATAGTTCTGGTGGTAGTCCTCGGCGGGGTAGAAGGTGGGGGCGGGCAGAATCTCCGTCACCACGGGGTTGGGGAAGGCGTGGTTGTCGTTGAGCTTTTTTTTATACTCCTCCGCGAGTTGCTTTTGCTCCTCGTTGTGGTAGTAGATGCCCGAGCGGTACTGCGTGCCCACGTCGTTGCCCTGGCGGTTGAGGGTGGTGGGGTCGTGGGTTTTCCAGAAGATTTCGAGCAGCTCCTTATAGCTGATAACGGCCGGGTCGAAGGTGATGTCGATAACCTCGTTGTGGCCCGTGAGGCCACTGCACACTTCCTTATAAGTCGGGTTGGCGATGCGGCCCCCGGCGTAGCCGGACACCACTTTCTCCACGCCCTTCAGGTTTTGAAATACGGCCTCGACGCACCAGAAGCAGCCGGCGCCAAATGTTGCTTTTTGCATGGGTAGGATATTGATTCGTTGTGTTTGATAACAACGCGGTAGACGTAGCGGAGGTTATTTCCTTACAGCTTACCAAAGGGTGGGCCGGGGCCGTACCGAGGTACGATGCCCTTGCTGACCATCCGAAAGTGCGTCGTACCTCGGTCCGATGCACTTTCGCATTACCCGGAATGGCCTCGGACCACGGTAGGGTCCACTTCCGGTATTGCAAAAAAGCCTCGTACCTCGGTACGGTCGGCTTTGGGGATTGCGGAAGGGCATCGTACCTCGGTACGGTCCACTTCGGGCAAACAAAAAGCGGCCCATACCGAGGTACGGGCCGCTTTAGCAATTTCAAAACCAGGCCAGCCGGCTTCTATTTCCGGAACCGCTCCGCCACCACCAACTCCTTCGAGCCGGCCGTGTGCTGGTAGAAGCCCTCGCCCGATTTCACGCCCAGGCGGCCGGCCATCACCATGTTCACCAGCAGGGGGCAGGGGGCGTATTTGGGGTTGCCCAGGCCCTCGTGCAGTACCTTGAGGATGGCCAGGCACACATCCAAGCCAATAAAATCGGCCAGCTGGAGCGGCCCCATCGGGTGGGCCATGCCCAGCTTCATCACTGTGTCAATCTCCTCCACGCCCGCCACGCCCTCAAACAGCGTGATGATTGCCTCGTTAATCATCGGCATCAGAATGCGGTTGGCCACGAAGCCGGGGTAGTCGTTCACCTCCGTGGGCGTTTTGCCCAGCTGGCGCGAGAGGTCCATCACCTGCTGCGTCACCGCATCGGAAGTAGCGTAGCCCCGAATCACCTCCACCAGCTTCATCACCGGCACGGGGTTCATGAAGTGCATGCCAATCACCTGCTGGGGCCGCTTGGTCACGGCCGCGATTTTGGTGATAGAAATCGACGACGTATTCGAAGCCAAAATGGCATCGGCGGGCGCGTACTGGTCCAGGTCGCGGAAGATTTGCAGCTTGAGGTCCACGTTTTCGGTGGCCGCTTCCACCACCAGGCCCACGCCGGCCACGCCGTCGGCGATGGAGGTAAACGTCTTCAGGCGGCCCAGGGTGGCCGTTTTATCCTCTTCGCTCAGGGTGGCTTTGGCCACTTGGCGGTCGAGGTTTTTGGTGATGGTGCCCAGGGCACGGTCCAGCGCCGGCTGGTTGATATCAATCAGGGAAACCGAAAAACCGTGCTGGGCAAATACGTGGGCAATGCCATTGCCCATGGTGCCGGAGCCAATAACGGCGACGTTCATAAGTAGCGGAAAAAGAGTGGGTGGGAAGAGAATAACGGCCTATCAAGCCGCCGTCACAAAGCTACGGTAGCATTGGTAAGCGGCGTTTTTGTTTGCGGGAAATGAAATATTTTTTCGTTTAGGATATCTTTTTAATAAACACCCCGTACAAAGCCCCAGAGACACTTCTCTAACATTTTTTCACCTCCCCTTCATTCTTCTTAACACCTCCAAGCCATGGGCAACCTTCTGTATATCATCGCCGTCATTTTGGTCCTCATCTGGGCAGTAAGCTTCTTCGGCGGCTTCTTCACGGGCGGCATCATTCACGTCCTGCTGGTTATTGCCATCATCGCCATCCTGCTGCGTGTCATTAGCGGCCGAAGCGCTGTCTAGCGCACCCCGCAAGGGTTAACTTAAAACCACAAAAAAGCCGCGCTGGTACATCCAGCGCGGCTTTTTTGTGGTTGTTCGGTTCCGCTATTTCCCAATGTTGAATAGCAGGCTGAAGCGCAGATTGAAACCGGGATAGAGCGAAAAAACGGAGTTGCCGAAATTGTACAGGCCCAATACATCAACGGCCGCATTCTCGCCCAAATACGAGCGGTAGCCAATGCCTGCCAGCGGCGAGCTCACGGTGCGGTTAATTTTTGCCAGATAACCATTGCCATCATAGCCCGCCAATTGTGCGTTGGTTACCTCATATTCGCCGTGAATAAAGAATTCTTTGTACACGATGTACTGCGCAAAAACCTTAAAGCCCAGGCTGCTGCTCGAAAGGCTATTGGCCCCAGCGGCCGTCAGGGAGCCGTTTGGGGTAGGGTAAGTGAAGCCGTAGGTCCGATAAAAGTTGTCGGGCGAAAGCGAGTAGTTGTTGTAGGCATATGAAATGCCCGGGCCGATGGCAAACTTATCCGTAATCCGAAAGCCAATGGCGGGGGCCAGGCTGGCGTTGAAATTGCTGATTCCATCCACCGAACTGTAGCCCAGGCCCAGGTTGGTGTACAGGAATTTCCTCGTTGGTGGCTTGTCTTCCGCGCCGCCGGCTTTGGTGTTCTTCCGGTTGGGGAAATCCAGGCCCGACGGCGCATCGGGTGTCGACTGCACCGGGGCGTTGTACGTCGGCTCGGGAGTGGGTTCAGGGGCCGGGGTGGCGGGCACCGGCGTGGGCTCCACGGGCCGGGGCGGGGCCGGCTGCGGTGCGGGCGGGGCCGTGTTCAGCACGGGCTTGTCTTGGGCCTGCGCCCGGAAAGTGGGCAGCCCAGCCGCCGCAACCAACAGCAGTACCGGAAGCAAATGACGTTTCATGCGAAGGATATATGAAGGAGGAAGGAGAGAGTTGACGCAGTCTGCAATCAACGAAAGCGGCCGGAAAATTATTCATTTTCCGGCCGCCATTCGTCGATTACTTAAGCCACTTGGTACATTTTCTGGCGCTGGGCTTTCAGCGTTTCATCGGCCAGGTATTCCTCGTAGTTCATGCGCCGGTCGATGATGCCGTCGGGCGTGAGTTCAATGATGCGGTTGGCCACGGTTTCAATGAACTGCAAGTCGTGCGAGGCAAAGATGAGCGAGCCCGTGAACTCCTTCAGGCCGTTGTTCAGGGCCTGAATGCTTTCCAGGTCCAGGTGGTTCGTCGGGTCGTCCAGCACCAGCACGTTGCCGCTTTCCAGCATCATTTTCGAGAGCATGCAGCGCACTTTCTCGCCGCCGCTCAGCACGTTGGGCTTCTTCTGCGATTCCTCGCCCGAAAACAGCATCCGGCCCAG
Organism: Hymenobacter segetis; assembly: GCF_038448715.1. Taxonomy (GTDB): domain Bacteria; phylum Bacteroidota; class Bacteroidia; order Cytophagales; family Hymenobacteraceae; genus Hymenobacter; species Hymenobacter segetis. Next base: position 33,303 of record NZ_JBCEVZ010000039.1, on the reverse strand, counting down.
CCAGCCGCGCACGAAGCTCTCGTCCTTCTCCACCGAGTACTGCCGCAGCCAGTCCACCAGGTTCATGTTATCGGCCTGGAAGAAGGAGCTGTTTTCCTTCGGGAAATAGCTTGGCGTAATGGTGGTGCCCCACTTATACTCGCCCTTGTCGGGCGTAGCCTCGCCAAAAATAATATCGAACAGGAGGGAAGCCGCCCGGTCGTCGCGGCCCACAATGGCCACCTTATCGCCCTTATCAAGCGTGAAAGTCACATTTTTCAGCACCGACTGGCCGTCCACTTTCTTGCTCACGCCTTCCACGGCCAGCAGCTGGTTGCCGGCTTCGCGCTCCGGCTTGAAGGCGATGTAGGGGTAGCGGCGCGACGAAGGCTTGATTTCCTCCAGCGTCAGCTTTTGCAGCAGCTTCTGGCGGCTGGTGGCCTGCTTCGATTTCGAGGCGTTGGCCGAGAAGCGGCGCACAAACTCTTCGAGCTCCTTGCGCTTGTCTTCCGTTTTCTTGTTCACGTCCTGGCGCTGGCGCAGGGCCAGCTGGCTGCTCTCGTACCAGAACGAGTAGTTGCCGGGGTACATCGTGATTTTCGAGAAGTCCAAATCAGCCATGTAGTTACACACGGCGTCGAGGAAGTGGCGGTCGTGGCTCACCACAATCACCGTGTTCTGGAACGAGTCGAGGAAGTTTTCCAGCCAGAGCACGCTCTCCGCGTCCAGGTTGTTGGTCGGTTCGTCGAGCAGCAGCACGTCGGGGTTGCCAAAAAGGGCCTGAGCCAACAGCACGCGCACTTTTTCGCTCGCACCGAGGTCCGACATCAGCGCGTAGTGCTTGTCCTCCGTGATACCGAGGCCAGAGAGAAGCTCAGCAGCTTCGTAGTCCGCGTTCCAGCCCTCCAGGTCGGCAAACTCGCCTTCCAGCACGGCGGCGCGCTCGCCGTCGGCATCCGTGAAATCAGCCTTGGCGTAGAGCGCATCCTTCTCCTGCATCACCGCAAACAGGCGCTGGTGGCCCTGAATCACGGTTTGGAGCACGGGCTGGTTGTCGTAGGCAAACTGGTTCTGCTTCAGCACGGCCAGGCGCTGGCCGGCGGGCATTTCCACCGAGCCGGTGTTCGGCTCCAATTCGCCCGACAGGATTTTCAGGAACGTGGATTTGCCCGCGCCGTTGGCCCCAATGAGGCCGTAGCAGTTGCCCGGCAGAAATTTAACGGTAACGTCTTCAAACAGCACGCGCTTCCCGTAGCGCAGGCTCACATTGGTGGTCGAAATCATTCAGTCAGAAAATAGTAACTCACAAAAACCGCGCATTTGGCGCGCGGCAGCCCGGCAAAATTACGCAACAGGACCCCCGCTGGAATCGTTGCGAAAAAAGTAGTTGACAAGCCTGCCGAAAATAACTAACTAGCAGGGCAATTAGTGCCCGGAGCCACCCACCACGTCGCCTCCCGCACCCCGACCATTTTGGATACAACCCTCGGCTACCGGGGCAAGTATAGCTAGCGTAGCAGTAGTTGCCGGCGAGCCGGCCGAGTCTTCACCTTTTACCACTTACGGGCATGGCAGACAATCAATTGACTTCCGAAAGCAATGGCTTCCGCATGGGCGCGCTCACGGCCGCCGTGCTGGTAGCCTACACCGGCATTGCCGCTTTAGCCGGATTCCTGGGTAAAATCGAAGCTGGCACGCTCGATATCTTTATTCTGGCGGGGGGCGTGGTGCTAGCCATTCGCCGCCTCCGGCAGGCCAAGGGGCGGCATATGACCTATTTTCAGGGCTTTGGCACCGGCATCATTGCGGCCCTGGTGGCCTCATTGCTGCTGGGCGCTTTCTTCTGGCTGTTGGGCGGCGTTAGCCAGGCCGCCATTCGGCAAATCCAGGCGCGGGACTTGTTCGGGGCCGACCTCGGCGTGCTCATCAGCGGCCTGGGCATCATCCTTCTGGGCACAATGACCGGCGTGGTAACGGCGCTCATTGCCATGCAGTATTATAAAGTGCCTGAACATCAGCCGATAATGGGTGTGGAGTAGCTGGCTTTTATGTGGATTTGAAACATGAAAAGGCCCTTTTAAGGGCCTTTTTTTTGAGCTCAACAGCATTACATTTTTCGGATTTTATAAGAAAAATTAGACAAAACAGAAACTAAATAATAACTTGCAACTGTTTGAGAAAAACTCAGCTCGTGGTTGCTGACAAAAAGATGTTTTTTATGTCCAAGTATTCTCTCATAATCGTTTTTGCACTGGCTTCTTTTTCAGCCCGTGCTCAGATGTCGGACCGGCTCTCCGAACACCCAAGTGCAAGAATTACCGTAGTCCGGAAATCCTCCGCCGAACAAGCCGCCGTAGCCGAAACCCGGGAGATGACCAATCGGCTTCATCTCAACGAGGGCCAGTTTCTGAAGCTGTTGCCCCTGAATCGGACCAAGCTGGCCGGCCTGCACAGCATCGACCAGCAATACAAAGCCGATGAGGCCACCCGCGCCGCCAAAGCCGCCGAGCTGGAAGCGCAGTTTGAGCAGGAGTGCAGCCGCATTCTCACGCCTTCGCAGCTCAGCCAGCTCCAGCAGCAAAACGGCCAGCCCAACAACACCCCTGCCAACACCGGCAACGGCCTCGGTTAAAATTTCCACCGCTAATACAAGAAAGGCCCGCCAATATTTTGGCGGGCCTTTTTTTGTCTAAACAGCTTCATTTTGTTGACAGCGGGTCGGTCAGCACTTCGGTGACGGTGCCCAGCGGGCCGAAGCGCAGGCTGATGCAGGCTGCGCCCGAGCGGGCATGGCCGGGATTGCACTGCGAGCCGGGCTCTAGGTAGTAGTAGTACACTTTTTCGGTGCCGGCCCGCAGCTCTTCCTCATCGGGCGGGCCGAGCAGGGCGTTCACGTCATCGGCGCGCGCTTCGTAGAGCTGCTCTTTGGCTTTGGTGAGGGCGGGTAGGGCCGCGCGGCGCTGGTTTTTGCAGGCGTAAGGGTCAGCGCGCCAGGCGGTGGCATCGAAGCCGGGCACCTGGGGCAGGGCGTGCCCGCAGCCAAATAAGAGGGCGCTGCCAAGGGCCACACCGGCCAGCTGCTTAAAAAAAGGAGAAAAAAAAGCGGCTGACATCAGAAAAAAGCGAAATAAACGTTTGGGGATGGTAGGGACTTAGCGAAACTAAGCACTATTTTTGGCTTGGCTGTGTATAGGGGCTTGTATAAAAATTATTCAAATCTCATATAGCTTTAATTATTTGATGACCAGAAAGTTTTTTTCCACTATTGCGGTATTGGGTCTGTTTGCGGCTGCCAACCCGGCGGCGGCCCAGAGCCAAAAGGCGGTTGTAGGGGCACTGCCGGTACCAGCCCGGCGGGCCTACTACCAGGTAGCCTTTATGCAGCAGGCCGTGGCAATGTATGCCAAAATGGGCCTGGGTGCATCCGGATTGTCATTGCCGGTGTTTCGGGAAGGGCTGGCGGGCTACTACAACCTGCGCTCATCGGGCAACTACGCGGCGGCCCCGCCGGTGCTCACCCTGATTGACTTTAGCCAATCCAGCCAGCAAAAGCGGCTGTGGGTTATCAACGTAGAAAAATGCAAAGTGCTGTTTCATACGCTGGTGGCCCACGGCAAAGCCAGCGGGGAGGACCGGCCGCTGGCGTTTTCCAACAAGGACGGCTCAGAGATGAGCAGCCTGGGGTTTTATCGCACGGCTCCAACTACTTACGTAGGCAAACACGGCCTGTCGCTGAAAATTGAAGGCATGGACCCAGGCTTCAATTCCAACGCCGAAAGCCGGGCCGTGGTGGTGCACGGGGCCGAGTACGTGTGCGAGGATTTTGTGAAAGCCCACGGCCGCCTGGGGCGCAGCCAAGGTTGCCCGGCGCTGCCAGTGGCTGAGACGGAAGCCATTGTGAAAACCATTCGGGGCGGGAGCGTGATATACCTGCACGGGCCGGCGGGCGCGGGCTACCGCTCGCAGTGGCTGAACGTGGACACGGCGGCTTCGGCATTTGCCAGCCAGCGCGGCGGCACTGGGCGAATGCAATAATTAAATAACCAGAAGTTGAAAGGTGCGTTTAAAGCGCATCGGGCGCAGCCCGTAGCAGTGAGCTATGGCTGCGCCCGTTTCTTTTTCACCCTTTTTCTTCCCCCTGTCATGCGCTTAAATCTCCGTTTCATCATTGCCATCATTGTGGCGGCGGTGTCTCTGTTCGGCTACTATTTCAATACCTCTAAGAATGAGGTGACCGGCGAAACCCAACACGTTAACATGAGCGCCGACCAGGAAATTGCCCTGGGCGTGCAGGCGGCCCCCGAAATGGCCGCCCAGTACGGCGGCGAAAGCCCCGATGCCCGCGCCACGGCCGCCGTGCAGGCGGTGGGCCAGAAAATCATCAGCAGCACGAAGGCGGGTCAGACGCCTTACAAGTTCCAGTTTCACCTGCTGGCTGATGACCATACCATCAATGCCTTCGCGCTGCCCGGTGGGCAGGTGTTCATTACCCAGGGTTTGCTGAAAAACCTGACCTCGGAAGGGCAGCTGGCGGGCGTATTGGCGCACGAAATTGGCCATGTGGTGGGCCGGCACTCGGCGGCGCAGGTGGCTAAATCGAACCTGACGCAGGGCCTGGCCGGGGCTGCCACCATTGCCTCGTATGACCCCAACAGCCCCGGCAGCTCAGTGGCTAAAGCGGCTGTAGCCGCCGCCATTGCCAAGGTTATCAGCCTGCGTTTCGGCCGCAACGACGAGCTGGAGGCCGATAAGCTGGCCGTGGATTTCACGCCTAAAGCTGGCTACGACCCTCGTGCCATGATAAAAGTGATGGAAATGCTGCAAAGCCAGGAAGGCCGCAGCAGCACGCCCGAATTCCTGAGCACGCACCCCGACCCAGGCAACCGGATTGGCGAGCTGCAAAAGGAAATTGCGGCCGAATACCCGCAGGGCGTACCGGCCGGGTTGAAGCAGTAGCGGCCGTTTGTCATTGCGAGTGGAGCGCAGCGCAACGCGGCAACCGAAGGTCAGCGTAGCTAATCCGTCCTCTCATAAGCGACTAGCCTTGTGATGTGACAACGCCTTTTTTAACAACAGAAAGCCCCGATACTTCGCAGTATTGGGGCTTTCTGCTAAAAGAAAGTGTCTGGTTTTGACAGGACGGATTAGCTACGCTGACCTTCGGTTGCCGCGTTCCGCTGCGCTCCACTCGCAATGACAGACGGCTAGAAGTTAGGCGGCGTCAGGTTTTTGAAGTGGCCATTGAGCCGCACCCGGTCCTTGAGGCGCTCGGTTTCGAGCACGACGGGCAGGATGGTGTCGAGGTGCTCGCGGACCATTTCCTGGCGCTCCTGCTCGCTGGTGGTGGCCAGGAGCTGGTATTCCTGCTCGGTGCTGAAGCCGATGTGGTGGGCCACGTCGAAGATGCAGTAGTCGGGGGCCAGCTCCAGCAGCAGCTTGCGCAGGCCGAGGGCTTCGTAGAGCTGGCGGACCTGCTTGGTGATGATTTCGCGCAGTACCGGGTCGGGCACGTCGTCCTGCACCACGTCTTCGACGAGGCCACCGGCGTAGAGCTTGCCGGGGGCCTGGCGGTAAAATTTGTTGATGCGAAACACGCCCACGGCCTTGGTGCGGATGTCGAGCTCGCCGCTGGCGTAGGTTTGCTCCACGCTGATGAGGCGCATTTCGGTGCCTAGCTCGCTCAGGGAATTGTCGAGGTAGGGCGGGATGCCGAAAGTGGTATTTTGCTCAATGCACTCGCGCACCAGCTGCCGATAGCGGGGCTCGAAGATGTGCAGGTTCAGTTTTTCGCCCGGAAAAACGACCAGATTTAGTGGGAACAGCGGAATCAGGCGGGCCATGGGCAGCGGAACGAAAAGGGATGTAACTACCGGCTTAACAACGGGAGGCAGCAGTTGGGTTTTGGGCGGCCGGATGGCACCCGTGGCGGGTGAAGCCGGCGGCAAGGTAGGCGCGAAAGCCAAAACCCCGCCGGCCCCGCTACTTTTGCGCTCCATGCCATCTGCCAAGCTGATTCCCGACGTTTCCATACTGCTCAAAAGAACCGGCCGCCTGCTGCTGCAAGTGGCGGCCGCGCTGTTTCTGACTTCCATTGCCTGGGTGCTGATTTACCGTTGGGTATCGCCCCCAGCCACCTGGCTGATGCTGGACCGCCGCGCCCACGCGCCGGTGGGCCTGGGCTACTACGGCATTCAGGAGGAGCCCCGGCACATTCGCTACCGGTTCCGCAGCCTCGACGAAGTGGCGCCCAGCGTGCCCCTGGCCTTGGTGGCGGCCGAAGACCAGCGCTTCCTCATCCACCACGGCTTCGACCTGGATGCGCTGACCAACGCCGCCAAACGCAACTGGAACGGCGACGGCAAGCACATCGTGGGCGGCAGCACCATCTCGCAACAGGTGGCCAAAAATGTGTTTCTGTGGCAGGGCCGCAGCTACATACGCAAGGCCGCCGAGGCGTATTTCACGGTACTCATTGAGACACTCTGGAGCAAGCGCCGCATCATGGAAATGTACCTCAGCGTGGCCGAGATGGGGGATTGTACCTTCGGCGTGGAGGCCGCCAGCCAGCGCTACTTTGGCAAGCCCGCCAGCCAGGTGAGCCCGGCTGAGGCGGCGCTATTGGCCGGGGTGCTGCCCAATCCGCTCCGCTTCCGGGCCTCGAACCCCGGGCCGGTGGCGCGGGCCAAGCAACTGCGGGTGCTGCGGAATATGCGCCGGCTGGGCGGCACCCGCTACGTGGCCGAGATGCTGAAGTAGAGACGCGACCCATCGCGTCTCGGCGGTCGCGCCGCCTGGGTGTCGTTTCAATCAACCGTTCAACGCCGAGACGCGATGGGTCGCGTCTCTACAATCGTTCAAATTATGCGGCAGACTTTGTACCTAATATGCCTGTGCTGCCTGAGCCTTGCCGGCTGCACCACGGCACGTTCAGCAGCCACCGATAACCCCACCGCGGCCCGCCGGGCCATCGTGCAGGTGCTCACGACCCAAACGGCGGCCTGGAACCGGGGCGACATTCCCGGTTTCATGCAGGGCTACTGGAAGTCCGATTCGCTGGTGTTCATCGGGCGGAAGGGGCCGACTTATGGCTGGCAGCCCACGCTAGCCAACTATCAAAAGAATTACCCTGACGCGGCCGCTATGGGCCAACTGGATTTCAGCGGGCTGCGCGTGACGCTGGTGGCCCCCACGGCGGCGCAGGTGGTGGGGCGCTGGCACCTGGCGCGGCCGGCGGCGCTGGGCGATTTGCAGGGGTATTTCCTGCTGGTGCTGCGGCAGGTGGAAGGCAAGTGGGTGGTGGTGGCCGACCACACCAACAGCAGCCAGTAGCGCGACCCTGTCGTCTGTCATCCTGAGCTTGCGAAGGACCTTCTCACCATTGAATAATTTTGCCGTAATCGAAACGATGGCAAGCGTGATAAGGTCCTTCGCAAGCTCAGGATGACAGAATAAAAAAAGCCCGCTCCAAACCGGAACGGGCTTTTTCGATGGAAATAACAGCGTTTGCCTATATTTTGTCGCGGCGGGCCGTCACGGCGGCCACGAAGGTATCGAGCGTGGCAATGCCGTCGGTAAGGGTATCGCGGTCCAACTCTTTTTCGAGCAGGGCGGTGGTTCCGTAGTTCTCCACTTTGCTGGTGAGGTTGTTGGCGCGGGTTTCGTAGCGGTTGAGCATGTTCTGGTTGCGGCGCTTGTCGTCGCCGTCGGCCAGGGCGGCTACTACGGGCGTGAGGCCGGCAATCAGGGCCTGGGTGGCAGTTAGCTCGGTGGTAGCGCTGGTAGAATCGTCCCAGTTGTCGAGCTGAAACTGGAGGTTGTTGAGGCGGTTCGCCAGGCCGGTGCGCTCGCGCTGTTTGGTGGCGAGCAGGGCGTCGCACTCGGCGATGGTAGTGAGCAGATTTACGGAAAAAGCCATAAGTGTAAACAGTGAAAAGGGTAGTTGAAACTGCCGGCTCGCTCCCGCGCTCCGTTGGCCCCTAAACCACTATCAACCAATCTATATTGTGCAGTAAATCACACAATCTTTTCATGACGTTTCCGTTGCGGCCAGCTCCTGCGCGGCCGCCTCAGCTTCGGCCCGCAGCCCGGCAATGCGTACCCGCAGCCGGGCCTGGGCGGTGCTCCCGCTACGGTCCAACTCGGTGCGGGCTTCAGCCACGAAGCCTGCCAGCCACGCCGGGGCTGCGGTGCCCGCCGGGGCCAGCGCGGCCGTGAGCACGGGCAGGGTCGCCAGCCGCCTTCTGGCCCAAGTGGCGCGGGGCGGTATCTGGCTTAGCTCGTAGGTGAGCTGGTCGGCGCGGTGCTGGCAGGCGCGCTGGTGCTTTTGTAGGGCGGCGGTGTCGGGGGCTTCGGGGGCGGGCTCGGCCTGGGTGCTTTGCCGGGCCAGCGTGAGGGCGGCCTGGGGCAGAGCGGCGGGGAGGGGCAGGGGGCGCAGGCCGCGCTCAACCTGGGATATTACTTCTCTGCTCAAATTGAAGTAATTGCCCAATTCAGTTTGGCTGAGGCCAAAAAATGCGCGCAATTGAGCCAATAACACGGTAGGGGTGGGCATTGTGTAAGAGTTGTGTTGCTTCCGGTTTTTAGGTAACGTTAAAAAGCGGAAGCAATTATGGGCCGGCTTTGCTTCCGCTTTTTGGCAAGAGGTGGAAAGCGGAAGCAAAAGGGCTGCTCATTAAAAGAAATACAGCCGACGGCACGCTTTTTTTGCCTAGCTTGCGCCCCCCTTTATCCACACAATTCACTGGCTGCCGCTGCGCAAGCTGCTGAATCTAATCAGGCTGCTCTCAGCCCCCCAAACTACCATGAGTGACACGCTCGAAGTCCAGATTATGCCCACCACCGGCTCGTTGTATCAACGAGGGTTCGACATCGACACGATGGAAGTGGAGCCGGGCGAGACGTTTAAAATCAATAACAAATACCAGGGGACCGTCAGCTGCGAGGAAGAGGAATACATATTCTGGGACAGGGACGAATTCACTAACCGGAAGGAGCAGGCCGACCCCAACGATACCTACCTGCTGCGCCCCGGCAGCTACCTGTTCCATGAAGACGGCATCACCATCGAAAAACTCAAATAGACCCCTGGTATGATTCACGTAATGGTAGTGCCCGAAACCGAAGAGTTCAAAGACTTCGTGAAACACGATGACTTGATTTTCATCAACCTGAATTTGGGCGTGCCCAACTTTGCGGGCTGGCAGGCGCGGTACGCCGCTCCCTATTGGATATCGGGCGAGCGCGGTGTAAAAAGAATTTATCACATTAAATCGGTCACCAACGACGGGCAGAGCACCGTACTCGCGCTGGGCAACTCTTTCGTGCTGGACGAAGCCTGGGACGAGATGGAGCAGGCCCGCCGCTTTGCCTACTTCCCGCTGAAAAACTTCGGCTTTGTGGAAGTGCAGGAGGGCGTGCTGATGAAGTATAAAGTCTAACGGCCGAACTTGTGACAATGGATAGGCAGCGGGCGCAGGCTCGCCGCAGGAATGAATAAATAAAAATGGCCAAGACCAAGAAAGAAACCGCCGAGGAGCCGCTGGAAAAGCAACTCTGGAAAACCGCCGACAAGCTCCGCAAAAACATTGATGCCGCCGAGTACAAGCACATTGTGCTGGGCCTCATCTTCCTCAAATACATTTCCGATTCCTTCGAGGAGCACTACGCCAAACTGCTGGCCGGCGAGGGCGAATACGCCGGGGCCGACCCCGAAGACAAGGACGAATACAAGGCTGAAAACGTGTTTTTCGTGCCCGAGTATGCCCGCTGGCAGTTCCTGCAAAACCACGCCAAGGCCAGCCAGATTCTCATCAAAGACACTGAAGGCAAGGACATCACCGTGGGCATTGGCGGGGCAGTGGACAATGCCATGGACTGGATTGAAAAAGATAACGCCCCGCTGAAGGGCGTGCTGCCCAAGGTATTTGCCCGCCAGAACCTGGACCCCACCAGCCTGGGCGAGTTAATTGACCTGGTGGGCAACATTGCGCTGGGCGACGCTAAGGCCCGCAGCGCCGACGTGCTGGGCCGCGTCTTCGAATATTTCCTGGGCGAGTTTGCGCTGGCCGAGGGCAAGAAGGGCGGGCAGTTCTACACCCCGCGCAGCGTGGTAGAACTGCTAGTGGAAATGCTGGAGCCCTACGAGGGCCGCGTGTACGACCCCTGCTGCGGCTCGGGCGGCATGTTTGTGCACTCCGAGAAGTTCGTGACCGGGCACCAGGGGCGCCTGAACGACATTTCCATCTACGGGTAGGAAAGCAACCAGACCACCTGGCGGCTGGCCAAGATGAACCTGGCCATCCGGGGCATCGACAGCTCGCAGGTGAAGTGGAACAGCGAGGGCTCCTTCCTTAACGACGCGCACCGCGACCTGAAGGCCGACTACATCATCGCCAACCCGCCCTTCAACGTGAGCGACTGGGGCGGCGAGCTGCTGCGCGCCGACGGCCGCTGGAAGTACGGCGTGCCGCCCGCCGGCAACGCCAACTTCGGCTGGATGCAGCACTTCATCCACCACCTGGCCCCCACGGGGCAGGCGGGCGTGGTGCTGGCCAAGGGGGCGCTCACCTCCAAAAGCTCGGGCGAGGGCGACATTCGCCGGGCGCTGGTGGAGGCCGGCCTCATCGACTGCATCGTGAACCTGCCGGCCAAGCTGTTTCTGAACACCCAGATTCCGGCCGGCCTGTGGTTTATGAACCGCAACCGCCGGGGCGATGCCCGCTTCCGCGACCGCAGCGGCGAGATTCTCTTCATCGACGCCCGCAACCTGGGCTTCTTGGTGAACCGCCGCACCCGCGAGCTGAGCGACGACGACATCAAACGAATTGCCGACACCTACCACCAGTGGCGCACCACCGGCGGCAGCTACGAGGACGTGCCCGGCTTCTGCATGGCCGCCCCCCTGGCGCGGGTGCAGGAGCTGGACTACGTGCTGACCCCCGGCCGCTACGTGGGCCTGCCCGACGACGACGACGAGTTTGACTTCACCGAGCGCTTCACCACGCTACGGGCGGAACTGGAGGCGCAGCTAAGCGAGGAAAGCGTGCTGAACAAGCTGATTGCGGATAACCTGGCGAAGATTTTAACGGCGTAGAGATATGAGCGGGCAGACGGAAATAATGTGGGGGGAAGTAGCAGAAATCGCTAGCGCCAATGAGTGGAAAGATACACTGCTAGATGAGGTCGCTGATATTATCCCTGGCTTTGCGTTCAAAAGCCAAGAATTTGGTAGTCGTGGCGAGGTCGTAATCAAGATAAAAGACATAAACCAAGGCTTTGTTGATTTTAACAACACAGACAGAGTTGTTACTTTAAATTACGCTAAAGGCAAGCTTGATAAATATCGTATTTCTTTCGGCGATTACGTGGTTGCAATGACGGGTGCGACTATTGGGAAAGTTGGACGAGTTAAGCTTAATAAAACGGCGTTGATAAATCAGCGCGTTGCTAAAATCAAGTCAAAACCGGGTATTAGCAATGATTTTGTTTACTACTGTCTTTCTGGGGAGGACTTTCAATTGTTCATTCAGAATAATATCGACAGTAATAGCGCCCAAGAAAATATCAGTGGAGGTAGCATAGGACGGTATCCAATATTACTGCCACCGTTGGCGGAACAACGAGCCATTGCCGGTGTCTTATGCAGCCTAGATGACAAAATAGACCTGCTGCATCGGCAAAATGCCACCTTGGAAGCCTTGGCGGAAACGCTGTTTCGGCAGTGGTTTGTGGAGGAGGCAAAGGATGAGTGGGAAGAGCGCAAAGTGGGAGACATTGCTACTCATCTTAAAGTGGGCATAAATCCTGTTGCTAATCCCACGGTGATGTACCACCAATACAGTTTGCCAGCCTATGATAATGGGCAAGTTCCAACTCGGGAATTGGGACTAGAAATATTGAGCAATAAGTACGAGGTTTCACCCAACACCATTTTGATTTCAAAGTTGAATCCTCGCTTTCCCAGAATATGGGCAATCGGTAATAGTATAGAGGATAATTCGGTCTGTTCAACTGAATTTCAGGTTTTCAAACCTAAAAAGCAGAGCCTGTATGCGTACTTCTATTTCCTTATTAAATCGGAAGATGTTGTTGGCGAAATGACAATGGCTGCTTCTGGTACAAGCGGAAGCCACCAGCGAATAAGACCAGAAGACATTCTGAATATTAAAGTGAGAATCCCATCTATTGAAAAGGCTGAAGAATTCTCCTCGATAACCCAAGGATTTATTGATAAAGCCGATAAAGACCGGCGCGTGATTCAAACCCTTTCCACCCTGCGCGACACGCTGCTCCCTAAGCTGATGAGCGGGGAGGTGCGCGTCGCCTACTAACCCCCATTCCCGCCCCTCTACCCATGGCGAAACTCACCGAAAACGCAATCGAAGAATACGCCATCGAGCTGCTGGAGCAGCTAGGGTATCAGTACGGCTACGGGCCGGCGCTGGCCCCCGGCGAGCCCACCGCCGAGCGGGCCAGCTGGGCCGATGTGCTGCTGCTGGAGCGGCTGCGCACCGCCATCGCGCGCCTCAACCCCACCGTGCCGGCCGAGGCCCGCGAAGATGCCCTGCGGCAGGTGCGCGACATTGCCTCGCCCGAGCTGCTGGCCAACAACGAAACGTTTCACCGCCTGCTCACCGAGGGCGTGAAAGTGGGCCGGCAGCAGGACGGGCAGGAGCGGGGCGAGGTGGTGTGGCTGGTCGATTTCCAGCACCCCGACCGCAACGAGTTCCTGGCCGTGAACCAGCTCACGATAGTGGAAAACGGCCACACCAAGCGCCCCGACCTGGTGCTGTTCGTGAACGGCCTGCCGCTGGTGGTGCTGGAGCTGAAAAATGCCGCCGACGAGAAAGCCACCCTCCAGACCGCCTACAAGCAGCTCGAAACCTACAAGGCCCTCATTCCGGGCCTGTTCACCTACAACGGCCTGCTGGTCATCTCCGACGGCCACGAAGCCCGGGCCGGCTCGCTGTCGGCGGGCCTGAGCCGCTACATGGCCTGGAAGTCGGCCGACGGCCTGGCCGAAGCCTCGCCGCTGGTGGGCCAGCTCGAAACCCTGATTCGGGGCATGCTGGGCCCGGCCACGCTGCTGGATTTGCTGCGCCACTTCGTGGTGTTCGAGAAGTCGAAAAAGGAAGACCCCAAGACGGGGGTAATTGCCATTACCACGGTGAAGAAGGTGGCGGCCTACCACCAGTACTATGCGGTGAACGCGGCGGTGGCTTCCACCCTGCGGGCGGCCGGGCACACGCCGGAGACAGGCGAATTAACAGAACGTCATGCTGAGCGCAGCCGAAGCATCTCGCGTGCAGCAGTAAATCAATCGAGCGACGAAGCGGTAGAGATGCTTCGACAAGCTCAGCATGACGTTCAGAAAGCCCCCGACGCCCAGGAAGACCCTGTCCGCTACGGCCTGCCCACCGTGAAAGCCCAGCCCTTCGGCGACCAGAAGGCCGGTGTGGTGTGGCACACCCAGGGCAGCGGCAAAAGCCTGAGCATGGTGTTCTACACCGGCAAAATCGTGCTGGCCCTCGACAACCCCACCGTGCTGGTCATCACCGACCGCAACGACCTCGACGACCAGCTGTTCGATACCTTCGCCGGCTCGACGCAGCTGCTGCGCCAGGAGCCCCGGCAGGTGGAAGACCGACAGGAGCTGAAAACCCTGCTGCGCGTGGGCTCGGGCGGGGTGGTGTTCACCACCATCCAGAAGTTTCAGCCCGAGGAAGGCAACGTGTACGAGGAGTTGTCGGCGCGGCGCAACATCGTCGTCATTGCCGACGAGGCCCACCGCACGCAGTACGGCTTCAAGGCCAAAACCGTGGACGTGAAAAACGAGGCCGGCGACGTGGTGGGCAAAAAAGTGGTGTACGGCTTTGCCAAGTACCTGCGCGACGCCCTGCCCAACGCCACCTACCTGGGCTTCACGGGTACGCCGGTCGAGAAAACCGACGTGAACACCCCGGCTGTGTTCGGCAACTACATCGACATCTACGACATCGCCCAGGCCGTGGAAGACGGTGCCACAGTGCGCATCTACTACGAAAGCCGCCTGGCCAAAGTGAGCCTGAGCGAGGAAGGCAAAAAGCTGGTGGCCGACCTCGACAAAAGCCTGGACCAGGAAGGGCTGAGCGACCCCCAGAAGGCCAAAGCCAAGTGGACGCAGCTCGAATCCCTGATTGGCAGCGAGCAGCGCATCGGCAGAATCGCGGCCGACATCGTGGCCCACTTCGAGCAGCGGCAGGAAGTATTTGAGGGTAAGGGGATGATAGTGGCCATGTCGCGGCGCATCGCGGCCGAGCTGTACGCGGCCATTGTGGCCCTGCGGCCCGACTGGCACACCGACGACCTGACAACAGGACGCCTGAAAGTGGTGATGACCTCGGCCTCGTCGGACGGGCCCGACATTGCGAAGCACCACACCCACAAGGCCCAGCGCCGCGCCCTGGCCGAGCGCATGAAAGACCCCGCCGACCCGCTGCAACTAGTGATAGTGCGCGACATGTGGCTTACGGGCTTCGACGCCCCGAGCATGCACACGCTCTACATCGATAAGCCTATGCAGGGCCACAACCTGATGCAGGCCATTGCCCGCGTCAACCGCGTGTACAAGGACAAACCCGGCGGACTGGTGGTGGACTACCTGGGCATCGCCTCCGACCTAAAAAAGGCGCTGGCCTTCTATTCCGATGCCGGCGGCAAAGGCGACCCGGCCGAAACCCAAATACAGGCCGTGGCCCTGATGGCGGAGAAGCTGGAAGTGGTGCAAGCCATGTACCATGGCTTTGCTTACGACCACTACTACGACGCCGGCACCGCTCAAAAGCTGTCGATGATATTGGCCGCCGAGGACCACGTCCTGGGGCTGCCCGATGGGAAGAAGCGCTACATCTACGAGGTAACGGCGCTGTCGCAAGCATTTGCCATTGCCATTCCGCACGAGCTGGCCATGGCTGTGAAGGAAGAAATCGGCTTTTTTCAGGCCGTGAAGGCCCGGCTGGCTAAATTCACCACCGGCAGCTCGGGCCGCAGCGACGAAGACATCGAAACCACCATCCGGCAGGTGATTGACAAGGCGCTGGTGTCGGAGCAGGTAATTGACGTGTTCGACGCGGCCGGCATCAAGAAGCCCGATATTTCCATCCTCTCGGAGGAATTCCTGCTGGAGCTGAAGGGCATGCAGCACAAGAATATTGCGCTGGAAGTGCTGCAGAAGCTGTTGCGCGACGAGATAAAAGCCCGCGCCAAATACAACCTGGTGAAAAGCAAGTCGCTGATGGAAATGCTGGAAAGCGCCATCAAGCGCTACCACGCCAAGATTATCACCGCTGCCGAGGTTATCGACTACCTCATCAAGTTGGGCCGGGAAGAAGTAGCCGGCATGGACAGCGAAGCCGCCGCCATGGGCCTCACCGACTATGAGTACGCCTTCTACTCGGCCGTGGCCAACAACGACAGCGCCCAGGAGTTGATGCAAAAAGACAAGCTGCGCGAACTGGCCGTGGTGCTCACCGAGCGGGTGCGCAGCAATGCCTCTATCGACTGGACCATCAAGGAAAGCGTGCGGGCCAAGCTGAAAGTCATTGTGAAGCGCACCCTGCGCCAGTTCGGCTACCCGCCCGATATGGAGCTGCTGGCGACGGAAACGGTGCTGAAGCAGGCGGAGTTGATTGCGAATGAACTGACAAAGAAGTAGGAATATCTCGGTATAAGCCAGTGTGAGGTGAAGAAGTATTTACATTTGATATGTTAAAAATTCACTCTCTTGCTTCCTCGTGCCTAAACCTAACTCTACCCAGCACGTCCTAAATTTCGATGGCCCGAAGTGGCCGCCGCAACACCTCCTTCCCATTAACTGGTTGCCCAGGCAGCAGCGGGTAGGGCCTTGGTTTTTGCGCGACCTGAAGGCTTCGACCGAATATGGCATCATTACGGGCTTCACTTCACTGAGCGAGCTGGTAACCCTGTTCGGAGGGAATAAGCATCAGTTGCCGCCATTTCAGGCGGTGCGGGTGATGCTGGGTTTTGAGCAGGAACCCAGGGCCCGCGATAAAAAAGGGTGGCCGGTGCACCAGCCGCTGGCCAATGAAATCCGGGATTACTGGCTGCGGCGCGGCATTTCCATTGTGCACGGCGGCGCCATTCTGCGCACCATTGCCCTGCTGGAAGCGCCACAAGGTTGGCTGCAAATGCGGCTGTTGGATGGACTGCACGCCAAGCTCTACGTGGGCAACACCCACGCCATGCTGGGGTCGAGCAATTTCAGCCCCTACGGCCTGGGCATGAACCGGCAGATTGAAGCCAACGTGCGCTATAAGCGCCAAAGTCGCAGCCGCGCTATTGCCAAACGTTATGAGTACGTGCGGCAGCTAGGGCAAAATTTCTGGGACGAGGGCGTTGATTATAATGCCCGAGCAGTAGAACTGCTCAAGTCCCTGTTGCAAGTCGTGACTTGGCCCGAAGCCCTGGCCCGTGCCATTGCCGAAATTCTGGAGGGCGACTCGCTATTTGAAGCCGGTGGCCTGCTGGCCGATGCGCCCAGGCTGTGGCCGCACCAGCGGCAAGGCGTAGCGCAGGCGCTTTACGTGCTCGACCATCTCGGCAACGTGCTAGTGGCTGACCCCACCGGCTCGGGCAAAACCAAGTTGGTCGGCACCTTACTGGTGGCTTTGGAACGACGCAAACAAGCCCGGCAGCCCCGGCCGCTCAATCTGGCTGTGGTTGCGCCGCCATCCATCTTGGATGACTGGCAGGATTGCTGCCTGAAACTGGGCCGGGCCGGGGTAGAACGCATTTCAGGCGGACAACTCAGTAAGAAGGAAGGTGCACCCGACCCGTACCGCATCCGCGAAAAGCTGCAATTGGTCGATGTGTTGGTGCTGGATGAAGCACACCGCTACCTCAATGCGCGCAGCCTGCGCACCCAGCAGCTAGTGCAGCACAGCTACCAGCATTTGCTCCTGACCACGGCTACGCCCCTGAACCGGCATGCTACCGACTTGCTTCGGCTAATCGAATTGCTGGACGTAGATAACCTGTCCGATAACGACTTGCTCACGCTGGAACGGCTGCGTGGCAAGCCCCTGCGCAGGTTCGATGAAGCTGATGTGGAACAGCTGCGCCAGTTTGTGGGCCAGTTTCTGTTGCGTCGTACTCGCTACGAATTAACCAGCCAGATAAAACGCCAGCCAAAAGAGTATGAGCGGCCGGTCCCGTTGCGTGGCTGCAATTATCCTGATCACAAGCCGCATCCTTATAAAACCGAGGAAACCTCCGCAGACCAGAAAATTGCTGAGCGAATGCGTGAGGTAGCCGAGCAATTAGTTGGTATTCGCTATTTGCTTGACCTGAACCCCAAGCAAAGCCATTACCTGACCGACGAAGAAAAGCGTCGGTACCTGGAGAAGCGAGTGGAGTTAGCGCCATATCTGGCCCGGTTCACTTTGCGCCAGGCATTACGTTCTTCCAATGCGGCTTTATATGAGCACTTAGCCGGTGCTCAAGCTGCGGCTGATGCTTTTGGCCTTGTAGAATTGCCTGCCACCAGGCTTAAAACACAGGGAGTAATTCAGCAATTGGAAGCTGTGCTGAGTGCTGGCAGCTTACCTAAACGTGACCCGGAAAAGCTGCCAACCGCGCTAATCCCCCAGCCCTGGCTGCACGACGCGGCTGCATGGCAGGTTCATTGCGCAGCTGAAATTGCTATTTACCGGGAGCTATTGGAATTACTCAGTCAACTTACGGAGTCGCGTGAGCGCGGCAAGGTGCAACTCATTGCCAAATTATTGGGCGAGGGTAATCATAAGCTGGTGCTGGCATTCGACCATTCGCTCATTACACTGGAGCGGTTGCGGATGCTTTTTGAGGAGCAGCAACTGACAGGCCTCGAAAGTTTCACGGTAACCGGTGCCCAACAAAAAGCCCGTAGGCGGCTGGAAGGGGATTTTAAGCTGGGTTCATCCGCCAGTGGGATAGTTGCCTTTTGCTCAGATGTGGTATCAGAGTCGCTCAACTTGCAGCAAACCTCGGACCTTGTCCAACTCGATATGCCCACGGTATTGCGCGTGGCTGAGCAGCGCCTGGGACGACTAGACCGCCTCGATAGTCCTCACGAAACCATTGCTTCTTACTGGCCTAAAGACAGCCCGGCCTTCTCGCTAAAAGCGGACGAACACCTGATTCAAGCCCTGCGACATGCTGGTCAATTAATCGGCAACAACCTAGTGCTACCTGATGAGCATTTGGCGGATTATGTTGATAAGCTGGAGCACAATAGCATTACCAAATCGTTGAATCCCTTTCGTCAGGCTGGGCGCGACGAAGCTCGTTGGACCGGCTTGCAGGACGCGCTGCAACCAGTGCGCGAGCTTAAAACAGGACCTAATCAACTGGTACCCCAAGCGACGTATGAAAAAATATGGACTTCCCGCGAGTCTGTAAAGTGCCGGGTGAGTTACGTTGCTGCTGAGCAGGCATGGGCCTTTTTCGCGCTACGCAGTAGCACTACCCGCAGTGGCAACTGGTATATGTTGGTTGACGATGAGTCACCCGAGTCGGATTTAGGCCGCATTTGTCAAGCCTTGCAGCTACGTTTAGCTGGTCAGCCGGCCAAATCGTTGGCTTGGGAAGACGGCGATAATTACCTGAACCATTTCCTGCAAAAACTGCAAGCTGCCGAACGGCAGCTTTTGCCCAACCGTGCCCGGCGAGCTCTGGAAGTAGGCGAAGCCATTGTGCGGGTGCACCTGAAAAGTATTGGAAAGGACAAGGCATCAACCTCTGACCCTCGCGCCGTTTTATTGCGCCAAGTCCTGAGTTTATTTCAGCCAGCAAAAACGCTGAGTGGACCAGAATCCAGCCGCGACGAAGTCATGGTTGACTTCGGGAAGCTGGCGGCTCATTGGCTGCAGTTGTTATTACCTCATGTAAGAAAATTGCGTCAGGCCAATAAGAACCATCGGCACATAATCAGCCTCAAAACCTTGAAAAAGCACGGTGCTGAAATACTGTTACCGATTGAGGTACTTCAGCATTTATTGGATGAAGCCGGAGTATTGCCGACTGTAGATTATCGCATTGCTGCTTGCATTATTGGAGTAGCCAAGCAATCTGAATTAGTGGATTAGAAATTTTACACTACCAGCCCCAGCGTGGCCGCGTGCGCGGCGGCCGTCGCATAATCTGCTACCAGTAGCATGGGCACGTCTTCGCGGTCCAGCTCCTCGATAATTGGCCCGACCAGGGCGGCCCGTTCCGGCACCTGCACGTCGCGGATGTAGATGGCGCGGATGCGGCCGGGGTGGCGGCGCACCACTTCGCGGTAGATGCGGGCGTCTTCCTGGCCGCTGTCGCCGAGCAGGACGAAGGGGAGCGTGGGGTAGGTGGTGAGCAGGTCGTCGATTTCGTGCAGCTTGTGGGCGAAGTGGATGGCGGCCGAGCCCGTGACGCCGGGCGGGGGCGTGGTTTTGGGGCGGGCAATGCTGAGGTCGCGCAGCAGGAGCGGGCCGGTGGGGATGTCGTGCAGCTTCAGGAATTCCGCGAGCAGGTCGTAGAGGTTCCAAGGGCTGCTGCTGACGAAGAAAAACGGGTTGTCGGGCCGGCCGGTGCGGCCGTGCTGGAGGCGGCGGTAGAACTCGGCCACGCCCTCAAAGGGCTGTTTCGACTGGGCATTGCTGAACAGCACGCGGCCCAGCATCTTGAAAATATTGGTGGCGCTGGTTTCAAATACCGTGTCGTCGAGGTCGGAAATCACGCCGAACTCGGCACTGGCGGGTGGCACCAGCACGGCGGCTTCGGTGGCAATAGCTTTAGTGGGCGGCCGGAGGAAGGAGGGCAGCCGGGCTACGCGCACTGGCACCGGGTACCAGAGGTAGGCCACGGGCGCGGGCAGTTGGTGCGGCTCGATAACGAGGGTGAAATAGCCTTCGTCGTCGGTGGTGACGAGGTGCTGGCTGCCGTCGGGCAGCTCGGCGATGAGGTCGGCCCCGGCCACTTCGCGGCTGTTGAAGCGGCGCACCATGCTGCGGAAATTGCGCCAGCCGGAGTCGGTGGCGGTGGCGGCGGTCAGGCCGGGGTCGGCCAGCAGGCGGCCTTTGATGTAGAACTTTTCGGCCGTGCCGTAGCTGCGGTAAGCATCGATTTGCAGGGGGCGCAACCAGCCGCGGCGGGCCGAGAAACGGGTGTAGAGGTGGTCGCTCCACTCGGAGAGATTGGAAAGAGCAGCAGGCAGCTTCATGGGGCAAACCTACGGCTGAGGGATGGCAATGGCTGATGTAGGGCGGACTTTTAGTCTGCGAGAGAAGGGTGTTGAAGTGATGTGCAGTCGTTTGAACTCGCGGACTAAAAGTCCGCGCTACAGTGGTACGGCCTCTGCTGGCCTTTTTCCGTAAAACCCCGACGCCCAAATTCAAGGCTACTTCTACTCTATCCATGCCCACCACCGCCACCGCTCACCCCAAAACCCGTAAAAAGTCGCTTCCGCCCCAGGATGAGGCGCATATCGTGTACAAAGACCCCGCCCGGCAGGCCGAAATGGCCGGGCTGCGCTACGCCACCGACCAGGGTCCCGGCCTGACCCGCAAGCCCACGCGCACCGGAAACTTCGTGTACCACGACCCCAAAGGCCAGAAAATAACCGACCCAAAAACGCTGGCTCGTATTAGCAGCTTCGTGATTCCGCCGGCCTGGACGGAGGTGTGGATTTCGCCCTCGGCCACCACG
The DNA here is from genome assembly GCF_038448715.1 of Hymenobacter segetis. GTDB lineage: Bacteria > Bacteroidota > Bacteroidia > Cytophagales > Hymenobacteraceae > Hymenobacter > Hymenobacter segetis. The sequence continues at coordinate 12,609 of NZ_JBCEVZ010000039.1, read as the reverse complement.
CATTTGCAGGTAACGGGCAAAGACAACCTCGGCCGCAAGCAGTACCGCTACCACCCGGCTTGGGACGAAGTGCGCAGCCTCACCAAGTTTTCGCGCCTGCGCACCTTCGGCGAAAAGCTGGGGCCCTTGCGCGAGCAACTCCGCAAAGACCTGCGCCGCGCCGCCCTCGACCGCGAAAAAGTGGTGGCCCTGGTGCTCACGCTCATGGACCAGTCGTTTATCCGCGTCGGCAATAAGGAGTACGCGAAGAAAAACGGCAAATCGAAACCCAGCTACGGCCTGAGCACCTTGCAGGACAAGCACGTGGCCATCGAAGGGGCCAAGGTCAATTTCAGCTTCGTGGGCAAAAAAGGCGTGCCGCACGACGTGACCCTGCACGATGCCAAACTGGCCCGGCTGGTGCGCAAGTGCAAGGAAATTCCGGGCCAGCACTTGTTCCAGTTTTACTCTGCCGATGGGCAGCGCCACGCCCTAGAATCGGGCGATGTGAACGACTACCTGCACCGCCACACCGGCTTGCAGCTCTCGGCCAAGGACTTCCGCACTTGGGGCGGCACCGTGAAAATGGTGAGCTGCCTGGAGGCCGTGCTGAACGAAGAGCCGCAGCTGGCCCCCGAAAAAGTCATCAAAAAAGCCGTGAAGGAAGTGGCTACCGGCCTGGGCAACACGCCCACGGTGTGCTCAAAATATTACATCCACCCGCAGGTGGTGGAGCTGTTCAAATCGGGCCAGCTGATTGAGTTCTTGCGCAAGCACGACGCCGAAACCCACGCTGATGACCCGCTAACACCAGTGGAGCGGCTGGTGCTGAAGATGCTGGCGCAAGCCTGAAAAGGAGGTAGGGTGCGGGGCTTGCCCCCGCCCGTCGTTGAACGATTGATGTTCGACGACGGGCGGGGGCAAGCCCCGCACCCTATCTCATGCAGCTTCTTATTCCTCCGGCAGCTTGTCGTAAGCCCGTTTAACGGGCGCACTTTCCTGTGAGAATCGGATACCCTGGCCACCGTTGCCCGCGCGAAACTCATCATTGCCCGCGCCGCCGTAAATGCGAATAGCAGGCTTGCTGGCCGCATTCGCGCCATGGTTCTCAACCGTGAAAACATCATCACCCGCCAATCCTTCCAGTTGAATAAGCCGCGTCTCAGCCGGCAAAAAGGCACGGTGCAACAGCGGTACACTCATAGCACCGGCCGCCAGTGACCGGACCGTTACCACCGTCGAATCGGCATAGCGCTCGATGATGAACTGCTCGGCTTGAGCCGTGCCGCCGATGCGCGGGCGCCTGGCTAATCCAAGATAAAAGCCATCAGCCAAAGTCGGTAGGGCGGCGCGGCGGGCCTGCAGGGAAGCGATGGTGCGCGGGCCTTCCAAGGCGAAGGCAGCCGGGGGCAGGTGGTGAACCGCTCGGGTAATGAGCGTGTCGGACAGGCGCTGCTGCATGGCCATGGCGGCGGCCCGGAACTGGGCGCGGCTCAGACCATTGAGAATGCGTTGGTCGAGGTAGTGGCCGGAGGACATCAGGCCCGATGGATTTTTATAGCGCGGGCCAAACGTGGCCCAGTGGCGCAGAAATACGTGGCCGATGAGCCAGCCCAATGCGCCATCATCGAGGCGATAGAGGACCATGTCGCGGTCCTTGGGCAGTGGCACGAGGGCGGCGGGGCCGGCCTCGGTAGGGCGGGTCACGGCCCAGCTCCACTGGCCGGGGTGGCGGTCCCAATCGCCCAGCCAGCCATCCAGCAGACGGGCTCGGAGCAGGTCGGTGGGGGCAAAGCGCTGCTCGGGGCTGGCGAAAGCGGCGGCAAAAGCCTTGGTGCTATTTATAATGGCGGCGGGCGGCGGGGTGGTGGGGGCGGCTTTTTCCTCCAGGTAAGCCAGCTGGCCCCGGAAGTGCCGCAGCGAATCGGTCTGAAAAGCCGGGTCGTCGGCTCGAACGTAGAACAGGCGCGGGGAGGCGTGGGGCACGCCGGCGGCGGCGGCCAGCGGCGGCACCACCAGCGCGGCGTAGGGGTTGGTGGAGGAAATATTATCGCGCAGCACATTCACCAGGAAGGTGCCCCGCACCAGCTCCGGTGTGGCCCGAATGGGGTCTTTGTCAACGGTGCGCACCACGTAGGCGCGGCCATCGGCGCTCGACAGACTCAGGCTGGTGCTGTTGAAGCCGCCTCCCACTTTGCCGGGCGTGAGGCCGCCGGGGTGGGCGGTGGCCAGGTGCAGCACCGGCGCGGCTACCGGGGCCGCCCAGGTGGGGCGGTGGTGCCGGCCCACCAGCGCGTTATACAACCCGCCGTGCCGGGCGTATTGCCGGCCGGCGGTGGCCCGGTGCACGCTATCGGCTGTGGCGGGCGGGGGGGCGGTGGCATCGAGCCGGGCATCGGGCTGAAAAAACTGCCTGCGCACGCAGCCGGTGCCGAGCAGCCCAGCCAGTGCGCCTACCATCAATGTATAAAAGCGCAAACGGACGGGTATCAAAAGCAAGCGGCGTAATAGGGTTGGGCTTTGAACGGCTGGGGGCTGAAAAAGGCTGGCCGATTTTGGGAGGCGTCCCGATTAATCATCGTTTAGCCGGTTGAAGGCGCGGTGTTTCTTTCTGGGCAGGCTGGGGCGGAGGCTGCCGGCGGCCGTCACGTCGGAGGCTTCATCGAAGAGCTTGAGCCGCCGGCTGCTGCCTTGCAGTAGCAGCTGGTCGTGGCCCTCGCCGCCGTAGAGCAGCACGGGCATGGGCCGGTGGGTGGCGGCGGTGGTTACTTCAAACACGTCGTCGCCGCCCAGGCCGTCGAGGCTCAGCTCCTGGGTTTCGGCAGTGAAATACGTGCGCCGGAACCGGAGTGAGTCGCCAGCCGAGAGCTGGCTGAGGGCTTTGCAAAAGATGCGGACGGTGGTGGAGTCGGCGTAGCGGTGCACCACGAATCGCTCGGCCTCGGCCGTGCCGCCCAGCGTGGGCTCATGGGCCAGGGTGAGGTAATATTCATCGGCGGCCTGCGGCAGGGTTTCGCGCCGGGCCCTGAGGGTGGTGCCGAGGCGCGTGCCTTCCAGCGCGTACACGGCGGGCGGCAGGCGGTGCAGGGCGCGGTCGATAACGGAGTCGGGCAGGCGGCGCTGCAAGTCGTGGGCGGTGCGCTGGAAGTCGGCCCGCGTCATGGCCGAGAGGCCGCGCTGGTCGATAAACTTCGCTTGATACACCAGGCCGGCCATGTTGTTGTACTCGTTGCGAAACGTCTGGAACTGCGGCGCGATGAACGGCCGGGCCGCCAGCCAGGGAATCACCCCGTCATCGAACCGAAAATACACCTGGTCGCGGTCCTTCGGAATGCCGACGTAGCGCACGCGGCCCCCGGTTTCTTTGAACTGGGCCCAGGTCCACTGCGCCTCGTGCCGGTCCCAGTCGCCGAGCCACACATCGAGCAGGCGGGCGCGCAGGAAGGCGGGCTGGTCGATGAAGTAGGAGGGGTGGTGGTACACCTTTTTCAGCATGGCCTCGCCACCGTCAAAATCGATGGCATTGGCCAGGTCGGGCGTGCGGGCGTCGGGGTTGTTATACTTTTCTTCGAGCAGCGCCAGCTTGCCCTGAAACCGGGCGGAGGACTCGCCCAGGCCGGTTTCATCGGGCCGCACGTACACTAGGCGCGGGCGGGTGTGGGGCACACCGGCCGCCTGCGCCAGCGGCGGCACGGTGAGGGCTCCGTAGGGAATGGCCGCCGAAGTGGCATCGCGCACCACGTTGAGCACGAAGGTGTGGCGCAGCACCAGCGGCAGGGTTTTGTAGGGCTCTTTGTCGAGGGCGCGCAGGGCGTATTCGCGCTGCTGTCGTCCCTCTAGGGTCATGCTGATGCTTTGGTAGCCACCGCCGGCCTTGCCCGCCGTGAGGCCGCCGGGGGCGGCGGTGGCCAGGTTCAGCACCGGCACTTTGACGGGGGCGGCCCACACGCGGCGGTAGTGGCGGCCCAGAAAAAACTGGTAGAACCCCGAGTGGCGGTTGTATTGGCGGCCGGCGGTGGCCAGCACCGAATCGGCGGAGGCCGGCAGGGCGGCGGTGCTGCCGGGGCCCACGCGGGCATCGGGCTGGAAATAATTGTGGCGGGCGCAGCCGCCGGCGGCCAGTCCCAGGCCCAGCAGCACCAACAGGCGCGGGCAAAAGCTGGGGCAGCGAACAAAAGGATAAGGCATTCGGTGAAGGCGGCAAGCGCGAATGAGCCTTTAACGCAACTTCCCCGTAAAGGTGGGCAGCGGCTAGCCTCAACTATGCGTTGGACGGCTTCTTTTGCCGGGAAATACTTGCTTTTTAGCCCCGATGAGTGCTCCGCGTTTTGGAAAATTGCTGCTTATGCCGGGCTTAACTACTGAATGGGGACCGTGGGCGCGGGGCTGCTGCGCCGGCGCGGCGGCCATGGTGTTGGGGGGCTGCGCCGAGCACAAAGCCTCAGGCGCGGCAGCGCCGCAATGGAGCGCCGACTCGGCCACGGTGCGGCTGGCGGCCGGGCCGCAATATGCCCGTGGTGCCGTTTGGAAGTTCTTTTTTGGCAAGCACTACCGCAGCGTGTGGGCTACTCCGGTCACGGTGCCGGTGCTGCGGCTGGCCACCGCCGTACCCGGCGGCCTGGTGCCCCTGCAGGCCGGCGGCAGCTACCAGAGCCACACCCTGCGCCTGTGTGCGCCCGATGGCCGCGAGTACGTGCTGCGCTCCGTGGACAAGGACATGAGCGCCGCGCTCAGCCCCGGCTGGAAACGCAACCTGCTGCGCGGCCTGCTCAAGGACCAGACCAGCGCCACGCAGCCCTTTGGGGCCTACCCGGCCGCCTACCTGGCCGAGGCGGCCGGGGTGCTGCACGCCAACCCCCGGCTGGTATTCGTGGGGGCGGATGCCGGCCTGGGCAAGTTCAAAGCCAGCTACGCCAATGCGCTGTACCTGCTTGAGGAGCGGGCCGACGGCGACCAGCGCCTGGTGGCCAGCTTCGGCCACGCGCCGCAGGTGGTGAATTCGCACCACATGCTGGCGGCGTTGCGGCGCTGGCCCAGCGCCCACGTTTCCGCCCGGGCCTTCCTGCGCGCCCGCCTGCTCGATATGCTGGTGGGCGACTGGAGTCGCCGCGAAGACCAGTGGCGCTGGGCCACGTTTCCGCAGGCCGGCCGGCTGGCCTTCCGGCCTGTGCCGCGCGACCGTGACCAGGCATTTTTCCTGTTTGATGATGGCCTGGTGACGCGGTTGGTGTCATGGTTTGCGCCTAAGTACCAGACGTTCCGGGCCACCATCCGGCTGGAAAACGTGGACGGCCTCACCACCACCGCCCGCGCTCTCGACCGCACGCTGCTCACCAGCCTCAGTGCGAATGATTTTCGGGAGGTGGCTGATTCTGTGCGGGCCAGCCTGAGCGATGCCGTGTTGGTTCAGGCATTCAACTCCGGCCCGGCCGAAATGCGGGCCAGCCTGGCGGCGAAATTCGTGCCCATGCTGCGCACCCGGCGCGAGCAGCTGCCCGCCGTGGCCCAGCAGTATTACGCGCTACTAAATAAGCAGGCCTGGCTGATTGGCACCGACCAGGCCGAACGATTTATCCTGAGCGAAGTGGGCGGCAGCCTGCGCGTGCAGCTGCTGGCCCAGCGTCCCGGCCAGCCCGATAGCCTTGTGACAGACCGCACCTTCAACCGAAAAATCACCCCCCAGCTTGACCTGTACGGCCTGGGCGGCGACGACGTATTTGAGCTGCGCGGGGCGTTGCCGCAGGGCATTGCCGTGCGTTTATACGATGGGGCGGGCCGCAACCGGGTAATCACCACAAAGGGCGCTACGCCGGGCAATGTTACGTGGTACACCGGCCCTGGCGAGCGGATTACCGCGCATCCGGCCGGGGTGCAGGTGGAAGCCGACCCAACCCCCGAGCTTACGGCCAACGGCCGCGCCTGGCTGCACCGCTACAATCTGCGCGATTAACCCGGCCCCGTCAATAGTTCGCCCAGCGGCTCCCGACCATCAATGGTGCCCTCGCTGCTCAGCACCTGGAAGCGGGCGAACAGTTCCTCGGCGTACCAGTTTTCGCGGCGCGTGAGCTTGATGACTTCGCGGTGTTTGGCGTCCTTATAAGCGTATTCCTGCATGGCCCTGGCCGATTCCCACACGCTGAACGTGGCCTGCCGCACCAGCGGCAATTCGCCCAGCCCGATGGCGGCCCGCACGCCCACCGCGTGGGCCAGCGCCGCGCTGGTGGGCTCCACAAATTTCCAGAAGCGCGGGATTTTGCGCCAATGGATGCTGGCGCGGGTGAGCACGGCCACGGGCGTTTCGGCAAGGGCTGAACCGGCGTTGCTGCTGTAATCAAACGGGTTTTTGCCATCCCACAGGCCCTGGGATTTGATGGGGGCGAGGCGCACGGTCCATTGCTCGGCGCTGCGCTGCTGGTAGGCGGCCCACACTGGATTTCGGCTGAAGAAGGCCTCGGCAAAGGCCACATCTTCCCACACGGCCATAAAGCCGTAGCGGTCGAAATTGGGCCACGCGCCGAAACCGTTGGACGCCCCACTGCCTAGCAGCTTGAAAAACCGGAGGCCCGGCACCCGTTGCAGCTGCGGGGGGGCGGTGCCCATTTGGGCCAGCGCCCAGCGTCGGTGGCCGGGTTTCAGGGTGAAAACGGTGAGGGTAGTAAGGTGCATTCGGGAGATGAGCGGGCAAGCCGCCGGGCAGCGGGCTGCAAGCAACAAAAAAAGGCCGGAATTGCTTCCGGCCTTTCAGAATCAGGATTTCAAAACCTACTTCACCTGCACCTGGGCGTGCTGGTTCACGTCGTCGTCCTTGCTGCGCTCGCCCGTTACCACGGCCCGCACGTAGGCGTAGGCCTGCACCAGCAGGCTGCTGGGCGAATCCCAGTATTCGGCCTTTTCAATGTCAACTTTGAGGACATTGATGCGTGGGTCTTCCTTGCCTTTGGGGAACCAGCCGCGCATGGGCTCGCTCCAGAGCTCGGCAATTTTGGCTTCGTCGCGGTAGGCATTTGCGCGGCCCGATACCGAGGCGTACACATTGCTGCTCGGGTCGGAGTAGCTCAGGTTCACCTGGCTGTCTTTTTTGATTTCGTAAACTTTAGCCGACTCGGAGTCGGTGAGGAAGTAGAGGGCACCGTCTTCGCCGGGCTTGATGGTGGCCATGGGCCGGCTGTGCAGGCTGCCGTGCTCGTCGGTGGTGGTGAGCATGGCCATGCGCACTTCCTTGATTTTTTCGAATAACTGGGTCAGGTCGTGGGTTACGGGCGACTTATCGGACATGGGGAAGAGAATTGGGGAGGTGAAAGAATAGGCCGGACCAAAACATGTGGGCGGCGAATTGGCTTACGGCAGCCAGCCGGCCGGGGTTGAATAATCTCGTTCGGGAAGTGGTTATTAGCGGAACGTCATGCAGAGCGCAGCGAAGCATCTTTACCGTAGAAGTAACCCAATTGATGCAGATTACTGTTGCGGTAAAGATGCTTCGCTGCGCTCTGCATGACGAGCATCACCCTCCCCCTCAAATGAATTTTCTGGCCCATCTTTTCCTCTCCGGCTCGCCCGATTCGGTCACCTATTCCGATATCCTGCTGGGCAACTTCATTGCCGACTCGGTGCCCGGCCGGCAGCTCGAAAAATACCCGCCTGCCGTGCAAACCGGCATCCGCCTGCACCGTGCCATCGACACCTTCACCGACCAGCATCCCGTGGTGCGCCGCAGCACCCAGCGCCTGCGCGCCGCCGGCTACGGCAAGTACGCCGGCGTGATTTCGGATATGTTCCTGGACCATTTCCTGGCCCATAATTTCCCGGAATATTCGTCCGAAAGCCTGCCCGATTTTACCCGCCGCGTATACGCTTTACTGAATTCCCGCGAAGCTGAAATGCCGCCCCGCGTGCAGCAGATGCTGTTCTACATGGTGCAACATAACTGGCTGCTGGGCTACGCCGAAATCGAAGGCATCCGCCGCGCCCTTAGTGGCCTGAGCCGCCGCGCCTCGGCTGGCTCCGGCATGGAAACGGCCGCTACAGAGCTGGTGGCGAACTATGCAGAATATGAGGCGGATTTTCGGGCGTTTTTTCCGGAGTTGCAGGCGTATGTGGAACTGTCATTGCGAACGTAGCTGTCATTGCGAGCGCAGCGAAGCAATCCGTCCTGTACAATGTGATGAGCCCTAAAATGTGACAAGCCCCGGTACTGTGCAGTGCCGGGGCTTGTCGCTTAAGAATGGTTCTGGTTTTGTCAGGACGGATTGCTTCGCTGCGCTCGCAATGACAGGAAAGCCTTAGTGGTGGTGGCCGCCTTCGCCGTGCACGTGGCCGTGGGCCAGCTCCTCGGTGGTGGCGTCGCGCACGTCCTGCACCTTGCCGTGGAAGTGCATTACCATGCCGGCCAGGGGGTGGTTGAAGTCCATATGCACGGCGGTGTCGCCGATGCTTATTACCTTGGCCTGCATGTGGTTGCCTTCGTTGTCGGCCATGGGCAGGAAGTTGCCGGGCTGGAGCATTTCCTCGTCCAGCTTGCCATCGATGAGGAAAACTTCTTTGGGGATTTCGACCAGTGCCTGCTCGTCGTAGTCGCCGTAGGCCTGCTCGGGGGTGAGGCTGAACTGGAACTCATCGCCGGGGTTTTTGCCATCGAGCTGGGCTTCAAACTCTTCGGGCAGGCCGCTGTGGCCGAACAGGAAGACCATAGGCGCATCGGCCTCGGCCGATTCGACCAATACTTTTTCCTGGTTTTCGTCGGTCACACTGAGGTCGTAGGTGATGGTGACGACTTTTTTATCGCTGATTGCAGCCATGAGCAGGGAGGGCGGGCCGGTTAGGGCGGCCGCGGGATTTGGAGGGTGGTAAGAAAAATTTTCGGCAAGATAGGTACGCAAGCCCAGCAGAAAAGGCCGGCCACGGTGGCAGTTTGCCCAAGCGAAGCCGAAATGATAGCGCAACCCATGGCCCGGGCAGCCGTTAAGAATCAGCCCGATTGGGCCTGCTAATGCCCTTTTTTTCCATTCTTTCTACACCCAAATCCATGCGCAAGCTATTTTCGCTGCTGTTTGGCGGCGCGCTATTGGCTGGTTGCCAGTCGAACCCACCGAAAACCCAGGACGAAGCCGTGAGCAAAGAAGCGGTGGTGCAAACCGACGCTTCGGCCCAAAAAGCTGCCGCCCCGGCCGATACCATGGGGCTGCCGGCCGGCTCAATCCCCACCATCGGCAGCCCGAAGCTGCTTTTCACCCTCGACGACGCGCACAACACGCCCGACGGCTTGGCGCTGGCCCCCAACGGCCACCTCATTCTCTCGGTGCCCAACCTGGCCGACACCAGCCATCCGGCTTCGCTGATGGAGATTGACGGCACCACCATCAAACCATTTGCCACCAACCTGCCCGTGGAGCCAACTACCAAAAAGGCCGCGCCCATGGACCTGGCTTTCGGCCCCGATGGTAACCTCTACTACGCCGAAAACCAGTACGAAAACAGCAAGGATTTTAAATCGCGCCTGATGAAGGTGACGATGAAAAACGGCAAGCCCGGGGCCATTACCACGGCCGTCGACAACTTCGCGCTGGCCAATGCGGTGGTCTGGAAAGGCAACACGATTTACGTGACCGACAGCCAGTGGGACCTGCCCGACAACGACAAGGGCAGCGCCATTTTGAAGTTTTCCTTGGCCGAACTGAACAAGGGCACCGTGCACCTCAAGCCCAAAACCAAGGACCCGCACGTGCTGGCTATGTTCTCGACGACGGTGAACGAAACCGGCGTGGACAACGGGGCTGATGGCCTGGACTACGACAGCAAGGGTAATTTTTACACCGGCTCCTTTGGCGACGGCAAGCTTTACAAAGTGTCGCTGAACCCGGACGGCAGCTTGGCCAAGCAGGAAACCCTGACGTTGAGCTGCAAGCAGATTCCGTGCGTAGATGGCCTCATCATTGACCGTGCTACGGACCTGATGTACCTGTGCAACTCCCGCGAAAATTCCATTGAAACGGTGGACCTGCGCAACGGCAACAAGGTGACCACGCTGGCCCAGAACCCCGACACCGACGGCAGCGGCGGCAAGCTCGACCAGCCCGCCGAAGTGCTGCTGAAAGGCAAGCGCTTATACATTTCCAACTTCGACCACCCGGTGAAACACTTCGCCAACACCAAGTCGGATGCCCCGCACACCATGTCGGTTATTGACCTGAACTAACGCCGCTTAGCTACCCGACGGATGAAGTTTTGATGACGCTAATTGCTTCATTAACAAAATTTTGGCATTATTCAACAATGCGTGCCGGGGTGGGTTTTAGACGTGTTCTTTTGTACAAATAAATCTATCAATTCAACCAATAAATTGCATCATGGCTAAGAGTCCCCCCAAGTTCGATACCCCGAATTCTCCCCAGCCCGCCGACCTCAGTGGCGGCGACAAAATCACCACCTCGTCGGGCCGCCCGATTGATGACACCCAGAACTCCATCACCGTGGGCCCGCGCGGGCCGGTGCTACAGGAAGACTACAGCGCGTTTGAGCGCCTGGCCCATTTCAACCGCGAGCGGGTGCCCGAGCGCGTGGTGCACGCCAAGGGCGTGGGCGCGCAGGGCAAGTTCACGGTCACGCACGACATCACGCAGTACACGCGCGCCAAGCTGTTCAGCAAGGTGGGCAATGAGTGCGACATGCTGGTGCGCTTCAGCACGGTAGCCGGCGAGCGCGGCTCGGCCGATACGGCCCGCGACCCGCGCGGCTTCTCGCTGAAATTCTACACCGAAGGCGGCAACTGGGACATGGTGGGCAACAACACGCCGGTGTTCTTCGTGAAGGACGGCCAGAAGTTTCCCGACTTCATCCACAGCCAGAAGCGCGACCCCTACACCAATCTGCGCAGCAAAACCATCATGTGGGATTTCTGGAGCCTGATGCCCGAAAGCTTGCACCAAGTGCTCATTCTGATGAGCGACCGGGGCACGCCCTACGGCGTGCGCCACATGCACGGCTACTCGTCGCACACGTTCTCCATGATTAACAAGGACAACGTGCGCACTTGGGTGAAATACCACTTCCTCACCCAGCAGGGCATCAAGAACTTCACCGATGCCGAAGCCAACGAAATGGCCGGCCTCGACCCCGATTTCGCCCAGCACGACCTCGTGGATGCCATCACACAGGGCAATTTCCCGAAGTGGAAGATGTTCATCCAGACCATGCCCGAGGAGCAGGCCGCTACCTATAAGTGGAACTCGTTCGACATCACCAAAGTGTGGCCCCACGCCGATTTCCCGCTACAGGAAGTGGGCGTGATGGAGCTGAACCGCATTCCCGAGAACTACCACGCCTTCGTGGAGCAGGCCTCGTACTCGCCCGCCAACATCGTGGACGGGATGGGTTTCTCGCCCGATAAGATGCTGCAAACCCGCATCCTGAGCTACCCCGATGCCCACCGCTACCGCGTGGGCGTAAACTACGACCAGCTGCCGGCCAACCGCTCGCCCTTCGCCACAAGCCACTACCAGCGCGACGGCCATATGGCCCTAGGCAACAACGGCGGCCCGGGCGTGAACTACTACCCCAACTCCTTCGGAGGCCCCACCGAGGACAAGAGCGTGAGCGACTACGCCTACCCCGTGGAGGCGACCAAAGCCGCCCGCTTCGACCGCAACGCGCCCGGCGACGACGACCATTTCACCCAGCCCGGCAACCTGTTCCGCCTCATGGATGCCAAGGCCCAGGAAGACACGATTAAGAACATCGTGGGCCATATGTCCGGCATCGAAGGTCCCAAAAAGGATGAAATCATCGCCCGCCAGCTCGGCCATTGGTTCAAGGCCGACCAAAAACTCGGAGCCGGCATCGCCGCCGGCCTGGGCGTGAAAGTAGACGGGCAAAAATCCAACGGCCAAGACCATAAGCAGTATGCGCCGCCCGCACCGCTGGACAAGGTGCCGCACGGGGCGAAGTAAGGAATTCGATTCAATTGAGAAAGGCCCGCTGGAATATTCCGGCGGGCCTTTTTGTGTGAAATTTATGTTGAGCACTACTTCCGCACAATCTTGAGCGTGCGATGAGAAGCATGATGGCTGATGCTTAACACATATACGCCGGATGCCGGAGCTGCCGCCTCGGGCAGCTGCAACACGTTGCTGCCGGCCACAAGCGTGGCCGAGCGAGTGAGCAGCGCCCGCCCCACGGCATCGTGCAGCACGATGGTAACCGGGCCGGCCTCGGCGGTGCGCAACAATAGGTTTAGCTCCGGGCCGAAGGGCTGGGGGTAGGCCTGCACGGCAAAGCCAACGGTGGCAGGAACCTGCACGGTGCGGACGGGCGAGTAGCTGGCGGTGCCGTCCTTATCAATCTGGCGCAGGCGGTAATACACTAACTCGGCGGCGTAGCGGGTCACCCAGAGCAGGCCGGCGGGGTCCTGCACCAGCTCATGGATGAGCAGGCGGCCCAGCAGCGGGTCGCGCTGCCACGTCTGGGCGCGGCCGTGGCAAGGCAAGGAGCGCCCAGCAGCGCAATCAATAGGAAAAGTAAAAATTGACGCACGGGCAACGGGAAAAGCAAGCGCGAAATAACTGCCGCAATGGTACTTACTCAGGAGCTTATGTCGCCGTGGTAGGGCGCGGGGCTTGCCCCCGCCCGTCGTTGAAC
>NZ_JBCEVZ010000038.1:0-48954 GCF_038448715.1 Hymenobacter segetis | reverse complement strand
CGGCGTTGACGGCGCCAAAGGCGATACCGGCGCAGCTGGCAAAGACGGCACCAATGGCACCAACGGCACCAACGGCATTGACGGTGCCAAAGGCGATACCGGCGCAGCTGGCAAAGACGGCACCAACGGCGTTGACGGTGCCAAAGGCGATACCGGCGCAGCTGGCAAAGACGGCACCAACGGCGTTGACGGCGCCAAAGGCGATACCGGCGCAGCTGGCAAAGACGGCACCAACGGCACCAACGGCGTTGACGGCGCCAAAGGCGATACCGGCGCAGCTGGCAAAGACGGCACCAACGGCGTTGACGGCGCCAAAGGCGATACCGGCGCAACGGGTGCTAATGGTGCTCAAGGCGTAGCTGGCCCAGCAGGTGCGAAAGGTGATAACGGGGCAGACGGTCATGACGGCGCTACCGGGGCAACAGGAGCCCAAGGTCTGACTGGCGCTACTGGTCCTGCTGGTCCAACTGGCCCACAAGGCACGGCTGGAACTGCTGCCACAGTAGTTATAAACTCTACTACTACGGGTGCCGCTGGTTCTTTTGCATCGGTTATCAACGCTGGCACTTCTTCCGCGGCTAAGTTCGACTTTGTGATTCCTACTGGTGCTGCTGGCCCTCAGGGCCCAGCTGGTTCTCAAGGTGCGACTGGCGCTGCTGGTCCTCAGGGTACCGCAGGCGCAACCGGTGCGACTCCCGTCATTAGCCTGGGAACCACGACCACTGGCCCAGCGGCGGTGAGTATCAACAATACGAACCCTGCAGCTCCTATCATGACCTTTACCGTTCCTCAGGGCGTGAAAGGAGACCCCGGCACTACACCTGTCTTTAGCTTGGGCACAACTACCACTGGTACGGCTAATGTTAGCATTAACAATACCAATCCAGTAGCCCCTGTTTTGACCTTTACCGTGCCACAAGGTGCTGCTGGTCCTGTTGCTACGACCGTCAACCCTACTAGTATTCCAGCCAATACGGGCAACGCTGATTTAACAACAGCTATAAATGGATTCAACTTTGTTACGTTAAACGGTGGTAATAGCACTCCTTATACCCTCCCTGCCACTACCACCGGGCGCTTGATATACCTGCGGAATACCAATGCTACTCCTGTAACTGTTAGTAGTTTAACTATTGCTGCAAATAAGACAAGCCTCTTTATGTACACTGGGTCAGCATGGATTCAACTATTTTAATAGCTACTACCATGAACCGATTCCTCAAACGTTTCGAACCTCCCAAAGTCGCGCTTGCGCTGCTGCTGGTGTGTGGGGCTTCGGCCTTGCACACCAGCCAGGCCCAGGGCCTCTACAACGGTAAAGGCGGCCTGGTGGCCCTCTCCGATTCGGTGCGCTACGTGCGCGGCGATGTGGAGAATGCCGGTGAGCTCGACCTGACGCGCACGGACGGCCTGGCCGCCAACCGGCTTTTCATCGACGAAGGCAGCCTGCTCAACACCGGTACCTTCACTGCCGCCCACAGCACAGTAGTGCTGATGGGCCTGACGCCCCACGTGCTTAGCCTGAACGGGGCCACGCTCTACCACCTGCGCCTCGACAACCCGGCCGGCACCACCCTGGGTTCCGAGGCCAGCGTAACTGCCAGCCTGCGTCTGGCCACCGGCAACTTGCTTACCACCAATGCCTATAGCTTGCGCCTGGAATCCAGCGCCCGGCTCTTCGGCCCCGGCCCGGCCGGCACCGAGGACGACAACCACTACGTGAAAGGGAGCCTCGTACAGCAGCAAGCCGTGCGCGGCACCGAAACCGTCAGCTTCGGCAACATGGGCTTTGGGCTGAACCCCAACGGCCAAGCGCTGACGCTGACCGTGGACCGCCGCACCGGCCTGAACCAGCCCAATTATTCCTACGCCCAAAGCCCGGCGTTTGTGGGCAAGCAGGGCATCGACCGCATCTGGCGGCTCAGCACCGCCGATGAGCGCAACCCGACCAAAGCGGTGAAGCTGTCGCTGAGCTGGCTGGCCGACAACGACCACGGCCTCGACTTCGGCGGGGCCCTGGCCCAGGTGTGGCAATCCACCGACCAGGGCCGAACCTGGGTGAAAGCCGGCGAGCCGCAGCCCGCCCTGGCCCGCACCGTAGCCGTGGCCACTACCGAGCTCAACGCCTGGTACACGGTGAGCCTGAACAGCATCCCCGCTGTAGCGCCCCTGGCCCAAACGTTGTTTTCGGGCACGGCCCGCAGCTCCGATGCCATCCTGACCTGGTCGACAACCACGAAGCCGAGCAACGGCTGGTACGTCATCGAACGCTCCACGGACCAGCAGAAGTGGCAGGAAATCAGCCGCCAGGTAGTTGCTAGTCAGCGGTGGTCGCCGGCCGCCTCCACGGCCATCGACAAAGACGCGAGCCAGCTTGGGGCGACGCTGTTCTACCGCCTGCGGCAGCTCGACACCGAAGGCAATAGCCAGCTCAGCAAGGTGCTGGCCGTGCGTTTTGCCGGTTCCATGGTCTTCAAGCTTGAAGCCTACCCCGTGCCGCTGCAGGAATACCTGACCCTGGACTTGATGACTTCAGGCACGGGTCCAGTCCAGATTGACCTCTACGACATGGCCGGGCGCGTACTCATCCACCGCGAGGAAACAGCGGCGGCCGGCGCCAGCCGCTTCCAACTCGATGTTCGCGCACTGGCTAGTGGCGTGTACACTCTGCAAGCCCGCCAGGGCGACCAGCGCGTCACCCGCCTGTTGAAACGCGACTAGCTCCAACGGCCGCTGGCCTTCAGTAAAACGCCCCGCTTTCCTTGTGGAAGTGGGGCGTTTTCTGTTTGAGCGGTTTGTTGACCGCAGTACGTTTGAACATCGGAGAAACCATTCGATGAAGCGGCCGGGAGAATTGTCGGACGGTGGTGCCGTTCCTTTGCAGCTCATTATTTGTGCGCCCAATGCCCGGAACCCTCTTCCTCATCCCCACACCTTTGGCCGACGATACGGCCCCGCAGGTACTGCCGCCGCAAGTGGTGGCCGCCGTGGCCGCCCTCCCCTACTTCCTGGTGGAGAATGCCCGCACCGCCCGTCGCTTCGTGAAAAGCGTGGCCCCGCACCGCGTCATTGAGGATATCCGCTTCGTCGTCATCGACAAAGACAGCACTGATGCCGAGGTACGCGCAGCCCTCGCGCCGCTGGTGAAAGAGGGAATTGACGCCGGAATTCTGAGCGAAGCGGGCTGCCCCGGCATTGCCGACCCTGGCGCAGCACTAGCCCGGGAGGCTCACCGGCAGGGCCTGAGGGTGCGGCCGCTGGTGGGGCCGTCGTCGCTGCTGCTGGCGCTCATGGCTTCGGGGCTGAATGGTCAGCAGTTTGCTTTCCACGGGTATTTGCCCATTGAGAAAGCGCCGCGCGTGGCGGCCATCAAGGCCCTGGAGAAGGAGGCCCAGCAGCGGCAGCAGTCGCAGCTGTTTATTGAGACGCCTTATCGGAATGGGGCATTATTTGCCGATTTGCTGGCGCATCTGCAGCCCGGCACGCGCCTGTGTGTGGCGGCGGATGTGACGGGCGCGGGCGAGTTTATTAAAACGCTGACTGTATCGGACTGGAAGCGGCTACCAGCCCCGGAACTGCACAAGATTCCGACGGTGTTTGTGATTGGGATGTAGCGTGGACTTTTAGTCCGCGAGTCAGTCGCGTAACTCGCGGACTAAAAGTCCACGCTACGAGGCCCGCACTACGAAGCGCAGCTCCTTGGCGGGCTCCAACTCCTGGGGGGCGGGCAATACCGTTTCGCCGTGCTGGCTCAGGTCGAGGCCGTCGGCTTCGTGGATGGCGTTTACCCGGATGGGGATGAGGACGTTGGTTACTTTATAGAGCAGGTACGAGCCGCCGAAGGTGTAGACCGAGATGAAGGCCAGCGCGCCGAGATGGTGCAGCAGCAGCGTATAGGAGCCGGTGGTGGCCAGGCCGCCGTCCTTGGCGAAAATGGCAGTGAGAATCATGCCCACGATGCCGCCCACGCCGTGGCAGGGAAATACGTCGAGGGTATCATCGAGCTTCGTGCGGTTCTTCAAATCGACCGCGCCAGCGCTGATGGCGGCCGATACCACGCCGATAAACAGCGCCGGACCGTAGCTCACGTAGCCCGCCGCCGGCGTGATGGCTACCAGGCCCACCACCGCACCAATGGCCGCGCCCGCCGCCGAGGGCCGCTGACCGCGCACGGCCTCAATCATCATCCAGGTGAGCATAGCAGCGGCTGAGGCCATGTGCGTGGTGAAGAACGCCTGCACCGCCGTCGCATTAGCCGCCAGCGCCGAGCCTGCATTAAAACCAAACCAGCCGAACCACAGCAGACCCGTGCCGATGAGGATGAACGGCACGTTGGGCGGCACGTGGGTATGGCCTTCGAGGTGGCTGTGGCGGCGGCCCAGGGCCAGCGCACCCGCCAGCGCCGCAAAGCCAGCCGAGATGTGCACCACCGTGCCACCGGCAAAATCGAGAACGCCCCATTTCAGCAGGAAGCCGTCGGGGTGCCAGGTCCAGTGGGCCAGCGGGCAGTAGATGAGCAGGCTGAACAGGCACATAAACAGCAGGTAGCCCCAGAACCGGATGCGCTCGGCAAACGCGCCGCTGATGAGGGCCGGCGTTATGATGGCGAATTTCAACTGGAAGGCGGCATAGAGCACCAGCGGCAGGTTGGGGGCCAGGCGCGGGTGCGGGGCCGTGCCCACATTATTGAACATAAAGAACGTGAGCGGATTGCCGATAACGCCGCCAATACTGTCGCCAAACGCCAGCGAAAAGCCCACTACGTACCACATCACCGAGATAACGCCTAGCGCGATAAAGCTCTGGAGCATCGTGGAAATGACGTTGCGCTTGCTCACCATGCCGCCGTAGAAGAAGGCCAGGCCGGGGGTCATCAGCAGCACGAGGCCGGAGGCGGAGAGCATCCAGGCCAAATCGGCGGAGTTGAAGGCGTTGGGGAGGGCATCGGGGTGGTTTTGGGGCAGGAAGGCCGCCACGCCGGCTAATAATAGAATGGCCCCGAGGCAGGCCGCAGCTAAATATCTTTTCCGAGTCATAGTGGGGTAAATTTAGAGGCACTTGACCGAAGATATCAAATAATTTTTACTTACCCCCTTTCATATTTACACTCACAAACGTTAGTTATTGCCCATTTTTCCGAAACAGTCTATCAAAATCAAACACAACTAGAAATCAATACTAAAAGCGGTACGGCCGGCCTCATTCGTTTCGAGGCGGAAGCGGAAGCCGTGGGCCAGCAGCACGTCGCGCACCAGTGTGAGGCCGATGCCCTGCCCGTCGCGCTTGGTGCTAAAGAAGGGCGTGAACAGCCGCTGGCGCACTTCCGGAGTGAGGCCGGGGCCGTCGTTTTCGATGGTGAGGGCGGGCGGGCTGAGGGTGGTGCGCACCCACACGTTGCCGTCGTGGCCAATGGCTTCGAGGGCATTTTTGGCCACGTTGAGCAGGGCCTGTTCCAGCTGCTGGGCGTCGAGGTCGAGCATGAGCGGGGCCGCGGGCAGTTCCAGGTGCCAGGTAATGTGGCGCTCTTCGCTCAGGGGCTGGAGCAGGCGGGCGATGCCGCGCAGCAGGGCGTGGAGGTCGGTGGGGCGCGGCGCGGGCGGGGGCAGGCGCACGAGGTGGGCGAAGTTGGCAATGAAATTGGCCAGCTGGGTATTGCGGGCAATGCTTACATCGAGGGCCTGGGTGAAGTCGGGCTGGTCGGTGGGGTCGAGTTGGAGGGCGTAGTGCTGGAAGCTGTGCAGGATGGAGTTGATGGCCCCGATGGAGTTGTTGATTTCGTGCGACATCATGCGGATGAGCTGCCCGTAGGCCTGCTTTTCCTGCTTGATGAGCTCCTGGGTTAGCTCTTCCAGCACAATGAAGCGGCGCGTGAAGCCCCGGTCCAGGAAGTGGGCGGCGTGGGCGCGGTAGGTGGCCAGGCCGGAGAGGCGCAGGGCCTGCGGCTGGTCTTCGGCCAGGGTGGCCAGGGCCGGGCCCCATGGCGCGGGCAATTCGGCGAGGATTTGGCCGGCCAGTGCGGAGGCGGGCTGGCCGATAAAACGGGCGGCGGCGGCGTTGGCGCTTTCAATCCGGCCTTCAAAATCCAGAATAAGAATGCCGGCGGGCGAGGCCTGGATGAGGCGCTCAAGCAGGAAGCTTTTCTCGTGCTGGCTCACGCGCTCGTGGCGCAGGGCGTCAATCATCTGGTTATACACGAGGATGAGCTGGTCCATTTCGCGCTGGCCCACGGGCACGAACTTCATGCTGAAATCCTGGGCCTGGATGGCCGCCGTGCCCGCCGCGATGAGCTGAAACGGCCGCACAAAACCCCGGTAGAGCTGCGCGGTGACGGCGATGCTGATGAGCAATAAAACCTCGCTCCCGATGAACAGTGGCACGTTGGTGGTGCGCAGCTGGGCCGCCAGCGCAATGAGCACAACGTGGATGAGGGTAGTAAAGAGGAGGAACTGGAGACGGAGGGACATGAATGGGGTAAAAGAACATCATGCGCGGGACGCTGGCACAGAATGCTGGCGCGCGTCTGAGACGCAGGACGCCGGTGCAGGACGCTGGCGCGCGTCTCCGACGCGTGCCGACTGGCTTCGAGCCTCTGGCTCGCGGCGTGAACGATGGCAGACGGGTCGTTCTACCGTTACGTCTCCGACGCAAAGCCAGCCGGCACGCGTCTCAGACGCACGCCAGCAGTCAGCCTACGCATCGTACGGGATGCCGTGCTTCTCGAACCTTCTATAAAGCGCACCTCTACTCAGCCCCAACGCCTTCGCCACGCGGCTGATGTTGCCGTCGTAGTGCGCCAGCGACTGCCGAATCATTTGGGCTTCCAGCTCATCCAGGGTCATGGTGCCGGGGGCGGGCAGCTCGCCGGGGGCGGGGGCGCGGGTGGGCAGGTGCAGGGTATTGGCCTGGAAGTCTTCGGGGCCAAGCTCTTCCTTGCCGCTGACGAGGACGGCGCGCTCCACCAGGTTTTTGAGCTCGCGGATGTTGCCGGGCAGGGGCTGCTCCCGGAGCCAGTGGAGGGCGCGGGTGCTCACGCGCAGGGCCGGGCGCTGGTAGGTGGCGCGGAGTTGGTCGAGGAAGTGCTGGGCCAATAACGGAATGTCGGCCGCGCGCTCGCGCAGGGCGGGCAGACGCACCGAAATCAGGTTGATGCGGTAGAACAGGTCTTCGCGGAAGCGGCCTTGCGCCACCATCTCCGCGAGGTTGCGGTTGGTGGCGGCGATGACGCGGATGTCGAGACGGCGGGGTTTCGAGTCGCCGAGGACTTCGTAGGTGCGGTCCTGCAGCACGCGCAGCAGCTTCACCTGCGAGGCTAGCTCCAGCTCCCCGATTTCATCGAGGAAAATGGTGCCGCCGTTGGCCAGCTCGAAGCGGCCCACGCGGTCGGTTTTGGCATCGGTGAACGCGCCCCGGCGATGACCGAACATCTCGCTTTCAAATAAAGAAGATGAGATGCCGCCCAGGTTCACCTTCACGAAGGACTGATTGCGGCGCGGGCTGTTGCGGTGAATGGCCTCGGCAATAAGCTCCTTGCCGGTGCCGCTTTCGCCTTCGATGAGCACGGCGGCATCGGTGGCGGCCACCTGGCCTACCTGGCGCAATACGTGCAGCAAGTGGGCATCCTGGCCGATAATATCCCGGAAGGCAAACTGCTGGTCGAGCTGGCGGCGCTGGCGGGCGGGGGCTTCGGTGGGCTCGGTTTCGGGCGGGTTTTCGCGCACGGCCAGCACCGTGCGGATGGTCTGGAGCAGGGAGTCGTTGTGCCAGGGCTTGGTCACGAATTCGGCCGCGCCGGCCTTCATGCCCTCCACGGCCAGCGCGATGCTGCCCCAGCCGGTGATGAGGATGACGGGCACCTGCGGGGCCACGGCCTTCACCTGGGCCAGCAGGGCCAGGCCGTCGTGGCCGCTGGTGTCGAGGGAAAAATTCATGTCCATCAGCACCAGCCGGGGCGGGGCTTCGCGCACCACGGCCAGGGCCTCGGTGGGCGTGGCCACGGCCTGCGCGGAGTAGCCGGCCTGCTTCAGCAGCAGCTTTAGCGAGGTGCGGATGGCCAGGTCGTCGTCGACAATGAGAAACATGGTGGTTTGGGTACTTAGCTGGTCAGAAAAGGCCGTCATGCAGAGCGTAGCGAAGCATCTTGTCCGCTCCCACTAATCTTTTTTGATTGCGTTGAGCGGTAAAGATGCTTCGCTACGCTCTGCATGACAGGCGGTGAAAACCACTTTTAGCGGCTTTTCACGCTGCCGCCGCTGCTGGTGCGCTTGCTCACGCGGGGCGAGCCGGAGTAGCGCACGTCGCCGCCGCTGCTGGCATCGGCGGTGAGGGTTTCCTGCACGGTCACGCTCAGGTTGCCGCCGCTGCTGGCCGAGGCATCACAGACGCGGGCCACCAGGCCATCGCCTTTGAACACGCCGCCGCTGCTGGCCCCCACGTCGAGGCGCTGGGCGGTGCCGGCCAGCGTGGCAATGCCGCCGCTGCTCACGTGGGCGTTGACATCGGTGCTGATGAAGGTGGCCTTGACGATGCCGCCCGACGACGCGGCCACGTCCAGGCCCTGGGTGGTGAAGGCCCCCAGCACTTCGGCGTGCGCGCCGCTGCTGGCGTGCAAGGCCGTGAGGCTGGTGGCCGTAACGTCCACGCGCATGTGGCGCACGTTTTTCAGGCCCAATGTCTCGGCCCACTCGCGGTCGAAGCTGATTTTGAGCACGCCGTCGCGCACTTCGGTCAGGATGCGGTCGAGTTGGTCGGCTTCCTCGGCGCTGGCTACCACGCGCTGGGTGCTGCCGGAACTCAGGCGCAGCTCAATGCCGTTGCTCACCTCTACGGCGTGGAAGCTGGCTACGTTGCGCACTTGGGGCGCGGTTTGGGCAAAGGCGGCGACCGTGCTCAGGAGGCAGAAAAAGGCGGTGGCGGTGAGGTTTTTCATAACGGATACAGAAAAAAGGTGAGGGTGTGAAGCAGCGTTGCTGAAGCGACAGATGCAGCGGGCGTCCCGGGAGTTGCCTGCGCTATTAGCTAGCTGCGGCAAGATAATCGGCCGCCCGGCTACTCCTCGCGCAGGGCCACCGCCGGGTGAATGCGCGCCGCCAGCCGGCTGGGCTGCCACGCGCACAGCGCCGTGATGGCGTATACCGCGCCGGCCGCCGCCGCAATGGCCAGCAGGTAGGGCTGGGCCGGCAGGTCGAAGGCGTTGAGCAGCGGAAACTGGGCCGCCAGCAGCGCTCCCAGCAGCACCCCGAAGGTGGTGACCACCATCATCTCGCCCAAAAACTGCCAGCCGATGCCCGCGCCCGTGGCCCCCATGGCCCGGCGCAGCCCAATCTCGGCCCGGCGCTGGCTGATGTTGTACCACAGCACCCCAAACAGCCCCAGCGCCACATTAATAATCAGGAACAGGCCCATGATGCACAGGCCCACCACGGGCACCAGCGTGTAGCGGCGGCGGTGCAGGCGCTCGTCGTTCATCACGCGCACCTGGCTGCTCCATTGGCGCGTCACGCCGGCCACGGTGCGGGCTATTTTCTCCTGCAGCTCGCCGCCCGAGCCGGGGGCCACGCGCACCAGCACGTTGGCCGTTTCCCAGTGGGTGGTGTCGTAGGGCAGCAGGCGCAGCCACGCCGAGGGAATGGGCGCGGAGAAGTCGCTTTCCATGCGCACCGGCTCGACCACGCCCATCACCTGGAATTGGTCCTCGGGCTTGATGGCTTCTTTGCCGGGGTTTTCCCAGGTGAAGATTTTGCCCAGGGCCGGGCCGTTGCCAAACAGGCTTTCGCGCAGGTCCTGGCTGATGACCACGGGGCGGTGGTTGCTGCCGTCGTCGGCGGGCGCAAACCAGCGGCCCTCACGCAGGTGCAGCTGCATGGCTTCGTTGTAATGGTCGTCGGCGTGGTAGTAGTTGGTTTGGGGCGACTTCTTGCCCTTGTACTGAAACACCGTGTTGTTGGTGTTGAAGATGAACGGGACGTTGCCGCTGGTGAGGGCCACCGTGCGCACGCCGGGCAGGGCCTTCACCTGGCGCAGCACGTCGTCGAGTTCGGCGCGGGGCATTTTCAGGTTCTGGCCGGCGCGCACTTCCAGCCGCCACACCTGCTCGTAGTTGAAGCCATGCGGGGCCAGGTAGTTTTTGGCCGTGGTGATGAGCACCGCGCCCACCCCAAACAGCACCACGAAGGAGAAAAAGATTTCGGAAATCAGCAGCAGGTTGGCCCGCTTGCGGTTCCAGATGAGGGTGAAAAGGTGGCGGAGCATTGATTAGGTAATTATGAATTAGAAATTATGAATTATGAATTGAAGAGTATGAGAATGAGCGAGGCTTTGCCTCAATTCATAATTCATAATTTCTAATTCATAATTCAACCCGTCACTTCTGTTCGCCGCTGCCGCGCAGGGCGGCCACGGGGTTCAGGCGCGACATTTTCCAGGCCGGGTACACGCCGCTCATCAGCCCGAAAACCAGCGTGAGCAGCATGCCCCAGCCAAATACCGACCAGCTCAGGGCGAAGTGGGCGTAGGCCACGGGGTGGGCCTCGTTCACCAGGGCCAGCGCCCCGGCGGCCAGGGCCAGCCCCAGCAGCCCGCCCACCAGGGCCAGCACCACGTTCTCGACCAGAAACTGCCCCACCAAATTGCTGCCCGTGGCCCCAAAGGCCTTGCGCACCCCAATCTCGCCCGAGCGCTCCAGGATGCGCGTCACGTTCAGGTTCACCAGGTTCAGGGCCGGCAGCAACATAAACAGCAGCGCCAGCCCGCCCACTATCAGGTAAAAAGCGCCGAGGTTGTCGTCGTCCACGGTCTGGTCCTGGTGATTAAGCATTACCCGCGTGACACCCGCCAGAATGGGGTCGGCGTAGGAGAACACGGCCTTCACTTCCTTCGGATTCGGGATTTCCACCCGCCGCATCATCTGGCGGTATTCCTCGCGCATGGCCGGCACCGCCGCCGCCGAGGGCGCCAGCAGCACCGGCAGAAAGATGCCGTTGAGGCGGTTATCCTTAAAATACTCGGTGCTTAGGGTGTAGGGCAGCCATACGTCGGCATAAGCATACACGCGCGCGGCCGACACGTTGCGCACCACGCCCGCCACGCGGTAGCGCTTCAGGTCGATTTCGATGAGCCGGCCCACCACGTCGGTGCTGCCAAAATAGTCGCGGGCCGTGGCCTCGTTAATCACGCACACCTGCTGGGCCTGCTGCACTTCGGCTTTGGTGAACGGCCGCCCACCCAGAAAATCAAAGTCCATGATTTGCCAGAAGTTGCCGTCGGTGTAGGCCACGTCCAGCGGCAGCAGCTTGTTCTTGGTGAAGGCCGTGGCATTGGAAGCGCCCGTGCTGATGCCCACCAGCTCCGGGGTTTTCATTTTCCGCACGTAATCGTCCACGAAATGAATACTGGCCGGCATGTTCATCCAGCCGTGGTTGTCCTGGCGCTGGTGTCGGATGACGTTCACAAACAGCATGCGGTCCACGCGCTTCACCGGCGTGCCCGGCCCCACCAAGTGGTCGAACATGGCCATCACCACCAGCAATATCATCAGCGTAAAACTCACGCCAAACAGGCTGATGAAGGTGAAGAACTTGCGGCGCATGAGCACCTTCCAGGCAATTTTTAAGTAAGAGAGTAACATGACTTTGGAGCTTATTTAGAACGTCATCTGCTGGCCTTCAGCCCACCTGGCTACCGTCGAAGAACCGAATCACGCGCTGCGTCTTCAGCGCCTGCTGCAGGTCGTGGGTCACCATCACGATGGTCACGCCCTGCTCGCGGTTCAGCTCCAGCAGCAGGTCGATAATCTCCTCCCCCATGACCGAGTCGAGGTTACCCGTCGGCTCATCGGCCAGAATGATTTCTGGCCCGCCGGCCAGCGCCCGCGCAATGGCCACCCGCTGCCGCTGCCCACCCGATAGCTGGGCTGGGAAGTGGCTGGTGCGGGCATTCAGCCCTACCTTATCGAGCGCATCGAGGGCGCGCTGGCGGCGCTCCTTCCCACCCATGCCGGGCCGGTACAGCAGCGGCAGCTCCACGTTGTCTACTACCGACAGGTCGTTTATCAAATGGTAGCTCTGGAACACGAAGCCGATTTTCAGGTTGCGCAGCCCGGCCAGTTCCTTGTCGGAGTAGGAAGTCACGGCCCGGCCGTCCACCTCAATCGTGCCGCTGGTGGGCTCATCCAGCAGGCCCATCAAACTCAGCAGCGTCGATTTCCCACAGCCGCTCGGCCCCATGATGGACACAAATTCGCCGCGGTTCACGGTCAGGTTCACGCTGTTTAGCGCCACCGTTTCGATGGTCTTGGTCTGGTAAACTTTCTCGATGTCGCGAAGGCGAAGAACGGGCGCGGCACGGTCGGGCGCGGCGGCAACGGGTTGGAGGAGGTCGGTTTCCGGGCTCATTTGAGGAGGGGAGTTTGGCGGTGAATTAAGCAGAAATGGCGGTCAAATCCCCTCCTCAGATGAGGAGGGGACGCTGGCGCAAAGCGTCAGCTGGGGTGGTTGAAGTCGTTGAACGACTCGCGTCAGGGTCGTTGCGGGTTTGTTGCAACTGTTTGTTTGAGTATCGTTCAAACTGACGTTCGGATATCGTTTAACGAGTTCAACCACCCCCGTCCGAGCCGTTGGCTCGAACATCCCCTCCTCATCTGAGGAGGGGAGTTTGGGTTTCGAAATCGAATAGAGTCAGCGCCCGTAGGCGGTAATAAGCCACCCAGCCGGCGCGCAGGGCGAAAATGTAGCCGCGCCGCGCCCCGTCCTTGGCTACCGAGGCCAGGGTCAAATCCGTCAGGCTGATGCGGCCCAGCAGGTAGGTGGCGCGGGCAATGTTGTAGCGGCGCTGGGCCAGCGAGTCGGCCCGGCCCGCCAGCGCAATCTGCTCGGCCAGCGCGGGCTGCTGCCCGGCCTGCGTGAGCACGGTTTGCTCGAAGCTGCTCTCTTCCTGGGCCACGTCGTGCCGGGTCTGGGCGCGGGTGAGCTCGGCGGTTTTCACGATGGCCTGGCGACGGCCCCAGTCCACAAGCGGCAGCGAAAAGGCCAAGCGCACCTGCTGCTGATTTTGCAGGTTCAGGTAAGTGTCCATCAGGTTCGGGGCTTGGTTCACGTAGCCCAGGTTGGCCGTGAGGCTGGCCTGAAAGCCGGTGGTGCCCCGCGCCTGGGCCACGTCGCGCTCGGCCTGCAGCAGCCGGCGGCGGAGAGTCAGAGTAGTGCTGCGGAACTGCCGCGCCTCGGTCAGCGCCTGCACGGGAGCCACGGCCGGCTGCGGAGCCGGCGCGGGCACGGCCAGCGCCAGGGTGCCTTCGGCGGCTGGCTGGCCGGTGTAGGCCTGCAAAGCCACCGCCGCAATCTCCGCATCGAGCCGCGCCTGGTTCTGCGCCTGACGGGCATCCAGCAGGTTCAATTCCAGCTGCAATAAGTCGCTCTGCGAGAGCCGGCCCAGCGCAAACCGCTCGCGGCCGATGCGCAGTAGCTCGGCGGTGGCCTGGGCATTCTGGCCGGCCACCGCGGCATTCACCTGTTGCAGCAGCACGTCGAAATACAGTTCCGTCACGCGCTGAGCCACGGTTTCGCGCTCCTCCACGTAGGCCCGGCTGCTTTCCTGATAGCGCAGCGGCTCAATGGCCCGCGCCCATTTCAGGTTATTGAACTGACCCAGCGGCTGCACGATTCCTAGCGTGAAGGGCTGGTTGTTATACCGCTTCAGCCCGCCGTTGAAATCATCAAACCGCTGCACTTCCGCGCCCACAAATATTTGCGCCCCAGTTACACCAATGTTCTGGCTCAAAGTCAGAGCCAGGTTGGAATTGTTAATGCGCACGGCCCGGAAATCGGTGGTTCCGTCGGGCTGGACCACGGGCGTAATCACGCGGCTGAAATTGGGCAGCGTGCCCGTCAGGCCCAGCTGCGGCCGGTAGTTGGCTTGGTAGCCGCGCCAGGCCCAGTAGCCGGTTTCGCGGTTGGTGAGGGTTTGCTGGCCGGCGGCCGAGTGGTCGAGCGCTTGGGCAATCACCTCGGCCAGCGTGAGGGTCGGCGCGGTGGGTTGCACTACTTGGGCTGCCACCGGCTGCCGCAGCAACGCCAGCGGCGCGAGAAGCAAAAGAAGCTGAATGATTCGGAGTTTCATCGTCGCGCCACCTTAGTCGTGAAGATTCAGCTCCGGTGTATCCAGATGCTCTTTCATGTCCGACACCACGATTTCCTCGCCCGCCCGCAGGCCGCCGGTAATCTGCACGAAGTCGAAATTGCTGTCGCCGAAGCGCACCGTACGGCGCACCACGCGTCCGTCGTTGGTCAGCACAAACACCGGCTGCTCCTTGCCGCCTTGGTAAAACGGGCCGTTTTTCACGCGCAGCACGCCGTGGTGGGCGCGGGTTATCACAAACACGTCGGCGCGCAGATTGGGCCGCAGCGCCGGGTGGTGCGGGTTGTCGAGCTGGGCATAAAACGTGACCACGCCCTTCTCCACGCTCGGGCTGATGCTAGCTACCGTGCCGCGCAGGTCGAGGTCGTTGATGCGCACCTTCACCGGGTCGCCCTGGTGCAGGGCATCGGCGTAGCTGTCCGAAATCGTGGCCCGCACCCGGAAGCTGCTCAAATCGGCCACCCGAGCCAGCGCGTCGCCGGCCTGCACGGTGGTGCCGAGGTTGTCGTTCACCCAAGTCAGCACGCCCGCCTGCTGGCTGCTGATGTTGGCCTGCCGCAGCTTGGTGGCCAGCTCCGCAATGCTGCGCTGCTGCATCGACACGGTGTAGCCCAGCTCCCGCACATCGGCCGCGTTGGAACGCTGCTGCGTCTGAATCTGGCGCGTCAGGCGGTCGGCTTCCAGTTGGGCCACGGTCAGGTTTAGCTCGGCCTGTCGCACGTTTTCGGCGGTGCCACCACCAATTTTCAACAGCTGCTGCTCGTCGCGCAGGGCCGACTGCAGGCTGCGCACTTTCACCGCCTGCACTTGGGCCTGGGCGCGCAAATCGGTCAGGCTGCGCTCCAGCGTGAGTTGCAACTGCGAGTTCTTGTTCTGGTTGCGCAGTTGCTCGTCATCCAGCTTTGCCAAGCTCGAATTGGCTAATTCCTTATCGAGTTCCAGAATAGTTTCGCCGGGCTGCACCCGCGCCCCCACCGCCACCGCCACCCGCCGGATGGTGCTCTGAATGGGGCTGGTCAGGACCGCCTCGCGGCCCGGAATCACAGTGCCGGCGGCAGTAAGCGAGGCTTCTACCTCACCCCTTTCCACGGTGGTAGTCAAGATATCACCGCGGCGCAGACTGGGTTTCAGCACCGTGCGGAAGGCCAGCACCGCGCCCAGCATCAGTAGTACGCCAGCAGCTACCGCGAGCCAGCGGCGGCGCTTGCGTTGGGTTTGAATAGAATCGGCAATGGCTCTGTCCATTTTCGTGCAGAAAGAAGAGTGTTTCCTCTATCTGCCGCCAAGCCGCGTGCCAATCAGACAAACATTTGATTTTCAATCATTAAATAAACATTATCAATTCCATACATTCTTAAAAAGTGTCCATTTATGAACATCCGGCCCTAAACCGGACACCTGCTCACTACTTCCTTTTCAAAACCTGCGCAGGGAGACATCTCACTGATGCTACCCGATAAATTAGCCGAATCAGCTAATTTTTACAAATAAATCTATATATTGTATAAACAATCACCAAAAAGCCATTCCATATGATTGCCACCGCGACTCCCGTAGCCGCCGAAATCCGGCGCGCTAACGACCTTTTTGAAGCCAATTTCGAGCGGAGCGATGCCGCTGCCATCGCCAGCCTCTACACGCCCAATGGCGTGCTGCTCCCCACGGGCATGGACGCAATCCAGGGTACGGCGGGCATTCAGGCCTTTTGGGAAGGCGCTATGGGCATGGGCATCAAGCAAGTGCAGCTGCACACCGAAGAAGTGGAAGAAATGGCCGATACCGCCATCGAGCTAGGCCACTACACGCTGCTTGGCCCCAATGCCCAACCCATAGACCAGGGCAAATACCTCGTGGTCTGGAAACATCAGCAGGGCCAATGGAAGCTGCACCAAGACATTTGGAACAGCAGCCTGCCCGCTCCCACGCCCGCTTCCTAGGCCAAGACCTGGTACACCACAAACGCCGCCGCGTAAGCAAGCCCGGTCATGTACACGAGTTGCGCCAGCGGCCAGCGCCAGTTCTTGGTTTCGCGGTAAGTCACGGCCAGCGTGCTCATACATTGCATGGCAAATACGTAGAACACCAACAGTGAAAACGCCCGCGCCGGCGTGAAAAACGGCTGCCCGGCCGCGTCTTTTTCGGCGCTGAGCTTCTGTTGCAGCGTGCCCATATCGGCGTCCTGCCCCACGCTGTAGATGGTCGAAATGGTGCCCACAAACACCTCCCGCGCCGCAAACGAGGTGAGCAGCGCGATGCCAATTTTCCAGTCGTAGCCCAGCGGGCGGATGGCCGGCTCCAGCACATGGCCGAATTTCCCGGCGTAGGAAGTTTCCAGTCGCGCCGAGGCCACCTGCCGGCTGGTTTCAGCTGCGTCCCAGCCACGCGTTGTGGCTTCTCGCCGCACCTGCGCTTCAGCCGCTTGCTGCTGCTGGCCGGGGCCGTAGCTGGCCAGCACCCACAGCAGCACCGAAATGGCCACAATCACCCGGCCCGCCTGCAACACAAACGCACTCACCTTCTGATAGATGGTGAGGCCCACGTTTTTCCAGCGCGGCCACTGGTACACCGGAAATTCCATGATGAAGTAGCTCCGCTCCCGCGCCTTCAGCAGCTTCTTCAAGGCCCAGGCCGAGCCCAGCGCCGAGAACAGCCCAAGCAGATACAGCGACATCAGGGCCACGCCGCGCAGGTTGAAAATGCCCCACGCGGCCTGGTCTGGCACCACCAGCGCCACAAGCACCGTGTACACCGGAATGCGCGCCGAGCACGACATGAGCGGCGTCACGAAAATCGTAATCATTCGGTCTTTCCAGCTCTCAATCACCCGCGCCCCCATGATGGCCGGCACCGCGCAGGCCAGCCCCGAAATCAGCGGTACCACACTCTTTCCGCTCAGTCCGAACGGCCGCATCAGCTTGTCCATCAAAAAGGTAACGCGGGCCATATACCCCGTTTCCTCCAGCACCGCTAGGAAGCCAAACAGCAGCGCAATCTGCGGAATGAACACCAGCACGCCGCCCAGCCCGGCCAGCACGCCCTCCGTCAGCAGCCGCACCAGCGGCCCCGAGAAGTTGGCCTGAATGGCCGCACTCAGCCCCGAAATCCCCTGGTCAATCCAGTCCATCGGGTACTGCGCCCAGGCAAAAATGGCCTGAAACAGTAGGAACAGAATGCTCAGAAAAATCAGATAGCCGCCCACCCGGTGCGTCAGTACCTTGTCAATTCGGTTGCTTATCGGCTCACGCTTTTCCGTCCGCACCACCGTCACCGTTTCCAGCAGAATCTCGTTGATGCGCCCGTAGCGCCCGATGGTTTCGGCCGCCTGCGCGGCCGTGGCATTAAACCCCGCCTGCTGCGTAAGCTCCTGAATATGGGCCTTTTCCTCGGCCGTCAGAAAACCAATCTGCCGGTACTGCTGGGCATAGTGCAGCGCTAGGTAGTCGTTGTGCAGGTTGAAGTAATAGCGAATCTGGCGCACCAGCGGCAGCAGCTTTTCATCCGGCTCCCAGAAGCGCACCGGCGGCGCGTCCAGCCGCTGGGCCATCACAATCTTAAGGGCCGCCACGCCAATGCCCTTCCGGGCGTTCATCGGAATAATAGGCACGCCCAATTCCCGCTCCAGCGCCGGCAAATCAATGTTCACACCGTGGCGTTCGGCCACATCCATCATATTGAGCGCCAGCACCGCCGGCAGCCCCAGGTCGCCGAGCTGCGTGAACAGCAACAGGCTGCGGCGCAGGTTGTTGGCATCCACCGTCACCACCACGAAATCGGGGTAATTATCGGCCGCTTTATCATAAAGCAAATCCGTAATCACCTTCTCATCCAGGCTCTTAGGGTAGAGCGAATAGGTGCCCGGCAGGTCAATAATCTCGGCCCGCTGGGTGGGCGTGAGCTGCGCCACGCCGGTTTTGCGGTCCACCGTCACGCCGGGGAAGTTGCCTACTTTCTGATTGAGGCCGGTGAGTTGGTTAAACAGCGACGTTTTACCGCTATTCGGGTTGCCGATGAGGGCAATGCGCAGGGGCCGGGCGCCGGCCTCGGGGCCGGGCACCGGCGCTGCAATTGCTGCTGTTGTTGAATTACTTACTGTGGCCGCCATCGCGCATCTGCTATTCCTTCAGCAAAATGGTAGCTGCCTCACTGGCCCGCACCGACAGCGTATATTCCTGGTCGCCCAGCACCAGCATCAGCGGGTCGCCGAGGGGCGCGCGACCGCTCAGGCGCACCTGCACGCCGGGCACGCAGCCCATTTCCAGCAGTTTCAAGGCCATTTCGGGGTCTTCGAGGCAGCAGATGGTGCCAGTTTCGCCTATGCGCAAGTCCTTGGCAGTGCGCCGGGTAGCGGTGCTAATGACGGCCTTTTGCGGGGAACGACGAAATAATGACACGGGCGTTGAGCGGGCTAAACCTTATTTAGAAAGAATACAAACAAAGGTACGCCACTAAATGCTTTTCGGCCCATTGCCTTTTTTTTGACGGCCAACAATCCCCTTGTGTCGGCCTCACGTGCCTTCCAACCAGCGTTTTGGATTATTCGGTTGCATCTGCTAATAATTTCTGATAACTTTCGGCGTTGGATTTTGTAATTTTGTTCGGTCTATACCGCCTACTATGTCTACACGCCTACCACTTATAGCACTATTTTTAGCCTTTGCTGCAACCTCCGGTTGGGCCCAGCAAATTCAGATAAAAGGGGTAATCGTTGATAAAGACACGAAAGAGCCGCTGCCATTCACGTCTATCGGCCTGAAAAGCGAGCAAATCGGCGCTCTTAGCAACGAGCACGGCCAGTTCATTGTGCCCGCTCCCACCAAGAATGCCGACGACTCCCTCATTGTGGTGGCGCTGGGCTATGCACGGCGCGCCGTGCTGGTGAAGCGCGGCGCTGCTCTGCCCAACCTCACCATTGAAGTGCCCAAGCGGGCCGTCGAGCTCAGCAACGTGGTGGTGAAGGCCGGCAAGGTGAAGAACCTGGGCCTGGGAGCCCGCTCCAACGACCCCGGCGAGGGCATGATTCAGGGCCTGCCGGGCTCGCAGTACGCTTTTTTCGTGAAGAACGACAAGCAGAAACGGCTCGGCAATGTGCGCACCGTGTCCTTCTACATCGGCGAAAATGGCTTTCCGCGTGAGCCCTTCCGCGTACGCCTCTACAAGGCCGACGGCAACTACAACGCCCCCAACACCGACCTGCTCACCGAAAACGTGGTGGTATCGGCCCCACAAGGCGGCCAGTGGTACACCGTCGACCTCACGCCCTACAACATTATGGCCCCCGAGGAAGGCTTCTTCGTGGCCATGGAGTGGGTAGTAAGCGGCGATAAGTTCTTCGCCACCAACTTCATGGACGATTACACGCCCTACGGCCAGATTATGCGTCCCACCTTCGAGTTCAAGGAAAGCCGCACCTGGAACTACTCCATCGGCAAGGGCTGGAGCCTCATCACGGCCGCTAACAGCCAGGGCCTGCGCTACAACGCTATGATTAAGGCCGAGGTTGACATGATTAAGTAACTACAATCACCTGCCTATCAGCCATTCAGCTCGACAATACACTGCAAGCACCATGCTATATCAAAAAAGGCCCTGCTGGTAGCAGGGCCTTTTTTGATATAGCATGGTGCTTGCAGTGTATCTATCAGTGGTCGGCCTTACTAGTGGGCTGCTTCTTCGCATCCAGGCTCACCAGCCATTCCCGGATGGTTTCCTGCGCCACGGGCGAAAACAGGGGTTTCATCTCGCCGTTCATCAGCGTCCACTCGGTTTTTGGGGGCTGAAACAGGTGGTTCACGCCCGGCAGGCGCTTCACGGTGACGTTATGGTTCACGCTTTTCAGCTCTTTTTCCAGTGCGACCAAATGCAGGTCGGCGGGAGCCTCAGCATCGTCGGTACCGCTGAGCAGCAGCACGGGGCAGCGCACTTGGTCGAGGTCGGCAATGGGGTCGAAGGACAGGAAGTACCGCCGCCAGGGCGTGAGCAGCTGGGCGGCCGCCGCCTGGGCCGCCTGGGGCTCCAGCGTGGGCTGGTCCTGCCGCAATATGTTGCTCACAATGGCCTGCGACTGCGGCGGATTGGTTTGCCGGATGATGTCGTACATCGTCCGCTTGCGCTCGTAAGCCGCCTGGATTTCCAGCGGGGCCACTTTTTTGGCCCGTTGCTCGTCAACTAATTGTTGCAGCAGGGTTTGCTCGCCGGGCAGGCCATAGCCCGCCAGCGCCACCACAAAGGCCGGCGGCAAGGGCTGGCCGGCCGCCAGCAAGGCCACGTTGGCCCCTTCGCCGTGGCCTAGCACGCCGATGCGGTTGATATTGATTTCCAAGCGCGCCCGCAGGAAGTTCACGGCAGCCTGCACGTCGCTCACCAGCATGGCCGTAGTGGCGGCGCTGGTGCTGCCGCCGCTCTGGCCCACGCCCCGGTCGTCGTAGCGCAGCACAGCGATGCCACGCCGGGTAAGGTAGTCGGCCAACGAGCCCATCAGGTGGTAGTTGCCCACGGTACCGTCGCGGTCCTGGGCACCGATGTCGCTCACCATCACCACAGCCGGGAAGGGCCCCGGGCCGGCGGGCACGGTCAGCATGCCGGCAAAATTGAGGCGGGCCGAGGGGTTGTTGAACACCACTTCTTCTTCGCGATAGGGCGGGGCCAAGCGCGTGCCCTGGCCCGTAACGGAGGGCATGGGCGAATGCAGCAGCCGCACCGCCGACTTCACCCCCGCCTGCGTCCAGACCCCGTTCAGTTCGCGGCGCACCGTGTCGAGGCGGGCGGCGTAGCGGCTGCCGGCGGCCGGCATCCACAGCAGCACTGAGTCGCCGCGCACGGTCACCTCCGTCACCATGCGGCTCACCTTCTGGGCAGGCACATCAAGGGCGGCAAAATACTTGCCACCCGCCAGCGGAATCACACTGATGGTCAAATCCAGGTTGCCACCCAACACTGGGAGCTTACCCTTCCACAGGCCTCCCAAGGGCAAACGGCTCTGGGGAGCCCGCACGGTGGCCCGGCCCAAAACGGCACTCGTTATCCCCAACAACAGAAGAACGCATAGTAAACTTCTTCTCATTCTATAAAAACTTAACTGGACTTATGGCCCCGAAAGATAAGCATTAGCATACTGTATATAGTAAATTCATTTACTCAGTATTGGAACCCGAATCCTTAAAACAGCAATACAAAATAACAGATAAATATTTGCACTGTAGTGCTACTGCTGCAATATGAGGCGTTATCAACATTGCCGCAAAACGCCCTGTTATGGTTCAGCTTTATTCCTATCCGCTCTTACTCAGGGCTATATTATTAAAATCAAAAAAAGCCCCTGCGATATACCGCAGGGGCTTTTTGGTTTGCATATCGTGGGCATCAGCAACCTAAGCCGACGGCCACGCTACTGGGCTGCTTATTTGGTGCGAACCGCGATTTCTACCCGGCGGTTTTCTTGGCGGCCGGCGGCTGTGGCGTTCGTGGCGGCGGGCATGGCTTCGCCCATCGGCTCCACGCTCACGCGGGTGGCGGCAATGTTGCCGTTGGCGACCAGATAGTTCTTCACGGCCTCGGCGCGCTTCGCGCTCAAGTCCTTGTTGTAGCTTTTGTCGCCGCGCGAGTCGGCAAAACCCATCACGCGCACCTGGCTGGCGTTGTAGCGCTGGTTGATGGAGCCGGTGACTTGCTTCAGAGCTTCGGCGGCGCCGGGCTTGATGTCGGCTTTGTCGGTATCGAACAGCACTTTTTCGTCGACGCTGTACACGTTATAGGTGCTGTCGCCGCGCACCGACACGCCGGGCAGGGTGATTTCTTTGAATTTTACGTCGGCCAGCTTGGCTTTGCCCATATCCCAGGCATTGTCGACGGCGGCACCGGCGGAGTTGGCCACATCGGCCACTGTTTTCCCATCGCGGGCCATCACGGCCGTGTCCTGGCCGGCTTCGCCGAGTTGGTCTTTGGTTTCAGAATGTTTGGTTTCACAGCTAGCCAGCAGTGTAGCAACTGCCAACAGGGAAAAGAAGGATTTTTTCATGAAATGAAGTGGGTAAGTTCTGGAAAACGATTCCGGTCCCAATACGGGGAAGCATTCAGTAATGTTAATTTTTTTATTTTTCCATTTGCCGGACGTATTATTACCGGGTTCCTTCAAAAGCGTCCAGCGCAGTCCGATGGGGTTGTACAGCAATAAAATCAGACTCCCGCGGTTACGCAGAGAAAAAAAAATTACATATAGCGCGCTAATACGTGCCTTGTAGAAGAAAGGATGTTACCAGAGTGACTCAAAATTTGTAAATTTGCCAGACTACAACCCATTATAAATTATTTTTGGCGATGATGAAACGCATACCTTTTCTCGCTCTGGTCTTTCTGTTGCTGTTGCCGGCGCTGAGCTGGGCGCAGGAAAACCGCATTACGGGCCGCGTCGTGGATGCCAAAACCAAGGACCCGGTTCCGTTCGCTTCCATCGGTTTGCGCGAAGAGGGCACCGGGGCGCTCACGAACGAATACGGTTATTTCCAGTTGGCCGGTCTCGAAAAAACCAGCCAAGACTCCCTTATCGTGATGACGCTCGGCTACGAGCGCAGCGCCGTATTTATCAAGCGTGGCAGCACCGAAGACCTCATCATCGAGCTGAAAAAGCGCGTGATTGAGCTGTCGAACGTGACCGTGAAGGGCGGCAAGCTCAAAAACCTGGAGCTGGGCTCGAAGTCGAACAACCCCGGCGAGGGCATGATTCAGGGCCTGCCGGGCTCGCAGTACGCTTTCTTCGTGAAGAACGACAAGCAGAAGAAGCTCGGCAACGTACGCACCGTGTCCTTCTACATTGGTGAGAACGGTTTCCCGCGTGAGCCATTCCGTGTTCGTATCTATAAGGCCGACGGCAACTACAACGCCCCCAATACCGACCTGCTCACCGAGAACGTGGTAGTGTCGGCCGCCCGGGGCGGCGAGTGGTACACCATCGACCTGAGCACCTACAACATCCCGGCACCCGAGGAAGGCTTTTTCGTAGCCATGGAGTGGATTGTGGGCGGTGATAAGTTCTACACCACCAACTTCATGGACAACTACACGCCCTATGGCCAGATTATGCGTCCCACCTTCGAATACAAGGAAAGCCGCACCTGGAGCTACACCATCGGCAAGGGCTGGAACCTGCTGACGCTGGCCAACGGCCAGGGCCGCCGCTACAACGCCATGATTAAGGCCGAGGTTGATATGATTAAGTAGTAATGCAAGCGGGCTGAGTGATTCAGCTCGACAGCGCATTAGCCAATAAAAAAGGCCCTGCTCATCAGCAGGGCCTTTTTTATTGGCTGTATTGATTGGACAAGCCAAGCAGGCTTTACTTCTTGGACTGGGCTACAATCCATTCCCGAATGGTTTCCTCGGCTTCGGGCGAGAAGTTGGGCTGGGGCTGGCCGTTGATAACCGGCCACTTAGACGGGTCGGGCTGGAAGAGGTGATTGACGCCCACCAGCTTCTTGGCCGTGATGTTCTTGTTGTTTTTCAGGCCTTTGGTGAGGGCCGTCATGTTGGCGTCGGCGTTGATGGTGAGGTCGGAGGTGCCATTGAGCAACAGCACGGGGCAATTGACGGCCGGCAGCTTATCGACTGGGTTGAAAGCCAGGAAGTAGCGGTAGCGGGCCGAAGTCATTTCGGCGGCGCTGGCCTGGGCCGTGGCGTTGTCGATGGCGGCGTTGTTCTGCTTCAGCATATTGGCCACGATGGCCTGAGCCTGGGCATTGTCGGTGGTCTGACGGATGATTTCGAGCATGGCCTGCTGGCGCTTGGTAGCGGCTTCAATCTGAGCGCCTTCGGTGCCCAGGGTGCGCAGCGTGGTGGCCTGTTGCTGCACCACAATGTCGCGGCCGGGCAGGCCGTAGGCGGCCAGCGTGACTACAAAAGCGGGGGGCAAGGGCTGAGCGGCAGCCAGCAAGGCTACGTTGCCACCCTCGCCGTGGCCCACCAGGCCCAAGTGCGACAGGTCGATTTCGGGGCGGGTGCGCAGGAAATTTAGGCCGGCTTGGGCATCGGTCACCAGGTCTTCGGTAGTGACGGCGGGGGTGCCGCCGGACTTGCCCACGCCCCGGTCATCGAAACGGAGCACGGCCACGCCGCGGCGGGTGAGGTAGTCGGCCAACTGGCCCAGCGGGGCGAAATCGCCCACGGTGCCGTCGCGGTCGTGCGGGCCGCTGTCGCTGAGCAGTACCACGGCCGGGAACGGCCCCGGACCAGCCGGAATTGTGAGCATGCCGCTGAGGCGGGCATTCACGGCGAGGTTGCTGAACGTGGCTTCTTCCTCGCGGTAGGGCGGGGTGAGGCGCACGTTTTTGGCATTCATGGCCGGCAGGGCACTGAACGTGAGCGTCATCGGCACTTTGAAGCCGGGCGACTGCCAGGTGCCGGCCATCTGCTTGCCATCGGCCGAGACACGGCCCACGAAGCGGGTGGCGGCTTCTTCGGCGTACAGGCGCACGGTGTCGCCTTTGATTTCAGTCTTCACGTTCATGCGGCTCACTTTCTGGAGCGGTACATCGAGGGTGCAGAAGTATTCGCCGCCGGTGAGTTTCACGAAGCGGAAGATGACTTCGAGCTGGCCGCCGGGCACTTTAAGCGGGCCTTTCCAGAGGCCATCGAGGGGCGGCACATCGGTGGCGGCAGCGGCCACGGGAGCGGGCGTTTGAGCCTGAGAATCAGCATGCGCAGAAACCGCCAGGGCCAAGCAGAAAAAGGCACCGCTGACGAAGCGAAGAGGAAAGAACGTATTGGTTTTCATATTACTAAAGAGCATCACAAAGCTCTGGGCTACCCCAAAGGTATTCCGGGCGCATTACACCAGATGTAAAGTAGCAAAATAAATACCTTGCCAACATTACGCGCACGGACCTCAGCACAAAAAAATATCATATTTCGGCGTTGGACCAAGCATTTTGCCGGCTGAATTTGGCTGACTTACAGGGCAAAATCAGCAACTTATGCACGTTGGCAGAGCCCTCAAGTCACTGAATCGCAACGCTTATTCGCTCACGAATACCCGTTTCACCCGCTCGCTCACGTTGGTGAGCAGCTCGTAGGCGATGGTACCGATGCGGCCGGCCAGCTCCGGCAATGGCAGGCCTTCGCCGAAGACCAGGGCCACATCGCCGGCCCGGGCGGCCGGGATATTTGTCACGTCCACCATGCACATATCCATGCACACCGAGCCCACCAGTGGGGCTGCCTGGCCGTGGATGAGCACCGTGCCCGTGCCGTTGCCGAAGCGGCGGTCGTAGCCATCAGCGTAGCCAATGGCCAGCGTGGCGATGCGGCGCTCGGTGGCGGCGGCCGTGCCCCGGCGGCCGTAGCCCACGGTGAAGCCGGCGGGCAGGGTTTTAATCTGGGAAATGGTGGTGCGCAGCTGGCTCACGGGGCGCAGGGTGGCGGGGTCGGCGGTGTTGCTGGCATCCACGCCGTAGAGGCCGATGCCGAGGCGCACCATGTCGAACTGCGCCTCCGGGAAGCGCAGGATGCCGGCCGAGTTCAGAGCGTGCTTGAGCACAGGATGGCCCAGGGCGGCTTCCAGAGCGGTGGTCATGCGGCGGAAGGCTGCCAACTGCTCGTGGGTGAAATCGTCGTGGCCGGGGTCGTCGGCGGCGGCGAGGTGGGTCATCATGCTGGCCACGGGCAGGCGGGTGGCGTGCTGGCGCAGGCGGGCGGCCAAGGCCGGCAGGTCGGCTTCGTCGAAGCCGAGGCGGCGCATACCGGTATCGAGCTTGAGGTGGATTTTGGGGGCGGGCAGCGCGTTTTCGGTGGGAATATCGAAGGTGGCAAGGTACTCGTCCAGCATTTCGAAGGAGTAGATTTCGGGCTCCAGGCGGTAGCGGCGGAGGGCTTCGAAGGCATCGGGGGCGGCGTTCATCACCATGATGGGCAGGCTGATTCCGGCTTCGCGCAGGGCGATGCCTTCGTCGGCGTAGGCCACGGCGAGGTAGTCGGCCCGCTGAAATTCGAGCAGGCTGGCCACTTCGTAGGAGCCCGCGCCGTAGGCGAAGGCTTTCACCATCACCATGAGCTTGGTGCCGGGGTTCAGCTGGCGGCGGTAGTGCTGGAGGTTGTGGCTGAGGGCGTCGAGGTTGACTTCGAGCACCGTGCCGTGCTGCTGGGCCTGTAAGGCGGCCACGATGCGCTCGAACCCAAAGCGGCGCGCTCCTTTAATAAGGATGGTTTCGTGGGCGAAATCCGTAGGGTTGAGTTGGGCGAGGAAGGCTTCGGTGGTGGGGAAGAATTCGGTTGAGAGCTGGTTGGCTGGTTCGTTGGACTCAATGCTTAAAGCGCCAACCCTTAACTGAGAAATCTCCTCTCCAATGCCCACCAGCCGGCTCACGCCGGCCGCCGGCAGCAGGGCGGCCACGCGGGCATATAGCTCCGGGCTTCTCAGGCCCGATTCCAGCACATCGCTGAGAATGAGGGTGCGGCGACCGGGGCGGCTCTGGCGGGCCAGGGCATTGAGGGCCAGGGCCAGGCCGGCGAGGTCGTTATTATAAGTATCGTCGAGCAGGTAGGAATCGTGGCGGCCTAGCTTCATTTCCAGGCGCATGGCCACGGGGTGCAGGCGCAGCAGGCGGCGCTGAATCTCGGCAGGCTCTACCTGCCGGTGCAGCAGCACGGCCAAGCAGTGCAGCGCGTTTTCGATGGAGGGCTCGTCGGCGAAGGGCAGCGTGAAGGCGGCGCTGAGGCCGGTGGCGGGGTAGTCGGCGTGCAGACGGGTGGTGTGGGCGGGGCTGGCTTCGGTGGTGAAGCGCAGGTCGGCGGGTTGCTGGGGCAGGCGCGTCCAGCAGAAGGTCGGGATTTGCTGTGCGGCCACGGCTGTGCGCACCATTGGCTGGTCGGCGCAGTAGAATAAGCGCTGGAAACCCGGACCCTGAAACAGCTGCAGCTTCTCCCGCAGCTTCTGTTCTTCGGAGGCAAAGCCGGCGTCGTGGGCCGTGCCCAGATTGGTAAAAATGCCTTCGGTGGGTTGGATGATGTGGGCCAGCCGGGCCATCTCCCCTACTTCGGAAATGCCGGCTTCAAAAATCCCCACCGTGTGGCGCGCGGGGTTCAACTCCCACACACTTAGCGGCACGCCCACCTGCGAGTTGTAGGAGCGCGGCGAGCGACAGATATCCTCATCTGGGCTCAGGAGCTGGGCCAGCCACTCCTTCACGATAGTCTTGCCATTGGAACCGGTGATGCCGATGACCGTGCCGTGAAATTCGGCGCGGTGGGCGGCGGCCAGCGCTTGCAAGGCCGCCAGTGGGCTGGCTACGGCCAGGATGCCGGCCCCGGCATAAGCGGCCAGGCCGCCGGGCAGGGCCGCATTTTCTTCCACAATAAACTGGCGCACGCCTTGGGCGTAGAGGTCGGGCAGGTAGCGGTGACCGTTGTGGCTGGGGCCGCGCAGGGC
Source organism: Hymenobacter segetis (assembly GCF_038448715.1). Lineage (GTDB taxonomy): Bacteria > Bacteroidota > Bacteroidia > Cytophagales > Hymenobacteraceae > Hymenobacter > Hymenobacter segetis. Next base: position 21,416 of record NZ_JBCEVZ010000038.1, on the reverse strand, counting down.
GAAGAACACGGCCCCGGCGGGCGGGCCCACGCGGCGGCTATCGAGCAGCAGGTGGCGCACTTCGGCCGAGGCATCGGCGGGGGCTTGCAGCAGGTGGCCGGATACGCGGGCGGGCAGGTCGAGGAAGCGGGGGAAGAGCATGATGGGGCAAAGGTCCGGCAAAAAACGGTGCGGGCTTTCGGCAGTGGCTTTTCAGCTGATGGCGAACAACCCCTGGCGCAAACGCGGCATCTGTGCGGCAGAAGCCATTAGCCGCCGGTTGGCAGCAAGGCATTACCAGCTTTTGCTCAATATTTTGTAAATCGAATCCACTTTACTCCCATTTCACACCTTTTCACCTATGAGACAGTTTAATAATCTCGGCCTTAGGCTGCTGGGGCTGCCGGCCGCCGCGCTGGCACTGGGGGCGTGCAGCCACCAAGCCACGTCGGTAGTCACGGCCCCGGCCGCGCCCAGCGCCGCTCCCACTGCGATGGCCGCCCCCACGCCGGCCGGGCCCGCCTTTGAGATTCCGGTGGAGTACTACACGCTGCCGAATGGGCTGCGGGTGGTGCTCTCGCCCGACCACACCGCGCCCACGGCCACGGTGGCGGCGTACTACGCGGTGGGCTTCCGGACGGAGCCGCGCAACCGGACGGGCTTTGCCCATTTGTTTGAGCACCTGATGTTTCAGGGTTCGCAGAACCTGGGCAAGGCCGAGTTTATTCAGCTGATTCAGAAGAACGGCGGGGCATTGAACGGCTCGACGCGGTTCGATTTCACGAACTACTTTGAAGTGGTGCCGAGCAATAAACTGGAAACCATTCTGTGGGCCGAGGCCGACCGGATGCGCGGGCTGGCCATCAACCAAAGCAACCTGACCAACCAGCAGGGCGTGGTAAAAAGCGAGGTGCGCGTGAACGTACTCAACCAGCCCTACGGCGGCTTTCCGTGGCTGGATATGCCGCAGAAGGCCAACAAGAACTGGAACAACGCGCACAATTTCTACGGCGATTTGAAGGACCTCGACGCGGCCAACCTGGCTGATACCAAGGACTTTTTCAAAACCTACTACGCCCCCAACAACGCTGTGCTGGCCGTGGTGGGCGACTTTGAGCCTGCCGAAGCCAAGGCCTGGGTGCAGAAATACTACGGCAATATTCCCAGCGCCCCGCAGCCGCCCAAGCCCGACCTTACGGAGCCGCGCCAGGAACAGGAACAGCGGTTTTCGAAGGACGACAAGCTGGCCAACAAGCCGGCGCTGGCCTTCGCCTACCACATGCCCGAGCGCAACACGCCCGAGTATTATGCGCTGGTGATGCTGGACCAGATTCTGCTGCAAGGCAACGACAGCCGCCTCTACCAGGCGCTGGTGCAGAAACGCGGCTACTCCGACGGCGTGAGCGGCGGCATCAATTCGGACCTCGGCAACCAGTTCAACTACAACGGCCCGATGCTGTGGATGGGCAGCCTCGTGTACGACCCCAGCGTGCAGGCCGACTCGGTGGTGGGCGTGCTCGACCAGGAAATTAACCGCTTGGCCAAAACCGGCATCGACCAGGCCACGCTGGATTTGGCGATGGTGAAAATCCGCTCTGCTTTTTATGACCAGGTGAGCGGGTCCGACAACTTTGGGCGGGCCGATTTGCTGGCGGCGTTTGCGCTGTTTGATAACGACCCGGCGCGCATCAACCGCATCGAGAGCGAGTTCCGCAAGGTGACGCCTGAACTGATGCAGAAGACCATCAAGGAATACCTGCGGCCCGGCAACCGCACCATTCTCACCGTCAACCCGCTGGCCAAGAGCTAGCCTTCCCTCCTACTCATCGCCATGAACAAGCTGATTATCGGGCTGCTCAGTGCCGCCCTTGTTGCTACGGCTGCGCCGGGAGCGCAGGCCCAGAAAGCCCCAGCCAAATCCAAACCAACAGCCAAACCCACCACCGCGCGGGCCGCCAGCGTGGCCAAAGCCGTGGCCGCCGCCAACGCTACGGCTGCGCCCAAGCAGACGCCCCCGCCCGGCAGCGCCCCGCGCGACTTTGCCCTGCCCGCCAAGGAAGAATTCACCCTCGATAATGGCCTGAAGGCGCGGCTGGTGCCCTACGGCCAAGTCCCCAAAGTGACCATGATGGTGGCCATTCAGGCCGGCAACGTGCACGAAGCCGCCAACGAAGTGGCCGTGGCCGACCTGCTGGCCAAGCTTTTGCAAGAAGGAACCCCGAGCATGACGGCCACCCAACTGGCCGAGAAAGTGGCACGCATGGGCGGCTCGCTCAGTATTTCGGCGGGGGCCGACCAGACTACGCTCTGGGCCAGTTGCCTGAGCGAGTACGCGCCGCAGCTGGCCGCCCTCCTGGCCGAGGTGGTGATGAATCCGGCACTGCCGGCCTCGGAGCTGCCCCGCCTCAAAGCCGACCTGAAGCGCCAGATGAACCTGGCTCGCTCCTACCCCGGCACCCAGGCCCGCCAGAAATACTCGGCCGCCATCTACGGCAGCCACCCGTATGGCCGCCCGCTGCCGACCGATGCCCAGCTCGATGCGCTGACGCTGGAAATGGTGCAGAACTTCTACAAAAACCAATACGGAGCCCAGCGCATCAGCGTGTACGCGGCCGGGCGCTTTGATAGCCCTGCTCTGCGCCAGGCCATTACCAGTGCGTGGAAAGACTTCACCAAAGGCCCGGCCCCGCTCATCGAGGTAGCCAAGCCGCTGACGCGGGGCGATGTGCTGACCCAGGACCGGCCCAACGCGCCGCAGTCCACCATCGTGGTGGGCCTGCCGGTCATCGACCCCACAAACCCCGATTTCATCCGCCTGCGGGTGATGAACTCGCTGCTCGGCGGCTCGTTTGGCTCGCGCATTACGCGCAACATCCGGGAAGACAAGGGCTACACGTATTCGCCCTACAGCTACGTGGAAACCCACTACCGCACCGGCAACTGGAGCGAAAACGCCGACGTGACCACCGCCGACACCTATAACTCGCTGCGCGAAATCATGAACGAAGTGGAGCGCCTGCAAAAGACGCCGCCCACCGCCGAGGAGCTGAAAGGCATTCAGAACTACGAGGGCGGCATGTTTGTGCTGCGCAACTCCAACCCCGGCGGCATCATTGGCCAGCTCAACACCCTCGACCTCCACGGCCTGCCCGAAACCTACCTCACCGAGCAAGTCAAAAACATCAACGCCGTGACGCCCCAGCAGGTGAGCGAAACCGCTCGCAAGTACGTGCGGCCGGAAGCCATGACCATTGTGGTGGTGGGCGATAAAAAGCAGATTGACCCGCAGCTGAAGAAGTTTCAGGAGACGCGCAAGAAGCCGATGTAGCGCGGTAGCACAGCACTGAGTACAACGCGCTGACAATAAAATTCAAAAGGCCGTTTCGATTGCTCGAAACGGCCTTTTTCATGTCTCACTCCAATAATCTGCACGACCAATCAAGCCATTGCCAAGCCCTGGCGCGCACTGCGCGGCACCATTGCGGCAAGCTTGGCAGCCGAAAAATTTGTTGGCATTATATTTATTTTCAACACATTATGCCCTATTAAAAAATTCCTCGGATACTTCTGCAGACTATTTTGTTTTCAATTTAATCGGCAAGCCGACTATCTCGGTTTTTACGTAACTACCTGCAATTCGCAAGCCGTCCTAGCGTTCCTCTCCCAGCCCGGGGCTTGCAAGCCTTTCGTCCTTTCCGCTTCCTTCTTTCCGCTCCTCCAATGCCTGTTCCGGCCGCACGCCTGCTGCTGCTATTTGTGTGGCTATCCCTCGCTGGCTGGGGGCATTATGCCCGCGCCCAAAGCCCAGCTACCGATAGCCTGCGGCGCATCCTGGCTCACACCCCGGCCGACTCGGCCCGGGTGCTGCTGCTCCTAGAGCTGGGCCGCACCTACCGGGCCTCGCAGCCCGATTCGACCATGTACCTGGCTCAGGAGGCTTGGCAGCTCTCGCGCCGATTGAATTTTGACAAGGGCCGGGGCCGTGCCCAGGGCATGATTGGCATGGTGCTGCGCGAGCGCGGCGAGCTGCCCCAGGCCTACGCCAATCAGTCAATCGCCCTCCAGCTCAGCCGTCAAAGCCACGACCTGGAAGGTGAAGCCTACAACCTAAACTGCCTGGGCAATATCAGCCTCGATTTGCGCCAGTACCCTCAGGCCATCAGGTACTACCGGGCTTCGGAAGGGCTGTACCGCCGCCTGCACCGGCTGCCGTGGGTGGCGGGCACCCTCACCAACTTGGGCAGTTGCTATGAGAAGCTCAATCAACTCGATTCGGCGCTGGCCCTCCAGCAGCGGGCCGAAAGGCTCCTTGCCCAAAACCTGCGGCCCCGGCTGGCCGTGGCGCTGGCCCTGCGCAACATGGGCATGGTGCAGGCCCGTCTGGGCCACTACCCGGAGGCATTTGCCTACTACCGCCGCGCCTTGCACGAAACCCAGGCTACCAACGACTTGCGCAACCGGGCCATGGCGCACTACCACATGGCTCTGCTGTTTGAGCAGTTGCACCAGCCCGATTCGAGCCTGCTGCACGCCCGCGATGCCTTGCACCAGGCCCAGGCCGTCTCATATCGCCTCACGGTGATGGATGCCGGGGCGCTGCTGGCGCGGCTTTATAAGGCCCGCCACCGCCCGGACAGTGCCTTTTATTACCAGAGCCTGGCGGGGGTGGCGCGCGACAGCCTTTTTGGCCCCGAGAAGTTTCGGCAGCTGGAATTACTGGCTTTCACTGAGCAGCAGCAGCAGCTCCGGCAGCGGGCGGCGCAGGAGCAGCAAACCGCCAGCTACCAGCGCGCCGGCCTGCTAAGCTTGTTGGGGGTGGTGCTAACGGTAGCGCTGGTGCTGGGCTGGGCCAACCGCCGCCAGCGCCGCGCCAATCGCCTCCTGAACGAGCGCAACGCCCAGATTGAAGCCCAACGCAACGCTCTGGACGAGGCCCTGACCGAGGTGCGCGCCATCCAGACACAGCTGGTGGCAGCCGAGAAATGGGCATTTGTGGGAGAACTTTCGGCCGGTATTGCCAATGAACTGCAGAACCCGCTGGCCTTCATGCGCAAGTTTGCCGACGTGAGCGTGGGCCTGCTAAACCACGACGGCACGGCTCAGCCCGAAGGCCTGGAGCAGCAGATACTGGACGGCTTGAAGCAGAATCTGCACGAAATCAGCGCGCACGGACAGCGAGCCTCGGCCATCATCGCCGATATGCTGGCCCACGCCCGCCCCGGCCCCCGGCAGCCCGTGCCCACCGACCTCAACGCCCTGGTGGCCGAAAACCTGCGCCTGGCCTACCAGGGCGCGCCGGCCCAGGAAATCACGCCCGCCGTGGAGCTCGAAACCCATTTCGACCCGGCCGTGGGTACCGTGGCCGCCGTGCCCCAGGAATTGGGTCGGGCACTGCTCAACCTGTTTGCCAATGCCTTTTATGCGGTGCGGCAGCACCAGCACACCAGCGGCCCCGGCTTTCAGCCCCAGGTGAGCGTACAGACGCGCCGCGTGGGCGAATGGATAGAAGTAGAAATATACGACAACGGCTTCGGCATCGCGGCCAGCGTGGCGGAGCGGGTGTTTCAGCCCTTCTTCACCACCAAGCCGGCCGGCGATGGCACCGGTCTGGGCCTGTCGCTGGCGTATGATATTATTACGAAGGGCCACCAGGGCACGCTGACCGTCGAAACGCAGGAAGGAAAATTCACCCGGTTCACGGTGCGCCTGCCGGGCTAACTTTGCCGGCCCTGTTTGTCACCGCCCGCAATGAAATTGTCCCGAGTTGTTTTTGGTTTGCTGGCGGCCGCGCTGCTTACTACCTGCGCCCGCCGCCCCACTAAGCTGGAGATTTACGACGTGGTTATCAACCATGTGACCATCGTGGACGTGCGCACGGGCCAGCTCACGCCCAACCAGGTGGTGGCCATCGCGAAGGGCAAAATCGTGAGCGTGCAGCTGGCCGACAAAGACAGCTACGCCGCCCGGCAGTACGTGAACGGCAACGGCCGCTACCTGATACCGGGCCTCTGGGACATGCACGTGCACTTTCGGGGTGGCGACAGCCTGGCCGCCGCCAATAAAAAAAGCCTGACGCTGTTTCTGGCCCACGGCATCACGACGGTGCGCGACGCGGGTGGCGACCTCACCCCGAGCATTTTCCAGTGGCGGCGCGACATGGACGCGGGCCGGCTGGCCGGGCCGCGCATCTTCACATCCGGCCCCAAAATTGACGGGCCGGGCGCCTATTGGCCGGGCTCATTGGAAGTCGAAACCAAAGCCCAAATCAGCAAGGCGCTCGACTCATTGCAGCGGCTAAAGGTGGACTACGTGAAGATTTACGACAGCAAGATTTCGGGCGCGGCCTACCTCGAAACCATTCGGCAGGCCCAGCGGCGCGGCCTGAAAACCACCGGCCACATGCCCTACTCCGTGAAGCTGAGCGACGCCGTGAAACGCGGCCTCGATGCGACGGAGCACTTGTACTACGTGTTCAAAGCCTGCTCCGGCAAAGAAGACAGCCTCACTACGCTGGTGCGCAACAGCCTGAGCACGAGCAAGCCGCTGGGCCTGTTTGCCACGCTGCCCGCCGTGTACGACACCTACAGCCCGGCGGCGGCAGCCCGCATTTTCGCCCTCATGGCCAAGCGCCACATGGCCGCCGTGCCCACGCTCTACATCGGCAAAACGCTGACCGAGCTGCCCGAAAACGACCATGCCCGCGATACCCTCCTGGCCTATATCGACCCCAAGATTCAGTCCACCTATCAGCGCCGCCTCACCAACGCCCGCGTGCAGCCGCTGGCCAGCCAGAACTTCAGCAAGAATCTGGAAGCCAAGTTCATGAGCATGATTCCGGCCATGCAGGCGGCTGGCGTCACGCTACTGGCCGGCTCCGATAGCGGCCCGTTCAACTCGTTCATTTACCCCGGGGCCTCGCTCCAGGAAGAGGTGATTTTGCTGGTGAAAGCCGGCCTCACGCCGCTCCAGGCGCTGCAAGCCGCTACCCTCAACGGGGCCCGCTTCATGGGCGTGGCCGAGCAAACCGTGGCCATTGCCCCCGGCAAGGACGCTGATTTGGTGCTCCTGACCGCCAACCCCTTGGAAGACATCGCCAACATCAAAAAAATCGATGCCGTGATTTCGCGGGGCAAAGCCTATCCGGCCGCCGCGCTGGCGAATATGATACGGGCAATCCGCAACCGCTAGAAACCCACGCCTATCCGCACGCCCGTGCCCAGCCGCTCCCCGCTTTGCAGGGCCGTGTAGAAATCAACCCGCAGCACTTTCAGGATGTGCTCCACACCCGCGCCCAGCTCCACGTAGTGGCCGGCTTGGGCGGTAGTGAGATAATTGAGCGAGGCCACTTCCTGCCATTTCAGCTTGCGGAAGAGCGGGACTTTGTTGAAGATAAAGCCGTTGAAGTGGTGGTCGTAATGGGCTTCGAGGTAGGTGTTGTTGGTGCTGAAGCGGTAGTAGTCCAGCAGCTGATAGTTGCTGAAGTTGCCGGCCAGGATGGTTTGGTTACCGGAAAAGTGGCGGTAGTCGATGAAGGTCATCCCCTCCTGTTTGCCCACGAATCCGCCCACGTTCACACGGAAATTACTGGTACCTAGCAGCCCCAGCGGCACGGCATCGCGCACGCCGGCTTGCAGCAGCAGGTAGCGCACATCGGCCCCCAGCGCGTGCGGGATGGCCAGCCGGCCCTGCACATTGAAAGTGGGCCACTTGGAGCCGAGGTTGAACCGGCCATCGGGCCGGCTGATGTAGCGCTGGCCGGGCTTGAAATCGGCCGAGAGCGCCACGGTGAGGATGCGGCTGCGGCCGAATCCGGTATCGGGCAGCTCGTCGCTCACGGGCCGGTTGGGGGTGAAGGCGCGGCCGGGCACGTCGTAGATGAGCCGGTCGGTGGTGTTGTACAGCTCGTGGCGGTCGAAGTAGGCGGCGGTGGTGAGCAGCGTGAGGCCCGTCAGCGGCTCGGTGAGGTAGCTGAGCTCGGCCCCGTCGCGGCGGTAGAGCTTGGCGTAATTGCGGTTGTCAAACAGCGTATAGAGCGTGTTGATGAGCGGCGTCACCTGCGAGTTTTTGTCGAAATTCTCGATGGTGCGGCCGGCTTTCAGGCCGATTTGCTGGCGGCGGGCCGGGTGCAGCTGCCAGCTGGCCTCCAGGCTGGGGTTCAGCTCGGTGCTGCTGAAACCGTAGCGCAGCACCGGCGTGATGCTGAAATTTCGCCGGTCGTCGGTGCGCTTGCGGAAGGTGGCCTGGGCGTTGAGCACGGCCCCTTCCACGGTGTTGTACTGAAAAATCTGCGACACCGGCAGCACGTAGAACGACGTTTTCTTGAAGCTATTGACGTGCGTGTAGCCGCCCAGCAGCAGGCTGATGGGCTCGAACTCGTTGCGCTTGCGGTCCATCGAATCCTGGTAGGGGCGTGAGCGGCGGATGACTTCGGTGCTGTCCTTGACGTGGTAATCCTTCTGTTCCTCGGCGGTGAGGGGCACCGGGCGCACGGCATCCCAGTAGGCCGAGTCGCGCTCGTTCACGCCTTTTTCCACCAGCTGCACCTCGCCGCGCGGCATCTGGGCGAAGATGTCGTTTTTGAGCGAGTCACGCTGGGCCTGTTTCACCTTCTTGCGCACCTGGGCGTTGAGGCCGCGCAGGTCGGGCTTGCGCTTGCGGATTTGGGCGGCGGTTTCCTGGCCTACGGGGGCATTTTTGCCCTCGGCCACCACGGGTGGCGCGGCCTTGGGTTCGGGCGGCGTGGGGTAAGTGGGCACCACGTTGGCGTAGTTGGAAAGCACGGCCGTGATATAGCCCGAACCTTTGAAACCCAAACCTGAAAGATTAGCGGTGACCTGCTGCGATTGGATGAGCCAGACGTTGGCATTGCCCGGCGCGGGTGCGTATTGCTGGGCCAGGTGCAGCTCGTCCACATAGTCGAGCTGGGCATCCTTATCCAGGTGCAAATCGACGGAATGGATGCGCCAGGAGCCGTCCACGATGTAAATGAAGCCCGCGAAAACGGGGTCCGTCCGGCGGCGCGGCAACACCCGGATTTTGTGCACCAGCACGCCGCCCTGCGGGGTACTGCCCACCAGCTCGTACTTGTAAAACAGCATGGCATTGCCCGCGATAGGCGACACGAACCCGCGCTCCGAAAACCCGGGATTTATCAGATTCTCATAGAAGCTCAGGTTGCGCCCCGCGCTGGCCCGGTTGAAGCTGATGCCCCGCGAGTCGCCGCTGATGCGGCTCGATAGCATCTTTTCCTTGATGATGTTGGGCTGCGTGAAGCTAAAATCGGACACGGTTTCGGAGAGGTAGAAAATGCCCTTTTTGATGTCCGGCCCCAGCTTGAACAGGCCCATGATTTTGGCCGGCGTGTCGGTGATGCGGCCCAGGGCTTTGATGTAGATGCGGGCGCGGTAAGCGGCCACCTCGCGCTTGTGGTAGGCCCGCCACTGCTGCGCTTCCTGGATGATGGCGTAGGCCGGGTCGCGGTCGGAGGACTTCACCAGCACCTCGCCCAGGTTGTAGGCCTCGGGCTGAAGCGTGACGTTGACGGTGAGCGTGGAGTCGCCGCCGGGCACACGCACGGGCTCGATGTGTTGCTTGTAGCCCACATACTGGAACACCAGCTCGTACTGCCCGGCCGGCAGCCGCAGCTGGAACTGGCCCTGCTCATTGGCCCCGGTGCTGGTGGCCGCGCCGCGCACGGCCACGTTGGCGAAGGCCAGGCCAGCCTTATCGGCCCCGCTCACCGTGCCCCGGATAACGCCGGCGCGGCTGAGGAATGGCGCACCGCTCAGCAGCAAGACGAATACAACCCAACGAAACAGTGTGCGTGACATACAACGGGCAAAAGGCAGAAAAAGGCCCGCACAAGTTACGGCCCTGCCCCTACTGATTCTCAGGCGCGCCAATGAGTTGCCCGGCCGCAGGCAAATATTCCATCGCGCCATCGAATATTTGCCTGCGGATTGGTAACGAAGCTCCTGATGCGTTGTTGAGTGTTACTTGCCTTTCGAAAGCCCCTCCGCATGTTCAAAAACCCCGACAAAGCCCCCAAACAATACACACCCGGCGAAGCCCTGCAAAAAATTGCCGCCTTCTGCGCCTATCAGGAGCGCACCCAAAAGGAAGTCGAGCAAAAGCTAAAATCCTACGGCCTAGACGAGGACGAGGCCGGCGAAATCATCATCCGCCTGAGCCGCGAAAAGCTGCTGGATGAGGAGCGGTTTGCCCAGGCATTCGTGCGCGGCCACTACCGCCAGAAGAAGTGGGGCCGCCGCCGCATCATGCAGGAATTGAAGCAGAAAGGCATCAGCGAATACTGCATCAAGTCGGGTATGAAGGAGATTGATGGCGAAGAGTATTACCAGAACCTGGTGGAGGTGATGGAGAAAAAGGACCGTCAGGAAAAGGAGAAAAATCCACGCGTGCGTCGCATGAAAATCTCGCAGTATCTGACGGGCAAAGGCTACGAGCAGGATTTGATAAAAATGGCGCTCGATGAGCTGGGCAAAGCGCCGGAAGATGACGAGTAGCACGTAGCGCGGATTCTGCGATTCCGCGTCTCGCCGCCACGCGGCAAATAATCGTTGTTGCCGTTGGGGTTATGCGCAGCCCCGCATTCGCCGCGTAGCGGCGAGACGCGGACTCGCAGAGTCCACGCTACTTACTGCTTAGCTCCCACCGCCGGCATCACCAATTGCTGCCCCACTATCACACGCCGCCCGGTTAGCGTGCGCAGCATGGGCACGAGAATCTGCTCGGCGTTGCGCTGGGTTTCGGCCAGGATTCCGGATTGCAGGGCGGCGTTGCGGACCTGCTTTTCGGCGTATTTGTAACCCTGGTCCACAAGGTCGGCATCCTGAAAAAAGCCGTTTTCGGTGCTGAATACGCGGCTTTGGTCGTGGTTCACCTGAAAGGAGCACAGTTCCGGCGCGGGCAGCACCACGCGCACGATAGAGTCGCCCTCGAACACGACATCCTGCGGGCGGATTTTGCGCAGGTCAAGGCAGCCCACGGCTTCGCCGCCCACCACGAGGGCTACTTTAGCATCGGGCAGCAACGGGTAGCGGCTGGCCCGGCGATACTCCACAATGTCCTTGAACTTGTAGCGCACCAGCTCCAGCTTGCCCAGGGCTTCGACCTGGGTGAGCACGGTGTTGTGCGTCACGGTGACTTTGGGCTCCGTATTCAGCGGGTTGAGGTCGGCGAGCGTGGGGCCAATTTTCTTCCAGAGAAACCACCCCAGCCCCACGAGAAACAACAGCGGCAACAGGCGGCGGACGAGGCGGACTAAATTCATATAGCGTAAAGTACGCAGGGCGCGGCGCGGCGTTGGGCCGGATGCTGGCCTAGCTTTGCAGGCTGATGCGCGTTCCGACTTCTTTTCGCTTGCTGGCCCAACGCTTGTGGCGGCATCACCCGGCGCTGCTGGCGGGGCTGTGGATTCTGGTGCAGCTGGTGTACCTGCGCAAGTTTCACGGGCCACGCTTCGCCAACGACAGCGGCCGTTACCTGGCCTACGCCGCCAATATTGCCGAGCGCGGCTACTTCGAGCCCGGCCACAACTTGCGCTACGTGCTCTACCCGCTATTCCAGAGCCTGTGGCTGCGGCTGGGCTTGGGCTGGTGGGGCATAGTGGCGGGCCAGATGGCTATTTCGGCGCTGGCTACGCGGGCCATTTACCGGGGCACGCGGCGGTTGAGTCACGGCCGGCGCGGCGCGGCAGCGCTGGCCACGCTTCTCTTCATTGCCTGGCCCGATATTCAGCCCTTTAACGTTTTCCTGCTTACCGAGTCGCTGTTTATAAGCTTGGTGGCGCTGTCATTCGGGGCCTTCACCAAGCTGCAAAGCGGCCAGCGGCAGGACTGGCTGTGGCTGATTATCGTATTAACCCTCACCGCCCTGGCCCGCCCCAACGGCTTTCTGGTAGCGCTGGCCGCTGCCCTGGCCGGCCTCGATGCCCTGCATCGTGCCCCCGACCGCCGGCCGTGGCGGGCGGCCCTGGTGGCCCTGGCGCTGCTCTCGCCCCTGCTCTGGGTGGCTCTCAACCACCAGCTCGCCACCTACTACCTGATGGACACCTACCAGCGCGGCGAGTTGATTTTCCGCTACCAGCTGTGGGCTGTGCACCAAGCCGCACCGCTCAATATGCCACCGCCCGGCACCGGCCCGGTGGCGCGGGTGGCGTATTTCGGCGCGCATAATCCGCTGTATCTGGGCCGGTTGATGCTGGGCAAGCTGTTCGTATTCGTCAGCTACCTCAAGCCGCACTACTCACTGGCGCACCGGGTTATCGGCGTGGTGGTGCTGTGGCCAGCCTACTGGCTGGCGGCGCGCGGCGCACGGCAGGCCAGCATCTGGCGGCCGGCACGGGTGTTTCTGGCGGCCATTTTCCTCCTGCAAACGGCCATCATAATGCTCACCGTCGATGACTGGGACGTGCGGTTTCTGGCCCCAGTGCTGACGGTGGTATTCGTGCTGGCTTCGCTGGAAATAGCCAACTGGTGGGCTGGCAAAAAGACGGCCACAGCTTAGCGCTTGCTCCCAAACCGCTCCTGCCACCCGGCCCAGGCCTGCTGCCCGCCGGTGTGAATAGCCACCACCGTGCTACCTCGCTGGAAATAGCCTTTCCCAATCAAATCCAGCACCCCAAACAGCAGCTTGCCAGTATAAATCGGGTCAAGCAACACGCCGTGCCGTTCCTGAAACTGCTGAATAAACACTAGTAGCTCCGCCGAGTATTTAGCGTAGCCACCAAAATGATAATCGGTCTGGAGCGAGTAGTTATCGAAGGCTTGTCCAGCCGTCGCCTGCGTCAGCGCATCGATTTCACTGCGCAGAAATTCGCCGTTCTTCAACGCCGCCACGCCCACCGCGTGGTGCTGGCCAGCCAGTCCGGTGAGCAGCCCCGCCAACGTGCCACCGGTACCCACGGCCACGGCCAGCGCATCAAAATCAACCTGCTGCCGGATTTCGGCTACCAGCTCGGCGCAGCCAGGCAGGGCCAGCGCATTCGTACCACCCTCGGGCAGCACGTAGGCTGGGCCGAAGCGGGCCAATTGCTCTGCGATAAACGCCGGCTCGCCCCGACGGTGGTATGCCGTGCGGTCGAGGTAATGCAGCTCCATGCCATCGGCGGCAGCCTGGGCCAGCGTAGGGTTGAGATTCTCCCCAACCGCTGGTTCATCGCCCCGAATCAGGCCAATGGTGCGGAAGCCCAGCAGCCGGCCAGCAGCCGCCACCGCCGCAATGTGGTTGGAGTACGCCCCGCCAAACGTGAGCAGCGTGTGGTGCCCCTGATGCCGCGCCGCCATCAGGTTATACTTGAGCTTACGGGCCTTATTGCCGGGCAGGTCCGGATTCACAAGGTCGTCGCGCCACAACAATAGTCGTACACCGTGAGCAGCGGCAACGGGCTCATCAAGCAGCTGAAGAAGAGACGAAGCAGGCATCGAAGCGGCGGTAAAATGAGAAAGGGGACTGGAAAAACAACCGTTTCCCCTATCCCCTTCCCTGATTCCTTCTAAAGCAGAAGCTACGCCAGCACCGGCGCATCGGCCAGCTCGTCGCCGCTACGCTCGCGGCGGCGCGCCACGTACACGCCCGTGCCTACCAGCACCAGCAGCAGCGCAATGCTGGCCGCCAACGACACGCCATTGCCCACGGCGTAGGCTTTCGGCTCAAACTTGAACTCGATAGTGTGGGTGCCGGCCGGCACCTGCAGCGCCCGCAGCACATAATCGGCGCGGATGTGCGGCACCGGCTTGCCGTCGATGTAAGCCTGCCAGCCGTCGGCATAATAGATTTCCGAGAACACCACCAACCCGGCCTGCGTGGCGTTGCAACGGTACTTCAATTCATCGGGGCTGTAGCCGGTGAGGGCAATGCTGGAGCCGGCAATATCGTAGGTCGCGGCTTTTTGCTGCGGGAATTTGCTGACATCCACCACGGCCTCGGTGGCGGGGTTCAGGGTGCTGAGAGCGGCCATTTCGGCATCGGGGCTGGCCACGGGCTTCACCGTGCTCACAAACCAGGCATTGCCCAGCGCACCGGGGTTGCGCTGCACCGGCTGCTTGGCATCGCCGGTGATGAGGTAGCGCATGTTCAGCATGTTGAGCACCTGCTGGTTATTGTTCGAAATCTGACGCTCGATGAGGTCCTGGTAGCGGCGCAGCTTGGCCCCGTGGTAGCCACCGATGCTCTTGTGGAAGTACGAAGTCTGGGCTTCGTTGAAGGGATTCTGCACGTTGAGCACGCGGTAGCTCAGGTCCTTATCCTGCAAAATCATCTGGTCGGCCGGGCTCGGCTGGAATTCCTCGGCGATGGTTTCGCGCTGGAATTTATTGTCGCCGAGGTAGCGCTTGTCCACGCCCCACAAATCCACCAGCACCAGCACCACCATAATGGCCGCCGCTGGCACCACTTTCAGCTGCCCTTTCAGATGGAAATACAGCACACCCAGCGCCGCGCCAATGAACAGCAGCCCGCGCCACACGTCGTTGCGGAGCAAATCGGCACGGTCGGCGCGCAGCGCGCCCAGCAGCTGCGGCGTGAAGCCCTGCTTGGTCAGCTCGCCATCCACGGGAGCCGCGAAATCGAAGCTGAAGCTCGCCATATACGCCAGCACGCACAGCCCAGCCGTGATAGCGCCAGCATACAAAACCTTGGGCAATAAAGCCGCCGCGTCGGCCGAAAGCGGGGCCTTGGTGCCGGGCAATGTGGGAGCCGTAGCCGGACGAGGCCGCAGCACCCGGCTCAATGCCAACGCACCCAGGATAGGCATGGCCAGCTGCGCAATCACCAGCGCCATGCTCACGGCGCGGAACTTGTTGTAGCCTGGCAACAGGTCGAAAATCAGGTAGTTAAACGTCTCGAAATTCTTACCCCAAGCCAGCAAAATGGAAAGAATAGTACCGCCCAGCAGCCAGTAGCGCGTGCGCTTCTCCACCACAAACAGCCCCAGAATAAACAAAAAGCACACCACCGCGCCCATGTACACCGGCCCGGCCGTGTAGCTCTGCTGCCCCCAATAGGTTGGCATCGCGCCCAGGTATTCCTGCGGCAAACCCGCTTTGGCGAGGTTAGAATCGGTGCTGAGCGGCATGGAGCTGGCCCCACCGTAGAAGTTGGGAATCAGCAGGGTAATGGTTTCGCCCACGCCGTAGCTGTACTGGAAAGCGTAGTCGCGGTCCACGCCCGAGCCTTCGTCCTCAGTTTTAGGAGCCGGGGCTTGGCCGGGTGCAGTCGGAGCCGGCGTTTTCAATTCACTAGGCCCACGGTTGCTGTATTTGCTGTACTCGGCGGTGGTATAAAGGCGGCCGAAGCTCACGCCCACGGCCAGAGCCGCGCCCAACGCCAGCAGCGCCGTGCGCTTGGCAAACTCGGGCAGGCGGCCCGCCCGCACGGCCGAAACCAATTCAATAACGCCGAAAATAGCCACCAGAAGCAGCAGGTAGTAGGTAATCTGGAGGTGGTTGACGTGCACGTTCAGCGTGAGTCCGACGGCAAACAGGGCCGCGCCCAGCCACTTATCGCGGCGGTACGTCACGAGCAGGCCGCCCAGCACCAGCGGTGCGTAGGCCAGGGCCAGGCTCTTGGTGTTGTGGCCGGCGGCCAGAATGGCCAGGTTGTAGCTCGAAAAGCCCAGCGCCACCGCGCCCGCCACCGCAATGAGCGGCCGCACGCCCAGCGCCACCAGCAGAATATAGCCGCAGAGCAGCGCCAGAAACAGGTTGGCTACCACGGCGGGCAGGCCCAGCGTCATGGCCTTCTGCAAATACCCCGACCAGTCGCCCGGAAAGTGCAGGCTGATGAGGTACGTCGGCATCCCCGAAAACATGGAATTCGTCCACAACGCCTCTTTGCCCATGGCCTTGGCATATTCCTGCGCCTCGTGCGCGCCGCCCTGAAACTGGGTAATATCGTGCTGGGCCAGGGTTTTGCCATCGAACATGATGGGCGCGAAATACACGCAGGCCAGCAACACGAAAAACAACACCGCCAGCACGTGCGGCAAAGCCCGCTGCCACCACGGCGCGGACGAAACAGAAGGAGCAGAAACAACAGCAGCCATCAGGGCAATTTTGGGGAAAATGAAAACGTGCCCGAAGGTACAGTAGAACCGCGCTATCGCTTCCACCACGACGTTTTGGGAAATAAAAAGAGGTTTCGCCGGGCTACGCTCGCGTTAGCCTGACAAAACCTCTTTTTACTTCCCAAAACGTTGCGCTTCTATTTTACTTCCTCAAAATCAACGTACTCTCCGCCCTTGAAGTCGTGGGGCTGCTTGTTTTGGGCTGCCGTAGGCGGTACGTACTCCACCCGTACCTCGCCGGGCCGGGAAGTAGGGCCACTCTCGGGCCGCGCCTGTGGCGGCACCACAAAGCCCCCATTGCGCATCTGCTTGCGTACAAAGCCGCTCAGCGCCAACCGCAGCACGATGGGCAACAGGTAGCGAACGGCGAAAAAAATCAGAATGAATATGAGCCAGAATTTCATGTGGTCAGAAACGTAAACGCCGCTGCAAAGTACGGTCAGCCCCTGCTGACGAGCGAACGGTGCTTTTATTTTACGCAAACGGCCCGTCCCTGCTTATCGGTTCCGCGCCTGCGGACGGCCAGCACAGCAGCAATTTTACCGGGCCGTCGGGTTTATCCCTACTCCGAGTCCACGCCACGAACAATAAATTTTTCTCCCCGCGCGGTTGCGCAGCTTCCGGCGGATTGCCTATCTTTGCAGCCCCTTCCAAAACCGTTGGTCGGGCACAAGCCGATTTAGCTCAGTTGGTAGAGCAGCTCATTCGTAATGAGCAGGTCGTTGGTTCGAGTCCAATAATCGGCTCCAAATAAAAAGGCCCTGAAACCGCACAATGGTTTCAGGGCCTTTTTATTTGATTGAATTGCCAGCCGCAAGGCTATTGAAAAACGCGCCGCGAAGCTGCCACCTGATTAAACGAGGCAACCACCTCCGACACTTCGGCCAGAAACTCCGGCTTGGCCTCAATGTGGTTGCCGACCACCACCACATCGGCCCCAGCGGCCAAAGCCGCGTACACCTTCTCACCCGAATTCAGCCCGCCGCCCACAATAAGGGGCGCGCTCACGGCTTCGCGCACGGCCGCAATCATCGCGCCGGACACCGGGTTCTGCGCTCCACTACCCCCATCGAGGTACATCAGCTTCAGCCCCAGCTGCTCGCCGGCCAGCGCAGTACATGCCGCAATACCCGGCTTGTTGTGCGGCATCGGCGTGGTGCCACTCATGTAGGAAGCCGTCGTTTGCCGGCCCGAATCAACCAGCATATAGCCCGTCGACAGCAGCTGCAAGCCGCTGGCCTTGAGGCGCGGCGCGGCCACCACATGCTGCCCAATCAGAAAATCAGGGTTGCGGCCCGATATGAGCGAGAGCAGCAGCAATCCATCGGCCGGGCCATCCAGGTGCATGCTATGGCTGGGAAACAGCAACACCGGCACATCGGAATGGGCCTTGATTAACGTGATGAGGGCAGCCTGGTGCTCACTAAGCACTAGGCTGCCCCCCACGAAAAAGTAATCGACCGGATGCACCTCGCTCAGGCTGAGCAGGTGCAGCAGGCTGGTTTCATCTAGGTTGTCCGGGTCGAGCAATACGGCCAGCGCTTTGCGGCCGTGCTGCTGCCGGGCGCGCAGCGCATCATAAAGACTTAGGGGGGTTGGACGCATCCGAGGAGTCAGAAGGAGCAGACGAGGCGACGGGAGAAGCCCCGGTTTCGGCCTTGGCGTAGCCGGGAGAAGTCGCAAGGTCGGCATTTTTGTCCGCCGGGAAAAACTCACCTACTTTTTTCGTCACCATGGCCAAGGCTAGGGCAGCTGCCTGCGCCACCAGCACCTTGCCCGTATCAGACTGCAAAAACGCCTGCAGCACTGAGCCTACCATGCGCGAACGCGAATTAGCCGGGCTGGCTGCCGGCGTGGGCTCATCAAAAGCATGCGAAGCGGGCAAACGGCGGCTGTCGTCGTAAGGCAAATCCTGAAACGGGTCTTCCTCAAATTCCTCATCGGCAAATGCCGCGCCAGCTGCAAAAGGAGCACTGGAAGCCGTCTCCGAAGAATGCTCTCCCGAATGTGCCCCTGTAGAGCCAAAGCCCAGGTCATCGGCTTCGTGAGCGTGCTCGTGATGTTCCACAAAAGCGCGGGCCGATTCTTCGGCCGACTTATGCGCCAGGTCATCGCCTTTTTTGCCCTTCTTATCCTTTTTGCCTTTGCTGTTGGAATAATAATCGGCGCCGAACTCGTAGTCATGGTCGGCCTCGTTGTGCTCAGCCGCATGCTTCGGAGTACGCTTGCGCTTCTTGCCACCAATCAACTTGGTGATGAGCCACACGCCACCGGCCAGGCCCGCGCCAACCAGCGCCACCTTGCCCACCACCACCGATTGGTCCTTGATGTGGTCCACATCGCCCCGCAGGGCGCGCTCGTATTCCAGTTTTTTGCGTTCAAGGAATTCCTTTTCCTCTTCGAACAGGGGGTTTTGCAACTCACTCATGCTAGGGTTGGCTTAAGCTTGGCGTTTGTCAGATTTGTAAATGGTATCCTTCAGCACTTTGTTAGCGAGGCCCTGAAAAGCCGTTTTATCAACGCCTACTAGCACCAGCACCAGCAGCACCAGATAGAAGCCGGCCACAATACCAAAGCCCCAATACGGGCTATTCAGAGCGGCATTAAGAGCCAGTCCGGCAAAGATGCTCACAAAGATGACGAACAGCAGCCCCAGAATAGCCAGGGTTGCGCCGTGAATGGTACCCACGAAAATGGTGGATACTTTTTGTTGAATTTCCAGCCGAACTAGGTCAATGCGGGTATCAAGGTAACCTGTGAGGTTCCCAATCAGGCTGTCGTTACGGGGAGTTTTGGAGGTATCGTCGTCGTTGAACATGCGGCGCGAAAATGGAGTGACACAAGAAAAAAAGCCCGACAGTTTCTTTGATTTCGCAGAAAAAAGCAGTGGACCGCGCCGGTTCTACGGAAAATTTCGGCGCGTGGCTGACTTTTGCACCCACCTTTGTGTTTGCCGCTAGCGTGAGTCAGAATCATTATCAAATTCTTGGAGTTGCCCCCACCGCCCCGGCCGCCGATATCAAGCGCGCCTACCGGCAGCTGGTAGTGCGCTTCCACCCCGACAAGCACGGTGGCGACATCCGCTACGAGGAGCAGTTTAAAGCCGTCGCCGTGGCCTACGGCATCCTCGGCGACCCCGGCCGCCGCGCCACCTATGATTTCCAGCTGGCCCAGGCCGCCCGCCGCGCCGCCGAAGCCCAGCGCCAACAGCAGCAGCGGCCCGTCTCGCAGCACGTCTACGGCGTGCCCATGCCGCCCCCAGCCCCGCTCCGTACTCGCCCGCCCGCCGGCAGCCGTGAGCGGCACTACCAGCGTATTCCGCGCCAACGCCCCGCCTTCAATCGGCGCGACTGGCTATTCACGCTGCTTTTCATCGCCGGCATCTTGCTTTTTGCGATGGCCGTGAAAGTGACCATGGACCGCGTCTCCGCCAACAGCAACTACGCCGATGGCCTGCGGGCCTACGTCCGCGGCGACTGGTCAGCGGCGTACAGCTTCATGGATGAAACCCTGCACTTCCGTCCCGACTACGCCCCTGCCCTGCGCCGGCGCGGCGAGCTGGCCCGCCTCAGCCTCCAGGATGTCCATGCTGCCCGCGCCGATTTCCAGGCCGCCCTCCAACAGCCCCAGTCCCGCCGCCTCACCGCCGACCTGCTGTACCAGCTAGGCCGCTGCGAAGCCGCCCTCGGCCGCGCCACCACCGCCGACTTCAACTACACTCGTTCCCTCTCCTTAGACAGCACTCGCAGCATCACCTACTTTGCCCGCGGCGAAATCCGCCTGCTCGACCTACATCAGCCCGCGCTGGCTGTAGTCGATTTCACCACCGGCCTAAGCCAGTACCAACGCACCGGTCGAAAAGCCCCTTGGCGCTACGTACAGCTACGTGGCGTGGCCTTCGCTACCCTCGCCCGCTACCCCGAAGCCTGGGCCGATTACTTCCGCGTACTCCAGGCCAACCCCACTGATGGCCGCACCCACTTCCTGCTCGGCAAACTAGCCGCCCACACCGGCGACTCCACCGCCGCCTGCGAGTTCTACCGTCGCGCCCTGAACCTAGGCTACGAATACGCCCGCACGGCCCAAGCCGCCTGCCATTAAAGCGCCTCCCATAAACGCAAACAACCGCCGCTAGCCAAAGCCAGCGGCGGTTGCCGAAGTTGCATTCAGAAGCTCGGAAAGCCTTACTGGGGCATCAGCACCGTATTCACCACGTGGATAACGCCATTGCTCTGCAGCACATCGGCGATGGTAACAGTCGAAATGCCGCCTTTCTCGTCTTTCAACTCAAGGGCTTTGCCTTTCATCATGGCCGTCAGGGTACCGCCGCTTACCGTTTTGAAGGTAGCCTTGCCACCACCAGCTTTAATGGCTTTTGCGATATCAGCCGAAGTCATACGGCCAGCCACCACGTGGTAAGTCAGGATTTTGGTTAGCGTCGCCTTATTCTCGGGTTTCACCAGCGTTTCCACCGTACCAGCGGGGAGCTTGTTGAAAGCCTCATTGGTAGGAGCAAATACCGTGAAGGGACCAGCACCTTGCAGCGTCTCTACCAAACCAGCAGCTTTCACCGCAGCCACCAGCGTAGTGTGGTCTTTCGAGTTAACCGCGTTTTCAATAATGTTTTTCGTGGGGTACATAGCGGCACCGCCCACCATCACAGTCTTAGTCTTGGATTGGGCCGAAACAGTAGTAGTGGTAGCAACGCTGAACAAAGCAACGAAAGCGAGCGAAAACAGAGTCTTTTTCATGGATATGAAGAAATGCTTGGATGTTTTGAATGATGCCTCACCTACGCCACTCCTTCATCCAGCGGATTGCCCCAACGGTAAAGTTTTATGAATGCGCAAATAGTATTCGCTTACAAGAATCATCTAATTTACTCACTATTAACGCTTTCATCCATCTAATGCACTAATACGTTGACCATGCTTATGCCTGCAATATTGACAATTCAACAGTACCTCTAATTAAGGCGTGCCATGGCATCTGCTGCTTTTTCCACTATACCGTATATCCCCTCCATAAGTCTTGTCCGGCACATGATTCCCTCGACAATAGCCCTAGCAGCATCGGGACCATCAGCGCTGCTGAAGTCTATCACTGACTTCTCCCATATAAGTAACCAACACAAGCCCAACTTAATTGGCTTGGGTAGACAACATTGCTCCACCTAGCTACGATTGAGCAGATATGCTGCTGCCTCAAATCCCAACTTGGCGTAACAGCAAAATGCCCCTGCGGCTGGTGAAAGCGGCAGGGGCATTACTGAAAAAAGGTTGGCGGCGACCGACTCTCCCACCGGTGAAGGCAGTACCATAGGCGCACCGGGGCTTAACGGCTCTGTTCG